>CAZNVH010000067.1:0-28488 GCA_964576525.1 uncultured Enterobacteriaceae bacterium
CGCATCGATGCGCAGCACTTCCCCGCCAGCCAGCTTGGCAGCTATACGCAATTGATCGAGCAAAGCCGCCTCGGCACGGTGCAGTCGACCACCGGCGGGCCCGATACCGAGGAATCGATGGCGCCCGAAGTCGCCGTCACCGGCGGCGCGCCCGGCTTCATCTACAAGGACGAAGCGCATGTCGACAAAGTGCTGCAGGGGCCGATCGGCAAGGAAGTGTCCGACATCGTGCGCAAGAAGACCGGGATTGAATTTGTCGCCTATGCGGAAGTCGGCTTCCGTCATCTGCTCTCGAAACGGCAGGTCACCAATCTCGATCAGTTGAAGGGCATGAAAATTCGCGTGCCCGAGATCAAGGTTTGGGTGGATTTCTGGCGCCGCCTGGGCGCCAATCCGACGCCGCTGCCCTACGCCGAGCAGTACAGCGCGCTCTCCTCCGGCGTGATCGATGCCCTCGAAGCGGACTTCTTTTCGATCCGCGGCTTCAAGTGGCACGAGCAGGCGAAATTCCTGAATCTGTCGTACCACTGGTTTTTGCCGAAAGCGATTCGCGTCAACGCCAAGTGGCTCGACGCGCTGCCCGGCGACCTGCAGGCCGTGGTGCGCAAGACAGCGGTGGAAGCATTTGCCGAGCAACGCAAGAACAATCGCGCAAAAACCGCCGAGGCGCTCGCCGATCTGCAGAAGGCCGGCGTCACGGTGCATCGCTCCACGCCGGAGGAATCGGCCAAATGGTTCGCCGCGACCCGCCCGCTGTTTGAGGAATTCAGCTCGAAGAGCGCCGAGACCAAGGCGATGGTGGGGCGGATTCTCGCGCTGCGCTGAATAGGTGTGACCGGCTTCAGCTTCGCGCAGGAGTCGGTCGCGCTGCCGGCCGGTGCGTTCGCGGGCACTCGCCGCCGCGTGCTGCGCCTGGAGGGCCGCGCGATTCTCGGCGTGACCGCCGGGGTGTTCCGGCCGTATCTCTATCCGGTTTACACGCCCGCCGGCATTGCGGTCACCTCGGAAGGTCCGGCCGATCATCCGCATCATCACTCGATCTGGGTAGGAGCCGATCACCTTAATTTGTCGATGCCTGCGCTCGGTGGCCGCGAGGAGATTTACGCCTACAATTGCTACGTCGACGATGTGTTCCAGGGGCGCGCGCCCGGGCGCCTGATCGAGACCGGCCTCGCGGGGAGCGCGAACGGCAGCGCATTTTTGCTTGAGCAGGAAATCGAATGGCGCGGTCCAATCGAATGGGGCGCGCCGCAGGGCCGCCTGCTGCTGCGCGAGCAGCGCCAGACCACCGTACACGCACACGCTGATGGCATGACCATTGACATGGATTGCGCCGTCACGGCGGCGGAGTACGACATCGCCATCGGCCCTTCGCGCCATGCGTGGTTCAATTTCCGGGTTGCGCCGGCGATGTGCGTGGATGAGGGCGGCGCCCTGCTCGATAGCAGCGGTTACGCGGGCCGGGCGGAGGGCATCGACGCCCACGCGCAATGGGTCGCGTGCTGCGGGCCGGTGGGCGGCGGGCGCACTGCCGGCCTCGCGCTGGCGCCGCGGCGCGCCGGCGCAGATCCGGCGTGGTGGTGGTTCGTCAGTGACTGGGGCGTGGTGACCGCCAGCCCATGCCGCGACCGTGCCATCGAACTCACGCGCGGCGCTTCGACCCGGCTCGCCGCCCGCTTCGCCGTGTTTGACAATGCAGCCGACGCAACGCGCGTCAACGCGCTGCTCGGCCAAGCCGCTTGAGCGCACGCGACCGATGAACAACGAGATTCTCGCCGGCATCGGCCTCACCCGCCTCACGGTCTACCATCAGCGCCCGGCGCCAGACGGCATCCTTTCGGGCTGTGCGCATGTGCACGCCTGCACCGATGAAGGCTACTACGCGGTCAGCGGCAGCGGTGCGATCGAACTCAACGACATGACGCAGGGATTTCGCAGCGTGCCGCTCAATCCGGGCGACTATGTGCAGTTCCCGCCGGATACGCTGCACCGCTCGGTATCGCACGGCGATCTCGTGGTACTGGTGCTGATGGGCAACGCGGGCCTGGCGGAACACGGGGATGCGCGCATGTATTTTGGCGCCGACGTGGATGCGGATCCCGCCGCCTACGCGCGCCTTGCCGCACTGGCGCGTGAGCGCGGCCTCGAGGGCGCGCTGGAGCGGCGTGACGCATCGGTGCGCGCTTACATGACGCTGATGAATTTGTGGCGCGACCGCAAACCTGCCTACTTCGCGGAATTGGCGCGCTTCATCGACCTTCACAAGGCCGCGTTGCAACCGCGCCGCGCCGAGTTCGAAACCGTCATCGAGCAGGGGCCGGGGCGCTGGCTTGCCGAAGGGCGCAACCGGGTGCGCAATCTCGGCGTGCCGGCCTCCGCGCCGGTGCGCGCACTTCCCGGCGACGCCACGCAGACGCTTGGCATGTGCGGCATGCTGGAGCAACTGCTCACGACAACGCCGGCATGAGGGGACGGCCGTGAAAATCGCCCGCTACCAGTCAGGCCTGCAGATCCATTACGGCGCGCTGCGCGAAGACGGCACGCTCGAGCGCCTCGCGGGCAGTCCGTTCGACTCCTTGGCGCTGTCGGGCGGGCGTGATCGGCTTGCCGACGTGCGTCTGCTCGCCCCGGTGCAGGCGCCGCGCATTTTCGGCGTCGGCCTCAACTACGCCGCGCACGCGAAGGAGGCCGGCCAGCCGGTGCCGCAAATGCCGATGCTCTTCATGAAGCCGGACACCGCCGCCATTGGTCCCGGCGACGCAATTATTTATCCGCTCGAAGCGGGCCGCGTCGACTATGAATGCGAACTCACCGTGGTGATCGGCAAGACCGCGCGCCGCGTATCCGAACAGGACGCCCCCGGTTGCGTGCTCGGCTACACCTGCGGCAACGACGTCAGCCAGCGCCCGATCCAGTTTGCCGAAATGAAAATGGGCACCATGCTGATCGGCAAAGGCTTCGACACCTTCAGCCCGCTGGGACCGGTGATTGCGACCGGTCTGGATCCCGGCGACCTGAACATCGCCACGCGCCTCAATGGCAGGACGGTGCAGCAGAGCCATACCTCGGACCTGATTTTCCCGGTGGCAAAACTGGTTTCGTATTTGAGCCAGGCGATTACGCTGCGCGCCGGCGACGTGATACTGACCGGCACCCCGGCCGGCATTGGCCCGATGGTGCCGGGCGATGTGGTCGAGATCGAGATCGAGGGCATTGGCGTGCTGCGCAATCCGGTGGTGGCCGAAGCGCGGTGCTGAGATTCGCATTAAGCGGCCATGCCCGGCGCGGCGCTGGCCCGCGAAGGCATGGTTCTGATGCCCTGATCAAGGATCCTTTTCGAATCCTATGCGGCTCGCCTTCGCGAGCTCCCGCCACTCGTTTCTCAGCTCCGTCGGGACGCCCTGGATCAGGTTATTCAATTCGCCGGGATCCCGAAGGAGTTCAAACGCAAATTCCTCGTTCCTGTTGAAGTTCCTCCAATACTTCCATTCCCGGCCGGAATGACGGTGGTCATACAGACCGAAATTGCCGCCGTACTGAAAATAGCTGAACTGGCGGATTTCTTCGGTCCTGAGCGGGCGCTGAATCGGTTTGCCGACCCACGAAACGGGCGCAGGAATCCGCAATTCGTGCAGCACCGTCGGAGCGATATCAATCTGGGAAATTGTCCGGCCATCCCCTGCAGCAAAATCCGATCGATTGCCGAAATTCGCCAGAACCAGAGGCACGCGAAGGACTGGCTCCCACACGCTGTTGGCATGGGCAAAGCTCCGGTGCTCGCCTAGGCCCTCGCCATGGTCCGCGGTAATCACGACCAGTGCATTCTGCAGATAGTTTTTTTCCTGCAAGGCGCCGAGCAGCTCGCGAATCATCGCATCAGCCTGCAGAACGCCATTGTCATAGAAATTGGTGTACTCCACCTTCGGCGGACCATGGGTTATCGCGCCATAGACCCTGCTGGGCTTATATGCGTCAAATGCGGGCAGCCGCTTCCCGAGCTCGTGAGAAGACATCAAGTGAAACTGAAACATGACCGGTCGTCCGCTCCAATTCCCCAACGCCTTCACTTTTTCCAGCACCAGCGTGTCGTCATTCATGTAATGGTCCTTCGCCATCGAACCATCGTAAAAAAGGTCCGCGCCGTCATACAGAAACTTGAGATGGTAGAAGTTCGTATGATCCCCCCCCAGGATCATCTGAACTTCATAGCCATGCCGCTTCAGGACCTGTGGAAGCGTGAACGGCGTATCGGGCAATTGATGGGAAAACCTTGCGCTCGCGATACTCGACAGGCCGCAAACGGATTCTCCGCAGGCGGCGCGAACGTTCCTTACGACAGAGATCTTTCCTTCCCTGGCCAGACGACTGAGATAGGGTGTCGTCTCCCTTTCATAACCGTAGATCTGCATGTGGTCGGGTCTCAGCGCATCAACGACAATCAGGACAAGGTTTCGCCGATCCGCTGTTGCGCCGATCCGGTATTCGGCTTTCACCTTGTGTTCGGCCTGGTTCAGGAGCGTATTCTGACGGGCGGGCACGCGTCTGGATTTGCCAGAACCCCGCTTGCACGGCGGTGTCACGGCCGCAAGCACACCAACCTCGGGCCGGGCTCCGGATTGCAGAACAAGCGCAGGCCGTTCGAGTTCAACTACGGCCTCGGGGCCTACCGGCTGGCGAGCCTGGCGGCGAATACGGGGCGCTGGGACGGCGAAATCCCGCTGCAGGACAAGCTGCAATATCGCGAGGCCGGCGTTGCCGAGGCGTTCTGGGAGGAGTGCATGGCGAGCGACCCGACCTCCAAGACGCGCAACCCGCCGAGCCTGCGCGCGCCCAACGGCGTGCTCGAGGACACGTTCATGCAGCTCACCGGCCGACGCATCTGGAACGCATCGTCGATCTACGTGCCGACGCTCGTCATCGCCGGCGAGCACGACACTGGTCGTTTCCCGAGGACCGCGAAGGCCTGATGCGCGACCTGACCAACGCGCCGGCAAAGAAAAGCGTGCTGATCAAAGACTCGACGCACTTCACGCTGTTCGAGAAGCCGCGCTTCGAGTTTTTCAACGAGATCCTGAAATTCCTGAAAGAGTAGCCATGCTCCGACGCCTCGACTTCGTGACTCAGCGCGGCGGGCTGACGCAGTAGCGAAGGAATCCGGCCCAACCCTCGGGCAGTCTCCGGACGGCCTTTTGCCGCCTAGCAGCGGACGCGGTTGACTCGTCCCTTGCAGGATTCTTGGCAGTACCGGTTGCCCTTGTTGTCGACGCACACGCGTTCGGAGCAGCCGTTGCTCTGCTTCATCCAGCCGGTGCAGTTATCGGCCCGGGCGTTGCTGATGAAGAACGAGGAGATCGCGCAGGGCGAGCCGTGCGCCACCAAGGAACCCGCTGAGAGCACGGCCAGCGGAAGCAGTGCGACGAGCAGTTTCGTGCGGAACAACATAGGCACCCTCCTTGAGTTGGCGAAGCTGCTGGTACGCTAGGAGTCGAACATGTGGGGGGTCAAGCAAAGGACTGTAAGCGCGGGGATATTGGCCGCCGCGTTGCTACTTTTTGCACCCCGGCTGCATGCCGAGCTGCGGCCCGAGTGGGAGTTCGGGCTGGGCGCGACCGGCTTCACCTTGCCGGACTACCGCGGCTCCGACGAGAGCCGCGGCTCGACGTCACGCTGGCGCGCGACCGGGCCCGCGAATGGTCCTTCGAGGCGCGGCTGCCGGTGCGCGCCGCGATCGCCACCGACCTCTCGCACACCAAGCACATCGGCTACGTCGCCTATCCCCATCTGCACCTGTTCACGCGGCCGGTGATCGCCGGGGCCAAGTGGAACCTCGGGCTGCAGGGCGGGCCGCTGTATGCGTCGAGCGAGTACCACCAGTACTTCTACGGCGTCGACCAGGCATTCGCCCGGCCGGACAGGCCGGCGTACGCGACGAGCGGCGGCTACTCGGGCGCGCTCGCCCTGGTGTCGCTTACGCGGCGCTTCCCGCGCGTCTGGGTCGGCGGCTTCGCGCGCTACGACACGCTGAAGGGGGCGGTGTTCGAGTCGAGCCCGCTGGTCAGGCGCGACTACGCCGTCATGGCGGGAATCGCGTTCGCCGTAGTGCTCGCCGAATCCGGGCGCAAGGTGGAGGTGGACATCGACGAGTAGCCGCGCGCAGGCGGCTCTAGCGGTCCGCGGGCGGCAGCAGCATCAGGTTGAACCGGGCCTTGCGGTGCCCGGGGTCGAGAAGCAGCGCGGTCTGGTACTCGTGCCGCGCTTCCGCCAGCCGCCCTCCGATCTGGTAGGCGTAGCCGAGGTTGTTGTGACGGATAGGAAAATCAATCCGGGCCCGCCGGCGCGACGTTGCATGAAATGCCCATCCTCGCGCTCCTCAGCCCCGGCACGCCGTCCACGCTGGCGAGAGGGCGACACTTTATAATGATTTTTTGGCCGGAAAGACACCCATGGCAAGCGTCCCCCAGCCCAACGTCGCCGCCGCCCGCGAGGACCTGTACAAGCGCGTCGAGAAGCACAACTTCGCGCCGCTCTGGGAGCGGTACCACTCGCTGATCCCCAACGAGCCGGTCACGCCGTGCAAGCCGGCGCTCTGGAAATACAAGCACGCGCGACCCTACCTGATGGAAGCCGGCGGCCTGATCACCGCCAAGGAGGCGACCCGGCGCGTGCTGATCCTGCAGAACCCGGGCATGCCCGGCGAGTCGTGCATCACCCAGAGCCTGTTCGCCGGCCTGCAGCTCATCCTGCCGGGCGAGGTCGCCCCGAGCCACCGCCATTCACAGTCGGCGCTGCGTTTCGTCGTCGAAGGCAACGGCGCGTACACCGCGGTCGACGGCGAGCGCACCACCATGCGCCCGGGCGACTTCATCATCACCCCGTCGTGGACCTGGCACGATCACGGCAACCCCGGAAAGGACCCGGTCGTGTGGCTCGACGGCCTCGACGTGCGCATCGTGCAGCTGTTCGCGGCGCAGTTCCACGAGGTCTACCCGGAGGACATGCAGCCGGTGTCGCGCAGCGAAGGCGTGTCGCTCGCGCGCTTCGGCAACGGCCTCGCGCCGGTCAACACGGCGGCGCCCTACGGCAAGACCTCGCCGCTCTTCAGCTATCCCTACGAGCGCAGCCGCGAGTCGCTGGCGAAGGTCGCCAAGGACCAGGACCCCGATCCCTGCCACGGCTGGAAGCTGGAGTTCATCAACCCGCTCACCGGCGGGCACGCGATGCCCACCATCGCCACTTTCCTGCAATTGCTGCCCAAGGGCTTTCGCACGCAGCCTTACCGCTCGACGGAGGGGACGGTGTATGCGGTCGCCGAGGGCGAAGGCCGCGCGCGCATCGCCGGCGAGAGCTTCGACTTCGAGGCGAAGGACACGTTCGTCGCGCCGTCCTGGATGCCGCTCGAGCTCGAGGCGAAAAGCGAGACGGTGCTGTTCTCGTTCTCCGACCGTCCCGGGCAGGAGGCGATGGGGCTGTGGAGAGAAAAACGGGGATGAACGCGCCGGACAAGGCCTTCTTCAGCCGGGAATACAACAACCGGGACCTGGTCCCCGAGCATCCGCAGTTCCTCGCGCGCTGGACCGAATCCTCGGCGCGCGCCCGCGCCGGCATGACCTGCAGCCTCGACCTGGCCTACGGCGACATGCCGGGAGAGCGCATCGACCTCTTCCCGGCGCGCAAGGGCAACGGCCGCGGCCTGCTGTTCATTCACGGCGGCTACTGGCGCGCGCTCGACAAGAAGGACTTTTCCTTCCTCGCCCCAGCCTGGGTTGATGCCGGCGTGTCGCTCGCGGTAGTGAACTACGACCTCTGCCCGCGCGTCGGCATGGAGGAGATCGTGCGACAGATGCTGCGCGCCAGCCGCTGGCTGTGGCTGCATGCCGGGGACTACGGCATCGACCGGGACCAGCTGTACGTCGCCGGCCATTCGGCGGGCGGCCACCTCGCCGCCATGCTGATGACCGCGCTGTGGCCCACGTTCGACCGCGCTCTGCCGAAAGACCTGTGGAAGGGCGCGCTCGCCATCAGCGGGGTCTACGACCTGCGGCCGCTCATCGACGTCGACTGGCTGAACGGCGACCTGCGCCTCGACCCGTCATCGGCGCTCAAGCTCTCCCCCGCCTACCTGCCCCCGGCGACGCGCGCCCCGGTGATGACCTGCGCTGGCGGCGGCGAGTCGAGCGAGTTCCGGCGGCAGAACGCCCTGCTCGGCAGCCGCTGGCGCGGCGCCTTCGCCGGCGACATCCCGATGCCCGGCAAGCACCACTTCTCGGTGATCGACGGCCTCGCCGACCCGGCGAGCGCGCTGTTCGCCGGCGCGCGCCGCCTGATGAACCTGGATCGATGACCGCCGATAAGGCGGTGCTGGCCTGCCTGTGCGCGCTGTTCGGCTTCATGACGGTCACCGCGTTCGGCTACTCGCTGAGCGACGCGCTGGGACCGGGCGCCGGATTCTTTCCCTTCTGGCTGGGCACCCTGGGCATGCTGTTGAGCGTAGCGCTCTTCGTTCAGTCCTGGCGCGGGCGCGCAATCGGGGAGAGCACGCAGGCCCTGCTGCCGCGCGGCGAGGGCGCGAGGCGTGCCGCGGCAATGCTCGCCGGCCTGGTCGTCGTCGCACTACTTTTGCAGCCGCTGGGATTCCGGCTTGCCATGCTGGTCTTTACGGTAGGACTGCTGCTTGCGCTCGGCGTCCGGCGGCCGGTCGCGATCGCCATTTTCGCGCTGCTCGGCAGTTTCGGCCTGTTTCACGTCTTCTATTACTGGTTGCAGGTCCCGCTGCCGATCGGCGTGCTGGGGATTTGAGAGGAACCGACAGTGGAGATGCTGCAGCACCTTGCATCCGGATTCGCTGCAGCGCTCTCCCCGGCCTACCTCGCCTACGCGTTCGCCGGCTGCATGCTGGGTACGCTGATCGGCGTGCTGCCGGGCCTGGGACCGGCGGCAGGCACGGCGATCCTGATCCCTTTGACGTTTAAGCTCGATCCGACGGGCGGCATCATCATGCTTTCCGCCATCTACTACGGCGCGATGTACGGCGGCACGATCACCTCCGTGCTGATCAACGTACCGGGCGAGGCTGCGTCGGTGATTACCTGCATCGACGGCCATCAGATGGCCAAGCAGGGCCGTGCCGGCACCGCGCTGGGCATTGCGGCGATCGGCTCGTTCGTCGGCGGCATGGTGGCGACGATCGCGCTGGTGCTGGTTGCGCCGCCGCTCGCGAAGCTGGCGCTGCGCTTCGGTCCGCCGGAGTTCTTCGCGCTGATGCTGTTCGGGCTGTGCCTGGTCAGCGGCCTGGCCGGCCGTTCGATGCTCGCGGCGCTGTTGATGACGGTGCTCGGCCTGCTGCTCGCGATGATCGGGATCGACCCGGTGCGCGGCGCGCCGCGCTTCGCGTTCGGCATTCCCGATCTCTATGACGGCATCGGATTCATCGCCGTGGTGATGGGCCTTTTCGGCGTCTCCGAAATCCTGCTGGCGGCCGAAGCGCCGGTGCGCGAAGCGGTGCGCGCCAGGCTGAGCAGTCTGCTGCCGAGTCGCGAGGAATGGCGCCGCTCGGTTGGCGCGATCTGGCGCGGGACCGGAATCGGATTCGCCCTCGGCCTGATCCCGGGAATCGGGGCGATCGTGCCGACCTTCATGGCCTACATCGTCGAGAAACGCCTGTCGAAGACGCCTGAGCGCTTCGGACAGGGCGCGATCGAGGGAGTCGCCGCACCCGAGGCGGCCAACAACGCGTACGCCAATGCGGCGATGATTCCATTCCTCACGCTTGGCATCCCCAGCTCGCCGACCATCGCCGTGCTGATGGGCGCGTTCATCATCAACGGCATCACCCCGGGGCCGTTCCTGTTCCAGGAGCGCCCGGACCTGGTGTGGACGGTGATTGCGAGCTTTTTCATCGGCAACGTGATCCTGCTCGCGCTCAACCTGCCGCTGGTCGGCCTGTGGGCGAAGCTGCTGCAGCTTCCCTTCCAGTACCTGTGCGTCGGCGTGCTCCTGTTCTGCGTGGTGGGCGCCTACAGCCTGCAGCAGAGCATCTTCGACGTCTGGGTCATGATCGCGTTCGGCATCATCGGCTACGTGTTCCGCAAGCTCGATCTGCCGCTTGCGCCGCTGGTGCTCGGGCTGATACTCGGACCCGCGATCGAGAAGTCGCTGCGCACTTCGCTCGAGATGTCGGCGGGCGACTACTCGATCTTCCTGACGCGGCCGCTTTGCTTGGGGTTGCTCGTTGCGGCGGCAGCGGTGCTTGCGGGCGCCGCGCTCCAGCTCGCGCCGAAGGCGTTGCGCGAGACTTGATTTCAACGCCATAGCTGTAGAATTCAACGCAGGAGGCAGCCATGATGAAATCCCTCGCAAGACTTGCGGTGTCGGCGGCCGCGTTGCTCGCAGCGGCAGGCGCCATCGCCCAGGCGGATGACTTTCCCAATCGACCGGTGCAGCTGATGATCGCGTATCCGCCGGGCGGCAGCACCGATGTCGGCGCACGCATCGTGGCCTCGATCGCGGAGAAGATTCTCGGCAAGCCCATCGTGGTGCTGAACAAGGCAGGCGCCGGCGGCCAGGTCGGCTGGACCGACATGGCGCGGCAAAAGCCCGACGGTTACTTCATCGGTTACATCAACCTGCCGGCCACCAACACCGTGGTGCTCGATCCCGAGCGCCAGGCGATTTTCGGCATCGATGCTTTCGTGCCGATCATCAACCAGGTGCTCGATCCTGGCGTGGTCTGGGTGCGCAACGACAGCCCGTACAAGACGTTGAAGGACCTCGTGGATGCCGCGAAGAAGGCGCCGAGCACGATTCGCACCGCGACCACGGGCATCCTTAGCGACGACCATCTCGCCATCCTGATGCTCGAGGAAGCGGCACCTGGGGCAATCTTTCGCATCGTGCACCTCGACGGCGGCGCAACCCAGTTGAAGGAAATCATGGGCGGCCACGTCGATGTCGCGTTTGACAACGTCGGCAGCATCGCTCCCCGGGTTCGCTCGGGCGAGCTGCGCGCCCTCGCGGTGATGGACCATCAGCGCTCGAAATTCCTCCCGGACGTCCCGACCATGAAGGAAGTCGGCTATCCGACCGTGATTTCCAGCTCGACGCGCGGCATCGCCGGCCCGAAAGGCATTCCGCAGCCGGTGCTGAAGAAGCTGGAGGTGGCCCTCAGGAAGGCGATGGAGGATCCCGAGCACGTGCAGAAGATGGAGGCGGCCGGGCTCGCGATAAAGATCATGGTCGGCGAGGAGTACGCCCGCTATTACCGGGAAACCCACGCGCAGGCGAAAAAGTACACCGAGTGGGCGAAGAGCCGGCCGCATAAGTGACCTGAAACTGGACCAATGACCGAATACCTTTCGCCCGGGCGCTATGTCGACAGCACACATCCGGCGATCGTTACCTTTTCAAGAAGCCACCTGAAAGGCAACGGCGAGCGCGACCGCGCCGTGTCGCTCTATTACGCGGTGCGCGACCAGATCCGCTACAACCCGTTCCTCGATTTCACCAGCCGCGAGGTGTTCCGCGCTTCCGCGGTGCTCGAGGCCGGGCAGGGATTCTGCGTCGGCAAGGCGTCGCTGCTCGCCGCCTGCGCGCGCGCCGCGGGCATCGAGGCGCGCGTCGGCTTCGCCGACGTCAAGAACCACCTCACCTCGCCGCGCCTCGCCGAGACCATGGGCTCGGACCTGTTCGTCTACCACGGCTATACCGACCTGCACGTCGACGGCAAGTGGGTGAAGGCGACACCCGCCTTCAACCTCGCCCTGTGCACGCGCTTCCGGGTGAAGCCGCTCGAGTTCGACGGCCGTGCCGACTCGATCTTCCATCCGTTCGACGAGGACGACCGGCGCCACATGGAATACCTGCGCGACCGCGGCGTCTACGCCGACGTCCCGGTCGAGGAGATCCAGCAGGCGTTCCGCGACGCCTACCCGAAGTTCTACGGCCTCGGCGCCGACGCCGCGAAGGAAAGCTTCGGCTGAGAGCGCTCCTCGAGGAGAGCTTCCGCGCTGCGGTGGCCGCGGCCGATCCGCTCCAAATCCTCGCGCCGCACCTGCCTTCCCCGCCGCGCGGACGCACCTTCGTCGCCGCCGCGGGCAAAGCGGCCGCTTCGATGTCCTTGGCAGTTGAAAGACATTTTTCTTCGAGAATCGAGGGGATCGCCGTCACCCGTTACCAGCACGGCTTGCCCACGAAACATATTCGAGTCGTCGAGGCCGGGCACCCCGTCCCCGACGAAGCCGGCGAGGCCGCGGCGCGGGAGATCCTGCAGAAGGTGAAGGCGCTCGGGCCGGACGACCTGCTGCTCGCGCTCATCTCCGGCGGCGGCTCGAGCCTCCTGTCGCTGCCCGTGCCGGGTGTCTCGATGTCCGACCTCAAGTCGCTGACCGCGCAGCTCCTGAAGAGCGGCGCCGACATCCGCGAGATGAACACGGTGCGCAAGCACCTCTCGGCGATCCAGGGCGGGCGGCTCGCCGCGGCCTGCCGCGCGCCGGTCGTGGCGCTGATCATCTCGGACGTGGTTGGCGACGATCCGACGCACATCGCCTCCGGCCCCTGCGTGCCGGACCCGACGACGATCGATGACGCGAAGGCGGTTCTCGCCAAATACCGGATCGAGTACCGTGGGCCTTTCTCCGAGAGTCCTAAGTCTGTCAAAGCGACAAACAAAGTCATTGCGACGGCCTACCGCTCGCTCGAGGCCGCCGCCGAAGTTTTCCGCAAGCAGGGCATCCGCCCCGAGATCCTTGGCGACACGATCACCGGCGAAGCCGCCGACGTCGGCCGGGAAATGGCGCTCCGCGCGCGGCGCACCAAAGGGCCGGCCGCTCTGATCTCGGGCGGCGAATGCACCGTGACGATCAAGGATACGAAAGAAAATGAGGGCGGCCGCGGCGGGCGCTGCTGCGAGTTTCTTCTCTCATTGGGAATCGAGACCGGCGGGATCTGGGCCATTGCCGCCGACACCGACGGCATCGACGGTTCGGAGGACAATGCCGGTGCGATCCTCACGCCGGAGAGCATGAAAAAAGGACTCGATGCAAAGGCATCGCTCGCCAGGCACGACAGCTACGGCTTCTTCCGGGCGCTCGGCGACCTGGTGGTGACCGGGCCGACGCGCACCAACGTCAACGACTACCGCGCGATCCTGGTGCCCTAGCGCGTCGTCTTGGTGAGCGCGCCGTCGATGACCAGGATGTGGCCGCTGACCCAGCGCGCCTCGTCGCTCGCCAGGTAGACCGCGCCCCAGCCCACATCCCAGCCGGTGCCTTCGGTGCCCAGCGGCGCGGCGCGCTTGCGGCGCTCGCGCGCTTCCGCGCCAAGGCGCTCGACCATCGGCGTCCATACCTGTCCGGGTGCGATGCCGTTGACGCGAATGCCCTTGGGTCCGAGCTGCACCGCAACGCTGGTGACGAAGCCGATCACGCCGGCTTTGGCCGCGGCATAGGCGGTGCGGCCGTGGCCACGCAGGGCGGCAATCGACGACACGCAGATGACGGCGCCGCCGCCGCGCTTCTCCATCGCCGGCACTGCGGCTTGCGTCGCGAGCAGCATTGACTTGAGATCCACCGTCATGACCCGGTCCCACTCCTCTTCGGTGGTCTCCATCAGGTCGAGGCGCGACTCGACGCCGACGTTGTTGTGCAGGATGTCGAGCCCGCCCCAGCGCGTGACCGCTTCCCGGACCATCGCCTTGCAATCTGCCGCGCGCGTGACGTCGGCGGCAAACGCGTGCGCGCTATTGCCCTCGCTGGTGATGGTCTTGGTGGTTTCCTCGGCGCGCGCCAGTTCGGCGTCGACGCAAAGCACTTTCGCGCCTTCGCGCGCGAACAGGATCGCTGCTGCCTTGCCGTTGCCGAGACCCGGGCCGCGGGAACCCGCGCCCGTAACGATTGCGACCTTGCCTTTGAGCCGCTCAGCCAGCGGCTTTGGCCGCTTTCTTGTCTTCGGTTTTCGCCTTCTTCTCTTCAGGCTTGTCCGCTTCGGCGGACTTTTCCACCCGATCCATCAACGTCACCAGCGCGAGCGGCGCGTTGTCGCCCTTGCGGAAACCGGTCTTGAGGATGCGCAGGTAGCCGCCGTTGCGCTTGGCGTAGCGCGGGCCGAGGTCCTCGAACAGCTTGGCGACGATGCCGCGGTCGCGCAGCCGGTTGTACGCCAGGCGCCGGTTGGCGAGCGAGGGCCGCTTGCCGAGCGTGATCATCGGCTCGACCACCCGCCGCAGCTCCTTCGCCTTGGGCACCGTGGTGGTGATCTCCTCGTGGCGCAGCAGCGACACCGTCATGTTGCGCAGCATCGCTAGCCGGTGGCTCGAGGTGCGGTTGAGCTTGCGAAGTCCGAGTCCGTGACGCATGGCGCTTTCCTAGGAGCGGTGCTCGAGGCCGGCCGGCGGCCAGTTCTCCAGCTTCATCCCCAGGGTGAGGCCGCGCGAGGCGAGCACTTCCTTGATCTCGTTGAGCGACTTGCGCCCCAGGTTGGGCGTCTTCAGCAGCTCGGTCTCGGTGCGCTGGATCAGGTCGCCGATGTAGTAGATGTTCTCGGCCTTGAGGCAGTTGGCCGAGCGCACGGTGAGCTCCAGGTCGTCGACCGGCCGCAGCAGGATCGGGTCGACCGCGGGCGACTTCGGCTGCTCGGTCGGCAGCGCCGTGCCCTCGAGCTGCGCGAACACCGACAGCTGGTCGACCAGCACGCGCGCCGCGTAGCGGATCGCCTCCTCGGGCTCGATCGCGCCGTTGGTCTCGATGTCCATGATCAGCTTGTCGAGGTCGGTGCGCTGCTCGACGCGCGCCGATTCGACCGCGTAGGACACGCGCCGCACCGGGCTGAACGAGGCGTCGAGGATGACGCGGCCGATGCCCTTGGTCTCCTCGGGCAGGTAGCGCATGTTGCCCGGGACGTAGCCGCGGCCCGACTCGACCTTGACCTGCATCTCGAGCTTGCCGCCGGCCGCGAGATGCGCGATGACGTGGTCGGGATTGACGATCTCGACGTCGTGCGCCGGCTCGATGTCGGCGGCGGTCACCGAGCCGTTGCCGTCGGCCTTCTTCTTCAGCGACAGGATCGCCTCGGCGCGGTTGTGCAGCCGGAACACCACGCCCTTGAGGTTGAGCAGGATGTCGACCACGTCCTCGCGGACGCCGTCGAGCGTCGAATACTCGTGCACCACGCCCGCGATCTGCACCTCGGTCGGGGCGTAGCCCGGCATCGAGGACAGCAGCACGCGGCGCAGCGCGTTGCCGAGCGTATGGCCGTAGCCGCGCTCGAAAGGCTCCATGGTGACGCGCGCGTGGTTCGGCGAGAGGTTCTGCACGTCGACGATGCGCGGCTTCAAAAATCCCGATTGCGGCATGTGTAGAGGTCCTATTGCTTCGAAACGGTTACTTCGAGTACAGCTCGATGATCAGGCTCTCGTTGATCGACGACGGCAGTTCGGAACGAACCGGCAGCGCCTTGAACGTGCCCTTCAGGCCCTTCGAATCCACTTCAACCCACTCCGGCACGTGGCGCGCGGCTGCGGCCTCGGCGGCCGCCTTGATGCGCAGCTGCTCCTTCGCCTTGGCGGCCACTTCGATCACGGCGCCCGGCCGCACCTGGTAGGACGGGATGTTCACCCGCTTGCCGTTCACCAGGATGCCGTTGTGGCGCACCAGCTGGCGCGCCTCGCTGCGCGAGGCGCCGAAGCCCATGCGGTAAGCCACCGTGTCCAGGCGCGACTCGAGCAGTTGCAGCAGGCGCTCGCCGGTGACGCCCTTGGAGCGCGCCGCCTCGGCGTAGGTCTTGCGGAACTGGCGCTCGAGCAGGCCGTAGATGTGCCGCACCTTCTGCTTCTCGCGCAGCTGCTTGCCGTAGTCGGACATCCGCATGCCGCTCTTCTGGCCGTGCTGGCCCGGCGCATAGGCGCGGCGCTCGACCGGGCATTTGTCGGTGAAGCACTTTTCGCCCTTGAGGAAGAGCTTCTCGCCCTCGCGGCGGCAGTGGCGGCACTTGTCGAGATTTCTCGCCATGAGCTTCTCTGATCTCCTAGACGCGCCGGCGCTTGGGCGGCCGGCAACCGTTGTGCGGGATCGGCGTGACGTCGGCGATGCTGCCGATCTTGAGGCCGATAGCGTTCAGCGCGCGCACCGCGGATTCGCGACCCGGACCGGGCCCCTTGATGCGCACTTCGATGTTCTTGACGCCGCATTCCTGCGCCGCCCGGCCGCAGCGCTCGGCCGCGACCTGCGCGGCGAACGGCGTCGACTTGCGCGAGCCCTTGAAGCCGGCGTTGCCCGAGGTCGCCCAGGCCAGCGTGTTGCCCTGGCGGTCGGTGATGGTGACGATGGTGTTGTTGAACGATGCGTGGATATGCGCGATGCCCTCGGCGACGTTCTTCTTGACCTTCTTGCGCGCGCGGGCCGAGGCGGTCTGCTGCAGTTCCTGGCGGGTGGGGGCGTTCCGGGTGGCCATCGGTTAAGCCGCCTTCCCGGCCTGCACGTTGAGCTTGATCGCGGCCTTGCGCGGCCCCTTGCGGGTGCGGGCGTTGGTGCGCGTGCGCTGGCCGCGCACCGGCAGGCCCTTGCGGTGGCGCGAGCCGCGGTAGCAGCTGAGGTCGATCAGGCGCTTGATCGACATCTGCACCTCGCGGCGCAGGTCGCCTTCGACGGTGAAGCGCGTCACGCTCTCGCGGATGCGGTCGAGATCGGCATCGGTCAGGTCCTTGATCTTGCGCGAGCCCTGCACGCCGGCGGCGGCGCAGATCGCCTGCGCGCGCGAGCGGCCGATGCCGAAGATCGCGGTCAGCGCGATGTCGGCGTGCTGGTGGTTCGGGATGTTGATTCCTGCAATACGTGCCATCGCGGTCTACTTTCTCGACGAGCCCTGGGCAGAACCCTAAATTATAGCTGTTTGGTCAAGGCTTTATCAACCTTGACGCTGTTTGTGGCGCGGATCCTCGCAGATCACCCGCACCACCCCCTTGCGCCGCACGATCTTGCACTTGCGGCAGATCCTCTTTACCGAGGCCATTACCTTCATTTGCGTCTCCTTGGTCCCTTATTTGGCCCGGAACGTAATCCGGCCCTTGCTCAGATCGTAAGGCGTCATCTGCACCGTCACCTTGTCGCCGGGCAGGATGCGGATGTAGTTCATGCGCATCTTGCCGGAGATGAAGGCATGGATGCTGTGGCCGTTTTCCAGCTTCACCCGGAAGGTGGCGTTCGGCAGATTCTCCAGCACCTCGCCCTGCATCTCGATGACATCTTCCTTGGTCATCAGCGGACTGGCAGGCCTCCTTTGAAGTTCGCCTTGCGCAGCAGGCTCTCGTACTGGTGCGTCATGACGTAGGCCTGCACCTGCGCCATGAAGTCCATCGTCACCACGACGATGATCAGCAGCGAGGTGCCGCCGAAGTAGAACGGCACGTTCCAGCGCAGGATCAGGAACTCCGGCAGCAGGCACACCGAGGTGACGTAGACCGCCCCGGCGAGCGTCAGGCGCGTGAGGATGCGCTCGAGGTAGCGCGCGGTCTGGTCGCCCGGGCGGATCCCCGGGACGAAGGCGCCGGACTTCTTCAGGTTGTCGGCGGTCTCTTTCGGGTTGTACTGCAGCGCGGTGTAGAAAAAGCAGAAGAACACGATCAGCGCGCCGTACATCAGCACGTAGATCGGCTGGCCCGGGGTCAGCATGCCGGCGAAGTCGCGCAGCCAGATCAGCCCCTCGGCCGAGCCGAACCAGCCGAGCACGGTGGCCGGGAACAGGATCAGCGACGAGGCGAAGATCGGCGGGATCACGCCCGACATGTTGAGCTTGAACGGCAGGTGCGAGCTCTGGCCGCCGTACACGCGGTTGCCGACCTGGCGCTTGGCGTAGTTCACCAGGATCTTGCGCTGGCCGCGCTCGACGAAGCACACGAAGGCCGTAACCACCAGCACGGCGATGGCGATCAGCAGCGCGGTCAGCGGGTGCATCGCGCCGGTGCGCACCAGCTCGAGGGTGCCGGCGATCGCGGCCGGCAGCCCCGCGGCGATGCCGGCGAAGATGATGATCGAGATGCCGTTGCCGAGGCCGCGCTCGGTGATCTGCTCGCCCAGCCACATCAGGAACATGGTGCCGGTGACGAGCGAAGTGACGGTGGTGAGGCGGAACATCAGCCCCGGGTCGAGCACCAGGCCGGGCTGCGATTCCAGGGCGATCGAGATGCCGGTCGCCTGGAACAGGGCCAGGAACACGGTGCCGTAGCGCGTGTATTGCGTGATCTTGCGCCGGCCGGACTCGCCTTCCTTGCGCAGCTGGTCCAGCTGCGGACTGACCGCGGTCATCAGCTGCATGATGATCGAGGCCGAGATGTACGGCATGATGCCCAGGGCGAAGATGGTGAAGCGCGACAGCGCGCCGCCCGAGAACATGTTGAACATGCCGAGGATCCCGCCCTGCTGCCCCTGGAACAGCTCGGCGAGCACGTTCGGGTCGATTCCCGGGCAGGGGATGTGCGCGCCGACGCGGAACACCACCAGCGCGGCGAGCAGGAACAGCAGGCGCCGCTTCAGGTCGCCGTACTTGCTGCCCTTGCCGACGTTGGGAAGCGCGCTCGCCATCAGGCCGTCGCGTCGCCCTCAGCCGGCGCTGGGCTCGGCGCTTGCGCCTTGGCCTGCGCCTTCTTTGCCTTCTTCGCCTCCCTGTCCTTCTTCGGCGCCGCGGGCTTCTCGGTGATCTGGATGCTGCCCCCGGCCGCCTCGATCATCGAGCGCGCGCCCTTGCTCACGCGGATTTCCTTGAGCGCGACCTTGCGCTCGAGCTTGCCGGCGACGATGACTTTCGCGAACAGCGCCTTGCGCGGCACGATGCCGGCCGCCTTCAGCGCGGCGAGGTCGATATCGGAGGCCTGCATCGTCTGCAGGTCTCCGGTGCGCACCTCGGCGACGTCGTCGCGCGTCGGCGAGTTGAAGCCGCGCTTCGGCAGCCGCCGGTGCAGCGGCATCTGGCCGCCCTCGAAGCCGACCTTGTGGAATCCGCCCGAGCGGGCCTTCTGTCCCTTGTGGCCGCGGCCCGCCGTCTTGCCCCAGCCCGAGCCGACGCCGCGCCCGACGCGGTGACGGTCTTTCTTCGAGCCCGCCGCGGGCTTGAGTGTGTTAAGTCGCATCGATCCGCACCAGGTAGTTCACCTTGTTGATCATGCCGCGCACCGCGGGGGTGTCGACCAGCTCGACGACGTGATTGATCCGCTTCAGGCCGAGCCCGCGCACCGTGTCGCGGTGGCTCTGCTTGCAGCCCGAGACGCTCTTCAGCAGCCGCACCTTGATCGTCTTCATGCGGTCAGGTCCTCGACTCTCTTGCCGCGGCGCGCCGCGACCTCGGCAGGCGTGCTCATGGAGCGCAGCCCATTGAGCGTGGCGCGCACCACGTTGTAGGGGTTGGTCGAGCCGAAACACTTGGCGAGCACGTTGGTCACGCCCATCACCTCGAACACCGCGCGCATCGGCCCGCCGGCGATGATGCCGGTGCCTTCGTGCGCCGGCATCATCAGCACCCTGGCCGCACCGTGCCGCCCGTGGAGCACGTGGTGCAGCGTGCCGTTCTTCAGCTTCACCTTGAACAGCTTGTGCCGCGCCTCCTCCATCGCCTTTTGCACGGCGACCGGCACCTCGCGAGCCTTGCCCTTGCCCATGCCGATGCCGCCGTCGCCGTCACCGACCACGGTAAGCGCAGCGAAGCCGAGCACACGGCCGCCTTTCACCACCTTGGTGACGCGGTTCACGGCGATCATCTTCTCGCGCAGGCCGTCGCCGCGCTCCTCGTGCTGCATCCTGGGTTGGATCTTCGCCATGAGTCCTCGCTAGAACTTCAGCCCGCCAGCGCGCGCCGCATCGGCGAGCGCCTTGACGCGTCCGTGATACCGGTAGCCGGCGCGGTCGAACGCCACCTGCTCGATACCCTTCTCCTTGGCCTTGGCCGCGATGCGGCCGCCGATGATCTCGGCAGCCTTGCGGTTGCCGCCGTTCTTCAACTGGCCGCGCAGGTCCTTCTCCAGCGTCGACGCGGTCACCAGCACGCGGTCGCCCTGGGCGGTGGTGATCTGCGCATAGATGTGCCCGTTGGTGCGGTGCACGGTAAGCCGCACAGCCCCGATCTCGCGGATCTTGAGCCGGGTCTGGCGCGCGCGGCGCAGGCGGGCGAGGTTCTTGTCGCTCATGATCGCTCTCTGCTATTTCTTCTTGGTTTCTTTCAGCACGATGACCTCGTCGCGGTAGCGCACGCCCTTGCCCTTGTAGGGCTCGGGCGAGCGGTAGGCGCGCACCTCGGCCGCCACCTGCCCGACGAGCTGCTTGTCGACGCCGCTGATCACGATCTCGGTCTGGGTCGGCGTCGCCACCTTGATGCCCTTGGGCATCTGGTGCACCACCGGGTGCGAGAAGCCGAGCGACAGCGACAGCTTGTCGCCCTGCGCCTGGGCGCGGTAGCCGACGCCGACCAGCGCCAGGCGCTTCTCGAAGCCCTGGGTCACGCCGGTGACCATGCCGGCGAGCAGCGCCCGCATGGTTCCGGACATGGCGTTGGCGTGGTTGGAGTTGCCGAGCGCCTTGAAGGTGATGTTGTCGCCGCTTTTCTCGACCGCGACGTTGGGGTTGGCGGCGGTCGCCACCGTGCCGAGCGGCCCCTTCACGGAGATCTGGCCGGTGGCGATGCTCAGCTCCACCCCTTTCGGCAATGCCACCGGATATTTTGCGATGCGCGACATGCGGTTCCCTAAGCCACGATGCAGAGGATTTCGCCGCCGACGCCGTCGGTGCGCGCCTTGCGGTCGGTCATCACGCCGCGCGAGGTCGACAGGATGGCGACGCCCAGCCCGTTCATGATCCGCGGGATGTCGTCGTGGCCGCGGTAGACGCGCAGGCCGGGCTTGGACACCCGCTCCAGGCGCTCGATGACCGGGCGGCCGGCGTAATACTTGAGGCCGATGCGCAGCTCGCGCTTGGCGCCCTCGTCGCGCAGCGCGAAGTCCTCGATGTAGCCCTCGTCCTTCAGCACCTGGGCGATCGACGCCTTGATCTTCGAGGCCGGCATCGACACCTCCACGTGCCCCACCATCTGGGCGTTGCGGATGCGGACCAGCATGTCCGCGATCGGGTCGCTCATGCTCATGCGGCCTCCCTTACCAGCTTGCCTTGATTACGCCCGGCACTTCGCCGCGCAGTGCCAGCTCGCGCAGCTTGTTGCGCCCCAGCCCGAACTTGCGGTACACGCCGCGCGGCCGCCCAGTGAGCGCACAGCGGTTGCGCAGCCGCACCGGCGAAGCGTCGCGCGGCAGCTTTTGCAGCTTGCCGCGCGCCTCTTCCTTGGCCTCGTCCGAGGCCCTCGAGTCGTGCAGGATCTCGAACAGCTGTGCGCGCCTCGCCTTGAACTTCTCGACGGTCTTGCGGCGCTTCTGATCGCGGAGCTTTACTGCGAGCTTTGCCATGCGGTCTCTTTCAGTGCTTGAAGGGGAAGCGGAACGCGGCCAGCAGCGCCCGCGCCTCGTCGTCGGTCTTCGCGCTGGTGGTGATGGCGATGTTCATGCCGCGCAGCACGTCGATCTTGTCGTAGTCGATCTCGGGGAAGATGATCTGTTCCTTGAAGCCGAGGCTGTAGTTGCCGCGGCCGTCGAAAGCGCGATTGGAAACACCGCGAAAGTCGCGAATGCGCGGCATGGCGATGTTCACCAGACGGTCGAAGAACTCGTACATGCGCGCGCCGCGCAGGGTCACCATGCAGCCCACCGGGAAGCCGGCGCGCACCTTGAAATTGGCGATCGAGCGGCGCGCCAGGGTCACCACCGGCTTCTGGCCGGCGATCTTCGCCATGTCGGCGACCGCGTGGTCCAGGACTTTCTTGTCGGTGGTGGTCTCGCCCACCCCCATGTTCACCGTGATCTTGCGGATGCGCGGTACCTGCATCACGGTCTTGTAGCCGAACTTCTGCATCAGGTCGGGCACCACCTTCTCGCGGTAGTACACCGCGAGCCGCGCGGGCGGGGCGGGAAGCTCCGGGCCCGTCGCCTTGGGTGCAGCGGCGACTTCCTTGCGGGCCTCTTTCTTCGGCTTTTGCGCCTGGGCCTGCGGCGCCGGCTTCTTCTCCGGCTTGTCCTGCTTCTCCTGCTTGTCTTTCTTGGCCATTACGCGTCCACCTGCTCGTCGTTCGCCTTGAACACCCGCACCTTGCGTCCGTCCTGCAGCGTCTTCACGCCGGCACGGTCGGCCTTCTTGGTCGCCGGATTGAACAACGCGACATTGGAGATATGAATCGGCATGTCCTTGTCGATGATGCCGCCGGTGACGCCCTTCATCGGATTGGGGCGCTGGTGCTTCTTCACCCGGTTGACGCCCTCGACCAGCACGTGGTCGGCGTCTATGCGCCGCAGCACCGTGCCGCGCTTGCCCTTGTCGCGCCCGGCGAGCACCACCACCTCGTCGCCTTTCTTAATACGTTGCATGGCGCATTTTCCTAAAGGACCTCGGGCGCCAGCGACACGATCTTCATGAAGCGCTCGGTGCGCAGCTCGCGCGTCACCGGCCCGAAGATGCGCGTGCCGATCGGCTCCATCTTCGGCGTCAGCAGCACCGCGGCGTTGCGGTCGAAGCGGATCATCGAGCCGTCGGAGCGCCGCACGCCCTTGGCGGTGCGCACCACCACGGCGTCGTAGATCTCGCCCTTCTTCACCCGGCCGCGCGGCGCGGCCTCTTTCACGCTGACCTTGATCAGGTCGCCGATCGAGGCATAGCGCCGCTTGGAGCCGCCCATGACCTTGATGCACTGGACTGCGCGCGCGCCGGTGTTATCGGCGACATCCAATACGGATTCCATCTGAATCATTTGAGCTGGTTCTCCAATCCAACTTGCAGCGCCGCGCCTCAGGCGCTGCAGTTTTGGACCCCGTCCGGGGCTGAAAGAGTGGTGATTTTAAACGGCTTTTGACTTCTCTACAAGGCGCGTCACGCGCCAGGATTTGGTGCGCGAGATCGGCCGGCACTCGGCGATCTCGACCAGGTCGCCTTCCTTGAACTCGCCGCTCTCGACGTGCGCGTGGTACTTGCGCGAGCGCGTGATGGTCTTGCCCATCAGGCTGTCGCGCACGCGGCGCTCGACTTTCACCACCACGGTCTTCTGCATCTTGTCGCTCACCACCCGGCCGACCAGGAGTCTCTGGTTCGGGGTCGCTGCGCTGTTCACTTGGGTGTTCACTTGGCCGTCTTCTCCTTCATGATGGTGCGCACGCGCGCGATGGCGCGCTTCATCTTCTTCAGCTGGCTGGTATTGGACAGCTGCTGCGTGGCGAGCTGCATGCGCAGGCCGAACTGCGCCCTGAGCAGGCTCTCCAGCTCCTTCTGCAGCTCCTCGCCGTTCTTGCCCCGGAGTTCGCTCGGTTTCATCTAGCCTCCAAGCATCCGCTGCACCATGATGGTGCGGAAAGGCAGCTTCGCGGAGGCCAGCGCAAACGCCTCCTTGGCCAGCACCTCGGTGACGCCGTCCATCTCGTAGATGATCTTGCCGGGCTGGATCTCGCAGACGAAGTATTCGGGGTTGCCCTTGCCGTTGCCCATGCGCACCTCGGCGGGCTTCTGCGACACCGGCTTGTCCGGGAACACGCGGATCCAGATGCGGCCGCCGCGCTTGATGTGCCGCGACATCGCGCGGCGGGCGGCTTCCAGCTGCCTCGCAGTCAGGCGGCCGCGCGTGGTCGCCTTCAGGCCGTATTCGCCGAAGGACACCTTGGCACCGCGCGTCGCGTTGCCGGTGTTGCGGCCTTTCTGCTGCTTGCGGTACTTGGTTCTTGCCGGTTGCAACATGCGCTATTCCTTCTTCCCGCCTTCGTCCTTGACGATCTTCCTGGTCTTCTTGACCGTGGTCTTGGGCGCGGGCGCGTCGGCCTTCTTGGCTTTCTTCTCGCCGTCGGGCCGGGGCTTCGCCGGCGGGCGCTTGGCGCCGGCCTTGGGGAAGGGTTTGCGGGCGCGCTTGGGCTCCGTGGGCGCCTCGGGCTGCGGCACGGGCGCCGCCGCCGGGGCCGGCAGCAACGCCGTTTCACCCTTCGGCACGATCTCGCCCTTGTAGACCCACACTTTGATGCCGATGACCCCGTAATTTGTCTTCGCCTCGCCCTGGCCGTAGTCGATGTCGGCGCGCAGCGTGTGCAGGGGCACGCGCCCTTCGCGGTACCACTCGGTGCGCGCGATCTCGATGCCGTTCAACCGGCCGGCGCTCATGATCTTGATGCCCTGCGCCCCCAGGCGCATGGCGTTCTGCATCGCGCGCTTCATGGCGCGCCGGAACATGATGCGCTTCTCGAGCTGCTGCGCGATCGAGTCGGCGATCAGCTGGGCGTCGATCTCGGGCTTGCGGATCTCCTCGATGTTCACGTGCACCTGCTGCACCCCCATGATGCGGCGCAGCTCGGCCTTCAAGGCCTCGATCTCCTCGCCCTTCTTGCCGATCACCACGCCCGGCCGCGCCGAAAAGATGGTGATGCGCGCGTCCTTCGCCGGGCGCTCGATCAGCACGCGGCCGACCGAGGCATGCGCCAGCTTGCGCTTGAGGAAGGCGCGCACCTTGATGTCCTCGGCGAGCATCGGCGCGAACGAGCGCTTGTTCGCATACCACTTCGAGCTCCAGTTGCGGTTGACCGCGAGCCGGAACCCGACTGGATTGATCTTCTGACCCATTAGTCACCCACCGTAATGAAGATGTGGCACGAGTGTTTGAGAACCCGGTTGCCGCGGCCCTTGGCGCGCGCCTGGAAGCGCTTGAGAAACATGCCGCGCTCGACGCTGATGGTCTTCACCTTGAGCGCGTCGATATCGGCGCCGTCGTTGTGCTCGGCGTTGGCGATCGCCGACTCGAGCAGCTTGCGGATGATCGCCGCGCCCTTCTTCGGCGTAAAGGCGAGGATGCTCATCGCCTGGTCGATGGGCTTGCCGCGGATCAGGTCGGCCACCAGCCTGCCCTTCTGCGCCGAAAGTCGCGCGCCGCGCAAGCTTGCTTTGGTTTCCATCATTTCTTGCCTGCCGGGGCTGGCGCCGGAGCCGCCGCGGGTGCCGCGCCCGGCGCGGCGCCCGGCGCCGCGGCTCCCGGACCCTGCGTTCCCGGCGCCGGCCTGCGATCGCCGCCGACCGCTTCCTCGGTGCGCTTGCCGACCGCCGAGTGGCTCTTGAAGATGCGCGTCAGCGCGAACTCGCCGAGCTTGTGGCCGACCATGTTCTCGGTGACGTACACCGGCATGTGCTGCTTGCCGTTGTGGACCGCGATGGTCAGGCCGACGAACTCCGGCACGATGGTCGAGCGCCGCGACCAGGTCTTGATCGGCCGCTTGTCGCTGCCGCTGCGCGCGGTCTCGACCTTCTTCATCAGGTGATGGTCGACGAACGGGCCTTTCTTGATTGAGCGGGACATGGCTTCGCTTCCTTATTTCACGCGCCGATCGCGCACGATCATCACCTGCGTGCGCTTGTTGCGGCGGGTCTTGAATCCCTTGGTCTGCACGCCCCAGGGCGAAACGGGAGGCTGTCCCGCCGAGGTCCGGCCCTCGCCGCCGCCGTGCGGGTGGTCGATCGGGTTCATCGCCACACCGCGCACGGTCGGCCGGATGCCGCGCCAGCGCCTGCGGCCGGCTTTGCCGATCGATTCCAGGTTGTGCTCGGAATTGCCGACCTCGCCAATGGTGGCGCGGCAGTCGATGTGCACCTTGCGGATCTCGCCCGAGCGCAGCCGCAGCTGCGCGTACGAGCCTTCGCGGGCCAGCACCTGCACGCCCGCGCCCGCCGAGCGCGCCAGCTGCGCGCCCTTGCCGGGCATCATCTCGACGCAGTGCACGATGGTGCCGACCGGAATGTTCCTCAGCGGCAGCGCGTTGCCCGGCTTGATCGGCGCCTCGGCGCCCGAGACGAGCTGCGCGCCGGCCTGGACGCCTTTCGGGGCGATCACGTAGCGGCGCTCGCCGTCGGCGTACAGCAGCAAGGCGAGGTGCGCGCTGCGGTTCGGGTCGTACTCCAGGTGCTCGACGCGCGCCGGGATGCTGTCCTTGTCGCGCCGGAAGTCGATCGCGCGGTAGTGCTGCTTGTGGCCGCCGCCCTTGTGCCGCATGGTGATATGGCCGTTATTGTTGCGGCCATTGGTCTTCGACTGCTTGGACATGAGCGGCCAGTGGGGCTCGCCCTTGTGCAGCTCGGGCGTCACCACCTTGACCAGCGCGCGCCGTCCGGGGGAAGTCGGTTTTACTTTTACGAGAGGCATGGCGAGGCGTTTTCCTACTCAGTGGCGGCGAAGTTGATTTCTTGCCCGGCCGCCAGGCGTACGTAGGCCTTCTTCCAGCTGCGGCGCCGGCCGATGGTCTTGCCGAAGCGCCGCTCCTTGCCCTTGACGTTCAGCACCGTGACCGAGTCCACCTTGATCTTGAACATCAGCTCGACCGCGGCCTTGATCTCGGGCTTGGTGGCGTGGTCGGCGACGCGGAACACGTACTGCCGGTTCTTGTCGGCGACGAAGGTGCTCTTCTCCGACACCACCGGCGCCAGCACCACCGTCATCAGGCGGTCGGCGGCGTATTTCTTGGTCGCGGTCACTTGAGAATCTCCTCGAGCTTGGCGACGGCCGCGCGCGTCAGCAGCACGTTGGGGAAGCGCACCAGCGCGATCGGATTGGCGTTGCGTGCCGTCATTACCTGGACGTTCGTCAGGTTGCGCGACGAAAGAAGCAGGTTCTGGTCGATCTCGTCGGTGATCACCAGCACCTCGTCGAAGCCGAGCGACTTGACCTTCTGCGCCAGCATCTTGGTCTTCGGCGCCTCGACGCGGAACTCCTCGACCACGCGGATGCGGTCCTCGCGCGCGAGCTGCGACAGGATCGACGCCATCCCGGCGCGGTACATCTTGCGGTTCACCTTGTGCGTAAAGTTCTCGTCGGGCGAATTCGGGAAGATCTTGCCGCCGCCGCGCCACAGCGGGCTCGAGGTCATGCCGGCGCGAGCGCGCCCGGTGCCCTTCTGGCGCCAGGGCTTCTTCGTCGAGTGATGCACCGCGCCGCGGTCCTTCTGCGCGCGCGACCCGATGCGCGCGTTCGCCTGGAACGCGACCACGACCTGGTGCACCAGGGCCTCGTTGTAGTCGCGGCCGAACACGGCGTCGTTGGCCTTCAGCGTGCCGCCGCTGCTTCCACCGCCATCGCCGATGAGTTTGAGTTCCATGCTCAGGCCTTCGGCGCCGGTTGCGGCTTGGCTGCGGGCTTGGCCGCGGCTTGCCCGCTTTTCGGCGCAACCGCAGGCGCCGCTCTGGGCGCGGCCTGCTGCTGCGGCTTCGGCGCGACCGGCTGGGCCCTGGGCGCCCTCTGCCCCTTCGCCGCGAGCCGCACTACGACGTCCCGGCCACTCGAGCCGGGGACGGAGCCCTTGACCAGCAGCAGCTGGCGGGCGGCGTCGATGCGGACAATCTCGAGGTTCATGATGGTGCGCTGCACGTTGCCCAGGTGGCCCGGCATGCGCTTGCCCTTGAAGACATGGCTGGGACTCTGGTTCTGCCCGGTCGATCCGGGCACCCGGTGCGAAACCGAATTGCCGTGCGAGGCGTTCTGACCGCCGAAATGATGCCGCTTGATGACGCCGGCGAATCCCTTGCCGATGCTGACGCCCTGCACGTCGACCAGCTGGCCCACCTTGAACAGCTCGACGCCGATCTTGCCGCCGACCTTGAGCGCAGCGAGCTCGTCGGTCTTGGCGCGGAATTCCTTCAGCACCCGCCCGGCTTCCACCGCCGCCTTGGCGAGGTGGCCGGCGAGCGCCTTGTTCACGCGCGTCGCACGGCGCTTGCCGAACGCCACCTGCACGGCGGCGTAGCCGTCCTTTTCCGCGGTCTTGATCTGCGTGACGCGGTTGTCGGAGACGTCGAGCACGGTCACCGGCTGCGTATTGCCGTCGTCGGTGAAGATTCGTGTCATGCCGACCTTGCGGCCGACCAATCCAATAGTCATTTTTGACCTCGGTTGAGGCGCGGGCTGCAATTGGCCCGCAAATCTCTAATAAAGCGTTACTGAACCTTGATCTCTACATCCACTCCGGCAGGCAGGTCGAGCTTCATCAGCGCATCGACGGTCTTGTCAGTCGGATCGATGATGTCCATCAGCCGCAAGTGCGTCCTGATCTCGAGCTGGTCGCGAAGCCTTGTCGATGTGCGGCGAGCGCAGCAGGTCGAAGCGCTGCTTGCGCGTCGGCAGCGGCACCGGACCGCGTACCACCGCGCCGGTGCGCTTCGCCGTGTCGACGATCTCCAGCGCCGACTGGTCGATCAGCCGGTAGTCGAACGCCTTGAGGCGGATGCGGATTCTCTGGCTTTGCATTTTCGCTATTCGATGATCTTGGCGACGACGCCGGCGCCCACGGTCTTGCCGCCTTCGCGGATGGCAAAGCGCAAGCCCTGCTCCATCGCGATGGGCGTGATCAGCGTCACCACCATCTTCACGTTGTCCCCGGGCATCACCATCTCGGTGCCCTTGGGCAACTCC
>CAZNVH010000068.1:0-6173 GCA_964576525.1 uncultured Enterobacteriaceae bacterium
GTGGCGCTGGCCGCGCTCGTCGATCCAGGTGAACACGCCCTGCTCGAACGAGCCCTTCTTCGTGAGCGCGTCGCGCGCCACGGTCATTTCCTCGTAATTGAGGAACGGCGGACACCCCGCGCCCTGGAACTGGATATGCAGCTGCTCGTGGCCCCCCTGGCGATCATAGGGGCCGTAGTAGGTGCCGGCGCCCACGTAGATCACCCAACCCTCGGGGGTGACGCTGCCCGGCGTCCAGTCCGGCTTGCCGGCCAGCGTAAGGCGCACCTGCTCGAACGCGTGGCGATGACGCGGGAAGTGCCGGAGGTTCGCCGCCGCCTCGGTGCGCAGGACCACCATTTCGAAATTGCCGGGCCCGCCCACGCGGCCGGTGAAGAGGCGCTTGTACTTGAAGCCTTCCTCGCCCTTCGCGAGCTGCTCGGAAGTCTTGTTGCCCCCGCCGCGCGTCCCGGGACTCACGACCCAGGGAATTTCCTCGTACTTAGCGAGCTGCATCGTGCCGCCCCTTCTGGTTGCCTGCATTTTCACGAATCGCGCCATGTTCGGCAAGAAATGCCGCCATGGCGGCGGCGGCGTTTCGCGCCTTCTGTTCCGCCGGCAGCGCGGCGTCGGCCGCGCAGGGCGCCTCGATGTCGATCAGGCAGCCCGGGGGCAGCGCGTCGAAGAATTCATGCAGCGCCAGCTCGCCCTGGCCGGGATAGAGCCGGCCCGATCGCGCCTCGTCGCGCAGCCGGTCGGCGCTCGGGGCGGCTCGCGGCGCGTCGCAAAATTGCACCAGGGCGAGCGCCGCGGGGTCGAGCGCCTTCAGCTCGCCGAGCGAGCTGCCCGAGCGGTGGAAATGCAGCGCATCCACGCACAGCCCCGCGTTCTTCTGTCCCGCCCGCGCGATGAACGCGGTCGCCTCGCTCAGCGAGCGGACCGAGCTGTAAGGCATGAATTCCAGCGCGACCCCCAGCCCGCGCGCGCCCGCCATGGCGCAGGTCCGCGAGAAATTGGCCAGCGCCCGGCCGGGATCCGGATCGCGGCACACCACCTGGATGCTCTGCGCGCCGATGCCGGCCGCCGCATCCAGCGAGGCCTCGAATTGCGCCGGGACCGTCTCCGGCGTCATCCAGAACGACATGACGCTCGCGACGCGGATCCCGGTATCGGCAAGGCGGCGCCGCGCCTCTTCGACGTCGAGCGGCCGATCGTCGTTGGCGGATGCGGCGCCGAGTCCGGGCGGTTGCCGGACGCGGGGAACCACGGCGGTAAACCCCGCCCCGGCAGCCGCCGAGATCAGGCGGAGCATGCGGGCGACCATGGAGCCGCCTAGCGGAGGACCGGTTTCGACAGTGAGCTGGCAGAGGCTCAGCCGGTTCATGCCGCCTTTCGTGCGAGCAGCGCGCGTACGACAGGCACCGCGATCGCCAGCAGTGCCAGGACCGTCAGCACCCCCGAGATCGGCCGCATGACGAGGATGCCGATGCCGGCATCCGAGATGATCAGCGACTGGCGCAGCGCGCGCTCGGCGAGCGGCCCCAGCACCAGCGCGAGCACCAGCGCCGCGGGCGAGTAGCCGAGCTTCTTCATGAGGTAGCCGAGCACGCCGAACACCAGCATCTGGCCGACGTCCCACAAGTTGTTCTTGAGCGAGTACGCCCCGGTGACGCAGAACACCACGATCAGCGGCATCAGGATGCTGTAGGGGATGCGCACCGCGCGCACGAACAGCGGGATGCACAGCGTGCTCAGGAGAAGCAGCATGATGTTGGCGATGTACTGGGAAGCGATCAGCCCCCAGACGAACTGCGGGTTCTTCTCGAACAGCATCGGCCCGGGGCGCAGGCCCCACATCATCAGCCCGCCGAGCATGATCGCGGTGGTCGCCGAGCCGGGGATGCCGAGCGTGAGCATCGGCACCATCGCGGCGGTGGCGGCGGCGTTGTTCGCCGACTCGGGCGCGGCGACGCCCTCGATCGCGCCCTTGCCGAACTGCTCGGGATGCTTCGACACCTTCTTTTCCACGGTGTAGGCGAGGAACGCGGCCACCGTCGGCCCGGCGCCGGGCAGCACCCCGACCAGGAAGCCCATCACCGTGCCGCGCGCGATGGCCCAGCGCGAGCGCACCCAGTCGGCGTAGCTGGGCAGCACGTCGCGCAGCCTGAGGCTGGTCTTCAGCGCGGCGCCGCCCTTCTGCTCGGCGCCGGCCAGCACTTCGCCCAGGCCGAACAGGCCGATCGCCGCCGGCAGGAAGTCGATGCCGTCCATCATCTCGACGATGCCGAAGCCGTAGCGCGCGTCGCCCGAGATAATGTCGAAGCCGACCATCGCCAGCATCAGGCCGAACACCATGCTGATGTAGCCCTTGAGCGGCTCGTCGCCCGCGAGCAGCGTCACCGTGGTGAGGCCGAGCAGCATCAGCGCGAAGGTCTCCGGCGGGCCGAAGGACAGCGACCAGCGCGCGAGCAGCGGCGACACCAGCATCAGCAGCACCACGCCGATGGTGCCGGCGATGAACGAGCCGATGGCGGCGATGCCGAGCGCCGGCCCGGCGCGCCCCTGCAGCGCCATCTGGTAGCCGTCGAGGCAGGTGACCACCGAGGCCGACTCGCCCGGTGTGTTGATCAGCACCGCGGTGATGGTGCCGCCGTACATCGTGCCGGCGTACAGCGCCGCGAGCATGATGATCCCGGAGGTCGGGTCCATGCCGAAGGTGAGCGGCAGCAGCATCGCCACGCCCGAAGGCGGCCCGACCCCGGGCAGCGCGCCGATCAGGATGCCGATCAGCACGCCCGCCACCGCCATCACCAGGTTGAACGGCGTCAGCGCCACCGAGAAGCCGAGCGCGAGGTTGCCTAGAAAATCCACAGCATCCCTTCGGGCATCGGCACGCGCAGCCAGTGCACGAACACCAGCCAGTTGAAGCCCGCCGCGGCCAGGGCGATGGCGCCGGTCACCCACCAGCGGTGGCGGCCGAGGTAGCGCACCAGGATCAGGAGGTACAGCGCGGTGCCGAGGATCATGCCGACGACGTTGAGCAGCGCGACGAACGCCACGGTGACCGCGAGCACCACTGAAATGTCGCGCAGGCCCTCGCCGCGCGGGAACCAGGCCTCACCGGCATCCTGCTGTTTCAAGCTTCGTACTAACAAACCGAGAGCTAGAAGGCCCATGACGAGGCCCAGCCAGAACGGCAGGAAGGCGGGGCCCGGACCGCCCGCGCCCCACCACTGGTAGTTTTTCAGCGCGCCGGCCGAGAACGCGACCGAGAACGCGAGCAGCAGCGCCGCGGTGACCCGGTCGGTCTGGCGCACAGCCTAGCTTCGCACTCCCTACTTCTGCGCGGCCTTCAGGCCTTTGATGGCCTGCTCGTACTTCGTATGCAGGCTGTCGAGGTACTTGAGCGCCTCCTCGCCGGTCCACTCGGTCGGCGTGAGGAGGTTGCGCTTGATGTAGTCCTCCTGCCACTTCTTCGTGCCGACGACCTTCTTCAGTGTGTCCTGCCACCACTTCACCGCCTCGGGCGCCATGTTGGCCGGCCCGACCACGCCGCGCATCTGCTCCCAGTAGAAGACGTAGCCGCGCTCGGCGAAGGTCGGCACGTCGGGGGCGTCCTTGAGGCGCTTCTGCGCCGCGACCGCCAGGTTCTTCGCCGTGCCGGCCTCGATCTGCGACACGATCTCGTTCGGGTTCTCGACTGCGGCGTCGATGTGCCCGCCCATCAGCGCGGCGGTCACCTCGCCGCCCGAGTTGAACGGCACGTACTTCACCTGGATGTTCGCCGCCTTCTCGAAGAGATACGTGAAGATGTGGTCCTCGGTGAGCGTGGCGGTGCCGCCGACGGTCAGGCCGTTGGGCTTGGCGCGCGCCGCCTTCACGAAGTCGTCGACCGTCTTGAACGGCGACACGGTGCGCACCGACAGCATCAGCTCGTCGATCGCCACGATCATCAGCACCGTCATGGCGTCGCGGTGGTTGCCCGGCAGGCGGCCCTCGATCTTCCCGGACACGATCATCGGCGTCGCGCCGGCGACCACGTGGTGGTCGCCCTTCTTGTTGATCAGGTAGTTGAAGCCGATGGCGCCGCTGCCGCCGGCGCGGTTGTTGACGTTCAGCGGCACCGGCGACCACTTGTTCTCGTCGATGATGCCGGTGATGGTGCGCATCAGGTTGTCGGTGCCTCCGCCCGGAGCGTAGGGAACCACCACCTCGATGGTGCGCGACGGATATTTTGCTTGTGAAAAACCGAGAGGTGAAACGGCCAGCAGCGCCGCAGCCAACAGGAATCTGAGCATCGCATCCTCCTCCTAGAGAATCCGCCGATGTTACCATCGCCCTTCATGAATGCACCGGCTTCCGAAGAAGTCCTGGTCGTCCGCGAGGGCCCGATCGTCACCCTGACGTTCAATCGCCCCGAGGCGCGCAACGCCATGACCTGGAACATGTACGAGCGCCTGTACCAGGTCTGCGAGGAGGTCGATGCCGACGAGTCGATCCGGGTCCTGGTCCTCAAGGGGGCCGCAGGCAAGGACGGGGTCGTTAAAGCCTTTGTGGCCGGCACCGACATCAGCCAGTTCACCAAGTTCACCGGGCCCGAGGACGGAATCAAGTACGAGAAGGACGGCGACAAGCGCTCCGGCCGCATCGCGCGCGTGAAGAAACCGGTGATCGCCCAGATCCAGGGCTATGCCGTAGGCGGGGGTTTTGCGATCACCGCCGGCGCCGACATCCGCATCGCCACGCCCGACGCCAAGTTCGGCGTGCCGACCGCCCGCACCCTGGGCAACACCTTGTCGATGAAGAACTACGCGATGTTCGCCGACCTGATCGGCTCCTCGCGCGTCAAGGAGCTCATGTTCACCGCGCGATTGATGAGCGCCGACGAGGCGCTAACCGCGGGTTTTGTCCATGAAATAGTTAAGAACGATGCGATCGAGGCCAGGGTGAAGGAACTTGCAGAAAAAATAGCCTCGCACGCACCGCTCACGCTGTGGTCCACCAAGGAAGCGCTGCGCCGCCTGCAGGACTCGCGGCCGCTACCCGACGGCGACGACATCGTGCGCAAGGTCTACGGCAGCGCCGACTTCGCCGAAGGCGTCAAGGCCTTCGTCGAGAAGCGCCCGCCGCGCTGGTCCGGGAAGTAGTCCACTGCCCCAGGAGGCAGGCCGAGATGAGCGCGGCACCCGCCACCGACGTCCACACGCCAGGATCGATCAGCAGCAAAGCGGCGGCGATGAAGCCGGCTCGCGTCACATTTCCGCAGCGCGTGAAGCTGTAGCCTTCGAGGCCGACGACCAGCGCCCACGTGCCGACCAGCGCGCTGAAGGACGCCCAGGCGATTTCGGCGGGTGAGCCCATCAGCAGCAGGGCAGTGTTGTTGATGAAGTAGAACGGAATCAGGAACGCGATGGCGCCAAGCCGCGTGGCCAGCCAGCCCACCTTGGTGGGATCGGCGCCGGCGATCCCGGCCGCGACGTAGGAGGCGAGCGCCACGGGCGGGGTGATGACCGAGAGGGCGCCGAAGTACAGCACGAAGAGATGCGCCGCGATCGGATGGAAACCGCCCTGCACCAGGGCCGGCGCGGCGAGCACCGCCAGGATGATGTAGGACGCAACCGTCGACAGGCCGGTGCCCAGGATCAGCGACGCCAGCATCGTGAACACCAGTAGCACACCCATGTTGCCGCCGGAAAGCTCGATCATGCTGGAGGAGAACGTCAGCCCGAGCCCGGTGCCCGCCACCACGCCGATGATGATCCCGCCCGCCGCGCACGCCGCGATCACCGGCAGCGAAGTGACGGCCGCGCGCCTCAGCGCCAGCACGTAGTTCCGCCATTCGATGCGGCGCGTGAGGAGCAGGCTGCGCGCGGCATCGGTCGCGATCATGCAGACGATCGACCAGAACACGGTCGGCATCGGCGAGTACTGCTCGATGACCAGCAGGTACACCAGCACGCCGAGCGGCAGCAGCACGTGGCCGTTGCGCCGGAATGCGCCCCACGCCGAGGGCAGTTGCGCGCGCGGCAGGCCCTTCAGGCCCGCCTTGGCCGCCTGCAGATCGACCGCGATGAACACCGAGGCGAAATACAGGATAGCCGGCAGCGTGGCTGCAATGGCGATGCTCGCGTACGGAACTCCGATCATCTCCGCCATGACGAAAGCAGCCGTGGACATGATCGGCGGCATGATCT
>CAZNVH010000069.1:0-28633 GCA_964576525.1 uncultured Enterobacteriaceae bacterium
CCGTCGCGCGCGAGGTCGACGCGGTCCGGGTCCTCGTAGGCGCGTGGGTCCCGGTTGGCCGCGTTCAACAGCAGGAATACCCGCTCTCCCGGCTTCAGCGTCTTGCCGTGCAGTTCCTGCGTTTCCTGGACGATGCGCACCTGCGCTCCGATCGGCCCGTCGTAGCGCAGCAGCTCCTCGACCGCCGCGGCGGCGAGCGCGGGCTCGGCGCGCAGCTTCGCAAGCTACCCCGGAAAGCGCAGCAACGCGAGCAGGCCGTTGGCCAGGTGGTGGGTGGTGGTTTCGTGCCCGGCGAACAGCAGCAGGATGCAGGTCGCCACCAGCTCGTCCTCCGAAAAGCGCTCGCCGCCGTCCTCCAGGTGCGCGAGCTCGGAGAGCATGTCCTGCCGCGGCGCCGCCCGGCGCTGCGCGATCCGCTCGCGGAACAACTGCGCCATCTCGCGCGTCGCCGCCTCCGCCCGGCCGTACTTGCCTTCGGTCTCGCGTGCGCTGCCGATGAACAGCGCCATCTCGTCGGACAGCCGCTTCAGACGGTCGAGCTCGCTGCGCGGCACGCCGAGCGCGTCCATGATCACCAGCGCCGGCAGCGGTCCGGCGAACTCGGCGATGAAATCGAAGTCAGGGCGGCTGCCGATGGCCTCGATCAGGAAGGCGGTGATCGCCTCGACGTTGGGCCGCAGCGCGTGGATCGAGCGCACGTTCATCACCTTGGCGGCAAGACGCCGCAGGCGCGTATGCTCGGGCGGGTCGCGGAACACCATCCACAGCGTGAGGTAGCGGATCAGGTCGGCCATGCGCGCCGCTTCGGCGGCCGGCAGCGCGGCGAAGAACGGCCGCAGCCGGTCCGAGGACATGTGCGTGTCGAGGCACACCCGCTTGACGTCGTCGTAGCGGGTGAGCACCCAGCCCTTGAGCCGCGGGCTCCAGTGCGCCGGGTCCTCGTCCCGCAGCCGCCGGTACAGCGGAAAGGGGTCGGTCAGTACAGCAGGGTCGTTGGGCTTGTAGTCGAGGCTCATTTCGGCGTTTGCGGGCACACCCGAAGCATAGCGAGCCCCGGCGGTACGGCCGTAGGCTGTAAGGAAGCACTAACTTCTATTGCATGAAATCATGGTGCAACACATCATTCTTATTTTCATATTCAGTACAACCCATTGACTTTTAGAATGATCGGCATACAATCCATTTTGCTGCATTGCACCAAACACACAGGAGATTAGACAAATGTACGTGACCCCGGAACAGATTCAAACCGCCAACAAGGCGAACGTCGAGGCCGTTCTGGCCGTGGCGAACAGCCAGTTCGCGGCCTTCGAGAAGCTGGCGAACATCAGCGCCGGCGCGTTCAAGAGCGCCTTCGAGGACTCGATCGCCAACACCCGCGCGCTGTTCGGCGCCAAGGACGTCCAGGAATTCGTGACGCTGCAAAACACCCTCGCGCAGCCCGCCATCGAGAAGGCCATCGCCTACTCGAAGAGCGTGTACGAAGTCGCCACCGAAGCCAACGCCGAGCTCAGCAAGGTCGCCGAGCGCCGCGTCGCCGAGTGGAACGAGAACTTCGTCACCCTGCTCGACAAGGTGTCGAAGAACGCCCCGGCCGGCTCGGATGTCGCGGTCGCCGCGATCAAGTCGATGCTCGCCGCCGGCAACTCGGCCTACGACAATCTCAGCAAAGTCGCCCGTCAGGCGACCGAGATCGCCGAAGCCAACGTCGCCGCCGCGACCGAGACCGTGAAAGGCCTCGCCAAAGTAAAAAAAGCCGCCTAAGCGCCAAACCGGGCCGGAAGAAACCGGCCCGATCTAGCGCCAAGCGCAGTCCAAAGCAGAAAGCCCGCCGCTAGGCGGGCTTTTTTATTTGTAGGGAAAACCCGCGTCCCGCACCAGGCGCCGTAGCGTCTGCATCGCGGGTTCGACCTGCGCAGGATCGCCGCGCACGCCGAGCTCGACGTGGATGCGGCTGCCGTCGGCGCCCATCGACGGCAGGCTGAACACCTTGACGCCCTTGAAGCCCGCCTCCACCGTCTGCATGGCGGGGATCAGCTGGCTCTCCCCGGCCCCGAACACCAGGATCGACGCTTCCGTCCACCGGTCGCGGTTGAAGAGATCGCGGTAGCGCGTGTCCAGGACCCACTCCGCCATCGGCCAGGCCATCTGCGGGAAGCCGGGAACGAAGTGGTGCTCGCGCAGCGAGAAGCCGGGAATGCGGTTCACCGGGTTGGGGATGATGCTCGAGCCTTCGGGGAATTCGCCCATGGCCAGGCGCTGCGGCGTCACCTCGCCGCCGAAGCGCGCACGGATCTCGCGTTCCGCGTCCGGATGGAGCTTCAGGCCGACGCCGAGCGCCGCCGCCGCGCACTGCCGCGTATGGTCGTCGGGCGTCGCGCCGATGCCGCCGAAGCTGAACACCGTCTCGTTCGCGGCCAGGCTGCGCGCGAGCGCCGCGGTAAGGCGCCGGGGATCGTCGCCGAGGTACTGCGCCCAGGCGAGGCGCAGGCCGCGCTTCGCGAGGGCTGCGATCAGGAAGGAGAGATGCTTGTCCTCGCGCTTACCAACCAGCAGCTCGTCGCCGATGATGTAAGCGCCGAACAAGTTCTAGGCGGCTTTCTTCGCCCAGCGCTGCAGGTCTTCCAGCCCGCCGATGTGCTTGCCGTTGACGAACACCTGCGGCACCGTGCCGCGCCCGGTGATTGCGCCGACGACGCGCGAGCGGTCGCTGTGGTCGAGATTCACCTCGGAGAAGGCGTAGCCGAGCTCCTTGAGCAGCACCTTGGCCTTGGCGCAGTAGCCACAGCCTTCACGCGTGAGGATCGCCACCTGGTCGGGCTTCTTCGCCTTGGGGTTGATGTAGGCGAGCATGGTGTCGGCATCGGACACCTCGAAGGGGTCGCCGGGCTTCTCGGCCTCGACGAACATCTTCTCGATCACCCCGTCCTTCACCAGCATCGAGTAGCGCCACGAGCGCTTGCCGAAGCCGATCTCGGACTTGTCGACCAGCATGCCCATCTTCCCGGTGAACTCGCCGTTGCCGTCCGGCACCATCAGGACATTGCCGCTTTCCTGGGTGCGCGCCCACTCGTTCATGACGAAGGCGTCGTTCACCGAGAGGCACACGATGCGCTCGACGCCGTTGGCGAAGAACGCCGGCGCGAGCTCGTTGTAGCGCGGCACGTGGGTCGACGAGCAGGTCGGGGTAAACGCCCCCGGCAGCGAGAACACCACCACGGTCTTGCCCTTGAACAGCTCGTCGGAGGTGAGGGTTTTCCAGTCGCTGTCCGTACGGGTACGGAAATTCGCCTGGGGGACTTTCTGGCCTTCGCGATTCTCAATCACTTAAATCTCCTGTCGGTCAACAATAGATAGACCAAGTCTATGGAGAGGTGTTCCCGCCGGCCAATTCTTTGTTCGGATGGGGGCGATAGCCCTGCCTGATCGCCTGCAGGGCGCCGAGCAGATAGCGGATAAAGGCCAGCCCGAAAACCACCGGGGCGGCGAAGCCTACAAGGGGCACGTAGGCCGCCAGGGCGAGCAGGAAACCGAGCAGCAGCATGGGGCCGCGGTGCTCCCTGAACAGCCGGCGCATCTCCTCCTGGTCGGCATGCTCGGCGAGCGCGTCGTAGCGCAGTAGGCGCTGGTTAACCCACGAGAGGGCGGCGAGGGTAATGACGGGCCAAAGGACCGGGATCAGCCACAGCGGCAGGCTGAGGACAAAGAGCAGCAGCATCCCGACGAACGCGATCGCCGCATTCCACACGCTGCCGGCGGTGCTGCCGCTGCGGCGACGCTCCAGTCCCGGGAACGAGACCGCCGCGACGTGATCCACCATCTTCTGCATGCCGAAAGCCCCAAGGATGAACAGGGCGGTGAGATAGACGAGCGGTACGAAAAGCAGGAGCAGCGCGACATGCGCCAGGAACGTCGCCAGCTCGCCGAGCTCGATGTGCACCGTGCCGAGCGCCCACTGGTTCAGGAGCCCCGCGAGCCACAGGGCGAGGCGCGCCCAGAGCGCGAGCGCCGCGGTTCCCCAAACCGCTACGGCGATCAGCATCGGCCACAGCATGAGCCACAACATGCGCGGGTGGAACAGGTTGCCGATCCCGTAGAGCACTGCGCCGAGCACGTTCATCGCCGTAGAGTCTGCCAGAGTTTCGCCAGGCGCTTGGCCGAAACCGGCACCGGCGTCTTCAGCTCCTGGGCGAATAGCGACACGCGCAGCTCCTCCAGCAGCCAGCCGAACTGCTCGAGGTCCGGCTGCGCGCCGCCGTAGCGCGCGCGCGCCGCGGCCTCGCGCCGGAACGGCTGCTCGACCGAGGCGAGCTCGGCGGCGAGCCGCGCGTCGCGCGCCGGCTCGGCGCGCAGCTTGTCCAGGCGCAGCCCCGCCGCCTTGAGGTAGCGCGGCAGGTGCTGCAGCCGCTCCCAGGGCGTGCGCGCCAGCCAGCCCGGGGCGAGCAGCCGCAGGATCTGCTGCTTCACCTCTTCGCCTTCCCTTGGAAAAGTCTTGCTCATGGCGTTGAGCTTCTTCTCCAATGCCGCGCGCTCGGCGAGGATGCCGGCGGCGGTGCGCGCGATCTCCTGCGCGATCAGCGTGAAGCGGCTGCGGCCCTCTTCGACGCGCCGCGCGAAGTCCGCCTGGGACATCGGCAGCGAGTCCTGCAGGAAGGTGCGCACCAGCGCGGCCACCACCACCTCCGCCTTGAGCGGCCCGAGCACTGCGTCCTTGCCGAGCGAGCGCTCGAGATCGCGCACCCGGTCGCGGAAAGCGATGGCGAGCAGCCGCAATACCCCGCCGCGGTGCATCTCGCGCGCCTTCTCGGGGGAGTCGAGGACTTGCAGCGTCACTGCCGCATCCGGACCTTCCCCGGCGTCGACCAGCGCCGGGTAGCCGACCCGCGTGTGGCCGCCACGCTCGATCTCCATGATCTCGGGCAGCTCGCCCATGGTCCAGCCGCCGTACTTCTCGGAAGGCTGCTCCTCGCGCTGCACCGCTTCGGCCTGCGCCGCGTGGCCCTGCTTGAGCGCCGCGAGATCGCGGCCCATGTCGAGCTGCCGCCCGTCGTCGCCGAGCACGCGGAAGTTCATCTGCAGGTGCGGCGGCGCCGAGTCGGGCCGGAAGGCGTCGACCGGCAGCTCGAGGTTGAAGCGGCTGCGCACGTAGCGCGTCAGCGCCAGGGCGAGCGGCATGTCGGAGGGCGTCACGGCGTCGGCGAACGCCGCGGCGAACTCCTCCAGCGGCCCGAGCTTGTGGCGCAGGCGCTGCGGGATCGACTTGGCCAGCGTCCTGACCTTCTCCTTGAGCAGCCCCGGCACCAGCCATTCGGCGCGCGCCGCCGGCACCTGGTTGAGCAGCGGCAGCGGCACGGTCAAGGTCACGCCGTCGCGCGGCGAACCGGGCTCGAAGTGGTATTCGAGGGCGAAGCGGCCCGGCCCGTGCTCGAGCGCCGGCGGGAAGTTCTCGGTGGTGATGCCTGCCGCCTCGTGGCGCATCAGGTCCTCGCGCGACAGGTACAGCAGGCGCGGCTGCGCCGCTTCGGCCTGCCGCCGCCAGCGCTCGAGCTCGGCCGCGGTGTGGATCTCCTTCGGCACGCGCTCGTCGTAGAAGGCGTGGATCAGCTCGGGATCGACCAGGATGTCCGGCCGGCGCGACTTGTGCTCGAGGCGCTCGATCTCGGCGACCAGGCGCCGGTTGTGCGCGAAGAACGGCGCGCGCGTATCCAGGTCGCCCTCGACCAGCGCCGAGCGGATGAAGAGGTCGCGCGCCAGGCCCGGGTCGAACGGCCCGAAATGCACCCGCCGGTTGGCGTACACCGGCAGGCCATACAAGGTGCCGCGCTCGAGCGCGACCACTTGGCCGAGGTCCTTCTCCCAGTGCGGGTCGCTGCGCTCGCGCTTGATCAGGTGCGCGCCGAGCTCTTCGAGCCATTTCGGCTCGATGCCGGCGACGGTGCGCGCGAACAGGCGCGTGGTCTCGACCAGCTCGGCGGCGACGATCCATTTCCCCGGTTTCTTGGTCCACGACCCGGGGTGAACCCGGAACTTGATGCCGCGCGCACCGGTATGCGCACCCTCTTCGTCGCGCATGCCGACGTTGCCCAGCAGGCCCGCGAGCAGCGCGCGATGGATCGCGCGGTAGCCCTCGGGATTCTCCGGCTTGACCGAGGACTCGGGCCAGTCCATCTCCTCCAGGGTCCTGCCCAGCTGCTCGTGGACGTCGCGCCACTCGCGCATCCGCGGATAGGAAAGGAAATTGTCGCGGCACAGCCGGCGCAGCCCGGGCTCGTCGTGCAGCCGCCACAACTTGAGGAAGGCGAGGAAATCGGACTGCTCGTCGGCAAAGCGCGCATGGCGCTCGTCCGCAGCGGCGGCGCGCTCCATCGGCCGCTGGCGCGGATCCTGCACCGAGAGCGCGGCGGCGATGATGCGCACCTGCGCCAGGCAGCCCTCGGCGCGCGCCGCCACCAGCAGGCGCGCTACGCGCGGGTCGAGGGGAAGAATCGCGAGCTCCCTCCCGATCTGGGTCAGGTCTTTTCCGTCATCGACCGCCCCCAGCTCCGCCAGCAGGTCGTAGCCGTCGGCGATCGCCCGCGGGCTGGGAGGGTCGACGAACGGGAACGAGCCGACCTCGTCCAGGCCGAGGCTCTTGGCGCGCAGGATCACCGCGGCGAGCGAGGAGCGCAGCAGCTCGGGGTCGGTGAAGGCCGGCCGCCGCGCGAAGTCCTCCTCCGAATAGAGCCGGATGCAGACGCCGTCGGCGACGCGCCCGCAGCGCCCCGCGCGCTGCTGCGCCGAAGCCTGCGAGGTCGACTCGACCTGAAGCATCTCGACCTTGTTGCGATAGCTGTAGCGCTTGACGCGCGCATCGCCGGTGTCGACCACGTAGTGGATGCGCGGCACGGTGAGCGAGGTCTCGGCGACGTTGGTGGCGAGCACCACGCGGCGCGCCTTCCCCGGCTTGAATACCCGGTCCTGCTCGGCCGCCGAAAGGCGCGAATACAGCGGCAGGAGCTCGAGGCCCTTCGGCCCCTTCTTGCGCAAGGTCTCCGCCGCATCGCGGATCTCGCGCTCGCCGGGCAGGAACACCAGCACGTCGCCCGGGCCCTCGCGGCAAAGCTCGCCGACCGCGTCGGCGAGCGCCTGCTCCTCTTCCTCGCGCGTCGTGTCCTCCGAGTCGCCGGCCACCGGGCGATAGCGGACCTCGACCGGGTACATGCGCCCGGACACCTCGATCACCGGTGCGCCGCCGAAGTGTTTCGAGAAGCGCTCGGCGTCGATGGTCGCCGAGGTGATGACGACCTTCAGGTCGCGGCGCTTCGCCACCAGCTGCTTCAGGTACCCCAGCAGGAAATCGATGTTGAGGCTGCGCTCGTGCGCCTCGTCGATGATGATCGCGCCGTACTGGCGCAGCTCGCGGTCGCCCTGGGTCTCGGCGAGCAGGATGCCGTCGGTCATCAGCTTGATCGCCGTGCGGCTGCTCAGCTGGTCGTGGAAGCGCACCTTGTAGCCGACCAGGCCGCCGAGCTCGGCGCCGAGCTCCTCGGCGATGCGCGTGGCCACCGCGCGCGCCGCGATGCGCCGCGGCTGGGTGTGGCCGATGCGGCCGCGCAGCGCCGCGCCGCGGCTCATCTCGAGCAGCATTTTCGGCAGCTGCGTGGTCTTGCCCGAGCCGGTCTCGCCGCAGACGATGACGATCGGATGCGCCCCGACCGCCGCCTGGATCTCGTCGCGCCGCGCGTTGATCGGCAGCGCGGGATCGAAATGCACTTTCAGTCCGGGACCAGCGCCACGCCGTGGTCGGAAAGCGTGATGGCGACGTCGGTGCCGGCGGCGAATGGCCGCGACACGTTGCGGTCGACGACGAACAGCTGGCCGATCGGCGAGGCCACCGTGTACTCCATGTGAGTACCGAGGTACGCCGCCTTCTGAATCGTGCCGCGCAGGGAAGAAGCGGCCTCTTTGGACAGGACCACAGACTCGGGGCGGATCGCCACTTTCACCGCACCGGGGGCGATGCCGCGGTGGTCGAGCTCGAACTCGGCACCGCCCAGGCGAACCGCGGCGCGCGCGCCGCGGTGCGGCCCGAGCTCGGCCTCGACCAGGTTGGCGTCGCCGATGAAGTCGGCGACGAAGCGGTCGCGCGGCACCTCGTACAGCTCGCGCGGCGCGCCGATCTGGGCGATACGCGCGTTCGACATGACGATGATCTGGTCCGAGACCGCGAGCGCCTCCTGCTGGTCGTGCGTCACGTACGCCACCGTCAGGCCGAGGCTTTGCTGCAGCTCGCGGATCTCCTCGCGCACGCGGCGGCGCAGCTTGGCGTCGAGGTTGGACAGCGGCTCGTCGAACAGCAGCACCTGCGGCTCGAGCACCAGCGCGCGCGCCACGGCGACGCGCTGCTGCTGGCCGCCGGAGAGCTCGGAGGGCATGCGGCTGCCGAAGCCCTCGAGCCCAATCATGCGCAGCTTTTCGTTCGCCTTGTCCTTGGCCGCGGGGTCGCCGCTCACCGTCGGCCCGTAGGCCACGTTCTCGAGCACGTTCATGTGCGGGAACAGCGCGTAGGACTGGAACACCATGCTGACGTCGCGCTCGGAGGCCGGCGCGGCGGTGACGTCACGGCCGCCGATGGTGATGGTGCCCGAGCTCACCATCTCCAGCCCCGCTATGAGCCGCAGGGTGGTGGTCTTGCCGCAGCCCGAAGGCCCGAGCAGCGTCGCCAGGGTCCCGGGCTCGATGCGGAACGAGACGTCGTCCACCGCGCTGACCTCGCCGTAGCGCTTCGCTACGCTGTGGAACTCGACGTCGGCCGCTTTTTTCATCCTGCCCCCTGCAAGGCCACGGTATCGCGCCGCCCGAGCTTGCGCTCGCCGACGCCGACCTGGATCAGACCGATCACCACCAGCATGATGGCGATCAGCACGCACGAATAGGCGATCGCCAGGCCGAACTCCCCGGCCTCGACCCGCCCGACGATGTACGCGGTCGCCATGTTGTACTCCGCCGTGACCAGGAAGATCACCGCGCTGACCGCGGTCATGGCGCGCACGAAGCTGTACACCAGCGCGGCGATGATCGCCGGGCGCAGCAGCGGCAGCACCACGCGCCGCAGCGTGGTCACCGAGCGAGCGCCAAGCGTGTGCGAAGCTTCATCCAGCGACTTGTCGATCTGCGACAGCGTGGCGACGCCGGCGCGCACGCCGACCGGCATGTTGCGGAACACGAAGCAGATCACCAGCACCGCCGCGGTGCCGGTGATCTCGATCGGCGGCACGTTGAACGCCAGGATGTAGCTGATGCCGACCACGGTGCCCGGGATGGCGAAGGACAGCAGCGTGCCGAACTCGAAGGCGCGCTTGCCGGCAAAGTCCTGGCGCGACAGCAGCCAGGCGGTGAGCAGGCCGATCGCGGCGGTAAGCGGCGCGGCGATGGTGGCGATGGTCAGCGTCGTGCCGAGCGACGGCCAGGCGGCGCCGGTGAAATGCAGCCCGCGCTGCCCGATCTCGAACGCAAAGCCGGCGACGAAATGGTCCAGCGTGAAGCTGTAGTCGCGGCCGACGGACTTGACGAAGCCGCCGACGAAGATCGTGACGTAGATGACGAAGGTCAGCGCCGCCCAGGGCAGCGCGATGCCGTAGCACAGCCAGCGCAGCCCGCGCGGCAGCGGCACCGGCAGCCCGGCGTCGCCCTTGCCGGTCACGGTGGTGTAGGAGGCCTTGCCGAGCCAGCGCTGCTGCGCCCAGAAGGCGGCCAGCGTGAACACCAGCAGCACCAGGGCGAGCACCGCGGCGCGGCTCTGGTCGTGCGAAGCGCCGACCACCGCAAAGAAGATCTTGGTCGACAGCACCTCGAAATTGGCTGCGAGCACCAGCGGATTGCCGAAGTCCGCCATGCTCTCGACGAAGCCGAGCAGGAACGCCGCGGCAAGGCCGGGCCGCAGCAGGGGCAAGGTCACTGTTCTAAAAGTGGTCCAGCCGCGCGCGCGCAGCGTCAGCGAGGCCTCCTCGAGCGAGGGGCTGATGCCCTGCACCACGCCGAGCAGCACCAGGAAGGCGATCGGCGTGAACGCCAGCAGCTGCGCCAGCGCCACGCCGGCGAGCCCGTAGATCCAGCGCGAGCGCGGAATGTCGAACCAGTCGTAGAGCAGCGTGCTGACGCCGCCGGCGCGGCCGAACAGCAGGATCACCGCCAGGCCGATGACGAACGGCGGCGTGATGATCGGCAGCACGCTCATGATGCGCAGCACCGCCTTGAAGCGGAACGCGGTGCGCGCCGCGATCAGCGCGAACGCCAGGCCGAGCACGGTCGAGCCGGCGCCGACCAGGATGGCGAGGAACACCGTGTTCCACGCCACGCCGCAGCGCAAGCTCGAGTAGAAGCAGTCGACGCCCCAGATTGCGCGGTCGAAGAAGCTGGCGACGAACGCCCCCGGCGCGAGCTTGCCGGCGTTGTCGCGGAACGCGCTCTCGAGCATCACGAAGATCGGGAAGAACACGAAGGCGGCGATCAGCGCCACTACCAGCCCGATCGAGCCGACCACGAAAGCGTCGCCGCGGCAGCGGCCGCGCGCCGCGAGCCCCTGGCAGAACAGCATCAGGAAGCCGAGCGCCGCGACCAGGGCGCCGTAGCCCATCCCCGCCTGCGTCGGCCAGCCGGCGGGGGTGATGTTCGGCAGCCGGAACAGGAAACCCTGGGCGAGCAGCAGGACGAGTCCGATGCTTCCGGCAAGCACCAGGACCATGCCCGCCCGCTCGCGCTCCATGCGCCAGGGGCGCGCCGCCACGGCCCCGATCAACGGCAGAAAAAGCGCCAGCAACCACGGCTTCCCCTGGAACCCATGGATCAGCGCCGGCGTGCCCCAAGCGCCTTCGCTCGCGTACCACGGCAGCAGCAGGAAGCCTGCCGCCGTCGCGGCGATCCAGGCGATCGCCGCGCGGCCGGGGCCGTGCGTCACTTAGGCAGCGCCTTGACTTCCTTGTCCCATTTCGACAGCAGGCGCTTGCGCTCGGCCGAGGAGCCGTACTTGGCGAAGTCGTAGTCGATCACCTTGGTCTGGTCCAGGCGCGGCGCCTGCGGCGGCACTTTGGCATTCCTGTTCGACGGTACCTGAAAACTCTTGGCTTCCGCGCCGATCACCTGCGCTTCGGGCGTCAGCGCCCAGTCGTACCAGATCCTCGCCTGCTGCGGGTTCTTGCCGCCTTTGATGATGCTCATCGACCCCACCTCGTAACCGGTGCCTTCACACGGAGCGACCACCTTGATGGGCGCGCCCCCCACCGCGAAGGTCACCAGATCGTGCATGAACGTGATGCCGATCAGGGTCTCGCCGCTCGACGCGGCCTTCGCCGGCGCGGCGCCCGACTTGGTGTACTGGTTGATGTTGCGGTGCAGGCGCTTGAGGAAGTCGAAGCCCTTGTCCTCGCCGTGCAGCTGCACGATGGTGGCAAGCAGCGTGTACGCGGTGCCCGAAGAGTTGGGATCGGCGACCTGCACCTCGTCCCGCAGCTTGTCGGACAGCAGGTCGCTCCAGCATTTCGGCTCGGGCAGCTTCTTGCGCGCGAGTAGCTCGGTATTGAAACCGAAGCCGAGGAGGCCGGCGTAGACGCCGACGGTGCGGTACTTCGCCTGCTCGGCCTGGCGCACCGCCCACGGATACAGGTCCTTCAGCAGCGGCGAGCGGTATTCCTCCAGCAGGCCCTCCTCTGCCGCCTGGAGGTGCGGATCACCCGTGCCGCCCCACCAGATGTCGCCGCGCGGGTTGGACGCTTCCGCCTTCACCTGGGCGTAGTTCTCGCCGCTGCTCTTGCGCGTCATGGCGACCTTGATGCCGGTCTTTCTTTCGAATGCGGTCACCATCGCCCGGCACCATTCCTCCTGCGGCGTGCAGTAGAGCACGAGGTTCCCCTGCGCTGCGGCGACCCCCGGCAGCGACAGCAGCAGCACTGCGAATAAACGCTTCATGACATCCTCCTCTCCAGTTGTTCGTTAGCTTGCCCCACTCCGGTCGCGGCGACCAGCGCTTCGCGCATCTGCGGCGTGCACGCGAGCACCGGGTTGCCGTGCGCGAGCCCCTCGCCCGCCCAGAAATCGCTGACCCAGCCGCCCGCCTCGGTCACCAGCAGCAGGCCGGCAGCGACGTCCCAGGAATTGATGTGCAGCTCGCAGTAGCCGTGGGTGCGGCCGTCGGCCACATAGGCGAGGCCGAGCGCGCCCGAGCCGGCGCGCAGGAACACCGCGCCGGTGCCCAGGATACGCTCGAGCAGCGCGGCATAGGCGCGCGCCGGCCGGCGCGAGGACCAACCCAGCTCGATGATCGCCTGCTTCATGTCGCTCGCTGGAGCGACGCGCATGCGCCTCCCGTTGACGAAGGCGCCGCGCCCGCGGCGCGCCAGGTACAGCTCGCCGTACATCGGCGCCGACAGCGCGCCGAGCTGCGGCTCGCCGCCGCTGAGGAAGCCGATCGAGATGCAGAAGTGCGGGATGCCGTGGGCGAAGTTCGCGGTGCCGTCGATCGGATCGATGATCCACACCGCATCGCCCTTCCCCGAATTGGAACCTGAGGCGCCCCCCTCTTCGCCGAGCAGTGCGTCCTGCGGGAACTGCTCGGACAGGCGGTCGACGATCATGCGCTCGACCTCGCCATCGGCCACCGTAATAAAGTCCTGCTTGCCCTTGAGCTTCACCCCAAGGCTTTTGGGGTCGGCGAACATCTTCTTCGCCAGCTCGCCCGCCTCGCGCGCCACCGCGGCCAGCGCCTTCTCGCGCGCGTCGAGCTCCTTTTCGGCGAGCCTCATGCTTTCCAGTATCGCCGCGCCAATGGCCTAAGGCAATCATGGCCGATGCGGGCGTGCGTCAGCGGGTGCGCACGCGCCGGATCCTGGTCGGCCTCGACCACCAGCCAGCCGCGGTAGCCGCGCTGCGCCAGTCCCTTCAGGATCGGGTCGAAATCGATCGAGCCGTCGCCCGGCACGGCGAAGACGTCCCCCAGCACTGCTGCGAGAAAACTTGAGTCCTGCTTTCTGGCGTGCGCGAGCCGGTCCTGCCGGATGTCCTTGCAGTGGACATGCACGATGCGCTGGGCGTGATGCTCGAGCGCGCGCAGCGGGTCGCCGCCGGCCACCGTGAGGTGCCCGGTGTCGAGGAGCAGCCCGACCGATTTCGTTCCCGCCATCATGCGATCCACTTCGTCTTCGCTCTGGATCACCGTGCCCATGTGGTGGTGGTAGGCGAGCTGCATGCCTTGGTTTTTCAAATAATCCGCTATTTCATCGAGTCCCTGGCAAAGCGGTTGCCACTCTTTCTCCGCCAGGCGTGGCCGCCTCGACAGCGGAATCGAGCGATCGCCGTGCACGCAACGCGACACCTCGCAGAACACCATCGCGGTCGCCCCCAGGGCCTTGAGAAGCGCGAAGTGGGGCTGCATGGCCCTGATCTCGTCTTCGACGGAGCGCTCGAGCAGCCGCGCGCTGTACCAACCGGAGATCAGATCGATTTTGAAATTACGAAGAATTGGACCCAAAACCGCAGGGTCGCGCGGAAATTTTCTGCCGAGCTCCACACCCTCGTAGCCGGCGAGTTTCGCCTCCGACAGGCATTTCTCGAGCGAGTTGTCGTCGCCGAGCTCGGGTAGGTCGTCGTTGGTCCAGGTGAGCGGGTTGATGCCGATGCGCACCATCAGGCGCCCAGCTTCTGGCGGCGGCGCGCGAGGTCGTAGGCCTTGCGCGCTTTCTCCTGGGAAGGACTCCTTGGAACAGCGGTAACGGCGACGTCCCACCAGGTGCCGCCCTCGGCGGTGCCGCGGCGCGGGTCGGTGTCGATCACGATCACGCTGGTTTTCCGGCTGCGCTGGGCTTTTTTCAGGGCGCCTTTCAGCGCTTCCAGGCTTGCGACCTTCTCCGCCGAGGCCCCAAGGCTGCGGGCGTGGCCGACGAAGTCGACGCGGGGCGCCGCGTCGGCGAGCAGATTATTGAAGGAGGCGCCGCCGGTCGCGCCCTGCAGGCGTTCGATGCAGCCGAAGCCGCGGTTGTCGAGCAGCACGATGGTGAGCTTGGCGCCGAGCGCCACAGAGGTCGCGATCTCCGAGTTCATCATCAGGTAGCTGCCGTCGCCGACCAGCACGCACACCTCGCGCCCGGGATGCGCGAGCTTCGCGCCCAGGCCGCCGGCAATCTCATACCCCATGCACGAGTAGCCGTATTCGACGTGGTAGCTCACGGAGTCGGCTGCGCGCCACAGCTTGTGCAGCTCGCCTGGCAGCCCCCCGGCGGCACAGACCACGATGCTGTTTTTCGAAAGAGCCTGATTGACCACGCCCAGGACCTGCGCATCGGTGGGCATGCCTTTGACGGACGCGGTGATGCGTTCCACGCTCCGGTTCCAGGCGCGCGACAGGCGCGCGGCCTCGGCGGTCCAGGATGCCGAAGCACGCCAGCCGCGCAACGCGCGCCCGAGCGCGTCGAGGCCCGCGTCGGCGTCGGCGACCAGCGAGGCGGCGCCGTGCTTCGCGGCGTCGAACGCAGCGACGTTGAGCTGCACCAGCCTGGCGTTCGCGAACAGCGTGCGCGAGCCGGTGGCGAAATCGCCCAGGCGGCAGCCTATGGCGAGCACGACATCGGCGCGCGCGGCGAGCTTGTTGGCGGCTTCGGATCCGGTGACGCCGATGGCGCCCGCATTGCACTCGTGGTCCCACGGCAGGCTGCCCTTGCCCGCCTGCGTCTCGGCCACCGGAATGCCATGCTGCTCGGCAAAGGCCGCCAGGCGCTTTTCCGCGAGGGCGTACTTCACGCCACCCCCTGCGATGATGAACGGACGCTTTGCGTTTCTTATCAGTTTCAGAATCTTCTCTAACTCGAATGGATCGACAGCCGGGCGCCGGATGCGATGCACGCGCCGGCGCAGGAAGTCCTCGGGGCAGTCGAAGGCTTCGGTCTGCACGTCCTGCGGCAGCGCCAGCGTAGCCGGGCCGCAGTCGGCCGGGTCGAGCAGGACGCGCAGCGCCGCCGGCAGGCTGGTGAGGATCTGCTCGGGACGCGTAATGCGGTCGAAGAAGCGCGAGACGGGACGGAAGCAGTCGTTCACCGAGAGCGTCGGGTCGCCGAAGGACTCGAGCTGCTGCAGCACCGGATCGGGCCGGCGGCTGGCGAACACGTCCCCGGGCAGGAGCAGCAGCGGCAACCGGTTGACGTGGGCGACCGCGGCCGCGGTCACCAGGTTGGTCGCGCCCGGGCCGATCGAGGTGGTGCAGGCCATCATGCGGCGCCGCGCATGGGCCTTGGCGTAGGCGATGGCGGCGTGCGCCATCGCCTGCTCGTTGTGCGCGCGCAGGGTCGGCAGGCGGCGGCGCGCCGCGTGCAGGGCCGGGCCGAGGCCGGCGACGTTGCCATGCCCGAAGATCGCCCACACTCCGCCGAAAAGGGGAACGCCGTCGAGCTCCTGAGCGGCCAGGAAGCGGACCACCGCCTCGGCCATCGTGATGCGAACCGTTGCCACACTCCCCCTTTAGAGCGATTTATCATACACAAACAAGAATGCTAGAAATCGCCCAGTTCGGCGCCGGACGCATCGGCGCAATCCATGCTTCCAGCATCGCCGCCACCCCCGGCGTGCGGCTGCGCTACGTCGTCGACGTCAACGCCGAGGCCGCGCAGAAACTCGCCGCGCGCTACGGCGCCAAGGTGACGACGGAGAAGGAGGCGTTCGCCGATCCCAGGGTCGGCGCAGTGCTGATCGCCTCCTCCACCGACACGCACGCGCGCCTGGCGATCGCCGCCGCGCGCGCGGGCAAGGCGATCTTCTGCGAGAAGCCCGTCGATCTGTCGCTTTCCAAAGTTGATTCATGTATCAAGGAAATTGAAAAAGCCGGCGTGCCGATGTTCGTCGGCTTCAACCGGCGCTTCGACCCGAGCTTCGCCGCACTCAAGAACCGGCTCGACGCGGGCGAGATCGGCGCGGTCGAGCAGGTCATCATCTCGAGCCGCGACCCCGCGCCGCCGCCTCTCTCATATGTAAGAGTGTCGGGCGGCATGTTCCGCGACATGACCATCCACGATTTCGACATGGCGCGCTGGCTGCTGGGCGAGGAGCCGGTCGAGGTGTTCGCGATGGGCGAGTCGCTGGTGGACCGCAACATCGCCGCGGCCGGCGACATCGACTCGGCGATGGTGCTGCTGCGCACCGCCTCCGACCGGATGTGCCACATCAATAACTCGCGCCGCGCCGCCTACGGCTACGACCAGCGCATCGAGGTGTTCGGCGCCAAGGGCATGCTGCGCGCCGAGAACATCGGCGAGACGACCCTCGAGCACTTCGGCCCGAAGGGCACGGTCGCCGACCGCCCGCTCGACTTCTTCCTCGAGCGCTACGCGGATGCCTATCGCGCGGAGATGTCCGCTTTCGTCGCTGCCCTGCAAAACAGAACCCCGATGCCGGTCGGCGCCCGCGACGGCCGGCAGGCACTGGTGCTGGCGGAAGCCGCTTTGGCATCTCATAAAAAGAAAAAACCCATCAAAATCGCCAATGGTTAACTTCGCCCTGTTCGGCGCCGGGCGCATCGGGCGCATGCACGCGGAGAACCTGGTCCGCCGCAGCGACGCGAAGCTGCTGTACGTCGTCGACACCAAGCCCGAGGCGGCGCGCGCGCTCGCCGAGCCGCTCGGCGCTAGACAGGCGGAGGCGGAACAGGTTTTTTCGGATTCTCAAGTGAATGCAGTCTTGATTGCGACGTCGACCGGCAGCCACGCGGACCTGTCGATCGCCGCGGCGCGCGCCGGCAAGGCGATCTTCTGCGAGAAGCCCGTGGACCTGACGCTCGCGAAGGTGAATCAGTGCATTGCCGCTGTCAAAAAAGCCAGGGTGCCGATGTTCGTCGGCTTCAACCGGCGCTTCGACCCGAGCTTCCGCGAGCTGAAGCAGCGCCTGGACGCCGGCGCGATCGGCGCGCTCGAGCAGGTGATCATCACCAACCGCGACCCCGGGCTGCCGGACCTGCGCTTCCTCGCCACCTCGGGCGGCCTGTTCCTCGACTTCACCATCCACGACTTCGACATGGCGCGCTGGCTGCTCGGCGAAGAGCCGGTCGAGGTGTTCGCCTGGGGCGCGGTGCTGGTCGACCCGCGCGTGCGCACCGAAGGCAAGGACATCGACACCGCGATGCTGCTGCTGCGCACCAAGTCCGGGAAGATGTGCCACATCAACAATACGCGCCGCGCGGTGTACGGCTACGACCAGCGCATCGAGGTGTTCGGCTCGAAGGGCATGCTGCGCGCCGCCAACCTCGCGCCGACCAGCGTCGAGCGCTTCGGCGCGCAGGCCACCTGCGCCGACAACCCGTGGCCGAACTTCCAGACGCGCTACGCCGCGGCCTACGCCGCCGAGCTCTCGTCGTTCATTCGCAGCGTCGAGACGAAGAAACCCGCGGAAGTTCCCCCCGAGGACAGCCGCAAAGTGCTGCTCCTCTGCGAAGCGGCGCTCAAGTCCAGCCAGACCGGCAAGCCCGTCAGGATCCGCAACACCTAGTCGACGCCGATCGAGCCCATCAGCCGGTCCCACTCGTCGTGGCCGTCGCGCCAGCCGGCGAGGTACTCGCCCTGGTCCACCTGAGCGCCGAAGCGGCCACAGCCGCTGATCAGGCGCAAGTCCTGCGGCGGATTGCCGAAGTAGCCGTCGTCGTAGCCGCGCTGCTTCCAGCTCGCCGGCCTGCAATCGGCCTCCTGCACCTCCAGCACGGAGCACCCTGCCAGAAGCAGCGGCAGGAGGAAGACCAGGCGAGTGCTCATGTACCGCGAACAGCCCAGGGCTTCAGCTCATTCCCGTCATCTTGCGAGCATGCGCTCGACATAGCGCGCGATCAGGTCGACTTCGAGGTTCACCTTCGCGCCCGGAGCAAGGCGGCCGAGCGTCGTGACTTTCAGCGTGTGCGGGATCAGGTTGACCTCGAAGACCCCGCCGGCGACGCGGTTCACCGTCAGGCTCACGCCGTCGATGCAGATCGAGCCCTTGCGCGCAATGCAGCGGCCGAGACCCTTCGGCGCGCGCACCTCCAGCCGTCCTTTCGCAAACTTCAGCACTTTCCCGACACCGTCCACGTGCCCCGTGACCAGATGGCCGCCAAGCCGGTCGCCCGCGGCGAGCGACTTCTCCAGGTTCACCTTGCCGGGGCGGTCGAGCCCGGCGGTGACGCGCAGGGTCTCCCGCGACACGTCCGCGGTGAAGCCGCCGGAGCGCAGCGCGGTGACCGTCAGGCACACGCCCTGCACGCAGATCGAGTCGCCGACCGCGACGTCCGACAGGTCGAGGTCGCCGCTGTCGATCGCCAGGGGATTTGCGCGCCGGATCTTGCCCACCGCCCGCACGATGCCTGTGAACATGCGCGCAGGTTATCCCAGAGGCCGGGCGAGGATGCGCAGGTCCTCGCCGCAGCGCTCCACCGACAGGATTCGCAGCCTGGGTCTTTCCTCGAGTGAAGCGAAACCCGGCAGATCGAGCATGCCCTGCGCCGAGTCGCCGAGGAAGCTCGGGTTGAGGTAAACCAGGAACTCGTCGACGCAGCCCTCGCGCACCAGCGAGCCGTTGAGCCGCGCGCCGGCCTCGACGTGCAGCTCGTTCACCCCGCGGCGCGCCAGCTCCTCCAGCATGCGCGGCAGGTGCACTTTCTGGTTTTCATTGGGTAGTACGAGCACCTCGGCGTTCTGGAGAGCACCGGGCAGCGCCGAGAAGATCAGGATCTTGTCCCCTGCCAGGATGCGCGCCGTCGGCGGCGTCTCGAGCTTGCTGTCCACGACCACGCGCAGCGGCTGGCGCGGGGTCTCGACCTCGCGCACCGTCAGGCGCGGGTCGTCGGCGCGCACCGTGCCGGCGCCGGTGAGGACGGCGCAGGCGCGCGCGCGCCAGCGATGGCCGTCGCGCCGCGCCTCGGCGCCGGTGATCCACTGCGAGCGCCCGTCCTGCAGCGCGGTGCGCCCGTCGAGCGTCGCGGCGACCTTGAGCCTTACCCAGGGCCGGCCGCGCGTCACGCGCGAGACGAAGCCGACGTTAAGCTCGACCGCCTCCTCGGCCATCAGACCGTGCTCGAAGCGGATCCCGGCTTTCTCGAGCGCCGCGCCGCCGTGCGCGGCCTTGGGATTCGGATCGAGCATTGCGGCGACGACCCGCTTGACCTTCTTGCGGATCAGCTCGTCCACGCAAGGCGGGGTGCGCCCATGATGATTGCACGGCTCGAGCGTGACATAGGCCGTCGCGCCTTCACTGGCGTTCTGGAGAGCAAGCACCTCGGCGTGCGGCCCGCCGGCCTTCTCGTGCCAGCCCTCGCCGACGATCTTTTCGTCCTTGGTGACCACGCACCCGACGCGCGGATTCGGCGACGTGCTGAACAGGCCTTTCTCGGCGAGCTTGAGGGCTCGCCGCATCATGGCGTGATCAAGCGCCGAGAACTGCGTCACGACCCCTACTTGCGACGCTTGCGCGTCGCCTTCACTTCCTGCACCACCTCGCGGAAGTCGTCGGGCGACTCGAAGCTGCGGTACACCGAGGCGAAGCGGATGTAGGCGATCTTGTCGAGCCGCGCCAGCTCGCGCATGACGAAGTCGCCGACGCGGTTGGTCGGCACCTCGCGCTCGCCCAGGCCGCGCAGGCGTTCGATCACGCGGTCGACCGCGGCCTCGATCTCGTCGGTGGCCACCGGCCGCTTGCGCAGCGCCAGCATCATGCTGCCCATCAGCTTCTCGCGGTCGAAGTCGGTGCGGCTGCCGTCCTTCTTCACCAGGCGCGGCATCTTCAGGTCGACACGTTCGTAGGTGGTGAAGCGCTTGGCGCATTTGACGCACTTACGGCGCCGGCGCACGGTGTTCGCCTCCACGTTGGCGCGGGTATCGACCACCTGGGTGTCATCCGAGTCGCAGAACGGGCACTTCATGCGTACACCGGGAACCTGGCGCACAGCGCCTTGACCTCGCGCGCCACGCGCTCGAGATTGGCGTCGTCCGCGGGCCGCTCGAGCACGTCGGCCACCAGGCCGGCGAGCGCCTCGGATTCCGCCTTGCGCAGGCCGCGCGTGGTCATTGCCGGGGAGCCGAGGCGCACGCCGCTGGTGATGGTCGGCTTCTGCGGGTCGTTCGGCACGGCGTTCTTGTTCACGGTGATGTGCGCCCGGCCGAGCGCCGCCTCCGCGTCCTTGCCGGTGAGGCCTTTCGCGGACAGGTCGACGAGAAACATGTGGCAGTCGGTGCGCCCCGAGACGATGCGCAGGCCGCGCTTCTGCAGCACCGCGACCATGGCCTTTGCATTCTCCAGGACCCGTTGCTGATAGCCCCGAAAGTCCGGTTTCAGCGCCTCGCCGAGCGCCACCGCCTTGGCGGCGATCACGTGCATCAGCGGCCCGCCCTGCAGGCCCGGGAAGATGGAGTTGTTAATGGTTTTTTCAAATTCTTTAAAACCAAAAATCATTCCGCCGCGGGGCCCGCGCAGCGTCTTGTGGGTGGTGGTGGTGACGAAATCCGCGATGCCGAAAGGCGAGGGATAGAGCCCGGTGGCGATCAGGCCGGCGTAGTGCGCAACGTCGGCCATCAGCAGCGCGCCGCACTGGTCGGCGATGGCGCGAAAGCGCTTCCAGTCGATCGCCAGCGAATACGCCGAGGCGCCGGTGACGATCAGCTTCGGCTTTTCGGCCAGCGCGATCTTCTCGGCCTGGTCGTAGTCGATTTCTTCTTTTTGATTTAGTTGATAAGACATGACCCTGTACAGCTTGCCCGAGAGGTTCACCGGCGAACCGTGCGTCAGGTGCCCGCCGTGCGCGAGCGACATGCCGAGGATCGTGTCGCCGGGCTTGAGCGCGGCGGTGTACACCGCCTGGTTCGCCTGCGAGCCCGAGTGCGGCTGCACGTTGGCCCAGGACATGCCGAACAGCTTCTTCGCCCGCTCGATGGCGAGCGTCTCGGCGATGTCCACGAACTCGCAGCCGCCGTAGTAGCGCTTGCCGGGGTAGCCCTCGGCGTACTTGTTGGTGAGCGCGCTGCCCTGCGCGAGCAGCACTGCGCGGCTGACGTAGTTTTCCGAGGCGATCAGCTCGGCGTGGTCTTCCTGGCGCTGGATCTCCTGCCGGATGGCATCCCAGACCTCGGGGTCTGACCGGGCGAGCAGGTCGGGCGCGAGCATTTTCTTATAAGGGAGAGAAGAAGCTGATTTTAGCAGCCGTCGCCCGGCAGCCGCGTCCGCGGCATCCCCGCCGCCGCGACGACGAGATCGTCCCCGTGCGCATCGCCTTCCACGAAACCGAGCTGCGCCAACGTGCAAAGCGCCTCGGCGCCGTATGGCGGCCGGCGCAAAAGCTATGGGAAATGACCTGGCGCGACGCGACGCGGCTGGGCATCGCGGATCGCGTGCCGCCGCCGGACAACCAGCCAACTCACCCCTAACCGCCCATCTGCCGGCATATGCCGCCATCCACCGCCAGATGATTGCATCCACCTATGGATACTCCTAGCATCCCGCGGATGCCGTTCAATCAATAGTTCGGTGGCACGTTGCCAGCACCGCCAGTATCAATATCCCGAAGATGCATCATTCTGGTAACTCACCGAAGCCAACACCGATGGTTCCTTGCGACACGAAGCGGTCATTTGGAGCACAAACTTTTTCGTAGGCCAGTCACGAAGCTTGGCGGGGCTGAAACCCGCAAGTAAATTGGGGAGCGATCCATGTTCGGCAAGATCAACCTAGCCTATCTCGCCCTTCAGGTTCGCGATCTGGCGCGTTGGCGCCAGTTCGCCGCTGATATGCTGGGCCTGCCGGCGCCCGCCACCAATGACGATGGAACTCTGGCCTTGCGGCTGGATGATCGCGCCCATCGGTTCATTTTGCGCCAGGGGGCGGCCGACAACATCGATGCGCTGGGCTGGGAAGTCGCTGACCAACAGGATTTCGATGCCATCGTTGCGCGCGCTCAGGCGGCCGGTGCCAATCCGGCGGCGGGCGATGCGGCTTTGTGCCACGCCCGCCATGTCGAGCGGCTAGTTCATTTCACCGGGCCCGATAGCGTACGCAACGAATTGGTGATTGGCCTGGGCCAAGCCAGCACGGCATTCGCCTCGACGCTGATGCCTGGCGGTTTCCGCACTGGTGCTATGGGATTGGGGCACGTGGTGCTGTCGAGTACCGATATGCAACTCGCCGCTTCCTTCTATCGAGATGTGCTGGGCATGCGCCTGAGCCAGGAGTTTCATGGCGGCATCGGCCCCATCAAAATCGGCGGCGTTTTCCTGCATTGCAATCCGCGCCATCACTCGCTGGCGCTGTTTCAGATCCCGACCAGGGGGCGCATGCATCACGTCATGATCGAGGTCAACGATATGCGCGATCTCGGCCGCGCCTGGGAGCGGGCACAAGAAATGAAAGTGCCGATCATCTTGACGCTGGGCCAGCATCCCGAGCCCGACGGCATGGTCTCGTTTTACGGCATGACGCCGTCGGGCTTCGATTTCGAGATTGGCGCCGCCGGCCAATTGATCGACCCGGGCAATTTCAAGCCGATTACCATCCATGTCACCAGCGATTGGGGCCACCACCCGACCGTGCGCGCAAAATGGAACTTGATCTCGTGCGCCATCGTCAACAAATTCAGGTAATCGAATGACCGCTCTTGGCCGTTTGCGACCTCTCGAGACATCAAGGTTCAAGTACGCGTGCCACCGAACAACGGCTTGCAGGTCGACGCACCGCAAGCGGCGCGCGCCTGAAGCCGGACGTTAGAAGGCGCTGTCAACGCAAGGCGCGGAGCGACGTTCATGCATGAAGGCGCATGTCTGAACTCGATCACCTAAGGGAAGAGGTCGCTTATCTCAAGTTTTGGCTCGGCATTGTTGTGGTCACCGATATCAGCCTTGCCGGCTGGCTTCTCTCCTCGTCCGACACTGCAGCGCCGTACACCGTGTTCTTCGCTGTCGCGGGGCTCATTTTGCTGAGTGCTGGTATAGTGGTCTTGCATCGAAGAATCGAGCGGCGCATTTCGAGGATCAAGGAGTTATAGCCATGGAACTCATCGCTGCCATTGCTATGTTTGGCGTCGTGCTCGTCATCGTCGGCGTCGCCCTTGACGCCGCGCGTCGAGCGAAGTAGCGCCTTCGGCCTGCCTCCCCGGGGCAGTGATGCCCTGGCTAGCGGAAAAGGGCGTCGATCTGCGCGCGACTGAGGCCGAGGTCCCTGAGCCGGTGGTCGCTCAGGGCCAGGAGCTCGCGGCGCGTCTGCGCCACGCGCCAGAGCCCGAACCAGTAACGCAGCAGTTTCGCCATGGCGGCACTGTGCGCCGCGGCGGCGCGCCGCTCAAACGGAATGTCGTCATGACCTGCATGCGGCGCGCGCATGCGCGCCGGCACGGCTAGGACTTGCGGGCCTCGAGCCGGTAGCGCAGCACGTGGTCGCCGCCGGCCTTGGACGTCGGCCCGCCGAGGCCGATGTAGCCGCGCTCGCCCATCAGCGCCTCCTCGCGCCGCAGCGTCACTTCGCGCGAGTGGCCGTCCATCAGCAGCCAGGTGCCGTTCGACGACTGGTCGGCGATGACGAAGTTGCCGCTGCGGCCGAAGATGCGCGCGTGCACGCGCGAGGCGAGCGTGCTCGGCACGACGACTTCGTTGGTCTTGCCGCGGCCGAGCTTGACCGAGGCGCTGGGCTGGACCACGATGGTCTCGCCGGCATAGCTGAGCTTGAGGACCCAGTGCTTCGGCGCGGCGATGACGGTGGAGCCCGACAGCGCTTTGGTCCTGTCGGCGTCTTCGTGCCACAGCACCTCGCACACTTTCACCTCGCCGACGCGGCCGCGGACTTTCAGCGGGTAGAGCTGGCGCGAGCGCTGGCGCAGCTCGCCGGACAGCGCGTCCAGCGTTTCCCGGGTGGTGAGCACCTGGTGCGGGCTCGCCAGGCCGACCAGGCGCGCGCAGACGTTGACCGTATCGCCGAACACGTCGCCGCCTTCGACGACCACCGGCCCCCAGGTGAAGCCGACCTTGATCATCAGCTTGAGCCCCTTACTGGCCTCCAGGGCCTGGGTCGCCGCCTGCATGTCGCAGGCGGCGCGGAACGCATGGTCGGCCTCCGGGAACTGGCACACCATGCCGTCGCCGAGCGTCTTCACCACCGTGCCGCCGTGCGCGGCGACGTTGCCGTTGAGCGCGCGGAACAGGCGGTTGATCAGGGCGAGCGCCTGCGTGTCCCCGATCGACTCGTAGATGGTGGTGCTGTCGCAAACGTCGGCGAACAAGACTGCGAGCCGGGCGCTGGCCTGACCGATGGCGCGTCCTCCCTAAGAGGGAGGATGATACTTTAGACCCGCAGCGGCGGCTGCAGGTCCCCGGGGACATCGATGTCGCGGATCACCCCCGGGTCGCCGATCGGGATCTTCACCAGGGTTTTCTCATGGGAGGAGATCAAATGGCGCGCACCTTCGTCGCCTTTGAGGAGAAGCAAATCCCCATGAAACTTTCCCGAAATCCCCACCGGGTGGCCGCGTCTCGCCCGGAAGTAAGGCGCCGCGAGCGCCGCGCCGCCGGCGAGCGCATCGCGCACCGCGGCGATCGAGCTCGGGCGCACGAACGGCATGTCGCCGAGCGCGACCAGATAGCCGTCGGCATGACCTGCGGCGCGCGCCGCGCAGGCGAGGCTCGCGCCCATGCCTTCGGCGGCCCTCTCGCACACCACGACTTCGCAGCCTTCGTTTTTCAAGGCCCCGGAAAGCTCTTCGGAGTCGGGACGTACTACGGCAAGAACAATCTCTATCTGCGATCTCAGATGCCGCGCCGCCTGCACCGCGATGGGAACGCCGTGCGGCAGCGCGTGGCGCAGCTTGTCGGAGCCGAACCTGCTTGCGGAGCCCGCCGCGAGCAGCAGGCCGACGATCTTCAAGGGGTCTTGACTTCGCAGGCCGAAGGATCGAAGCGCTTTTCGGGCTTCGCCGCCCAGCTCGGCTCGGACACGCCGTGGCGCACCGCGGTCATCTCGGCGAGGATCGCGAGCGCGATTTCGGGCGGGGTCTTGGAACCGATGTACAGGCCCACCGGCCCGCGCAGTCGCGCGATCTCGTCCTGCGACAGGTCGAACTCGCGCAGCCGGACGCGGCGCGCGTCGTTGTTCTTCTTCGAGCCGATGGCGCCGACGTAGAACGCGGCCGACTTCAGGCCTTCCATCAGCGCCAGGTCGTCGAGCTTCGGGTCGTGCGTCAGCGCGACCAGCGCGCTGTGGCCGTCGAGCTGCAGGTCGCGCACCACGTCGTCGGGCATGCCGCGGTCGATCGCCACCGAGGCGAGGTCCCAGCCGGCGGCGTACTCCTCGCGCGGGTCGATCACCACCACGTGGTAGTCGAGCATGCGCGCCATCTCGGCGAGGTAGCGCGTGAGCTGGCCGGCGCCGATCAGCACCAAACGCCAGCGCGGGCCATGTACCGTCGCCAGCACCTTGCCGTCGAACTCGAGCACATCCTGCCAGCGCCCCGGCTCGAGCGTGGCGCGGCCGCTGTCCATCTCGACGCGGCGCTTGACCAGTTGTTGCGATTCGATTTTCTGAAGTAATTCTTGTATTCCACTTTTGTCGGTCAACGGCTCCACCACCAGCTGCAACGTGCCGCCGCAGGGCAGGCCCCAGCGCGTCGCTTCCTCGTTGGTGACGCCGTAGGTGAGGATCTCGGGCTTCTTCGCCGCGGCGAGCCGCTCCTTCACCTTCTCGACCAGGTCGTCCTCGACGCAGCCGCCGGACACCGAGCCGACGATCTGTCCGTCGTCGCGCACCGCCACCATCGCGCCCACCGGGCGCGGCGCCGAGCCCCAGGTCTTGACGATGGTGCCGAGCGCGGCGCGGTGCCCGCTCTTGCGCCAGGCCTCGGCCGTCCGCAGCACTTCGATGTCGACGCTATCCATGGGGAAATGTTATCCCAACTCGGCAGCCGCTCCGCTCCGCGGCGTCGCCGATCGCGATGGCGGCGCCGTGGCCCGCGGCGATCTCGCGCACGATCGCGAGCCCCAGGCCGCTGCCGGTGCCCGGCGTGCCGGCAACGCGGTAGAAGCGGTCGAGCACGCGGGCGCGCTCCTCCGGCGCGATTCCCGGGCCGTCGTCCTCCACCTCCAGGTAGGGGCTACCCTCGCGCCGGCCGGTGCGCACCGTGACGCGGCCGCCGCGCTTCGAGTACTCGAGGGCGTTGTGCACCAGGTTGGCGAGCGCCTCGCGCAGCAGGAACGCGTCGCCCTCGACCGGCGCCGCCTCGAGCTCGAAGCCGAGGTCGACGTCGCGCGCCAGCGCCTGGTGCACCCAGGCGTCGGCGTCGGCCTCGGCCAGGGTCTTCAGGTCGACGTGCGCGCTGCCGCTGCGCGCGCCGGGCTCGGCGCGCGCCAGCGCGAGCAGCTGGTTGGCGAGGCGCGCAGTGCGGATCGTCGCGCGGTGCACTTGCTCGAGCTGCGCGCGGCAGGCCTCGGGCAGCGGCTGCGCCAGCGCGATCTCGGTGTGGGTCTGCAGGCCGGCGAGCGGCGTGCGCAGCTGGTGCGCGGCGTTGGCGAGGAAGCGCTGCTGGTTGCGGCTCGCCGCCGCGACCTCCTGCAGCAGGCCGTTCAGCGCCGTGACCAGCGGCCGCGTCTCCTCGGGCGCGCCGGCGGCGTCGATCGGCCGCAGGTCGCCCGCCGAGCGCGCCTTGATCTCGTCGGAGAGGCGCGCCAGCGGCCGCAGGCCGCGCTTGACGCCGAACCACACGATCACCAGCGTGGCGAGCGCGATCAGCACCTCGGGAAACACGCTCGACAGGAAGATGTCGCGCACCAGCCGGGAGCGCTTGACCGTGGTCTCGGCCACCAGCACCGTGCAGGCCGAGCGGCCGCAGGGCGTCTGCACCGATACCACGCGCACGTCGCGGCCGTTGTAGACGCCGTTGTACGCCATCTCGTCGCCCAGCGGCGCGGGCAGCGCCGGGTCGCCGGCGATCTCCAGGCCGCCCGGGCTGAGCACGCGGTAGTAGATGGCGTCGAAGCGGTCGCTGCGCAGCACCTGCTCCACCGCCGGCGGCAGCTCGAAGCGGTACTCGGAAGAACCGACGCGCACGTGCGTGCCGAGCGCGATGCCGATGTCCACCAGCGCCTGGTCGTAGGCCTCGGTCGCCGGGCGGATCGACGGGAAGTACGCGACCACCGCGCCCAGCGCGAGCAGCGCGCCGACCGGCGGCAGCAGCAGGCGCAGCAGGTGCGCCCGCAGGCTGGTCCCGGCCTTCAGCACCGCGGCCATCGCCTTACTCCGGCTTGTGCTCTTCGAGCATGTAGCCGAAGCCGCGCACCGTGCGGATGCGGATGCCGGCCGGCTCGAGCTTGGAGCGCAGGCGCGAGACGTAGACCTCGATCGCGTTCGGCGACAGCTCGTCGCCCCAGCCCGCCACCGCCTGGATGATCGCCTCCTTCGACACGATGCGCTCCACCTTGGCGAGCAGCACCTCGAGCACCGCCCACTCTCGCGCGGCAAGCTCCAAGGGTTCATTATTCAGAAAAGCCCTTCTTGCTACGGTGTCAAGCGCGAGCGGGCCGTGCACGATGCGCGGGCCGCCGTGCGCCTGCGAGCGCCGCAACAGGGCTCTGACCCTCGCCGTCAGCTCGGGCATGGCGAAGGGTTTCACCATGTAGTCGTCGGCGCCCAGGTCCAGGCCGCGCACGCGGTCCTCGACCGCGTCGCGCGCCGTCAGCACCAGCACCGGCGTCGGCCCGCCCTTGTCCGCCGGGGCGGAGCGCAGCCGGCGCAGCAGCTCGAAGCCGTCCATCCGCGGCAGCCCGATGTCGAGGATCACCAGGTCGAAGCGCTCCTGGGAGGCGGCGAGCACCGCTTCCTCGGCGCGCGCGGTGACGTCGACCGCGTGGCCCTCGGCCTCGAGAATGCGCTGCAGCCCGGAGGCGAGCGGCGCGTCGTCCTCTACGATCAGGAGTCGCATGTCCGGATAATGGGCAGGAGTGGCATAAATGATACCGCCGCGCTAGGATGTTTTGCCCCGAGGAGGCCCGCATGACAATCAAGGTATCCATGAAGGTCAACGGCAAGCCTGTTGCCGCCGAGGTCGAGGCGCGCACCCTGCTGGTCACCTATATCCGCGAAAACCTGCGCCTGACCGGCACCCACGTGGGCTGCGACACCGCGCAATGCGGCGCCTGCACCGTGCTGATGAACGGCCGGGCGATCAAGAGCTGCTCGATCGTCGTCATGCAGGCCGAGGGCGCCGAAATCCTGACCATCGAGGGGGTGGCGAAGCCCGACGGCACGCTGCACCCGATGCAGGCGGCGTTCAAGGAGAACCACGGGCTGCAGTGCGGCTTCTGCACCCCGGGGATGGTGATGAACGCGCTGGATTTCGCCCGGGGCAACCCGAACCCGACCGACCCGGAGGTGCGCGAGAGCCTCGAGGGCAACCTGTGCCGCTGCACCGGCTATCACAACATCGTGAAGAGCATTGTGGCCGGCGCGAAGGCGATGGGAGGCAAGATATGAACGCCCCGCTCATCGGCGCGCGCCTGCAGCGCAAGGAAGACTATCGCTTCCTCACCGGGGCAGGACAGTACACCGATGACGTGACGCTGCCCGGGCAGACGCATGCCGCATTCGTGCGCTCGCCTCACGCGCACGCGCGGATCGAGTCGATCGACTCCGCGAAGGCGAA
>CAZNVH010000070.1:0-77068 GCA_964576525.1 uncultured Enterobacteriaceae bacterium
CAGCGCCTGGCTCATCAGGCGCGCCTGCAGGCCCATCTGCGGCTCGCCCATCTCGCCCTCGATCTCGGCCTTGGGCGTGAGCGCCGCCACCGAGTCGATGACGATGACGTCGACCGCGCCCGACCGTACCAGCATGTCGGCGATCTCGAGCGCCTGCTCGCCGGTGTCGGGCTGCGAGATCAGCAGGTCTTCGGTCTTGACGCCGAGCTTGGCGGCGTAGGAAATGTCGAGCGCATTCTCCGCGTCGATGAAGGCGGCGGTGCCGCCGATTTTCTGCACCTCGGCGATGACTTGCAGGGTCAGCGTGGTCTTGCCCGAGGACTCGGGGCCGTAGATCTCGACCACCCGGCCGCGCGGCAAGCCGCCGACGCCGAGCGCCAGATCCAGGCCGAGCGAGCCGGTGGACACCACGTCGATGTCCTTGATCGCCGCGTCGTCCATCCTCATGATCGAGCCCTTGCCGTACTGCTTCTCGATCTGCGCCAGGGCGGCGGCCAATGCCTTAGACTTGTTCTCGTCCATTGCTGTACCTCTTTTCAGGTTGTCGGCATCTACGGCAGGCGCTTCTGTCTTACCCCTGGGCCAACACCGGATACTGTATAAACGCTCAGTATTGTGGGACGGTTGACGCCGGCCTGTCAAACCTCGAAAAAAACCCTTAGGAGACAAAACGATGGCGAAAGTTGCGTTCCTCGGCCTGGGCGTGATGGGCTACCCCATGGCGGGGCATCTGCTGAAAAAGGGCGGGCATGACGTCACGGTCTACAACCGCACCGCGGCCAAGGCCCAGCAATGGGCCAAGGAGTACGGCGGCAAGCACGCGGCGACTCCCCGCGACGCCGCGAAGGACTGCGACTTCGTGATGATGTGCGTCGGCAACGACGACGACGTGCGCTCGGTGGTGTACGGAGACAGCGGCGTGCTCGCCGGAATGAAAAAGGGCGCGATCCTGGTCGACCACACCACCGCGTCAGCCACCGTCGCCAGAGAGGTACATGGGAAGGCGAAAGAGAAGGGCATCGGCTTCGTCGATGCCCCGGTCTCCGGCGGCCAGGCCGGCGCGGTCAACGGCCAACTCGGCATCATGTGCGGCGGCGAGGAAGCGACCTTCGCCAAGGCCAAACCCATCATCGACGTCTACGCCAAGATGGCGGCGCTGATCGGCGCGCCCGGCGCCGGTCAGCTGACCAAGATGGTCAACCAGATCTGCATCGTCGGGCTGGCGCAGTCGCTGGCCGAAGCCCTGGCGTTCGCCAAACGGAACGACCTGGACCTGGAGAAAGTCATCTCCGTGATTTCGAAGGGCGCGGCGCAGTCCTGGCAGATGGAGAACCGCTGGAAGCCGATGAGCGAGCTCAAAACCGAGGGCTTCGGCTTCGCCATCGAGTGGATGCGCAAGGACATGGGCATCTGCCTGGCGCAGGCGAAGAATAGCGGCGCGCGCCTCCCCGTGGCGGCGCTGGTCGACCAGTTCTACTCGCACCTCGAGGCGCGCGGCGGCAAGCGCTGGGACAGCACCGCTTCACTTATCCAGCTGCTGCTGAAGGACTAGCAGCCGGTTGTTGGCCGGCTTCAAGAACTGATTTTTTTGAGTTTCAGGGTGGCCAACGGCCCCAGCATCGCGCCGACCCCGAGCGTCGCCCAGGCGATTCCCCAGGCAAAAGAATCGGTCGAGGCCTTGCCGCCGCCGGCGAGGTCGAGCGCCCAGCCGAACACCACCGGGCTGAACACCCCGGCGCCGAAGCCGATGACCGAGCGCACCGCGTAGGCAACGCCCAGATAGTGCGGCGGCACGCTCTCGGCAAGCACCAGCGAGTGCGTCGAGGAGTCGGCGATGCCGGCGAAGTTGTACAGGCAGGCGAGCGCCACCAGCAGCGCGAGCGGCAGCGCGATCAGCCAGCCGATCGAGAACGACAGCGCCAGGCTGACGCAGGACCAGGTGAGGATGGTCTGGGTGCGCCCCCAGCGGTCGGCCATGGTGCCGCCGGCGATGCTGCCGGCGATGTTGGCGACGTAGGTGAGCGCGGCGAACATCAGCGCCAACGCGGCGGGGCTCTCATGGCCGTGAAACACCAGCGCGGCGGTGAGAAACGCCGGCAGCCAGGCCCACAGCCCGAGCAGCTCCCAGTTGTGAAAGCTGTAGCCCCAGATCGACAGCATGCCGCGCCGGTTGCGCCACACCGCCGGCAGCGAGGCGAGCAGCGACTCGCCCGCCGGCCGCGGATGGATCGTGTTGGGCGTGCCTCTCAGAATCAGCACTCCGCTGATCCAGGCGATCACCGGCAGCATGGCGACGGCTGCAAGCGCGCCGCGCCAGCCGGTGAAGTTGAGCGCCACGCCGGCGACGAGCAGGCAGGTTGCGTATCCAGCGCTCGAGCCGGCGATCAGGTAACCCATGGCGCGGCCGCGACGCGTGCGCTCGACGTGGTCGTTGATCAGCGCGAGCGCCGGCGTGTAGGTGCCCCCCTGGCACAGCCCGGTGAAGGCGTGCAGCCAGAATGCGGACCAGAAGCCGTCGGCGAACAGCACGAACGCCCAGGGGCTGAGGCAGGCGGCGACGCCGGTCGCCAGGTAGGCGCGCTTGGCGCCGAAGTGGTCGGCGATGAAGCCGACGATGAACAGCGAAGTAAGGTAGCCGAGGTGGAACGCCGCCTGCACCATGCCGGCCTCGCGCGAGCTGAGGCCCCATTCGGCCTGCGTCAGCGGCAGCACCGCCGAGTACGCCACGAACCAGGTCGCGGCGAGCACCCGGCTCGAGCAAAGCGCCGCCAGCCAGGGGTTGCTGCCTGGAGAGAAGGCCAGCAGGCCGGCGCTACTTACCTTTGAGCTTTACGACCGTTCCCCGCAGCGCGACGCCCGACACGAACGTGCCCGCGCCGCAGAGGTACTCGCTGTCGCTTTCGCGGTTCTCGTTGCGGTAGGTACTCGCGATGTTGACCACGGCGTCGCCTCCCTCCTTGCGTGCGCGCTGCTGCAGCGAAACGACCGCGCTCACGAAGGCGATCTCGCAGGCTTCCTTGTCGGTCTTGTTGGTGGCGTTGGTCTTGCGGTTGGCGGTGAATTCGCCGAGCTTTCTCTCCACCGCCGGGGGCTTCTGCTTGCCGAAAAACAGGCGGATCTCCGGATCGATCCTGTCCTTGGTGGTTTTGCCCTTCTCCATGCCCTCCGACACCGGGAACATCAGCCGGTCATCGCGCGCAAAAGCAGACGATGCGCCGACCAGGGCGAGAACTGCCGCAACTGCCGTGATTTTCGTTTTCATCTTTGAAATGCTCCTTGTTCCAGTCTCACAGGAACGCGCCGCGGGCCGAAAGGTTTACCAAACTTCTGGAACCGGCCGGGGATGCGCGCGCCGCAGGACTTGCAGGCGCCCTCATCGCTCAGCTGGTAGCCGCGGATATCGTACCAGTCGCGGCGGATCACGGCCTGTTCGCACGACGGGCAGTAGGTCGAGCCGCCGGCCTCGTCGTGCACGTTGCCGGTGTAGACGTAGTTCAGGCCGGCGAGCTGCCCGATCTCGCGTGCCCGCGTCAGCGTCGCCGCCGGCGTCGCCGGCACGTCGGTCATCTTCCAGTCGGGATGAAAGGCGGTGAAATGCACCGGCACGTCGGGCCCGAGGTGCTGCCGGATCCACTTGCACTCGGCCCGCAGCTCCTCGTCGGAGTCGTTCTTGCCCGGGATGAGGAGCGTGGTGATCTCGGTCCACACCTGCGTTTCCTTGACCAGGTACTCGAGCGTGTCGAGTACCGGCTGCAGGCGGCCGCCGCAGATCTTGAAGTAGAACTCGTCGGTGAAGCCCTTCAGGTCGACGTTGGCCGCATCCATCTTGGCGTAGAACTCGGCGCGCGGCGCAGCGTGGATGTAGCCGGCGGTGACCGCCACCGCCTGCACCCCCTTGTCGCGGCAGGCATCGGCGATGTCCATCGCGTACTCGGCGAAGATCACCGGGTCGTTGTAGGTGAACGCGACCGACTTGCAGCCCAGGCGGATCGCCGCCGCGGCGATCGCTTCCGGGCTGGCCGAATCCTGGAGGCGATCGACATCTCGAGATTTTGAAATGTCCCAGTTCTGGCAGAACTTGCAGGCGAGGTTGCAGCCGGCGGTGCCGAACGACAGGATCGAGGTGCCGGGGTAGAAATGGTTGAGCGGCTTCTTCTCCACCGGGTCGACGCAGAAGCCGGAGGAGCGGCCGTAAGTAGTGAGCACCATGCGCCCCTGCTCCATCTTGCGCACGAAGCACATGCCGCGCTGGCCCTCGTGCAACTTGCAGTCGCGCGGGCACAGGTCGCACTGCACGCGGCCGTCGGGCAGCGCGTGCCACCACTTCCCCGGATGGTTCATTCCTTCCATTTCGAGACGCGATAGCGCGAAATCCTGCAGCGCGTGAGGCGCGTATCTGCAGGAAGTCCTGCTTTCTTTATCAATTGATTCAAAAACACCCGCTTGTCGCCGATGTCCTCCCAGACCTGGGGCAGGAAGGTGCCGCGCTTGCCGTCGGCCTCCAGGATCAGTCCGTCCTCGCCCGCCTTGATCTGCGCCAGCAGGTCGGCTTCGTCGGCGAACTGCAGCGGCTTCGCCGCGGCGAGCAGCGAGACCTCGACGCGGCACTGCGGCCACTCCGCGGCGGTCATGGCGGCGAAGCGCGGGTCGCGGAACGCCGCCCCGCGCGCATTCTCGGCGACGTCCTCGCCCAGCGGCCGCGCCGCTTCCAGGCTGCCGATGCAGCCGCGCAGCCCGCCGTCCTTGGTCAGCGTGACGAAGGTCGCCCCGGCCTGGGCGAGCCAGGGATGCGCGGGTTGGGCTTCGGTTTTTCCGAAAAGACTGCTCTCCACGGCGCGGCGCGCCATCCCGAGCAGCGTTCTCCCCGCTTCGTCGAGCGTGACCTCGCCGCCCTCATAGAGGGCAAACGAGGAATACCCGACTACCTGCCCTTTGCCGCCTGCGGTGTCGCCCGAATTGCAGGCACTCAGCAGTTTGATTTTGATGTTCTTGTTTTTTGAAAAAAACAAAAGCCCATTCAGGGCCGTCGCGCCGCAGGCTTCCTCGTGGTCGAGGTCGGTGGCGAAGCCCGAGATGCGGCTGATCGTGGCGCCGTCGATGGCGCGCGCCTCGTCGTAGGCGTGGTAGTGCGACAGGTCGGTCGAAACCACCACCAGGGTCTCGGGGCCGCCCCACAGGCGCTCGATCACCCCGGCGACCTCGGCGACGCTCGCCCTGCCGACCGCGAACGGCGCCAGCGCGAAATCGCCCAGCATTTTCTGCAGGAAGGGCAGCTGCACCTCGAGCGCATGCTCGGCCGCGTGCGCCGGGTCGCTCGCCACCACCTGCGGCAGGTCGCGCACCGAGGCGAGCGCCTCGCGATCGATGCGCACCTGGCCGAGCGGCGTGGCGAAGGCGCTCGCCGTGGGCACCGCGAGGCCCTTCACCGCGACGCGATGCGTCGGCCCGAGCAGCACCACGCGCCGCACGTTGCCGCGCGCCGCGGCGAGCTCGTCGTAGGCGCGCGCCGCCACTGCGCCGGAATAGATGTAGCCGGCATGCGGCACCACCAGCGCCTTGGGATAGCCGAGCCGCGGCTGCGGCTGCTCGACGCCGCCGAGCAGGTCGTCGACCTCCGCGGCAAGGGCGCCCGCGTCGCCGGGGTAGAACATGCCTGCGACCGCGGCAGGACGAACGGCGCTCATAAGGTATTCAATACCCCTTCCAGCGCGTGCACAACAGACTGCCGGCGGACGCTTTCGCGATCGCCGGAAAACCGGCGCGTCTCGGCTCGGGTGCCGCGCTTGGTCGCCCAGGCGAAGCACACCGTGCCGACCGGCCTGGCCGCGCTGCCGCCGCCCGGGCCGGCGATTCCCGTGACCGCCAGCGCCAGCGTGCCCTTGCCGCGCGCCAGGGCGCCCCGCGCCATTTCCCGCGCTGCTTGTTCGCTGACCGCGCCATGTCTTTGGAGTGTTTTTTTCTTAACCCCTAGAAGCTCCTGCTTAGCCGCGTTCGAGTAGGTGACGTAGCCGCGCTCGAACCAGTCGGAGGAGCCCGCTACCGAAGTGACCGCCTGCGCCACCCACCCGCCGGTGCAGGATTCGGCGGTGACCAGCAGCGCCTTTGCCGCCTTCAGGCGCTGGCCGAGCTCGACGGCGAGTTTCTTCATTGGAAGAACAACCGCTTTGCGAGGGCCAGCACCAGGAGCGTGTACCCGGCCGCGAGCAGGTCGTCGGCCATGACGCCGAAACCGCCGGAGCTGCGCCGCTCGAACTGGCGGATCGGCGGCGGCTTGACGATATCGAAGAAGCGGAACAGCACGAACGCCGCCGCCTGCCAGGCGAGCTCGCGCGGCACGATCGCCAGCACCAGCAGGAACGCCACCACCTCGTCCCACACCATCGCGCCGTGGTCGGAAACGCCGAGGTGCCGGCCGGTGATGTCGCAAGCCCAAACGCCAACTCCAAATAAAAGTATTACAGTAAAAAGAAAAATCCCCGGGTGTAAGGCGCCAAGCGCCCAGCCGAGCGGCCAGGCCACGAGCGTGCCGGCGGTGCCGGGGGCGAACGGCGCCAGGCCCGCGCCGAAGCCGAGGGCGACGGCGTGCGCCGGGTGCGAGAACGCGAATGCCGGCGGCGGGCGCAAGGCGGTCATGCGGCGAAATGGTCGAAGCCGCCGCGGTGCGCGAGCGGCTTGCCTTGGGCGTCGAGCACCGACAGGCGCGGCGCGCCGCTCTGCGTGGCGCCGATGCGGGTCAGCGCGAGATCGAGCTCGCGCGCGAGCGCTTCCAGCTCGGCGCGGTGCTCGCGCGGCGCGGTGAACGCCAGCTCGTAGTCGTCGCCGCCGGAGAGCACGCAGTTTTTCTCGAGCTCCGCATCGAGCAGCTTTGCAAAACTCGAATCCTTCGGAATGCGGCCGTATTCGATCACCGCCGCGAGCTGCGAGCGCTCCAGGAGGTGGCCGAGGTCGGCGGCGAGCCCGTCGGAGACGTCGATCGCCGCGCTCGCCAGGCCGCGCAGGCGCTCGCCGAGCTCGACGCGCGGCTCGGGCGCGTGCAGGCGCCGCGCCGCCTCGGCGATCCCGGGCTGTGCCAGGGCGAGCGCGGCGCCGCCGAGCTCGCCCGACACCCAGACGTCGTCGCCGGCGCGCGCGCCGGCGCGCGCCAGCGCCATGCCCGGCGGCACCTCGCCGATCGCCGTGATGCTGATGGTGCGCACCGGCCCGCGCGTCGTATCGCCGCCGATGAGCTCGACGCCGAAGCGCCCGGCGAGGGCGAACAGCCCGGCGGAGAACGGCTCGAGCCAGCCGGGCTCGGCCGCCGGCAGGCACAGCGCGAGCGTCACCCAGCGCGGCGTCGCGCCCATCGCGGCCAGGTCGCTGAGATTCACCGCGAGCGCCTTGTGGCCGAGCAGCCGCGGCTCGGCATCCGGCAGGAAGTGGCGGCCTTCGACCAGCATGTCGGTGGTGACCGCCAGGTCGAGGCCGGCGTCGGGCCGCAGCAGCGCGCAGTCGTCGCCCACCCCGATCAGCGCGCGCTTGGCTGGCCGATCAAAGTACCGGCGGATGAGATCAAACTCGTTCAGGCAATTTTGCGGGAGCGCGCGACTTCTTCCGGCCGCAGCGCCTCCGCGATTTTCTCCAGCACACCGTTGACGAAGCGGTAGCCGTCGGTCGCGCCGAAGCTCTTGCCGAGCTCGATCGCCTCGTTCAGCACCACCTTGAACGGCGTCTTGGGATGCTCGGACAGCTCGAAGGCGCCGATGTAGAGGATCGCGCGCTCCACCGGCGACAGCCGCCCGAAGTCGCGGTCGAGGTGCGGCGCGATCAGCAACTCGAGCTCGGCGGCGCGCACGCGCACGCCGCGCACCAGCTCGTCGAGGAACGCGCTGCTCTCGTAGCCCTCGATCGAGCGCGCTTCCTCGAGCGGGTCGCTGCCCGACAGCTGCCAGGCGTAGAGCGCCTGCAGCGCCATTTCGCGGGCCGCGGTTCTACGTCTCACCGAGGCGACCTTTCAGCCTGGCCATCTCGACGGCGACGCGCACCGCCTCGGCGCCCTTCTCGAGCCGCGCCTCGGCCTGCTTCTCGTCGTCGGTGGTGAGAATGCCGTTGGCGACCGGCAGGCCGAAGTGGAGCATGACGTCCATCACCCCGCGCGCCGACTCCTTCGCCACGATCTCGAAATGGAAGCTGTCGCCGCGGATCACGGCGCCGAGCGCGACCAGGGCGTCGAAGCGGCCGGACTGCGCCATCCACTGCAGCGCCACCGGGATCTCGAGCGCGCCGGGGACGTCGACCACGGTGCATTCGGCCTTCAGCTTCTGCGCCTCGGCGCGCGCGCGCTCGACCAGCTTGCCGCAGATCTCCTGGTTGAAGCGGCTGGCGACGATGCCGAGGCGCATCGCCTTAGCGCCGCGGCGACTCGGCGGCGCCGCTCAGGTAACCGGTCACCTCGAGGCCAAAGCCCGTCATGCTCGGCATCTTGCGCGGCGCGGCCATCAGCCGCATCTTGCCCACGCCGAGATCGCGCAGGATCTGCGCGCCGATACCGTAGAGGCGCAGGTCCATGCCGCGGCCGGCCTGCGGCGGGCTGGCCTCCTCCTGGCTGCAGTTCATCAGCACCATCACGCCGGCGCCCGCCTGCTGGATCGCCTGCAGCGCCTCGCCCACGCCCCAGGAGTGCGTGCTCTTGCCCACGTCCAGGAGATCGAGGAGGGAAAGTGGCTCGTGCACGCGCACCAGCGTTTCCTGCTTCGCGTCCGGCTTGCCGAGCACCAGCGCCAGGTGGAGGGAACCGACCGCCAGGTCACGGTACGACACCAGGTTGAATTTGCCCCAGGGGGTTTCGATGTCGCGCGCCGACGCGCGCTGCACCAGGGATTCGTTGCGGCTGCGGTGCTCGATCAGGTCGGCGATGGTGCCGATCTTCAGGCGGTGCTCGGCGGCGAATTCGAGCAGGTCGGGCATGCGCGCCATCGAGCCGTCGTCGCGCATGATCTCGCACAGCACTGCGGCGGGCGTCAGCCCGGCGAGGCGCGCGAGGTCGCAGCAGGCCTCGGTGTGCCCGGCGCGCACCAGCACGCCGCCGGGATGCGCGATCAGCGGAAACACGTGCCCGGGCTGGACGATGTCTTCCGCTGTTGCCTCTCTTGAACAAGAGACTTTTATGGTCAGGGCGCGGTCATGGGCCGAGATGCCGCTCGCCACGCCCTCGGCGGCCTCGATCGACACGGTGAAGTTGGTGCCGTGGCGCGAGCGGTTCTGCTCGACCATCGGCTTGAGCCCCAGGCGCGCCGCGTGCTCCTCGGTGATCGGCATGCAGATCAGGCCGCGGCCGTGCTTGGCGAGGAAGTTGACCTTCTCGGGGGTGACGAACTCGGCGGCGAACACCAGGTCGCCCTCGTTCTCGCGGTCCTCGTCGTCGACCAGGATGACGATCTCGCCGGCGCGGATCGCGGCGACGACGTCGGTGACCGGGCTGATGGCTGCAGGTTCGCGGCGCATCAGCGCATTTTACTCTTACTCCTCGGCCGAGCCGGTGTCTGAGCCGCCTGACTCTTCTCCACCCATCCGCTCGCGGATGCGGGCCGACTTGCCCGAGCGCGCGCGCAGGTAGTAGAGCTTGGCGCGCCGCACGTCGCCCTTGCGCTTCACCTCGATCGAGGCGATCAGCGGGGAATAGGTCTGGAAGGTGCGCTCGACGCCCTCGCCCGAGGACACCTTGCGCACGATGAACGCGGAGTTGAGGCCGCGGTTGCGCTTGGCGATCACCATGCCCTCGAAGGCCTGCACGCGCTTCCTCTCACCCTCGACCACGTTGACGTTCACGATCACCGTGTCGCCGGGCCCGAAATCCGGGATCTCCTTCTTGAGGCGCTTGATTTCTTCTTGCTCGATCGTCTGGATCAGGTCCATGTCGTCATCCCTTCTGTTCCCGCTGGAATTCCTCCAGCAACCTGCGTTCCTGTTCGCTCAGTGCCCGCGCCGCCAGCAGCTCCGGCCTTCTCAGCCAGGTCCGCCCCAGCGCCTGCTTCAGCCGCCAGCGCCGGATGTTCTCGTGGTGCCCGGACAGCAGAATACTCGGAACCGGCGCCGGCACCCCGCCACCCTGCTTGCCCACCGGCCACAGCTCGGGCCTGGTGTACTGCGGGCAGTCCAGCAGCCCGTCGGCGAACGATTCTTCCAGCGCCGAAGCCTGGTCGCCGAGCGCTCCCGGCAGCTGGCGCACCACCGCGTCCACCAGCGCCATCGCCGCCACCTCGCCGCCCGAGAGGACGAAGTCTCCGATCGAGACCTCCTCGTCCACCCGCCGCTCGAGCAGGCGCTCGTCGATGCCCTCGTACCTGCCGCACAGCAAGGTCAGGGAATTCTCGGCTGAAAATTCCATCACCCTGCGGTGCTCCAGCTTCCTGCCCTGCGGCGACAGGTAGATCACCCTGCCGCCACCACCCGCGCTTTTCACAGCGTCGAGCGTTCTCTCGATCGGTTCGGCCAGCATCACCATTCCCGGCCCGCCGCCGTACGGCCGGTCATCGACCGTCCGGTGGTTGTCCGTCGTGAAATCGCGCGGATTCCACGTCGTCAGCGAATACAGCCCCGCCTGCAGCGCGCGGCTGGTGATCCCGCTCCCGGTGATCGCCGCGAACATCTCCGGGAACAGCGTTACCACGTCGAAGCGGATCACCAGTCCGCCTCCCACTCGATGTGGATGCGGCCTTCCGCCGAATCCACTTTCCGCACCACCGGCGCGATCCACGGGATCAGCCGGGTCCGCTCGCCCGCCACTTCCATCACGTCCTGCGCGCCGTTGAACAGCCAGCGCTTCACGACGCCGAGCGCTTCACCGCGCCCGTTCACCACCTCGAGACCCACCAGGTCGGCGAGGTAGTAGTGCCCCTCTCCGGCTTCGGGCAGCACCGCGCGCCGCACCAGCACCGTCGATCCCTTGATCCTCAGCGCGGCTTCGCGGCTTTCCAGCCCGCCGAGCTTGGCGAGCAGCGCGCCCGAATGCGCCTTGGTTTCCGCGACGGCATACTCCACTCCGCCGATCCACCACTTCCTGCAGGCCGCCAGCGCCGCCTGCGGCTCCTCGACCCGGATCCAGCCGCGCACGCCGTACGAACCGGCGACGCGGCCCATCTCTACGAGGCTTTCAGGCGGCCTCTGGCCCCCGAACCTGTCAGGCGGCTTTCTTTGCAAACAGCTTCACGAGCCGCGCCGCCGTCAGCGAGAGCTGCGCGCCCTTGCCGGTCCAGTGCTTCACGCGCTCCAGGTTCACGCGCAGCGCCTCGCGCCCCTGCGGCGCCTTCGGGTCGTAGAACCCGAGCCGCTCGATGAACTTGCCGCTGGCCGCGCGCCGCGACTCCGCCACCACCATGTGAAAGAACGGGCGCTTGTTCGCGCCGCCGCGCCTCAGTCGAATTACCACCATCTGGAATACCCCGCAAACCGCGAAAAGGCGCGGATTATACGAGACTTTTTCGCTCCCTGACAACGATTTCCGGGCCTTTCCCTGTAAGCCAGCGGTACAGCTAGGCGGCGCGCGCGGTCGGCAGTTGCGAGTCGATCAGGGCCTGGGCGGCGCGCGCGACGTTGCGCGCCGGGCCGCGCACGCCGAGGATGATGCTCACCTGGGCGCCTTCCATCAGGAGGAACAACTGGTCGGCGAGCAGTCCGGGCTCGCGCGCTCCGGTGCGCTCGCAAAGCCCGGCAAGGCGCTCGCGCAGCTTGGCCTTGTGCGTCTCGATCACCTTGCGCGCGGGATGATGCTTCGCGGTGATCTCCACCGCGGCGTTCGCCATGGGGCAGCCGCGGGCGCGCGGATCGGATACGTGCTTGGCGAGCAGGGCGAACGCGACGGCGAGCTGCTTGCCCGCATCGTCGGGATGGCGTTCCTGCATGGCGTCCCAGGTGCGCCAGAAGCTCATGTCGTGGTCGCGCAGCCACGCGGCCACCAGCTCGTCCTTCGAGGGGAAGCTGCGGTAGAGGCTCATCTTGGTGCTGTCCGCCGCGGCGGCGATGGTCTCGACGCCGACGGCGCGGATGCCGCGGCGATAGAACAGCTTCGCGGCGGTGTCGAAGATCCGCTTGCGTGCGCTCGGACGCGCTGCTGTCCGTTTCCTGGTCATCGGGAGATTGGGCTTGACCCGTAATGTTACCGACCGGTATCATAGCATGTGACTGATCAGGTTCAACAATACCGTCGAGCGTGCGTCCTGGCCGCCGCAGCCTGCGCCCTGGGCCTGGCCTGCACGGCGCCTCTGGCGCAACCGGCGCCCGCAATCGAGAAGATCGCGCTCGAGTCCAGCACGCTGTTCGATTTCGACGCCCACCGCCTGCGCCCCGAGGGCCGCGCGCTGCTGGACGCTTTCGTCGTGCGGCTGCACGGCGCCACGCTCGGCGTAATCCGCGTGGTCGGCCACGCCGACCGGCTGGGTTCCGAGGCCTACAACCAGATCCTGTCGGAAGAGCGTGCCGAAGCGATCAAGGCCTACCTGATCGGCAGCGGCATCCGCCCCGAGCGCGTGCGCGCCGAAGGCAGGGGGGCAGCGCATCCCGTCACCAAGCCCGGCGAATGCGCCGGAGCCCGAAGCGCGCAGCTCATCGCCTGCCTGCAGCCCGACCGGCGCGTCGCCGTGGAGGTTGCCGGCACCAGGAACTTGACCCTCTCGGGAACCGACAAGGAGAAGTTATGATCGGCGGCCAGTAGGGTGCACTGGGAGCGGATCGAGAGCGATTGGGCGCGCTTCAAGCTGATCGTGCAGCTCCACTGGTCGAAGATCACCGACCGGCAGCTCGAGCTCATCGAGGGCAAGCGCGATCGGCTGATCGAGACCATCCAGGCGACCTACCGCATGAGCCAAGGCAATGCGGAGCGGCAGCTGGCCGACTGGCAGGCCAGCCGCCAGCGCGAATCCGAGTGATCGGCCCGCGCTGAGCGCGCAGCCCGGCTCAGCGCATCCCCGGCAGCATGCCCTTCATGCCGCGCATCATGCGCGCGAGGTTGCCGCCTTTCATCATCTTCATCATTTTCTGCATCTGCTCGAACTGATTTAGCAGCTGGTTGACGGCCTGGACCGGGACGCCGGCGCCGGCGGCGATGCGGCGCTTGCGCGAGGCCTTGATCAGCTCGGGCCGGCGGCGCTCCTGCGCGGTCATGGAATTGATGATGCCCTCGATGCGCCTGAACTGCTTCTCGTCCTGCAGCTTGGCCGGGTCGATCTGGCCGACCAGCTGGGCGGGGAGCTTGTCCATGAGCGAGGCGACGCCGCCCATCTTCCTCATCTGCACCATCTGCTGCTTGAAGTCCTCGAGGTCGAAGCCCTTGCCCTTGCGCACCTTGTCGGCGACGCGCTGCGCTTCATCGAGGTCGATCTTGGCGTGCGCCTCCTCGACCAGCGACAGGATGTCGCCCATCCCGAGGATGCGCGCCGCCATGCGCTCCGGGTGGAAGGCCTCGAGGCCGTCGAGCTTCTCGCTGACACCGGCGAACTTGATCGGTTGACCGGTGACGTGGCGCACCGAGAGCGCCGCGCCGCCGCGCGCGTCGCCGTCGAGCTTGGTGAGGATCACGCCGGTGAGCGGCAGGCGCTCGTTGAAGGCGCGGGCGACGTTGACCGCGTCCTGGCCCTGCATCGCGTCGACCACGAACAGGGTCTCGATCGGCTTCAGCTCGGCATGCAGCGCGGCGATCTCCTGCATCATCTCCTCGTCGATCGCCAGCCGGCCGGCGGTGTCGACGATCAGCACGTCCATGTAGTGCGTGCGCGCGTAGTCGAGGGCCGCCGTTGCGATTTCCACCGGTTTTTGGTTTGCGGAAGAAACAACAAACGCGGCGCCGGCTTGCGCGGCAACGGTCTTCAGCTGCTCGATCGCCGCAGGGCGGTAGACGTCGGCGGAGACCAGCGCGACCTTCTTCTTGTCGGCGATCAGCAGGCGGGCGAGCTTGCCGCTGGTGGTCGTCTTGCCCGAGCCCTGCAGCCCGGCCATCAGGATCACCGCCGGCGGCTGCGTAGCGAGGTTCAGGCCGACGTTGGCCTCGCCCATCAGCTTGGCCAGCTCGCGGTGCACGACGCCGACCAGCGCCTGGCCGGGCGTGAGGCTGCCGACGACTTCCTGGCCGAGCGCGGCGACGCGCACCGACTCGATGAAGTGCTTCACCACCGGCAGCGCGACGTCGGCCTCGAGCAGCGCCACGCGCACCTCGCGCAGCGCTTCCTGGATGTTCGATTCGGTGAGGCGCGCCTCGCCGCGAATCTGCTTGACGATCTTCGCTAGGCGTGCGGTCAGGTTGTCGAGCATAGGGGTGATAAACTGAAGTGGTGCCCGACATTGTAATTCACGGCATCGCCTCGGCCATGTACTTGGGGCTGGCGTGGCACTTCTGGAACTCCCGCTGGCGCTCGCGCTCCGCGGGCACATTGCGCCCCTGGGAACGCGCCGCGATCCTCGTGCCGCTCGCGCTGCACGCGTGGCTGCTGTACGAGGGCGTTTTCGGAAAAGAGCTGCGCTTCGGATTCGCGCAGGCGCTGTCGATCATGATGCTCCTCGGCGTCGCCGTCTACTGGGTTGAAAGCCTGTTCTACGCCTTGGAGGGCATGCAGCCGCTCGTGCTGCCGCTTGCCGCGCTCGCCGTGCCGCTGCCCGCGCTGTTTCCCGGCCTCGCTTCGAGCGGCGCGCACGCGCAAGCCGCCGAATTCAAGCTGCACCTCGCCCTGGCAATGATCGCGTACGGCCTGTTCGTCATCGCGCTTCTGCACGCCACGCTGATGGCGGTGGCGGAGCGGCAATTGCACCGGCGCGGCGGCGTGGCATTCCCCAACCTGCCGCCGCTCTTGACGCTCGAGTCGCTGCTGTTTCGCATGATCGGCGCGGCGTTCGTGTTCCTCACGCTGACGCTGATCACCGGCATTGCGTTCTCCGAGACGCTGTTCGGCCGCGCGCTGCGCTTCGAGCACAAGACGGTATTCGCGGTGCTGTCGTGGCTGATCTTCGCCTGGCTGCTCGCCGGGCGCTGGCGCTACGGCTGGCGCGGCCGCACCGCGCTGCGCTGGACGCTGTCGGGCTTCGTCCTGCTCATGCTGGCCTATGTCGGCAGCCGCTTCGTGCTCGAAGTGCTGCTCGGGCGCAGCTAGGAGGAGCGCCTGGAATTCCTCATCCTGCTCGGCCTGATACTGCTCAACGGCCTGTTCGCCATGTCCGAAGTGGCGCTGCTTACGGCGCGCAAGCCGCACCTGCAGGCGCTCGCCAAGCAGGGTGACCGCCTGGCGGCGGCGGCGATCAGGCTCGCCGAGAATCCGACGCGCTTTCTTTCCACCATCCAGATCGGCATCACCTCGATCGGCATCCTGAACGGCATCATCGGCGAGGCATTCTTCGCGCAGTCCCTGGCCGCCTGGCTCGAGGTGGCTGCCGGCCTGGAGCCCAAGACCGCGAGCGTCGTCGCCACGGTGGTGCTGGTGATCGGCATTACTTATCTGACGATCGTGGCCGGCGAGCTGGTCCCCAAGCGCCTCGGCCAGCATTACGCCATAGGCATCGCGCGGCTGGCGGCCTGGCCGATGCTTTCGCTCGCCAAGATCTCGGCTCCCTTCGTCCATCTGCTCTCGGCCTCGACCGACGCGCTTCTAAAACCGCTGCTCCGGCTGCTGCGCTTGCGGGGCGGCGATACCGAGGGCGAGATGTCGCCGGAGGAGGTGCGCATGATCCTGCTCGAGTACTCGAACTTCTTGCCCAAGAAGCACGTCTCGATCCTGATGAACCTGTTCGACGTCGGCGCGGTGACGGTGCAGGACATCATGCTGCCGCGCGCCAGGATCGAGTCGCTCAAGCTCGACGACGACATGGACACGATCGTGCGCCAGATCGTCACCAGCCACCACGGGCGGCTGCCGGTGTTCCGCAGCGCGCTCGGCGAGGTGGTCGGCGTGCTGCAGCTGAAGAAGGTGCTGACCGCGCTGCCGACCGGCACGCTCGACAAGGAGACGCTGAAGTCGCTGCTGGGCGAGCCCTACTTCGTGCCGGCGAGCACGCCGGTGCTCGCGCAGATCCAGTACTTCCAGGAGAACCGGGAGCGCATCGCGCTGGTGGTCGACGAGTACGGCGAGCTGATGGGCCTGGTGACGCTCGAAGACATCATCGAGGAGATCATCGGCAAGTTCACCACCACGCTGCCCTCGGCGGGCGCCAGCCTCGCCTGGGACGCGGACGGCGCGGCCACCGCGGAGGGCTCGATGCCGCTGCGCGAGATCAATCGCGCGCTCGGCCTGTCGCTGCCAACCGACGGCCCGAAGACGCTGAACGGCCTGATCGTCGAGCACTTGCAGGACATCCCCGAGGCCGACGTTTCCATCAAGATCGGCAATGTGCCGATGGAAATCGTCCACGCCCAGGGGCGGTTGATCAAAACGGTGCGCATCTTCCGGCCGGTGGAAGCCGCGGAAAGTACCGAACCCTCAGGGGCTTAGAACCGGGACTTCAGCCTTTACAAAGATGCCCCCGGAGGGCATCATCCCCCGGTTAGCGGGAAGAAACGCGGGGGACTCGGAACACTATGGCGACGGCAGCAGCAGCAGCGGCGGCACCCAAGGGACCGAAAGAGCTCACCTTCGGCTGGGAAGGCAAGGACAAGGCCGGCAAGGTCGTGCGCGGCGAGCTGCGCGCGGTCAGCGAGTCCGCGGCCAGCGCCACCCTGCGCCGCCAGGGCATCGTCGTGCAGAAGGTCAAGCAGGTTAAGCGCAAGCGCGGCGGCAGGGTCACCGGCAAGGACCTGTCCTTGTTCACGCGGCAGCTCGCGACGATGATGAAGGCCGGCGTGCCGCTGCTGCAGTCGTTCGAAATCGTCGGCAAGGGCGCTTCGAACCCGGCGATGGGCAAGCTGCTGCTCGACATCAAGTCCGACGTCGAGACCGGCTCGCCGCTCGCCGCCGCGTTCCGCAAGTACCCGCTGTACTTCGATAACCTGTACTGCAACCTGGTCGCGGCCGGCGAGCAGGCCGGCATTCTCGAGACGCTGCTCGACCGCCTGGCGACCTACCAGGAAAAAACGATCGCCATCAAATCGAAGATCAAGAGCGCGCTGTTCTACCCGATCGCCATCATCGGGGTGGCGTTCATCATCACCGCGGTGATCATGATCTTCGTCATCCCGGCGTTCAAGGAAGTGTTCAAGAACTTCGGCGCCGACCTGCCCACGCCGACGCTGGTGGTGATGGCCATCTCCGACTGGTTTGTGGCGTACTGGTTCGTCATCTTCCCGGTGATCGGCGGTGCGATCTACGGCTTCTTCCATGCCTGGCAGCGCTCGATCGCGGTGCAGATCTTCATGGACAAGCTGATGCTCAAGATGCCGGTGTTCGGCCACCTGGTGCGCATCTCGACCATCGCGCGCTGGACGCGGACGCTGTCGACCATGTTCGCCGCCGGTGTGCCGCTGGTCGAGGCGCTGGACTCGGTCGGCGGTGCCTCGGGCAACTACGTCTACGCGCACGCCACCAGGCAGATCAAGGCCGAGGTCTCCACCGGCACCTCGCTGACGATGGCCATGACCAATGCCAATGTGTTCCCGTCGATGGTGCTGCAGATGTGCTCGATCGGCGAGGAGACCGGCGCGCTCGACGGCATGCTCAGCAAGGTCGCCGACTTCTTCGAGGCCGAGGTCGACGACGCGGTCGAGGCGCTGTCCTCGCTGATGGAGCCGATCATCATGGTGGTGCTCGGCACGCTCATCGGCGGCATGGTGATCGCCATGTACCTGCCGATCTTCAAGATGGGCCAAGCGGTCTGACGTGGTGTCTTTGGGCTGGCTAGCGGAGCCAGCCGTCTTTCCCTGGGCGGCGCTGGTGCTGGGGCTGTGCGTCGGCTCCTTCCTCAGCGTCGTCATCCACCGCCTGCCGAAGATGCTGGAGCGCGAGTGGCGCACGGAATGCGCCGAGCTCGCCGGCCAGCCGCTGCCTCCCGAGCCCGCCTACAACCTGGTGGTGCCGCGCTCCGGCTGCCCGAAGTGCAGCCGCCGCATCCGCGCCTGGGAAAACGTTCCCGTGCTGAGCTGGCTGCTGCTGCGCGGCAAGTGCGCCGGCTGCGGCGCGGGCATCGGCCTGCGCTATCCGCTGGTGGAGCTGCTCGCCGGCGCCGGCGCCGCCTATGCCGCCTGGCGCTTCGGCGCCTCGGCGACCGCGGCGGGCGCGGCGCTGTTCATCTGGTTCACCATCGCGCTCGCCTTCATCGACCAGGAAACCGGCTTGCTGCCCGATGCCCTGACGCTGCCGCTGGTGTGGATCGGCCTGCTCGCCAACCTGGCCGGCGCTTTCGTGCCGCTCGGCGAGGCGGTGATCGGCGCGGTCGCCGGCTACCTGTCGCTGTGGCTGGTGTACTGGGCCTTCAAGCTCGTCACCGGCAAGGAGGGCATGGGCTACGGCGACTTCAAGATGAATGCCGCGGTCGGGGCCCTCCTCGGCTGGAAGATGCTGCCGCTGGTGATCCTGCTGTCCTCGCTGGTCGGGCTCGCCTTCGGCGCGCTGCAGATGTTCGCGGCGCGCGGGCGCTGGGAAGCGGGCTTCCGCTTCCACTTCGGGCCCTACCTCGCCATCGCCGGCATCGTCGCGATGTTCTGGGGCGATCCCATCGTGCGCTGGTATCTGCAGAGATTGTGACGTTTGTCGTAGGACTGACGGGCGGGATCGGCAGCGGCAAGAGCGCCGCGGCCGAGGCGTTCGCCGATCTCGGCGCCAGCGTGGTGGACACCGACGCCATCGCGCACCAGCTGACCGGGAGGAACGGTCTGGCCGTTCCCAGGATAAAAAAGCTTTTTGGTGGAAAGGCCATCGGACCCGACGGCGCCATGGACCGCAAGCGCATGCGCGAGCTCGCGTTCACCGATCCGCGCGCCCGGCGCCGGCTGCAGGACCTGCTGCATCCCATGATCCGCAAGGAGTCGCGCCGCCGCATCGCTGCGGCGCGCGGGCCTTACGTGGTGCACGTCGTGCCGCTGCTGGTCGAATCGCGCGGCTACCGCAGCCGGGTCGACCGGGTGCTGGTGGTCGACGCGCCCGAGCGCACCCGGGTGGCGCGGGTGCGGACCCGCAGCGGCCTCGCCGCCGAGGAGGTGCGCCGCATCATCCGCTCGCAGGCGACGCGCGCCGCGCGCCTGGCGGCGGCCGACGACGTGATCGACAACCGGGGCAGCCGTGACGCATTGCGCAAACAGGTGGCCGCCCTGCATGAAAAATACCTACAATTCGCGGGTCGGTGATCACCTACGAATATCCTCTCAGCGAGCGCATCCGGACGCTGTTGCGGCTGGAGGACCTGTTCGAGCGCTCGCGGCACTTCGTGGCGCGCACCGAGCCGCACGATCACCACATGGCGCTGCTGACGCTGTTCGAGATCATGGAGGTGGCGGGGCGCGCCGATCTCAAATCGGATCTGCTGCAGGAGCTCGAGCGCCAGAAGCAGGTGCTGCTGTCGTTCCGCAACAACCCCGACATCGCCGAGGACGCCCTCAACCACGTGCTGCGCGACATCGAGCAGGCGGCGCAGGCGCTGTTCTCGATGACCGGCAAGATCGGCCAGTACCTGCGCGAGAACGACTGGCTGATGTCGATCAAGCAGCGCACCGGCATTCCCGGCGGCGCCTGCGAGTTCGACCTGCCTTCCTACCACTACTGGCTGCACCGGCCGTCCGAGGAGCGCACCGGACAGCTCGCCGCCTGGACCGGGCCGCTCTACCCGCTGCGCGACGGCTCGGCGATCATCCTCCGGATCCTGCGCGAGTCGGGCAAGCCGCAGGCGGTGTCGGCGACCCAGGGCATGTTCCAGCAGATGCTCGGCGGCAAGACCGCGCAGATGCTGCGCCTGCGCCTGGACGCGGCGACGCCCTGCGTGCCCGAGATCAGCGCCAACAAGTACGTGCTCAACATCCGCTTCATGGCGCAGAACGGCGAAGACCCGCGGCCGCGCACCGCCGACTGGGACGTCGGCTTCGAGCTCACTTTCTGCAACCTTTGACCTAAGCCCAAGCCCCCCGAATCATGGCCAGGCCGTGCGCGCCCGCCGCGCGCGCCGGGTCCATGTCCTGCGGCTGCAAGCCGCCGATGGCATACACCGGGATCGAGGCGCCCTCGGCGATGCGGCGAAACCCGTCCCATCCCAGCAGGCTCGCGCCCGGGTGCGTCCCGGTCGCCTTGACCGGCCCGAGCACGGCGAAATCCAGCCCGATCGCCATCGCGTGGCCCAGCTCCTGCAGCGTGTGGCACGAAGCCGCCATCAAGCCCGCTTCGCTCGGCCGGGAGCGCAGCGTCATCAGCTGCTCGGCGCTGAAATGAATGCCGTCGGCCGCCGGACCGCCGTTGACGAGAACGCGGGCGCCGAACTGTCGGGCCATGCTCCTGACCACATAGATCAGCCGCGAGCGCTCCCAGTTGCCCTTGTCCCGCACCTGGATCAGGCGCAGGCCGTCCCTCAGCCGCGCTTCGATGCGCTCGAGCTGCGCCTCCATGCCGAGAGACCGCGCGTCGGTGATCGCATACTCGAGCGGCAGGGCGAGGGAGGCGAGCACCGGGCCGTTCGCGGGCAGCATCGGCTGCACCGCCGGTTCGCCGCTGCGCTGCCAGACGAAGGCCTGGCTCTCGCGCGGGCTCGGCTCGCCGCGCCATTCCACCACGCGGAAGAAATGCAGCATGACCGTCGCGTGCTCATACACATGCACCCGCGTGATCCACGGGTACGCCTTCAGCACCTGGATGCCCAGCTCCTCGAGGAGCTCGCGTTCGAGGGCTAGCGCCAGCGGCTCGCCCGCCTCCACCTTGCCGCCAGGGAACTCCCAGTACCCGGCGTAGACCTTGCCCTGGGGGCGCTGCGCGAGGAGAAACGAACCGTCCGGCCGCTGAATGACGGCGGCTGCGACTTCGATCACTTTTTCTTGGAGTGTCGGCCGGCCCAGTCGCGGGCGAACTGGTAGGCGACGCGACCGCTGCGCGAGCCCCGCTGCAGGGCCCATTGCAGCGCCTCTTCTTTTGATTTTTCATTCAACAGAGAACCAAAAGACTTGAGCCAGTGGCCGACGATGTCGAGGTACTCGTCCTGGTCGAAAGGATAGAAGCTGACCCACAGCCCGAAGCGCTCGGACAGCGAGATCTTCTCCTCGACCGTCTCGCCGGGATGGATCTCGTCGTCGACGTACTTGGTCTCGAGGTTCTCGGCCATGTACTCGGGCATCAGGTGGCGCCGGTTCGAGGTGGCGTAGATCAGCAGGTTCTCGGAGGTGGTCGAGATCGAGCCGTCCAGCGCCACCTTGAGGGCGATGTAGCCTTCCTCGGCGCCGTGGAAGCTCAGGTCGTCGCAGAACAGCAGGAAGCGCTCGGGGCGCGCCGCCACCTGGTCGACGATGGTCGGCAGGTCGATGAGGTCGCTCTTCTCCACTTCGATCAGCCGCAGTCCCTGGCGCGAATACTTGTTGAGCAGGCCCTTGACGATCGACGACTTGCCGGTGCCGCGCGCGCCGGTGAGCAACACGTTGTTCGCCGGCCTGCCTTCGAGGAACTGGCGCGTGTTCTGCTCGACGCGCTCGACCTGCCGGTCGATGCCGCGCAGGTCGGACAGCTTGATGCGGTGCACGTGCCGCACCGGCTGCAGCCAGCCCGGCGTTCCGCGCCGCCCGGCGCTGCGCCAGCGGAAGGCGATGCTCGCCTTCCACTCGGTGGGCGGGGGCGGCGGCGGCAGCAGCTGTTCCAGCCGCTTGAGGATTTTTTCGAGTTCCTTGCTCACGCTCGGCTCAGGTGCGGTATTCGGCGTTGATTTTCACGTAGTCGAAGGAGAAGTCGCAAGTCCAGACCGTCGCCGCCGCCTTGCCACGGTTCAGCACCGCACGCACGGTGAACTCCGGCTTCCTCATCGCCTCGACCGCCTGGCCCTCGACGTACGCGGGGTTTCTTCCTCCCCGCTTCACGACCCAAACGCCGTCGATGAACAGGTCGACCTTGCCCGTGTCCAGGTCCCTCACGCCAGCGTAGCCGATCGCCGCCAGGATGCGGCCGAGGTTCGGGTCGGAGGCGAAAAACGCGGTCTTCACCAGCGGCGAGTGCGCGATCGCGTAGGCCACGCGCCGGCATTCTTCCCTCGACCGGCCTTTTTCGAGCTTCACCGTGACGAACTTGGTCGCGCCTTCGCCGTCGCGGATGATGGCTTGCGCGAGTTGAATCGAAACCGACTCGATCGCGGCGGCCAGAAGGGCGAGATCCCTGCCGGAAGACGCAACCGGGCCCTTCCCGGTCGCAATCAGCACGAATGAGTCGTTGGTCGAGGTGTCGCCATCGACGGTGATGCAGTTGAACGAGGCGTCGCTGGCCTTCTTCAGCACTCGAGAAAGGTCCTTTCTCGAAACTCGCGCATCCGTCGCCACGAATCCCAGCATGGTCGCCATGTCGGGGCGGATCATGCCGGCGCCCTTGGCGATGCCGGTGATGCACGCTTCGCCTTGCGACAGCTTCACCTTTCTTGAGAAGGCCTTCGCCACCGTGTCGGTGGTCATGATGGCTTCGGCGGCATCCAGCCAACTGCTTTTCCTGGAAAGAGCTTCGGGTAAAGCAGCCGTGATGCGCTCCGCGGGCAGCGGCTCCATGATCACGCCGGTCGAAAACGGCAACACTTGCCCCGGCCTGCAGCCCAGCCGCGCGGCGAGCGCCGCGCAGACCTGTTGCGCGCGCTTCAGCCCGTCGGCGCCGGTGCCGGCATTGGCATTGCCGGTGTTGATGACGAGAGCTCTTGTTTCATTTCGAAGATGCTCTTTGCAGAGCAGGACCGGAGCGGCGCAGAACCGGTTCTTGGTGAATACGCCAGCCACCGCCGCGCCCGGCGCGAGGCGCATCACCAGCAGATCCTTGCGGTTCGGCTTCTTGACCCCCGCCATCGCCACGCCCAGCTCGAGGCCGGCGATGGAATGAAGTGAGTCGGGATCTGGAGGCGGAAGGTTGACTGCCACTCAGCTCAGCTTGCCGTGGCACTGCTTGTACTTCTTGCCCGAGCCGCAGGGACAAGGGTCGTTGCGCCCGATCTTCGCCGTGTGGCGCACCACCGGGGTCTTTTTCGAGGGCGGCTCGTCCGCCGCGACCTCGCCCGGCTGGTGGCCGTCGTCCAGAACCTCGTCCGGCGAGCCGTGCCTCAGCTGCACGTTGTCCACATGCGCCTGGTCGTCGGGCTTGATGTCGTCCTGGGCGCGGATCTGCACCGCGGTGAGCGTCTTGGTGACCTCGAGCTTGACCGCCTCGATCATGCTGCCGAACAGCTCGAAGGCCTCGCGCTTGTACTCCTGCTTCGGATTCTTCTGCGCGTAGCCGCGCAGGTGGATGCCCTGGCGCAGGTGGTCGAGCGCCGCCAGGTGCTCGCGCCAGTGCGCGTCCAGGATCTGCAGCACCACGTAGCGCTCGTACTGGCGGAACGAAGCCTCGGCGCCCGCCGGCACCTTGGCGCCGTAGGACTCGTCGGCTTTGGCCACGATGCGCTCGAGCAGCTGCTCGGGCTGCAGGTCCTCCTCCTTCTCGAGCCAGCGGCGCAGCGGCAGCTCGAGCTGCAATTCGGCCTTGAGCGCGTTCTCCAGCCCGGCGATGTCCCATTGCTCCTCGACGCTCTCCTCCGGGACGTAGAGCCGGAACAGGTCCGCGAGCACGCCCGAGCGCAGGTCGGCGACGCGCGGCGAGACGTCCTGCGACTCGAGCATCTCGTTGCGCAAGGCGTAGATCGTCTTCCTCTGGTCGTTGGCGACGTCGTCGTACTCGAGCAATTGCTTGCGCATGTCGAAGTTCCGCGCTTCGACTTTCCGCTGGGCGCTCTCGATCGAGCGCGTCACCATGCTGTGCTCGATCGCCTCGCCCTCGGGCATCTTGAGCATCACCATGATGCGGTTGATGCGCTCGCCGGCGAAGATCCTGAGCAGCGGATCCTCGAGCGCCATGTAGAAGCGCGAGCTGCCGGGGTCGCCCTGGCGGCCGGAGCGGCCGCGCAGCTGGTTGTCGATGCGCCGCGACTCGTGGCGCTCGGTGGCGATGATGTGCAGGCCGCCCGCCTGCACCACCTGGTCGTGCAGCGACTGCCACTCGCCGCGCAGCTTCTCGCCGCGCAGCTTCTTGTCCTCGACGCTCAGGCTGTCGTTCGCCTCGACCAGGTCGCACTGCTTCTCGACGTTGCCGCCGAGCACGATGTCGGTGCCGCGGCCCGCCATGTTGGTGGCGATGGTGATCATCTTCGGCCGGCCGGCCTGGGCGACGATCTCCGCCTCGCGCGCGTGCTGCTTCGCATTCAGCACCTGGTGCTCGAGCTTCTCCTTCGCCAGCATCCCCGAGAGCAGCTCCGAGTTCTCGATCGAAGTGGTGCCGACCAGCACCGGCTGGTCGCGCTGGTAGCAGTCGCGGATGTCCTTGATCACCGCGTCGTACTTCTCCTTTGCGGTGCGGTACACCTGGTCCTGGCGCTCGATCCGGACCATCTTCATGTGCGTCGGCACCACCACCACCTCGAGCCCGTAGATCTGCTGGAACTCGTAGGCCTCGGTGTCGGCGGTGCCGGTCATGCCGGCGAGCTTGCCGTACATGCGGAAGTAGTTCTGGAAGGTGATCGAGGCGAGGGTCTGGTTCTCGTTCTGGATCGACACCTTCTCCTTCGCCTCGACCGCCTGGTGCAGGCCGTCGGACCAGCGCCGCCCGACCATCAGCCGGCCGGTGAACTCGTCGACGATCACCACTTCGCCGTTCTGCACCACATAGTGCTGATCGCGGTGGAACAGGTAGTGCGCGCGCAGCGCGGCGTAGAGCTGGTGCACCAGGTTGATGTAGGCCGGCTCGTACAGGCTGGCGCCCGCCGGCAGCAAGCCGACGCGGGTCAGGATCTCCTCGGCCTTCTGGTGGCCGGCCTCGGACAGCAGGATCTGGTGGTTCTTCTCGTCGACGAAGAAGTCGCCCGGCGGCTCGGGCTGGTCGAGCTTCTTCTCCTCCTTCTGCCGCGTGAGCAGCGGCGCCACCTCGTTCATGCGGTGGTAGAGCTCGGTGCGGTCCTCGGCCTGGCCGGAGATGATCAGCGGCGTGCGTGCCTCGTCGATCAGGATCGAGTCGACCTCGTCGACGATGGCGTAGTGCAGTCCGCGCTGGAAGCGCTCCTCGACGTGCATCGCCATGTTGTCGCGCAGGTAGTCGAAGCCGAACTCGTTGTTGGTGCCGTAGGTGATGTCGGCAGCGTAGGCCTTGCGCTTGGCCTCGGGCTCCATGTGGGGCAGGTTGACGCCGACCGTCAGCCCGAGAAAGTGGAAGATCTTGCCCATCCACTCGGCGTCGCGGTTCGCCAGGTAGTCGTTCACCGTGACGATATGCACGCTCTTGCCGCCGAGCGCGTTGAGGTAGGCCGGCAGCGTGGCCACCAGCGTCTTGCCCTCGCCGGTCTTCATCTCGGCGATCTTGCCGTTGTGCAGCACCATGCCGCCGAGCATCTGCACGTCGAAGTGGCGCATGCGCAGCGTGCGCTTGGACGCTTCGCGCACCACGGCGAAGGCCTCGGGCAGCAGCTCGTCGAGCGTGGCGCCCGCCGCATGTCGCTTTCTCAATTCATCCGTTTTTTCCTTCAACAGCGGATCGGAAAGCTTCGCCAGCGCCGGCTCGAAGGCGTTGATCGCCGCGACGCTGCGCGAGTACTGCTTGAGCAGCCGCTCGTTGCGGCTGCCGAAGATCTTGGTGAGGACGTTGCCGATCATGCGGATTTGCCGCTCAGGGCAAAGCCGATGATTTTACTACTTGGTGCGGGCTATAGGACCCGAGGCGGGTCCGGAGGGGACGAGGAACTTGGCGGGGTTCTGGGCGGCGCCGCGGAAGCGCACCTCGAAGTGCAGGTGCGGCCCGGTCGAGCGCCCGGTCGAGCCGACTTCGGCGATCTTGCGGCCGCGCTGCACGACGTCGCCCTCGCGCACCAGCAGCTTGGAGTTGTGCGCGTAACGCGTCACCAGGTCGTTGCCGTGGTCGACGTCGATCGCGTAGCCGTATTGCGGGTGGAAGCCGGAGAAGATCACCACCCCGGCGGCGGCGGCGGCGACCGGCGAGCCGAGGTCGGCGATGAAGTCGATGCCTTCGTGCATCGCCCACTCGCCGTTGAACGGGTCGATGCGGCGGCCGAAGCTCGAGGCGTTGAAGGGCGCGCGCACCGGCATCATGGTCGGGATCATCTTCTTCTTCACCGCCTGCTCGAACAACTGTGCTTCCAGCACGCCGAGCATGTCGTTGCGGCTCTCGACCTGGCGGGCGAGGGCCAGCAGCTTCTCGCTGAACTCGCCGAGCGACAGGTTCTGCGGCGGCATCTGCGCCGGCGCCGCCCCGCCCAGCCCGGGGGCTTCGCCGAAGCGGAATTCCTGCGGCCGGATGCCGGCGAGCGCCGAGACCCGCTCACCCAGCGAGTCCAGGCGCGTGAGCTGTGCCTGCATCTCGCCGAGCTTCATCGCCATCGAATTGAGGTTCTGCTGCAGGAACTGGCGCTCGCGCTCGGCCTCGGCTTCCTGCGCCATAGCCACCAGATGCTGCAGCGCCGGCAGCCGCACTTCGGCGGCATAGCGCAGCGTCAGCCAGTACAGCGCGACCGTGGAGCCGAGCAGCAGGACGACCGCCAACAGCCCGGTGCCCACCAGGTGCCGCAGCGACATATGGACCGACCTCGCCCTGGCCAAGCGGTCCGAGATCAGGATAATCTGCACGACTTCTCTCCTCCCTGCGATTGCCCTTGCCACTGCCCAAGCTCGACCGGATCCTCGCGGCCGAGACCGCGCTGCAGCCCCTGCTGGCAAAGACGCAAGACCTTCGCGCGCTTGCCGGACTGCTGGGCGACTACCTGCCGCCCGAACTGGCGCAGCAGGTGCGTGTCGTCAACTACCGGGACGGGGAAATCGTGCTGCACGCGGCCGCTCCGGCGACCGCCGCGAAGCTGCGTCTGCTTGCGCCGTCCCTGGCAAATTTCTTTTCAAAACAACAGCGCTTGCAGGTTAATTCAGTTTGCATACGGGTGCAACCAAACGCAACACGGCAGGGGCCGGGAGCGCCTCCAAAAACCGCGTATTTATCCACACTTACGCTCGACCGGCTGCGCCGGCTGCACCAGGAGATGGCACCGTCGCCGGCACGCGACGCTTTGCGCGCCCTGTTGCAGCGCCGCGGGGCTATTCCAGCAGGGCCTGGCCCGCGAACAGGAGCAGCACCGCGGCCAGCCCGAAAACCGAGAACTTGAAGACCTGCCAGGTGAGGCGCTTCCAGCGCGGCTCGCCGGTGATCAGCCAGGCGAGCGTGGTGACGGCGAGCGCGGTCACGACCGCGAGGCCAACGATCTGCAGGACGGCGAACACCTAGTTGAACTGCGCGAGCAGGCGGGAGACGCCGGCGGGGGCCTCCTCGGCACGTTCGAACACCACCGTTTCCAGCGCCCCGGCTTCCGCGAGCGCCGCGCGCGCCAGGCGGTTGTTGAGCCCGTGGCCGGACTTGTGCGCGCTGAAGGCGCCGAGCAGCGGCCGGCCGATCAGGTACAGGTCGCCGATGGCGTCGAGCAGCTTGTGGCGGATGAACTCGTCGGCGAAGCGCAGGCCCTCGCTGTTCAGCACGCCCTGCTCGTCGATCACCACCGCGTTCTCCAGCCCGCCGCCGAGGGCGAAGCCGCTGTCCTTCAGGTCCTCGACCTCGTGCATGAAACCGAAGGTGCGCGCCCGCGCGATCTCCTTCAGGTACGAGGTCTCGGCGAAATCCACCATCACCGACTGGGTGCTGCGCTCGATCACCGGGTGGCGGAAGTCGATCGAGAACGACAGGCGGTAGCCCTCGTAAGGGTCGAGCCGCGCCCACTTGTCGCCGTCCTTCACCTCGATGCGCCGCTTGACGCGCAGGAAGCGCTTGGGCGCGCCCTGCTCCTCGATCCCGGCCTGCTGGATAAGCAGCGCGAACGGCGAGGCGCTGCCGTCCATGATCGGCAGCTCCTGCGCGTCGAGGTCAACGAAAACGTTGTCGACGCCCAGCCCGCCGAGCGCCGACATCAGGTGCTCGACGGTATAGACCTTGGCGCCGTCGCGCACCAGGCAGGAGCACAGGCGCGTCTCACCGACCAGGTCGGCGCGCGCCGGGATCTCGACCGGTGCCGGGAGATCGAGGCGCCGGAACACGACGCCGGTGTCGGGCGGGGCCGGGCGCAGCGTGATACGCACCTTCTGGCCGGTGTGCAGGCCGACGCCGGAAGCACTGATGAGGGACTTGAGGGTTCGCTGCCGTAGCATCGAGATATGCGGCAAGTACTTGTGCCGCCTTGCATTCTAGCAGACCCTACTCGGCGCGCTCCTCCGCCCTCAGGCGCTCGGCAAGGCCTCGATCACCCCGAGGCGCGCCCGCCGGCCGGCGAGCTCGAGGTTCAGCGAGGTCACCTTCACCGGGATCACCTCGCCGCTCTTCGTCTTATGGCGCCAGAGGCGCTGGCTGTAGTTGTTGCTCCAGTCGGCGAACACGCGGCGCAGGTCGTCGACGTCTTCCTGGATCCGGTCCGCGGCCAGCGCCAGGAACTCCTCCCTGGAGTAGCCGTAGAGCCGCATCGCGGCGCCGTTCACGGCGAGGAACGCCAGGGTGTTGACGTCGATCACCCACATCGGCTGGGGATGCACGTCGAACAGCGTGCGGAAGAGCCGCTCGCTGTCCTCGAGCGCCTTCTGGTCGCGCGCGAACGGCGCTTCTCCCGCGGCCCTGTTTTCTTCCATGGACAGCCATCATGACACGGCGGCGAAAGGCAGGGCACCCGCGGCAAGGTGGGGGTGGCCCGGCCTGACGTTTGTTTGCTAGTCGGCCTGCTTCCTCAGGAACGCAGGAATGTCGTACTTGTCGACGCCGCTCTGCTGCAGGGCCTCGACGGTGGAGGCGCGGTTGCGCCGGATCACCGCCGGCACCTGGTCGAGCTGCTGGTAGTCGACCGGCCCGGGAGCGTTGTCGGTCCCGGTCTTCTGCGACACCACCAGTTGCGGCTTGGACTGGCGCGCCATCTGCGCCATACCCAGCCCGGTCGCGACCACCGTGACGCGCAGGTCATCGGCAAGCGAGTCGTCGTAGACCCCGCCGTAGATGATGGTGGCGTCCTCCGCGGCGAAGGTGCGGATGATGTTCATCACCTCCTTGGTTTCGCGCAGCTTGAGGCTCGGCCGCGAGGCGGTGATGTTGACCAGCACGCCGCGCGCTCCGGCCAGGTTCACGCCCTCGAGCAGCGGGCAGGCGATCGCCTGCTCGGCGGCGATGCGCGCGCGGTCGATGCCGCTGGCGCAGGCCGATCCCATCATCGCCATGCCCTGCTCGGACATCACGGTCTTCACGTCCTGGAAGTCGACGTTTACCAGCCCCGGCAGGTTGATGATCTCGGCGATCCCGGCCACCGCGTTGTTGAGCACGTCGTCGGCGGCGCGGAATGCGTCCTCCTGCGTCACGTCCTCGCCCATCACCTCCTCGAGCTTGTCGTTGAGGATCACGATCAGCGAGTCGACGTGCGGCGCCAGCTCTTCGAGGCCCTGCTCGGCGATCTTCATGCGCTTGGAGCCCTCGAAGGTGAACGGCTTGGTGACCACCGCCACCGTGAGGATGCCCTGCCCGCGCGCGACCTCCGCGATCACCGGCGCCGCACCGGTGCCGGTGCCGCCGCCCATGCCGGCGGTGATGAACACCATGTGCGCGCCGGCCACCATTTCCTCGATTCGCTCGCGTTCTGCCAGCGCCACCGCGCGCGCCTCTTCGGGCTTGGCGCCCGCGCCCAGGCCGCTCGAGCCGAGCTGCACCTGGTTGCGCGCCTTGTTGCGCGACAGCACCTGGGCGTCGGTGTTGACGGCGATGAACTCCACGCCCTCGACGCCCTGCTCGATCATGTGGTTGACGGCGTTGCCGCCTGCGCCGCCGACCCCGATCACCTTGATGACCGGTCCGGGTGACTGCGTGTCTACGATCTCGAACATATTTTTCTCCTTGCCTTTGTTGGAACGTTAAAAATTCCGCTGAAACCACTCCCGCATCCGCCCCAGGACGGCTTTGACCGAGCCGCCCTGGCGCGAAAGCTTTCCGTGCTCAAGCTGCGCCATTCCCTCGTACAGCAGGCCCACCGCGGTGGCGTAGCGCGGCGCGCGCAGCACCTCGGCCAGCGCGCCGGCGTAGCGCGGAATGCCGATGCGCACCGGCATGTGGAAGATCTCCTCGCCGAGCTCGACCATGCCCTGCATCACCGAGGAACCGCCGGTCAGCACCACGCCGCTGGAGAGCAGCTCCTCGAATCCCGACTCGCGCAGCACCTGCTGCACCAGCGAGTACAGCTCCTCGACGCGCGGCTCGATCACCTCGGCGAGCGTCTGGCGCGACATCGAGCGCGGCGCGCGCTCGCCGATGCCCGGCACCTCGATCATGGCGTTCGGGTCGGCGAGCTGGCGCAGCGCCACGCCGTGGCGCGTCTTGATGTTCTCGGCGTCGGCGGTCGGGGTGCGCAGCGCCATGGCGATGTCGTTGGTGATCTGGTCGCCGGCGATCGGGATCACCGCGGTGTGGCGGATCGCCCCGTGCGTGAACACCGCGATGTCGGTGGTGCCGCCGCCGATGTCGAGCAGGCACACGCCGAGATCCTTCTCGTCCTCGGACAGCACGGCGCGCGACGGGGCGAGCGGCTGCAGGATCAGGTCGTTCACCTCGAGGCCGCAGCGGCGCACGCATTTCACGATGTTCTGCGCCGCCGACACCGCACCGGTGACGATGTGCACCTTCACCTCGAGGCGCACGCCGGACATGCCGATCGGCTCGCGCACGTCCTCCTGGCCGTCGATGATGAACTCCTGGCGCAGCACGTGCAGGATCTGCTGGTCGGTCGGGATGTTGACCGCGCGGGCGGTGTCGAGCGCGCGCACCACGTCGAGCGCGCTCACTTCGCGGTCCTTCACCGCCACCATGCCGGTCGAGTTGAAGCTGCGGATGTGGCTGCCGGCGATGCCCACATAGGCCGCGGCGATCTTGCAGTCGGCCATCAGCTCGGCCTCCTCGAGTGCGCGCTGCACGGCGGCGACCGTCGCCTCGATGTTCACCACCACGCCTTTCTTGAGGCCCTTCGACTCCTGCCCGCCCATGCCGAGCATGCCGAGGGTGCCGTCGGCGCCGATCTCGCCCACCAGGCAGGCGACCTTGGAGGTGCCGATGTCCAGCGCCACGACGAGGTTTTTGTTTTCCTTGGGCATTGCGGGTCAGCTCCTCGGGTCCGGCACGCGCAGCGCAAAGCCGTTGGGGTAGCGCAGATCGACGTAGTCGTGCTGGCGCTCGATGTTCTTCAGGGTCGCCTCGTGCACCGCGACGAAGCGCTGCAGGCGCGCCTCGGCCAGGTCGGCGTCGCGCCCGAGCATCAGGTGCAGGCCGTTGTCGAGGCGCAGCTGCCAGGCGCGGCGCGGCGAGAGCACCACGCGCTCGACCGCCACGCCGAGCGGGGCGACGATCGCCGCGAAGCGCCGGTAGCGGTGCGCCATCTCGGCCTCCGCGCCGGCCGGGCCGACGAAGGCCGGAAGCGCCTGGTCGGTCCTGCCGGCGAAGCGCTCGCCCAGCACGCTGACCAGCGCCCGCTTCTCCTCCCCCGTGCCCCAGCGCGCCAGCGCCACGTGCTCCTCGACCTCGAGTGCGATGCGGTCGGGCCAGACGCGGCGTACGGAGACGCGCCGCACCCAGGGCAGCCGCTCCGCCGCGGCGCGCAGCTCGGCCAGGTCGGCGATGAAGAAGTTCCCCGGGCCGCGCGGCAGCGCGGCCTCGATCTCGGAGCGGGTGGTTCTCTCGAGGCTCCCCTTGACCTCGATGCGGTTGACCGGGAAGCGCTCGGGGAGCAGCAGCCAGTACGCCGCGCCGAGGCAGGCCGCGAGCGCCGCGAGGCCCGCGAGGATTCCGGCAGCGAGGGCCACCCTAGCCGACATGGGCGAGCTCCAGGATCTTCACGCACAGGTCCTCGTAGGACAGGCCGACGGCGCGCGCCGCCATCGGCACCAGGCTGTGGCCGGTCATGCCGGGCGAGGTGTTCACCTCAAGGAGCCAGGGCTTCTTTTTCGCATCGAGCATCAGGTCGATGCGCCCCCAGCTGCTGCAACCGGCCACGCGGAAGGCCTGCAGCGCGAGCGCCTTCAGCGTCGCCTCCGGCTTCGGCGCGAGCCCGCAGGGGCAGTGATACTTCGTGTCGTCGGTGAAGTACTTGTTCTGGTAGTCGTAGTTGCCTTTCGGCGCCTCTATGCGGATCAGCGGCAGCGCTTCGTCGCCGAGCACGCTGGCGGTGTACTCGGGGCCGTCGACGAACGCCTCGGCGAGCGCGACGTCGTGATACTTGCTCGCGGCCAGCTCGTACGCCGCGGGCAGCTGCTTGACGGCCGTCACCTTGGTCAGGCCGAGGGTCGAGCCTTCGTTCGCCGGCTTGACGATCAGCGGCAGCCCGAGATCGCGCGCCACCGCCTTCCAGTCGTCGCCGCCCCCGAGAATTCGGTAGCGAGGCGTCGGCAGCTTGTTGGCGATCCAGATCATCTTGGTGCGCCACTTGTCCATGCCGATCGCCGAGCCCATGACGCCGCTGCCGGTATACGGCAGGCCGAGCACCTCGAGCGCGCCCTGGACGGTGCCGTCCTCGCCGCCGCGGCCGTGGAGCGCGATGAAGCAGCGCGCGAAGCCCTCGCGCTTCAGGTCGAAGAGATCGCGTTGCGCCGGATCGAAGGCGTACGCGTCGACGCCCTTCGAGCGCAGCGCCTTCAGCACGCCATTGCCGCTCATCAGCGAGATCTCGCGCTCGGCCGACTTGCCGCCCATGAGCACGGCAACCTTGCCGAAGTTCATGCCTCCTCCCCGACGATGCGCACTTCGGTGGCGAGGTACACGCCCTTCATCTGGTACACCATGCGCTGCACGTGCCGGATCAGCCACTCGATGTCGGCGGCCGACGCCGCGCCGCCCGGGTTGACGATGAAGTTGGCGTGCTTCTCCGACACGCGCGCCGCGCCGCGCTCGAAGCCCTTCAGGCCGCAGGACTCGATCAGGTGCGCGGCGTGGAGTTTCGGCGGGTTGCGAAACACGCTGCCCGCGTTCGGCAGCCCGAGCGGCTGCGTTGCCACGCGCCGCGCCAGCAGCTCCTTGATCACGGCGCGCGAGGCGGCACCGTCGCCGGGCTTGAGCCAGAACCAGGCGGCGACGAACCATTCGTCCCCCGCCGCCGTCTTCGGCGCACAGTGCCGGTAGCCGATGTCGAACTCGCTACGGCCGCGCACGGCGATATTGCCGCGGCGGTCCAGGGTGGCGACGCGCGCGACGATGTCCCAGGTCTCGCCGCCATAGCAGCCGGCGTTCATGGCCAGCGCGCCGCCCACCGTGCCCGGGATGCCGGCGAGGAACTCGGCGCCCTCGAAGTCGTGCATGGCGGCGAAGCGCGCCACCTTCGGGCTGGCGACGCCGGCCTCGGCGTAGACCATGCCGTCGCGGACCTCCGGGCGGTGCGTCGCGGCGTGCATGAGGATGGCGGTGCCGCGAAAGCCGCCGTCGCGCACCAGCAGATTCGAGCCCAGTCCGACGAACAGCAGCGGCTCCTCCGGCGGCAACTGGCGCAGGAAGGCCGCGAGATCGCCCATGTCCGCCGGGACGTAGCAGCGGTCGGCGCGCCCGCCGGCGCGCCAGCTCACGTGCCGCCCCATCGGCGCGTCGCGCTTCAGTTCCCCGCGCAGTTTTTGGAAGCGGAGAGTCTCGGCCATGTTCATGTCAACTGGGCCGCGACGCCGCCGATGGACCCCGCGCCCATCGTGATGACGACGTCGCCGTGCTGCGCCGCGCGCCGGATGGCTTCCGGCAGGGCGGCGATGTCCTCGACGAACACCGGCTCGACCTTGCCGGCGACGCGCAGCGCGCGCGCCAGCGAGCGGCCGTCGGCGGCCACGATCGGCGCCTCGCCGGCGGCGTACACCTCGGCGAGGAGCAGCGCATCGGCGCCGGACAGCACCCGCACGAAGTCCTCGAACAGGTCGCGGGTGCGCGTGTAGCGATGCGGCTGGAACGCGAGCACGATGCGCCGGCCGGGAAAGGCGCCGCGCGCCGCCTCCAGCGTCGCCGCCATTTCCGCAGGATGGTGGCCGTAATCGTCGATCAACGTGAACTTGCCGTCGATTTCTCCATAGTTCTGGAACCGGCGACCGACGCCGCGAAATTCCTGCAAGGCCTTCTGAACGAACTCGTCCTTCACGCCGAGCTCGGTACCGACCGCGATCGCGGCGAGCGCGTTCAGGACGTTGTGCCGTCCCGGCAGGTTCAGCACCACGTCCAGCGGCGGCGCGCCCTTGCGCAGGGCGCGGAAGCGCATGCGGCCGGCGTCGGGCGCGATGCCTTCGGCGCGCACCGCGCAGTCCGCGCCGGTGCCGTAGGTCAGCACCGGCTTGGTGACCTGCGGCAGGATCTCGCGTACGTTCGGGTCGTCGGCGCACAGCACGGCGGCGCCGTAGAAAGGCAGGTTCTGCAGGAACTGCGCGAACGCCTGCTTGAGCCGCCCGAAGTCCTGCCCGTAGGTGTCCATGTGGTCGGCGTCGATGTTGGTGACCACCGCGATCACCGGCTGCAGGTGCAGGAACGAGGCGTCGGACTCGTCGGCCTCGACCACGATGAAGTCGCCGGCGCCCAGGCGCGCGTTGCTGCCGGCGGCGTTCAGCCGGCCGCCGATGACGAAGGTCGGATCGAGCCCGCCCTCGGCGAGCACGCTCGCCACCAGGCTGGTCGTCGTGGTCTTGCCGTGGGTACCGGCGATCGCCACGCCCTGCTTCAGCCGCATCAGCTCGGCGAGCATCAGGGCGCGCGGCACCACCGGGATGCGGCTCGCGCGCGCCGCGGCAAGCTCGGGGTTGTCGGCCTGCACCGCGCTCGACACCACCACCGCATCCGCGCCGTTGATGTGCTGCGGCTTGTGGTTGAGCGAGACTTTCACGCCGAGCCCGGCGAGGCGCCGCGTGGCGGCGTTCTCGGCGAGGTCCGAGCCGCTCACCTGGTAGCCGAGGTTGGCCAGCACCTCGGCGATGCCCGACATGCCCGAGCCGCCGATGCCCACGAAATGGATGTGGCGCACCTTGTGCCTCATGCGGTGCTCGCTTCGCCGAGTTGCATGCAGCGCTGGGCCACGATGCGGGCGGCGTCCGGCTTGCCGAGCGCGCGCGCTTTCCTCGCCATCTCGAGCAGCTTCGGGCGATCCAGCGACCCGATGAGCCCGGCGAGCTTCTGCGGCGACAGGTCGTCCTGCGGGATCAGGATCGCCGCGCCGCGCTCCGAGAGGAACCTCGCGTTTACGCTCTGGTGATCGTCGACCGCGTGCGGGAACGGCACCAGGATGCTCGCCATGCCTCCCGCCGAGAGTTCGGCGACCGTGACCGCGCCGGCGCGGCAGATCACCAGGTCGGCCTCGGCGTAGCGCCGCGCCATGTCGTCGATGAACGCGAGGAGCTCGCCCTGCACTCCGGCTACCTGGTAGTGCTTCTTCAGCGCATCGAGATGTTTTTCTCCGGCCTGGTGCACTACCTGGGGGCGATCCTTGATCAATGCCAAGGCTTTCGGCAATGCCTCGTTCAAGGCCTGCGCCCCGAGGCTGCCGCCGACCACCAGGAGGCGCAGCGGCCCCTGCCTGCCCTGGAAGCGCGCTTCCGGCGCCGCGATCGCCGCGATCTCGGAGCGCACCGGGTTGCCGGTCCATTCGGCGTCCTTCAGCGCGCCGGGGAACGCCACCATCACCTTGTCCGAGATGACGGAGAGCACACGGTTGGCGAGGCCCGCCACCGCGTTCTGCTCGTGCAGCGCCAGCGGCCTGTTCAGCAGCGAAGCCATCATGCCGCCCGGAAACGCCACGTAGCCGCCCAGGCCGAGCACCACGTCAGGCTTCAGGCTGCGGAGGTGCCGCGCGCTCTCCCAGAACGAGTAGAGCAGGTTGGCCGGGAGCAGCAGTTTCTGCAGCAGGCCCTTGCCGCGCGCGGCGCGGGCGCGGATCCAGGCCGCGCGGTAGCCATGGCGCGGCACCAGGCGCTCTTCCATGCCGCCGCGCGCGCCCATCCACACCACCTCCCAGCCCGCGGCGCGCATCTGCTCGGCCACCGCCAGCCCCGGGAAGATATGCCCGCCGGTGCCGCCGGCCATGATCAGGATGGTCTTCATGCGTGCAGACCCCGCGTCAACTGACGGTTCTCCCAGTCGATGCGCAGCAGAATGGCGAGCGCGATGAAATTGACCAGCAGGCCCGAGCCGCCATAGCTCATCAGCGGCAGCGTCAGCCCCTTGGTGGGCAGCAGGCCCATGTTCACGCCCATGTTGATCAGCGCCTGGAACCCGATCCAGATGCCGATGCCCTGCGCCACCAGCGCGGCGAAGTACCGGCTGTGCTGGTTCGCCTGGCGGGCGATGGCGAAAGCACGCGCCACCATCCAGGCGAACAGCGCGATGACCAGCGCGACGCCGAGCAGGCCGAGCTCCTCGGCGACCACCGCGAGCAGGAAGGCGGTGTGCGCCTCGGGCAGGTAGTGCAGCTTCTCCACGCTCGCGCCCAGGCCGACCCCGAGCCACTCGCCGCGGCCGAACGCGATCAGCGCGTGCGACAGCTGGTAGCCGCGGCCGTAGGGGTCGGACCACGGGTCCATGAAGCCGAAGATGCGCTGCATGCGGTAGGGCGAAAACACCACCAGAAGGGCGAAGCCGGCGGCGAGCATGCCGAGCAGCGCGGCGAAATGCCGGCCGTTCATGCCGCCGAGGAACAGGATCGAGAACGCGATCATCGCGATCACCACCAGCGCGCCGAAATCGGGCTCGCGCAGCAGCAGGTAGGACACCAGCAGCATCACCGCCAGCATCGGCAGCAGGCCGCGCCTGAAGCTCTTCATCACCGCGTGCTTGCGCACGGTGTAGTCCGCGGCGTACAGCACCACTGCCAGCTTGACCGCCTCGGAGGGCTGGAAGCCGAAGCCCGGAAGATCGAGCCAGCGCCGCGCGCCGTTGACCTCGCGGCCGAAGCCCGGCACCAGCACCAGCACCAGGGCCGCCACGCCGGCGACGAACAGCCACGGCGCGGCGCGCTGCCAGAGCCGCACCGGGATCAGGAACACGGTGATCGCCGCGGCGAGCGCCAGCGCCACGTGCGCGCTGTGGCGCACCAGGAACCAGGCGGCGTTGTTGCCGGTGTAGCGCGCGGCTTCCGCGGTGGAGATCGACGCCGAGTACACCATCACCAGGCCGGTGGCGGCGAGCAGCAGCGCCGCCCAGGCGAGCGAGCGGTCGTACTCCGCGTCGGGCGCGTTGCGCGCGAAGACGTAGGTCTGGCTCAAGGCGCGAGCCCCCTCACGGCGGCGGCGAACGCCTCGCCACGGTGGCGGTAGTCGCGGAACATGTCGAAGCTCGCGCAGGCCGGCGACAGCAGCACGGCTTCCCCGGGGGCTGCGACTTCAGCGGCCTTGTTCACCGCATCTTCGAGGGAACTGCAATGCTCCCCGCCGACCACCTTCCCGATCAAGGCTGCATCGCGGCCGATCAGCAGCACCTTCGGCGCGAAGCGCTTGACCGGCTCGCGCAGCGGCGAGAAGTCCTGCCCCTTGCCGTCGCCGCCGAGGATCAGCACGGCCTTGCGGCCCAGGCCGCGCAGCGCCGCTACCGTGGCGCCGACGTTGGTGCCCTTGGAATCGTCGTACCACTCGACGCCGCGGCGCGTCGCCACGAGCTGCAGGCGGTGCGGCAGGCCTTTGAAAGTCTTCAACCCCGCTCGCAGCGCTTCACGAGGGATATCGAGCTGGGACACCAGGGCGCAGGCGGCAAGCGCGTTGGCGGCGTTGTGCGAGCCGCGGATCTGCAGCTCGGCGAGCGGCAGGATCTCGTTTTTCCCCTGGACCAGGCTGCCGCCGGCGACGCCGAAATCCCGCGCGGCGCGGGGCGCGTCCAGGCCGAAGCTGCGATGCTCCCGACCGGGAACCAGCATGGCGAGCGAGCGCGCGTCGTCGCGGTTCAGCACCTGCGTCCCGGCGCCCATGAAGATGCGCGCTTTCGCCGCCGCGTAGTCCTCCAGGCCGGCGTAGCGGTCGAGATGGTCCTCGCTCAGGTTGAGCATCGCCGCGGCCTGCGGCGCGAGCGACCAGGTGGTCTCGAGCTGGTAGCTGGAGAGCTCGAGCACCCACGCGGCAGGCGGCGCGGCGCGCTTCATCAGGGCGTCAAGCACCGGCGGGCCGATGTTCCCTGCCACTTCGCAGTCGATCTGCGCGGCGCGCAGCAGGTGGCCGGCGAGCGCGGCCACGGTGGTCTTGCCGTTGGTGCCGGTGATCGCCAGCACCGGACTCTTGTTCTCCCAGGCGAACAGCTCGATGTCGCCGAGCACCGGGATGCCTTTCGCCACCGCGTCCCGGATCAGATTTCCCTCGAGTGAAAGGCCGGGGCTGACGCACAGCAGGTCCACATCCGCCAGCAGCGCCGCGCTGAACGCGCCAGCATGCAGCTCGCCGGAGAAATCCGCCTTCCTCGGCGGCGACGCCCGCGTATCCGCGACGCGCGCTTTCCCGCCCTGGCGCTCCACCCAGCGCGCCACCGACAGGCCGGTGTCGCCCAGGCCGAGAATCAGGATTCTTTTCCCTTTCAGGGAACAAGGAATGGGTTTGTGCAGACCCGAAAAAGGCGGCTCGCGCATCATCTGAGCTTGAGGGTCGACAGGCCGAACAGCACCAGCATCATGGTGATGATCCAGAAGCGCACGACGACCTGGCTCTCCTTCCAGCCTTCCAGCTCGTAGTGGTGGTGCAGCGGCGCCATGCGGAAGATGCGCTTGCCGCCGGTCCACTTGAAGTAGATCACCTGGATCATCACCGACAGGGTCTCGGCGACGAACACGCCGCCCATGATGAACAGCACGATCTCCTGGCGCACGATGACTGCGATGGTGCCCAGCGCGGCGCCGAGCGCGAGCGCGCCGACGTCGCCCATGAACACCTCGGCCGGGTAGGCGTTGAACCACAGGAAGCCGAGCCCGGCGCCGGCGAGCGCGCCGCAGATCACCGCCAGCTCGCCCGCGCCCGGGATGAAGGGCAGCCCGAGGTACTTGGAGAACACCGAGTGGCCGGCGACGTAGGCGAAGATGCCGAGCGCGCTGCCCACCATCACCGTCGGCATGATGGCGAGCCCGTCGAGGCCGTCGGTGAGATTGACCGCATTGGAGGTGCCGACGATGACGAAGAACGTCAGCACGATGAAGCCGAAGAGGCCGAGGGGATAGGCGACGTGCTTGAAGAACGGCACGATCAGCTGGTTCAGCGCCGGCATGTTCTGCGCCAGATGCGCGAGGTAGACCGCCGCCGCCAGGCCAATCACCGACTGCCAGAAGAGCTTCGCCTTCACCGATAGCCCTTTCGGATTGCGGTGCACGACCTTGCGGTAGTCGTCCACCCAGCCGATGGTGCCGAAGCTGAGAGTGACGAGGAGCACGACCCACAGGAGACGGTTGGACAGGTCGCCCCAGAGCAGCACGGTGACGCAGATCGACACCAGGATCAGCGCGCCGCCCATGGTGGGAGTGCCCGCCTTGGTGAGGTGCGAGCGCGGGCCGTCGTCGCGCACCGCCTGCCCGATCTTGTAGGCGGTGAGCTTGCGGATCATGTACGGCCCGAGGATCAGCGAGACCGCGAGCGCAGTCAGGCAGGCGAGCACCGCGCGCAGCGTGATGTAGTTGAAGACGTTGAACAGCCGCACGTCCTTCGCCAGCCACTGCGCCAGCTCGAGCAGCATCAGTGCCCTCCTTCGGTGGTTCCGGTCAAAGCGGCGACCACGCGCTCCATCTTCATGAAGCGCGACCCCTTCACCAGCACGGTCGCGCCCTTCGCATCGGCAACCAGGTCCTCGATGCGTTCGAAATGCCGTGCACCTGCGCCGAAGGCCTCGACTGAATGCCGCGTGGCGTCGCCGAGCCCAAGGAGCCGCGAAACGCCCTTGGTGCGCGCGTATTGGCCGACTTCGCGGTGAAGCTCTTCGCTCTTCTCTCCCACCTCGCCCATGTCGCCCAGCACCAGCACGGTCGGCGCCGGGCACGCGGCCAGGACGTCGATCGCCGCGCGCACCGAGTCGGGGTTGGCGTTGTAGCTGTCGTCGATCAGCGTGGCGCCGTCCGCAGCGCGCTTCACCTGCAGCCGGCCGCTGTAGGGCCGGAACGCCGTCAGCCCCGCGGCGATGGTCTCGGGTTTGATGCCGACCGCGACAGCGCAGGCGGCGGCGGCGAGCGCGTTGTGCACGTTGTGCAGGCCCGGGATCGCCAGAGTCGCGTCGGCTTCGCCCGCGGGCATGCGCAGGCGAATGTCGCTCGACAGGCGCTCCAGCTTGTGGCGCCCGGTGACCGCGCCGGCGCTCAGGCCGAAGTCGATCGCGCGGCGCTTGCCGGCGCGGCGGCGGAACAAGGCGGCATGCAGGTCGTCGGCGTTGATCAGCGCCACGCCGTCGGCCGGCAGCGCGTCGTAGGCGCAAGCGTTCTCCTCGGCGACTTCCTCAACCGAGCGCATGAACTCGAGGTGCTCGCGCTGGGCGTTGTTGACCAGCGCCACGGTCGGCCGCGCGATGCCGGCGAGCCAGGCGGTCTCGCCCTTGTGGTTCATGCCGAGCTCGATCGCGCAGTAGCGGTGCGCGTGGCGCAGGCCGAGCAGCGTCAGCGGCAGGCCGATGTCGTTGTTGAGGTTGCCGCGCGTGGCGAGCACTGCATCGTCGCCCGCGTGGCGCCGCAGGATCGACGCCAGCATCTCCTTCACGGTGGTCTTGCCGTTCGAGCCGGCGATCGCCACCAGCGCCGGCGTGAAGCGCGCGCGCCAGTACCGCGCCAGGTCGCCGAGCGCACGCCGCGTGTCCTCGACGACCAGCGCTGCGACCGGGGTCTCGCCGCCATACTTGCCGTCGACCATGACGGCGGCGGCTCCGGCCGAGGCCGCGCCGCGGACGAAATCGTGGCCATCGAAGCGCTCGCCGCGCAAGGCGACGAACAGGTCTCCCTGGCCCAGGCTGCGGCTGTCGGTCGATACGCCGGTGAACTGCGCGTCGACGCCACGGGCGCGGGCGCCGAGCGCGGCGGCGGCTTCGGCGAGCCGCATCACGAAGCCCTCCGGCGCGCGAGCGCCGCGCGCGCGTGCGCCTCGTCCGAGAACGGCAGGCGCCGCCCGGCAATCTCCTGATAGTTCTCGTGTCCTTTGCCGGCGATCAGGACCACGTCCTTTTCGTCGCTGTCCAGGATGATTTTCTCGATCGCGCGGGCGCGGTCCACCTCGGTTTCCTCCAGGCCGATCTGGGCGATGATCGCGGCCGGATCCTCGCTGCGCGGGTTGTCGGAGGTGACGAGCACGCGGTCTGCGAGCCGCGCCGCCACCGCGCCCATCAGCGGGCGCTTGCTCGAATCGCGATCGCCGCCGGCGCCGAACAGCACGGCGAGCCGTCCGCCGCGCTCGAGCGCCACCGGGCGCAGCGCGCGCAGCACGTTGTCGAGGGCATCCGGGCTGTGCGCGTAGTCGATCACCACCAGCGGCTCCTCGCCGACGGCCTGCATGCGCCCGGGCACCGGCGGCAGGCCTGCCAGCAGGCTTGCGCCTTCGTCGAAGGAGACTCCATTTGCCACCAGGCAGCCGAGCACGCCAAGGGCATTGGACACATTGAACCGTCCGAGCACCGGGATCGCATCTACGTCGAGCTGTCCCGCGACGATCCTCTGATCGACCGGAGCTTCCCGCGGCTCAAGGCTGTAACCGATGGTGCGCACGCGCCCGCGCATTTGGTCCCTCAAGCGGCGAGCCAGCTCGATGCCCAGCGGGTCGTCGAGGTTGAGCACCGCGGCGCCCAGCCCCGCGGTCTCGAACAGGCGCGCCTTCGCCTCGGCATACGCCGCCATCGAGCCGTGGTAGTCGAGGTGGTCGTGCGACAGATTGGTGAACAGCGCGCAGGCGAAGCGCACGCCGTTGACGCGGCCCTGCGCCAGGCCGTGCGACGAGACTTCCATGGCGACGGCTTGCGCGCCCTTGCCCAGAAAATCCTTCAGCAGAAATTGCGTCTCCAGGGCATCCGGCGTCGTGTTCGACAGCGGCTTCAGCGCCCCGGGAAAGCCGGCGCCGAGCGTGCCGATCACGCCGGCCTTGGTGCCGCGCCGCCCGAGCAGCGCCGCGAGCCACTGGCTGCACGAGGTCTTGCCGTTGGTCCCGGTGACGCCGCAGACCCACAGCGCTTCCGACGGGCGGCCGTAGAGCTGGTGCGCCAGCACACCCGCCTTTTCCTTCAACTTTGAGACGGAAACGTTCGGGATGCGCCACTCGGTCATCCAGGAAAATCCCGCGTCGTCCCAGAGCACCGCGCTCGCGCCGCGCGCGATGGCGTCGCCGATATACGCGCGGCCGTCCGCGGCCTCCCCCGGGTAGGCGAGGAAGGCGACCCCGGGCGCGCAGCGGCGGCTGTCCGAGCTCAGCCGCTCGATCATCGCGCCCCGGGCGGCGAGCTGCCGTAGAGGGTCCACGCGCATTTCATCCTAGGTGCTCTCCTTCGCCTCTTCGCCCAGCTCGATCGGCTCGAGCGGCGCGTCGTGCGGTACGCCGAGCAGGCGCAGCGCGCCTTGCATGACCTGCGCGAACACCGGTGCGGCGACCGCGCCGCCGTAGTGCTGGCCCGCCGAAGGCTCGTCGAGCATCACGGCGAGCACCAGCCGCGGCGCGCTCACCGGCGCGAAGCCGACAAACGACGAGAGGTACTTGTCGGGCGCGTAGCCGCCGTTCTCCTGCTTGTGCGCGGTGCCGGTCTTGCCGGCGACCCGCCAGCCCATGATGCGGGCGCGCGGCCCGGTGCCGCCGGGCTGCACCGCCAGCTCGAGCATGGCGCGCACCGCGCGCGCCGTCTCGGCCGAAAGGATCCTTTCGCCGCTCGCCATCGCGCCGGTCTTGACCAGCGTCAGCGGCACCAGCTCGCCATCGCGCGCGAACACGGTGTAGGCGCGGGCGAGCTGGGCGAGGCTCATGGATAGGCCCATGCCGTAGGCGAGCGTCGCCTGCTCCACCGGGCGCCAGGTCTTGTAGTGGCGCAGCCGGCCGGCGGCCGCGCCGGGAAAGCCCAGCTCGGGCGCAGCGCCGAAGCCGACGCGCCGGTAGAAATCCCACATCGCCTCGCGCGGCAGTCCGAGCGCGATCTTCGCCGCGCCCACGTTGGAGGAGCGCTGCAGCACCTGCGCGACGCTGAGCGAAGCCACGGGGTGCAGGTCGCGGATGGTGTAGCTCGCCAGGTTCATGCGGCCATTGGCGGTGGCGACGCTGGTGGCGGGCGTCACCTGGCCGGTCTCGAGCGCGAGCGCGATGGTGAACGGCTTGATGGTCGAGCCGGGCTCGAACAGGTCGGTGATGACGCGGTTGCGCAGCTGCGCGCCGGTGAGGCGCGCGCGGTTGTTCGGGTTGTACGACGGGATGTTGGCGAGCGCGAGGATCTCGCCGCTGCTCACGTCGATCGCGATGATCGCGCCCGCCTTCGCGCGGTGGCGCTCGACCGCGCTCTTCAGCGCGCCAAACGCCAGGCTCTGGATCTTGCTGTCGATCGACAGCTGCAGGTCGACGCCGTCCTGCGCCGCGCGGATCGAGCCGGCGTCCTCGACGATGCGCCCGAGGCGGTCGCGGATCACGCGCCGGCTGCCCGGCTTGCCGCCGAGCGTGGCTTGGTGGGCGAGCTCGATTCCCTCCTGGCCGGCGTCGTCGATCCCGGTGAAGCCGATGACGTGAGCGGTGACTTCGCCTCCCGGGTAGTAGCGGCGGTACTCCGGATGCTCGTGGATGCCCTTGAGCCCGAGCGCCTGGACGGCCTCGGCGGTTTCGGGGGACACCTGGCGCTTGAGGTAGACGAAATCGCGCGAGGCATCCGCGAGCTTCTTGTCCAGTTCCGTCTTGGGAAGAGAAAGCAGGGCGGCGAGTTTCCTGCGTTCCTTGTCGGAGGCCGGAACGTCGCCGGGAATCGCCCAGATCGACTTCACCGGGGTCGACACCGCGAGCGCCTCGCCGTTGCGGTCGAGGACGCGGCCGCGCGTCGCCGCCACCTCGAGCACGCGGACGTAGCGCGCGTCGCCCTTCTCCTGGAGGAAATCGGTGCGTACCGACTGCAGGTACAGGGAGCGGCCGCCGAGCACGGCGAAGCCCGCGAGCAGCGCGATCAGCACGAAGCGCGCGCGCCACACGGGCAGGCGCACCAGGCCCTGCGCCGCGCTGCTCACCGAGCGGCGTCTCGGCCGACGATGCGCACGCGGCGCGGATCCGCCGGGCGCAGGCCCAGCGAGCGCGTGGCGATCTTCTCGACCCGCGAGTGCAGGCCCCAGGTGCTCGCCTCGAGCTGCAGGCGGCCGTAGTCGGCTTCGAGCTCGCGCGCCAGGGCCTGCTCCCGATCGAGCTGCGAGAACAGTCTCCGCCCCTTGTGCTGTGAAGTGACGAGCCCGAGCGCGCAGGCGACGAGAACCGCGAGGAGGAGGAGGTTCAGTTTCGCCACCGCGCGCCGGGCTCGATTCGGTTGTTGGGAGGGTTGTAGGGAACCGCGGTGCGCTCGGCCACCCTGAGGGTGGCGCTTCGCGCCCGCGGGTTTCTTGTGGTCTCTTCGCGGGACGCTCGCGTGGCACGTCCCACCAGCTTGAGGACCGGTTGTGGCATCTCGCTGGCTTTCAGCGGCAGTTTCCGGGGCACTTCGGGCCGCGCCGCGCCCTGCATGAACCGCTTCACCAGGCGGTCCTCGAGCGAATGGAAGCTGATCACCGCCAGGCGGCCCTGCGGCGCGAGGCGCGCCGTGGCCCGCGGCAGCATCAGCGACACTTCCTCAAGCTCCCGATTGACGTGAATCCGTACAGCCTGAAAGGTGCGCGTCGCCGGATCCTGCCCCGGCTCGCGTGTGCGGACCGCCTGAGCCACGACTGCGGCCAGTTGCCGGGTGCGGACGAGGGGTTCGCGGCGGCGAGCAGCAACAATCGCCGCTGCAATCTGTTGAGCAAACCGTTCTTCGCCATAGTCCCGGATGACCTCCCTTATTTCTTGTTGTTCTGCGGTCGCGAGCCATTCAGCGGCGCTCATGCCGGCCTCCGGATCCATCCGCATATCGAGCGGGCCGTCGTGGCGGAACGAGAAGCCGCGCGCCGGATCGTCGAGCTGCGGCGAGGAAACACCCAGGTCGAAGAGCATCCCGTGCACCTGTGCCGGCAGCATGGAGAGGTCCGAGAAGCGCGCCTTGAAGAAGCTGAAGCGCGCATCGGTGATCGCGCGCGCCGCCTCGGCGGCCTGCGGGTCGCGGTCGAGCGCGATCACCCGCGCGCGCGGCCCGAGCCGCTCGAGCATGAGGCGGGTGTGCCCGCCCCGGCCGAACGTCGCGTCGACATAGATGCCGTCGGCGCGCAGCGCCAGCGCCTCGATCGCTTCGGCCGCGAGCACCGGCTGGTGCAGGGTCGGCGCTCACAGGGAGAAATCCTCGAAGCCGGCGGGTGGCGTCGCGCTGCCCGACAGCGCCTGCCCGAGCTTGGCCGCCCACACGCCGGCATCCCACAGCTCGAAGTAATGGCCCTGCCCCACCATCATCGCGTCGCGCTCCAGCTTGGCGTGCTGGCGCAACGCGGGGGTGAGCAGGATGCGGCCGGAGCCGTCAGGGGTAACGTGTTCTTCGAAACCGAGCAGCAGGCGCTTCCACCAGCTCGCCTGCGGCTGAAACGCGGGGAAGCTCTCGACTTTCGCGCGCACCGGTTCCCACGCGCTTTCAGGGTAGATCAGCACGCAGCCGTCGGGATGTGCCGTCAGCACCAGCGTCCTTCCCCCGTCGAGCAGTGCACCGCGATGACGCGTGGGGACAGCGACACGTCCCTTCGCGTCGAGAGTGATGACCGCGGCTCCATGAAAGGCTGTCCCCATATGGCCTTGTTCGCCACTTTTTCCTACCTTTTGCCACTGTAAGGGGATTCCAGTTGCCGGTCAAGCGGCTTTCTCCAAATTCAACAAGGACTTAGGAACGTTTTTGAAACCAAAGAATTGGATTACGAATAGCAATATATTTCAAGTACTTAGGAAATCAAGTGAAAGTCGCTTCTGAGGAGATGGCCGAGAAAGGCGGGATGCCATAATTTCCCGCCCCATGATCAACAAGATCTTTCCCAGCCCGGAAGCCGCCCTCGCCGACGTCCCGGACGGCGCCACGGTGATGATTCACGGCTTCGGCAATGCCGGCATGCCCTCCGCCCTGATCGATGCGCTCATCGCCCAGGGCGCGCGCGACCTGACCATCGTCAACAACAACGCGGGCAACGGCGACACCGGGCTCGCCGCGCTGATCAAGGCGCGGCGCGTGCGCAAGATCCTGTGCTCGTTCCCGCGCCAGGCCGACTCCTGGCACTTCGACGCGCAGTACCGCGCCGGCGAGCTCGAGCTCGAGCTGGTGCCGCAGGGCACGCTCGCCGAGCGCATCCGCGCCGCCGGCGCCGGGATCGGCGCCTTCTTCACGCCGACCGCCTACGGCACCAAGCTCGCCGAGGGCAAGGAGACGCGGCGCATCGGCGAGCGCGACTACGTGCTCGAGCACCCGATCCACGCCGACTACGCCCTGGTCAAGGCCGACCGCGCCGACCGCTGGGGCAACCTCACCTACCGCATGAGCGCGCGCAACTTCGGGCCGATCATGGCCGCGGCGGCGAAGGTCTCGGTGGTGCAAGTGCGCGAGATCGTAGAATTGGGCGAGCTCGACCCGGAGCACATCGTCACCCCGGGAATATTCGTAAAACGAGTGGTCAAACACTGATGAAAAAGCTCGATCGCAAGCAGATGGCCGCGCGCGTGGCGCGCGACATCCCGGAAGGGGCGTATGTCAACCTCGGCATCGGCCTGCCCACCCTGGTCGCCGACTTCCTGCCGAAGGGGCGCGAGATCATCCTGCACAGCGAGAACGGCATCCTCGGCGTCGGGCCCAAGCCCGCCGCCGGCGAGGAGGACGAGGACCTGATGAACGCCGGCAAGGAGCCGGTCACGCTGCTGACCGGCGGCGCCTACTTCCACCACGCCGATTCCTTCGCCATGATCCGCGGCCGTCACCTCGACTTCGCCATCCTCGGCGCCTTCCAGGTCTCGGTCGCCGGCGATCTCGCCAACTGGCACACCGGCGGCGCCGACGCGATTCCCGCGGTGGGCGGCGCGATGGACCTCGCGGTCGGCGCGAAGAAGGTGCTGGTGATGATGGAGCACCTGACCAAGACCGGCGAGAGCAAGCTCGTCGAACGCTGCACCTACCCCCTCACCGGCGCGCGCTGCGTCGACCGCATCTACACGGATCTCGCGGTGATCGACGTGAAGGCCGATGGCCTGCACGTCGTCGACATGGTCGAAGGCCTGGATTTTCAGGAGCTGCAGCGCCTTACCGGCGTACCGCTAAAGCGCCTGGCTACTGCGGCTTGATGCCCGCGGCGCGCACCACGCGCTGGTAGTCCTCGATCTCGCTGCGCACGAAGCGCGCGAATTCCTGCACCGACATGTCCATGGGGTCGTTGCCGAGGTTGGCGAGCCGCTCCCTCACTTGCGGGTCGGCGAGCGCCCGCCTCACGTCGGTGTTGATCTTGCTGACGATCTCCGCCGGCACGCCGGCCGGGGCCCACACGCCGAACCACAGCGGCGCGTCGGCGCCTTTCACGCCGGCTTCGCCGGTGGTCGGCACATCGGGCAGCGCCGGGCTCCTCTTGCCGCTGCTGACCGCAAGCGCGCGGAGCTTGCCGTTCTTGATATGCGGCATGCCGGCCGAGATTGGCGCCCAGTAGCAATCGACCGAGCCCGAGTAGAGCGCCTGCACCACTTCGGGCGTGCCCTTGAACGGCACCTGCGTCACCTTGATATCCGCCGCGGCGAGCAGCTTCTCGGTATTCAGGTGCGTGCCGCTGCCGATCCCGGCATGGCCGAAGTTGATCGCGCCGGGCTTCGATTTTCCATAGGCGACGAGGTCCATCAGCGACTTGTAGGGCGACGCGACGTTCACCACCAGAACGTTGGGCGCCATCGACAGCGGCACGATGTCGATGAAGTCCTTCGTCGTTTCGTAGGGCAGCTTGGCATAGATCGCCGGATTCACCGAGTGCGCGTTGGAATTGATCAGCAGCGTGTAGCCGTCGGGCGCAGCCTTCGCCACCATGGCGGAGCCGATTGAGCCGCCGGCGCCGGAACGGTTCTCCGGGACGACCGGCTGGCCCCAGTATTCCGACACCTTCGCCATCACCAGACGGCCCACGATGTCCGTGGCGCTCGCCGGCGTGAACGAAATGACGACGTGCACGGGCTTGCTGGGGTACTGCGCGTACGCCTGGATGGCCCACGTCGAGAGCAACAGAAGAAGGATCTTTTTCATTGAGGTTTGATTCCTGCGGCTTTGAGCACCTTCGCGGTGTCGTCGACTTCCTTGCGCACGAACTGGGTGAACTCGGCGCTCGACATTTTCATCGGCAGCGTGCCGAGCTTGGTCAGGCGGTCGGCGAGGTCGGGGCTAGCCAGCGCGCGGTTCACGTCGGCGTTGATCTTGCTGACGATGTCGGCGGGCAGGGCGGCCGATCCCCACAAGCCGACCCAGAGCGTGTAGTCGAACCCCGGCACGCCGGACTCGGCGATGGTCGGGACGTCGGGCAGGAGGCTGGAGCGCTGCGCGCTCGACACCGCGAGGGCGACCGCCCTGCCGCCCTTGACGTGCGGCAGCGCGGCGTTGATCGGCGCGAAATAGCAGCAGACGCGCCCCGCGATGGTGTCGCCGATGGCCTCGGGCGTGCCCTTGTACGGCACGTGCGCGACGTCGATGCCGGCCATCAGCTTCAGTTTCTCGAGATTGAAATGGGTGCCGCTGCCGATTCCAGCGGAGGAAAAGTTGAGCGAACCGGGCTTCGCCTTCGCCGCGGCGACGAAGTCGGCAAAGGTCTTCCAGCCGGTCCCCGGCCCGACGAAGAACACGTTCGGCCCGCCCGCAAGAGGCGCGATGTTGGCGAAGTCCTTCAGCGTGTCGTACGGCAGGCTGGCATAGATCGAGGGATTCGCGACATGTGCCGAGGAGTTCGCGAGCAAGGTGTAGCCGTCGGCGGCCTCACGTAACACCGCCGCCGAGCCGATCGAGCCGCCGGCGCCGGTGCGGTTCTCCGCGACCACCGGCTGGCCCCACATCTCCTGCAGCTTCGCCGCCACCACGCGGCCGATAATGTCGGTCGAACTGCCGGGCGTGAACGCAATGATCAGGCGCACGGGCTTGTTCGGGTACTGCGCGTGCAGGGGCAAAGCGACCGCCGCCAGGACCGCAAGGACAACAGTCTTCAAAAAGCCCATTCCTCCTCCTCTTATTGTGGGGTCGCGCCGGCGTCGCGCATGATTTTGCCGAGCACCTGGTACTCCCGGCGGATGAAAGCGTCGGACTCGGCCGGGGTCATCGACATCGCCTCGGTGCCGAGCTTCGCCAGGCGCTCCTTCATCTCGGCGGACTGCAGTGCGCGCTGCACCTCGGCGTTGAGCCTGCCGACGATGTCGGCCGGCGTCTTCGCCGGCGCCAGCATCGCGAGCCAGAAAACCGACTCGGCGTCGGGAAAGCCGGCTTCGGCAATGGTCGGCACATCGGGGAGCGCCGCAATGCGCTTCGGAGTGCTCACCGCGAGCGGCTTCACCTTGCCGTCCTTGACCGGACCCATGCTCGAGACTGCCGGCACCCAGGCGTAGTGGATGCGGCCCGCCATGGTCTCGGCGAGCATCGGCGGCGTTCCCTTGAGCGGCACGTGGAGCGCCTTGACCCCGGTGGCGACATTGAACGTCTCGGAGCTGACGTGCGCGCCGCTGCCGATGCCCGCGGTTGCATAGTTGTACGCGCCGGGCTTCGCCTTCAGCATCGCCACCAGCTCTTTCACCGAGTTGATGCCGAGCGACGGCGGCACGATCAGCACGCTCGGCAGGTTGCCGAGCATGGCGACGCTGGCAAGATCCTTCAGGGTGTCGTAACCCAGGTCCTTGTAGAGCACGTGGTTCACGGCGTGCCCTGAGGACACGACCACCAGGGTGTAGCCGTCGGGCTCGGCGCGCGCGGTCTCGCGGATGCCGATGGTGCCGCCGGCGCCGGGCCGGTTGTCCACGATGACCGGCTGGCCGAAGGCCGCCGACAGCCGCTCGCCGACGATGCGGCCCATCACGTCGGTGGCGCTGCCCGGCGTGAACGGCACGATGATCTTGATGGGTTTGGAAGGATAGGCTTGTGCCCACACCGCGCTCGAGCACATCCACAGCAATGCAATCAGGAATCTCGTCATACGCGCCTCTGTTTTGCCCAGTATTCCGGAGAAGACTTGTTCCTTTGAAGAGAAGCGGTATCTTCATACCCGGGCGCCATAGCCGCTGCGGTTCCCGCCAGGACCTGGTGATGCTCGATGTTGAGCAGGCGCAGCCAGCTCTGCTGCCCCATGGTGAGGGCGATGAAGCAGCCGAGTTCGACCAGCTCGGGCTCGCTGAAGTGCCGGTGCAGGCGCTGCCAGAAGGCGTCTTCGGTTTCCAGGTGCCAGGTGATCGCCTCGGCGTAGGCGAGCGCCGCCTTCTGCTTGTCGGAGTAGCGCGTCGATTTTTCGAAGTTGAGCAGGTCCCTGACGTCGTCCTCGATCATCCCGGCGCTCGCCGCCTTCATCGAGCGCTGGTTGCCGCAGTAGTCGCACTGCACGGAGCGCGACACGTACAGCCGGCACAGCTCCTTGATCGGGTGCTCGCAGACGCCGTTGCGGAACAGGTCGCGCCACGAATTGGCGAACGACCAGAAGGCCGCCGGCAGGTGCGCGCGCACCGCCGAGCTCTCGGGCCGCGGCGTGCCTTCGCGCCGGCAGCGGTCCATCTCCTTCTGCATCTCCGGATCCATGCTTTCGACCGCGACGTAGCTGATGCGCTGCTTACGTGAGTCCATCGCCGACCTCCTTGTTCTCCGGCTTGAGCTCGATCCCCGACGCCTTCGCCTGCGCCAAGATCAAGGTGGAGAAATCCTGCTCGATCATGCCCTGCCCGATCATCTGCTGCAACATGTCTCGCGTGATGGACGTGAGCGGCATCGGCACCTCGAACTCGCGCCCGGCGTCGAGGCCGAGATCGAGGTCCTTGCGCAGCAGCTTGGGCGTGAAGGTGACGTGGAAGTCGAGGTTCACCAGCGCCGGTGTCTTGTAGCGCGTGAACATCGAGCCCATCACGCTCTTGTTGAGGAAATCGAGGAAGGCGTGGCGCGGCATGCCGACTTTCTCCGCCAGGATGGTGATCTCGCACAGCGACTGGATCACCACGCCGAGGTGCACGTTGTGGCAGATCTTGGCGATGCGGGAAAGCTCGCCCTCGCCGACGTAGCTCGAGCCGTTGCCCATCATGTCGAGGTAGGGGCGCGCCTTCTCGTACGCAGCCTTGGGTCCCGACACCACGAACGTCAGCTTGCCCGCCTTGATGACTTTTGCGTTGCCGCTCACCGGTGCCGCGAGGTACTGAATTTGTTTTTGTTCAAGGATTTTTCTGAGTTCCGCAGAACCCTCGAGCGAGATCGAAGAGCACTCGACGATCATCTTCGGCTTGCCCTTCGCCAGCACCCTGCCGATGACTTCCTTGACGTCGTCGTAGGTGGACACCATGCAGAAGACGATGTCCCTGGTGGACAGCTCCTCGAGCTGGTTCACCACTTTCGCGCCGTGCTTCGCCAGCGGGTCGGCCTTCGCCTTGGTGCGGTTCCACACCGCGATGTCGCAGCCGCCTTTGGCCAGGCGCTCGGCCATGGCGTAGCCCATGCGGCCGGCGCCGATCCAGCCCAACTTCTGGTCAGTAGGGGTTGGCAATCGGGAGTTCCTCTGCGGGGTACAGCGAGATGATCTTGGCGCCGGTCGGCGTGAGGATGACTTCCTCCTCGATGCGCGCGGCGGACACGCCGTCGCTCGCCGGGCAGTAGGTCTCGACCGCGAACACCATGCCGGCCTTGAGCTCGATCGGCTCGCGCAGCGAGGTGAGGCGCGAGATCAGCGGCCGCTCGTGCAGGCCAAGCCCGAGGCCGTGGCAGAAGTTGAGGCCGAAGGCGTCCATCTCGCTCGCAAAGCCGATCTCCTTCGCCTGCGGCAGCGCGAGCGCGATCTTGTCGCTCGACATGCCGGGCTTGAGCAGCTCGATCGCCTTGTCCATCCACTCGCGCGCCTTGCGGTACGCGGTGCGCTGCGGACCGGTCGCGCGCCCGACGTTGAACGTGCGGTAGTAGCAGGTGCGGTAGCCCATGAACGACTGGATGATGTCGAAGAACGCCTGGTCGCCCGGGCGGATCAGGCGGTCGGTGAAGTTGTGCGGGTGCGGGCTGCAGCGCTCGCCCGAGATCGCGTTGATCGCTTCCACGCAGTCCGAGCCCATCTCGTAGAGCCGCTTGGTGGCGAGCCCGACGATCTGCGACTCCTGCACGCCGGGCTTCAGCGCCTCGGCGATATCGGTGTAGACCCCGTCCACCATCGCCGCGGCCATGTTGAGCAGCGTCAGCTCGTCGATGTTCTTCACCTCGCGCGCCTGCAGCATCGTTTGCTGCCCATCGCGTATTTCAATATTTTGGTCTTGTAACGCAAAAAGCATGGGGGGCTCGACCACGTCCACGCCCAGCGGCAGATTCGCCACGCCCTCGGCCTTGAGGATCGACTTGATCTCCTTCGCCGCGTTCTTGAACAAAGTCAGATCGGAGCCGACCGCGCCGCGCATCCCGAGTAATCCTGCGCGGCAGTGATCGTTCTTCAGCCACGGCGCATAGAGCTTGTGGTGGCGCGCGGCGCTGCCGAAGTCCCAGATGTAGGGCTCGCCGTTGCCGGTGAGCAGCGAATAGCGCGTGAGCTTGTCGCGCGCCCACTCGCCGATCACCGTGCTGGTGGTGTAGCGGATGTTGTGCTGGTCGAACGACAGCAGCGCGCCGAGGCCGGAGTGCGCCAGCGCCGCGCGCGTGCGCGCCAGGCGATAGTCGTGCAGGCGGCGGAAGTCGACGCGCTCCTCGAAATCCACCTGCGTGCGGCCCGGCGCCTGCAACGGTCGATCCCAGCGGTAATGGGGATCGATGTCGTCGGGGCGCGCGCGCTGTTTCTTTTTCGCCATCCTTCCTCCTCGCGCGAAGATTCTATCTAGAATTCATCGGATGCTGGTGCATCACGAGAAGCTCATTTCGTTCGCGACCGCCTGCCTGCAGAAGCTCGGGCTCGAAGCCGCGGACGCCCGCCTGGTCGCGGAAACGCTGGTCACGGCAAACCTGCGCGGCGTCGACAGCCACGGCGTGGTGCGGCTGCCACATTACGCGACGCGCCTGCGCAATGGGACGGTAAAGGCGCGGCCGAAGATCGGCGCGCGGCGCACCGGGCCGTCGGCTGCGGTGGTCGAAGGCGACGCCGGCATGGGCCAGTTGGTCGCGGTGCGCGCGATGAGCGAAGCAATAGCGCTCGCCCGGGAAACCGGCGTAGGGGCAGTCGTGGCACGCAACAGCTCGCATTGCGGCGCCTGCGCCTGGTTCGTCGAGATGGCCGTGCGGGAAGGCATGATCGGCGTGGCGCTCACCCACACCGACTCGATCATGGTGCCGCCGGGCATGCAGCGCATCTTCCTCGGCTCGAACCCGATCGCTTTCGGCGCGCCGGGCGCGCCGCCGGTGATCATCGACATGTCCACCACCCATGTCGCCTGGGGCAAGGTGCTGGTCGCGCGCCAGGAGGGGAAAACCATCCCGCCCGACTGGGGCGTCGACAAGGACGGCAAGCCGACCACCGACCCGCAGCAGGTGGTCGGCCTCGCGCCGACCGGCGGCCACAAGGGCTATGCGCTCGCGCTGATGGTCGAGATCCTGTGCGCGCAGCTGGCCGGCGTGCCCTTCGGGCTGCACGTCACCAAGATGTACGGCGAGCTCGACAAGCCGCGCAACCTCGGCCACTTCATGCTCGCGCTGGACGTCGCCCGCTTTACCGATCCCAGGGCTTTTCTTTCTGAAATCGATTCCTTTGCCAGGGAAATTCACGCTGAAAAGGCGATGGCTCCCGGCGATCCGGAGCGCTTGAGCGCCGAGCAGCGCCGGCGCGAAGGTGTGCCGCTCGCCGACGCAGCGGTCGCGGAGCTGAACGCTCTCGCCGCGGAGCTGGGAGTCGCCGGGCTCTGAACCTGATCTTCGACCTTGGCGGCGTGGTGGTGCGCTGGGATCCCGATGCAATCATTGCCGGGGTTTTTCCTCAAAAAGAAATTCAGGAGAAAGCCAAGAAGGGCGTGTTCGGCCACGCCGATTGGCTCGAGCTCGACCGCGGCACGCTCGCGCGAGAGGACGCGATCCGCCGCGCGGCGCAGCGCACCGGCATCGCCAGCCGAGACATCGAGCGGCTGCTGCTCGCCGTGCCGCCTTCGCTGGTGCCGATTCCCGAGACCGTCGATCTGCTCTACCGCCTCAAGGCGCGCGGCTATCCGCTGTATTGCCTGTCCAACATGCACTTCGCCTCGATCGAGCACCTCGAGCGCGAGCAGCGTTTCTTCGAGGTGTTCTCCGGCAAGCTGGTCTCGTGCCGGCTGAAGCTGTGCAAGCCCGAGCCGGCGATCTACGAGCACGCGCTCAAGACCTACAACCTCAAGGCGCAGGACACGGTGTTCATCGACGACGTGGAGGTCAACGTCGCCGCCGCCGCCAAGCTCGGCATCCGCACCATCCAGTTCAGCAACACGGCGCAGTGCGAGCGCGCGCTGCGCTCGCTTGGATTGATCTAACCGCGCGCCAGCGCGTCGATCTTCCCGGAGGGCAGTTTCAGCTTCACCGCCGCGGCCTGGATCTCCTTCCAGGTCTCGTCGTCGACCGGGATGCCTTCGCGCTCGCGCTTCGCGCGGTATTCGCGCTCGGGCTCGCCCGCTATGCGCACATGGTCATGCCCGGGCGCGGCGCGGGAGGAGCGCAGCCAGGCGAGGAAGCTTTTCGCGTCCTTCGCGAAGGCTTTCTGGGTACCGAGGCGCGCCGGGTCGATGAGGATCGAGAGCATCCCGTTCAGCACGCGGCGCTGGGTCTTGTTGTCGTGGTCGGTGACGCCGCCTCCGGTCAGCGCGCCGCCCAGCAGTTCGCAGGCCACCGCCAGGCCGTAGCCCTTGTGCTCGCCGGTGGTGAGCATCGCGCCGAGGGGCTGCAGCACGCCCCATTTCGGGTCCTCGGTGGGATTGCCGTCGAGGTCGATCAGCCAGCCGGGAGGGATCTTCACCCCCTTGTTGTGCGCCACGCGCAGCTTGCCCTGCGCCACGGCGCTGGTTGCCATGTCGAGGAGGAACGGCGGCTCGCCCGGCAGCGGAATGCCTAAGCACAGGGGATTGGTTCCGAAGCGCCGGTCGGCGCCGGCGAACGCCGCGACGCGCGCGAACGACTGCACGTTGACGAAGTGCATCGACACCAGGCCTTCGGCGACGGCCATCTCGGCCCAATGGCCGATGCGCCCGAGGTGGTGCGAGTTGGCCAGCGTAGTGATCGAGACGCCGTGCTTGCGCGCGCGTTCGATCGCCATGCGCGTCGCCTGCAGCCCGATCGACTGGCCGTAGCCGGCGCCGCCGTCGAGCGCGAGCAGGCTGCCGCCGTCGAGCTTGACCTCGACCTGCCGGTTCGGATGCAGCCCACCCTCGAGCAGCGCCTCGACGTAGCGCGGCATCATGCCGATGCCGTGCGAGTCGTGGCCGCTCAGGTTGGCCATGACCAGGTTCTCGGCGACGAGCCGCGCCTCGCCGGGATCGCTGCCGCCGGCGGCAGCGATCGCCTCGATCGCCCTCTCCAGATTCTGTTTCTGAAAAACCAAACCCATCAGTCGGGCGTAATGCCGCCCCTCTGCACGACCCTGGTCCAGCGGTCGACCTCTTCCTTCATGAAGCGGCCGAACTCGTCGGGCGTGCCGGCGACGACGTCAAAACCGATCTGCTCCATGCGGCTGCGGATGTCGGGCGAGCGCAGCGCCCTGACCATCGCGTCGTTGAGCCTCGCGACCACCTCGCGCGGCGTCTTCGCGGGCGCGGCGGCGGCCTGCCAGGACGTGACCACGAGATCCGCGTAGCCCGCTTCCGCGACCGTCGGTACGTCGGGCAGCTGCGAATGGCGGCTTTTCGAGGTGACCGCGAGCGCCTTCATGCGGTTGCCCTTGATGTAGCCGGTCACCGCGCCGAGGTTCTGGAAGGAGATGTCCACCTGCCCGCCCATGAGATCGGTCTGGCAGGCGGCGCCGCCGCGATAGGGAACATGCAGCACGAACGTGCCGGTCATCTGCTTGAGAAGCTCTGCCGTCAGGTGATCGGACGAGCCGGTGCCGCTCGAGCAGTACGAAAGCCTGCCGGGATTCTTCTTGGCGAACTCCACCACCTCCTGCATCGATTTCGCCGGCAACGCCGGCTTGGCGATGAGCACGTTCGGCGTGGTGACGGCGAGGGTGATCGGCGCGAAATCGCGCACCGGGTGGTAGCGCAGATCCTTGAACAGCGCCGCGTTGATCGAGAATACGCCGATCGAGCCGACGAGGACGGTGTAGCCGTCGGGGTCGGCCTTGGCGACGAATTCGGCGGCGATGGCGCCGTTGGCGCCGGCACGGTTCTCCACTACGCCGGGCTGCCCCAGGAACTCCTGGAACTTCGACGCGATGGCGCGCCCGACGATGTCGGAGGAGCCGCCGGCGACGAACGGGATCACGACCCGGATCGGTTTGGACGGGAACGATTGCGCGCCGGCGGTGGTGCTCAGCGCGATCAGCAGGATGGATGCAAGCAGGTGGTTCATTTCTCCTCCGGGTGGACGCGTCGCAGTTTACTTGATCTAGAATCCGCTTCTCCCATGCCGTCTCGCAAGAAGCCCGAAGAGTTGCGCTCGCACCGCTGGTACGGGGTCGACGACCTGCGCGCCTTCGGCCACCGCTCGCGCACCGCGCAGATGGGCTACGACCGCAGCGACTACGCCGGCAAACCGGTGATCGCGATCATCAACACCTGGTCGGACATCAACTCCTGCCACACCCACTTCAAGCAGCGCGTCGAGGAGGTCAAGCGCGGCGTCTGGCAGGCCGGGGGCTTCCCGGTGGAAATGCCGGCGATGTCGCTCGCCGAGCCGATGCAGAAGCCGACCACCATGATGTACCGCAACTTCCTCGCGATGGAGACCGAGGAGCTGCTGCGCTCGTACCCCGCGGACGGCGCGGTGCTGATGGGCGGCTGCGACAAGACCACGCCGGCGCTGGTGATGGGCGCGACCAGCATGAACCTGCCCGCGATCTACATGCCCGCCGGACCGATGCTGAAAGGCCACTGGCGCGAGGCGACGCTCGGCTCGGGCTCCGACAGCTGGAAGTACTGGGCCGAGTTGCGCGCCGGCACCATCACGCGGCGCGACTGGCACGAGATCGAGGACGGCATCGCCCGCTCGCCCGGCACCTGCATGACCATGGGCACCGCGGCGACCATGATGTCGATCGCCGAGACCCTCGGCCTGACGCTCCCCGGCGCCTCGTCGATCCCGGCGCCGGACTCCAACCACTCGAAGATGGCGACGCTCTCCGGCAAGCGCATCGTCGAGATGGTCTGGGAGGACCTCAAGCCGCGGGATATCCTGAAGAAGGAATCCTTTGACAACGCCATCGTGGTCCTCATGGCGATGGGCGGATCGACCAACGCCCTGATCCACCTGGTCGCCATGGCCGGGCGCGCCGGCGTCAAGCTGCCGCTCGAGCGTTTCAACGAGTTTTCGAGCAAGACCCCGCTGCTCGCCAACGTGCGGCCGTCGGGCGAGCAGTACCTGATGGAGGACTTCTACTACGCGGGCGGGCTGCGGGCGCTGCTCGGCGAGCTGCAGGACCTGCTGGACCTGAACTGCAGGACCGTCAACGGGCGCACGCTCGGCGAGAACCTCGAGGGGGCGAAGATCTACAACCCCGACGTCATTCGCCCGCGCGCCAATCCGCTGAAGGCTTCGGGCGGGCTGGTGGTGCTGCGCGGCAACCTCGCGCCCAACGGCGCGGTGATCAAGGCGTCGGCCACAAAAATAGTGAAACACGTCGGAAAAGCGATCGTTTTCGACGACTACAACGACATGGCGGCGCGCATCGACCGCGACGACCTCGACTGCGACGCCGACTCGGTGCTGGTGCTGAGAAACGCCGGCCCGCTCGGCGGCCCGGGCATGCCCGAGTGGGGCATGCTGCCGGTGCCGAAGAAGCTGCTGAAGCAGGGTGTGCGCGACATGGTGCGCATCTCGGATGCGCGCATGAGCGGCACGAGCTACGGCTGCTGCGTGCTGCACGTCGCGCCCGAGTCCTACGTCGGCGGCCCGCTCGCGCTGGTGAAGAGCGGCGACCTGATCGAGCTCGACGTCGACAAGCGGGAGCTGAACCTCAAGGTTTCCGACCAGGAGCTTGCGAAGCGCAAAAGCGTCTGGAAGCCTCCGGCACGGAAATATGAACGCAGCTACGGCGCAATCTTCGCCCAGCACGTCCGGCAGGCCGACGAAGGTTGCGATTTCGATTTTCTCGAAGGCACGGCTCCGGTAGCGGAGCCGGAAATTCATTGAGAGGTGAACCCATGAGAACCCTGCTGGCCGGTCTCCTGACCGTTTTCGCCGGCGCCGTCCTGGCGCAGACCTACCCCAACAAGCCGATCCGCATCGTGGTGCCCTACGCGGCGGGCGGCACTTCCGACATCCTGGCGCGCCAGATCGGCCCCAAGCTCACCGAGGCCTGGGGACAGGCGGTGATCGTCGAGAACAAGCCCGGCGCGAACGGCAACGTCGGCGCCGACTTCGTGGCGAAGAGCGCAGCCGACGGCTACGCGCTGCTGCTCACCGACCTCGGCGGCCTGGTGATCAGCGCGAGCGTCTATCCGAAGCTGCCGTTCAACCCGTCGCAGGACTTCAGCCCGGTGGTGATGGTGTCGTACTCGCCGCACGTGCTCGCGGTGAATCCCGAGGTGCAGGTGAAAAACGTGAAGGAGCTCATCGCCATGGCGAAGGCGTATCCGGGCAAGCTCAATTTCGCGATCTCCGGCATCGGCGGCGCGCCGCAGCTCGCCGGCATCGAGTTCGCGCAGCGCATGGGCATCGACTGGACCTACATTCCCTACAAAGGCGGCGCGGATGCGATCACCGGCGTCATCGGCGGGCAGGCGCATGTGCTGTTCAACGGCATGCTCGCGACCTGGCCCCATGTCACAGGCGGCAGGCTGAGAGCGCTGGCGATCTCCAGCGCAAAGCGCATGCCGAGCGCTCCCGATACGCCGACGGTGGCCGAGCAGGGTCTGCCCGGCTTCGAGACCGGTTCCTACCAGGGCATCGTCGGGCCGCTCGGAATCCCGCGCGAGACGGTGGCCAGGCTGAACGCGGAGTTGACCAAAGTCCTGAACGCGTCGGAGATGAAGGAGCGCTTCGCCAAGCAGGGCACCGAAGTGCGCACCGGGACCCCGGACAGCCTGGGCAGCTGGCTGCGCACCGAGCAGAGCAAGTGGGCCAAGGTGGTGAAGGAGTCGGGCGCGAGGTTCGAATAGACCCGTCATCGGACATGAACCTGCCGGAGAACCCCTTCAAGCGCGCCCTCAAGGCCGGCAAGTCTCCGCTCGGACTCTGGTCGACGCTGTCGTCTAGCTACACGGTCGAGCTGATCGCGGGCGCCGGCTTCGACTGGATCCTGCTCGATAGCGAGCATTCGCCGAGCGATCTGGAGAGCCTGCTCACGCAGCTGCAGGCCGCCGCCCCCTACCCCACGCACCCGGTGGTGCGCGTGCCGTGGAACGACATGGTGAACATCAAGCGCGTGCTCGACATCGGCGCCCAGTCGCTGCTCATCCCGTACGTCCAGAACGCCGACGAGGCGCGCAAGGCCGTGGCCTTCACGCGCTACCCGCCCGCCGGCGTGCGCGGCGTCGCCGGCACCACGCGCGCGACGCGCTTCGGGCGGGTCAAGGACTACGCCAAGCGCGCGCACGAAGAAATCTGCGTGCTGGTGCAGGTCGAGACCCAGTCGGCGCTCGACAACATCGAGGCCATCGCCGCCATCGACGGCGTCGACGGCATCTTCATTGGCCCGGCGGACCTGCACGCCTCGATGGGACACGCCGGCGAGACCGCCAACCCGAAAGTGAAGCCGCTGATCGACGACGCCATCAAGCGCATCCGCAAGGCGGGCAAGGCGCCCGGGATCCTCACACCGAACGAGGCCGACGCGCGCCACTGGCTGCAATGCGGCGCGCAGTTCGTCGCGGTCGGCTCCGACGCCGGCCTCCTGGCGCGGGGCGCCGAAGCCCTTGCGGCAAAATTCAAGTCATGAAACCCGACATCATCTTCACCGGCAAGGGACACGCCGGCACCCAGGTGACCCTCGAGGCGGAATTTTCCGTGCACAAGCTTTTCGAATCCAACGAGCGGGAAAAATTCCTCAAAGAAAGGGCGAACAAGATCCGGGGCATCGCCAGCTTCGGCCACCTGCCGGTGGACGGCAAGCTGATGGACGCACTGCCGAAGCTCGAAATCATCGCCAACTTCGGCGTCGGCGTGGACCAGATCAATCTGGACGATGCGAAGGCGCGCAAGCTCATCGTCACCAACACGCCCGACGTGCTCAACGAATGCGTCGCCGACACCGCCATCGCCCTGGTGCTGAACACCCTGCGCAAGCTGCCGCAGTCCGAGGCGTACCTGCGCGCGGGCAACTGGGCCGGCAAGGGCCCCTACCCGCTGGCCACCTCGCTCGGCGGCAAGACCATGGGCATCCTGGGTTTGGGCCGCATCGGCGAAGCGGTGGCGCGGCGCGCGATGGCCTGCGGCATGAAGATCCGCTATCACAACCGCCGCAAGAAGGACGTCGCCTACCCCTACGATCCGGATCCGGTGACGCTCGCGAAGAATTCAGACGTGCTGATGGTTGTCACGCCCGGGGGCGCGGAAACGAGGAACCTGGTCAACGCCCGGGTTTTGGATGCACTCGGCGCGCAGGGATACCTGGTCAACATCGCCCGCGGCTCGGTGGTCGACGAGCCGGTGCTGCTGAAATACCTGCAGGAAAAGAAGATCGCCGGCGCAGGTCTCGACGTGTTCGCCGACGAGCCCCGCGTGCCGCCCGAATTCTTCACGCTCGACAACGCGGTGCTGTTTCCTCACGTCGCCAGCGCGACCGTCGAGACGCGCAAGGGGATGGGCGACCTGCAGATCGAGAACCTGCGCCGTCACTTCGCCGGCAAGCCGGTGCTGACCCGGATAGTCTAGACCTACAAGTAAGTAGTTACTAACCCCGCCGCGGGCATTGGCAGCGCTAGAATCCTCCGCTTACCGAGGAGGATGGAATGACCCTGAATAAGACGCTGATCGCCGCGGCCACGGCCGCCCTGTTCGCCGCCCCCGCCGTCGCCCAGCAGGTGACCTTCATGACCGGCCCGCAGGGCGGATCCTGGATCCCGCTGGGCGGTGCGCTCAAGGGCATGTGGGAAAAATCGGTCCCCGGCCTGCAGATCACGCAGACCCCCGGCGCCGGCATCTCCAACGTGCGCGGCATCGACGAGAACAAGGCGCAGATCGGGCTGGCCAACTCGAGCACCACGGTGGACGGCATCGAGGGCCGCGCGCCGTACCCGAAGAAGGTCACCAAGGTGTGCCAGCTCGCCAACCTCTATCCGCAGTACTGGCAGGTAGTGGCGCTCGCCGACGCCAAGGTGAACACGTTGGCCGACCTGAAGGGCAAATCCCTCACCACGCAATCCAAGGGCAATACCGGCGAACTGCTCACAGACCTGGTGCTCAAGATGCACGGCATGAACTACCAGTCGATGTCCAAAGTAAACTTCAATAGCTACAACGAGTCGGTCGCGATGATGAAGGACGGCCACGCCAACGTTTTCACGCTCGGCACCACGGCGCCGGCCTCGGCGGTGATGGATCTGGCCAGCGCGCGCGACATCAATCTCGTGCCGGTTGACGACAAGACCATGGGCCAGCTGAAGGCGATGAACCCGGGCTACAACAAGCTGATCATCAGGGCGGGCACCTATCCGAAGCAGAACAAGGACGTCCCCGTGATCGGTTACTCCACGCACCTGGTGGTGGCCTGCGACCTGCCGGAGAACACGGTCTACCAGATGGCCAAGACCATGGCGGACAACGTGGCCGGCATGGCGGCGGTGGTGAAATCCATCGAGGGCATGACCGCCAAGGACATGGCGCTGGACATCGGCGTGCCGTTCCACAAGGGCGCGGCAAAGTTCTACAGGGAAGCCGGAGCGATGTAAGGCGATTCCCGGCCTGATCCGGGACGGGGCGGCGCAGCCGCCCCGTTTTGCGTCCGGGGGACCATTGACGGAAACCGCACCCGTAATCTCCGAGGAGAAGCAGGCCACCGCGCCCACCGCCAGGGCGCTCAGGTGGCTGGTCGGCGCCATCGCGGTGGCGATGTCGCTGTACCACATGTACGTCGCCGGCTTCGGCCCGCCCGAGGCGATGATTTTCCGCGGCAACCACCTGATGTTCGCCCTGACGCTGGTGTTCCTGCTCTACCCGTTCCGCCCGGGCGGCGCGCTTGCCTGGCGCGCGCTGGACGCGCTGCTGCTCGTTGCCGGCCTGGCCATCGTGTTGCACATCTTCCTCAAGTACGAGACCTTCACCAACCGCATCATCTATATCGATGAGCTGACGTTCTGGGACAAGGCCTGGGGCGTGGTCGCCGTCCTGGTGGTGCTCGAGGGCACCCGCCGGCTGCTCGGCTGGGCGCTGCCGATTACGGCGCTGGCGTTTCTGGCCTACGCGGCGGCCTTCACGCACGTGTCGTTCCCGATCCTGATGGAGCAGGTCTACCTCTCCACCGAGGGCATCTTCGGCTCGACGCTTGGTGTGTCGGCGTCCTACGTGATGCTGTTCGTGCTCTTTGGCGCATTCATGGAGCGCAGCGGGACCGGGCAGCTGTTTATGGACTTCGCGCTCTCGCTCACCGGCCATACGGCCGGCGGCCCGGGCAAGGTGTCGGTCATCTCCTCGAGCCTGTTCGGCACCGTTTCGGGAAGCGCAGTGGCCAACGTGATGGTCGACGGGCCGCTCACCATTCCCCTCATGAAGCGCAGCGGGTTTCGGCCGTCTTTTGCCGCGGCAGTGGAGGCGACCGCTTCGACCGGAGGCCAGATCATGCCGCCGGTGATGGGCGCCGCCGCATTCGTGATGGCGGAGTTCCTCGCCGTGCCCTATGCGCAGGTGGCGCTCTGGGCACTGATCCCCGCGATCCTCTACTACGTCGCAGTATTTGCCGCCGTGCATTTCGAGGCCAAGCGCCATGGCCTGCACGGCGTGCCGAAGTCCGAACTGCCGCGCTTCGGCCGCGTGATGATCGAGCGCGGCCACCTGTTCCTGCCGATCATCGTCATCCTCACGGGGTTGATGCTCGGCTATTCCGCGCCGCTCACCGCGCTTTGCGGCGCGCTCGCCTGCCTGCCGGTGGCGCTGCTGCGCAACACCACGCGGCCGGGCATCCGCTGGCGCTCGGTATTCGAAGCGCTGGAGGAAGGGGCGAAGAACACGCTTTCGGTGGCGATGGCCTGCGCCTGCGCCGGCATCGTGATCGGCGTGGTCACCGCGACCGGCCTGGGCATCGTGTTCACGCAATTCGTGGTGGGGCTGGCGCAAGACGCGCTGATCGTCGCGCTGGTGCTCACTGCGGTGGCCGGAATCGTCCTCGGCATGGGCATGCCGACCACCCCGGCCTACATCATGATGGTGGCGCTGCTGGTGCCCGCGCTGATCAAGCTCGGCGCGCCGGTGCCGGCCGCGCACATGTTCGCGTTCTACTTTGCGATCCTCTCGGCGATCACGCCGCCGGTCGCGCTCGCGGTCTACGCCGCCGCGAGCCTCGCCAAATCGGACTTGTGGGCTACGGGCTGGGCGGCGGTGCGCATCGGGGCGGCGGGCTTCATCGTGCCGTTCATGTTCATTTACGAGCCGGCATTGCTGCTCCTGAAAGGCTGGGCGGAATGGCATATCAGCCTGCTCGCGCTGGCGACCGCCTCCTTGGGTTGCATCTGCCTCGCGGCGGGACTGCACGGTTACTTCGTGGCTGCCGCGAGGCGATGGGAACGCGCTTTGCTGGTCATCGCAGCGCTGCTGCTCATCAAGCCCGGCTGGATAACCGACCTCATCGGGCTGGTCCTGCTGGGCATTGTCGTCGCGGCGCAGCTGCCGCGGCGTCGCGCAGCCGCCGCCGCGTCCGCCTAGGCCTTCGCGGCCCCCTGGGCCTGACGGGTCTTGTCGAGCACCGTCATGGCGGTGGCGACAAACCCGGCGACGTCGCCGACGCTGGCCGGAATGATCAGCGTATTGGAAGCCTTCGCCAGGTGGGCAAAGGCGTCGACGTACTGCGTCGCCACCTTGAGGTTGGCCGCCTCCATGCCGCCCTTGTCGGCGATCGCCTCGGCGACCGCGCGCACGCCCGCCGCGTTCGCCTCGGCGATGACGCGGATCGCCGTCGCCTCGCCCTGCGCCCGGTTGATCGCCCCCTGCTTTTCGCCCTCGGATTCGAGGATCGCCGCCTGCCGCTTGCCGTCGGCGATGTTGATCTGCTGCTGGCGCTCGCCCTCGGACTTGGCGATCAGCGCGCGCTTCTCGCGCTCGGCGGTGATCTGCGCCTGCATCGCGCGCAGGATCGATTCCGGCGGCGTGATGCTCTTGATCTCGTAGCGCAGCACCTTGATGCCCCAGTTGCGCCCCGCCTCGTCCAGTGCGGAGACGATGCTGCGGTTGATGTCCTCGCGCGACTCGAAGCTCTTGTCGAGCTCCATCTTGCCGATCACGCTGCGCAGCGTGGTCTGCGCGAGCTGGGTGATGGCGGCGATGTAGTTCGACGAGCCGTAGGAGGCGAGCCGCGGGTCGGTCACCTGGTAGTAGAGGATGCCGTCCACCGCGAGTTGCGTGTTGTCCTTGGTGATGCAGACCTGCTCCGGAATGTCGAGCGGCACTTCCTTGAGCGAGTGGATGTAGGAGACCTTGTCGAGGAACGGGATGATCAGGTTGAGTCCCGGCTCGAGCGTGCTCTGGAATTTTCCCAGCCGCTCCACCACCCATGCGCTCTGCTGCGGCACGATGCGCACGCCCTCGATGACGAAGGCCACCACCACGCCGATGAGCAATACCCATCCCCAATAGGCCGCGAGCGCGGGCACCATGCCCGTTGCAAATGCGGCGCCGACTGCGATCGCCAGTTTCCAGAACATGTCCAATTCCCCCTAAGGATGTTTGCTCGCCACCTTGAGCGTGTTGCCCTCGGTGGCTACGACGTACAGCACCGCGCCCGGCTCCAGCGCCTCGCTACCCGCCACGCGAGCGTCCCAGCTCGCGCCGCGGTAGCGCACGCGGGCCAGACGCGAGCCTGCGTCGATCCAACTCTCGAAGCTCGCCGGCATGCCGGCGTCGATCGGCGGCATTTTCTCCTTGCTGCTTTTCGCGCGGTACAGGTGCACGCCGTAGCAGCCGGCCCCGGCGACCACCGCCGCCACCACGGACTGCACCGGGAACGCCAGGCCCAGATAAGCGGCGGCAGCGGCGCCGAACGCGGCAAGCGCGAGCATCAGCAGATAAAACGTGCCGGTCACCAGTTCGGTAATGACCAGAACCAGTCCGACGATTGCCCAGGCGAGCGCGGGGTCCATTGAGGGCCCAATTTAGCACGCTAGAATCGATCGATGCTCAAGATCGCCGGCTGCATGGAATGAGGCCGCTCGACGGCATCACGGTGGTGGCGCTCGAGCAGGTGATCGCCGGGCCGTTCGCGACCCGCCAGCTCGCCGAGCTCGGCGCGCGGGTGATCAAGATCGAGCGCCCCGGCGGCGGCGACCCGGCGCGCGCCTACGACCGCACCGTCAAGGGCCAGTCGTCGCATTTCGTCTGGGTCAACCGCTCCAAGGAGAGCCTGGCCCTCGACGTCAAGCATCCCGCGGCGAAGGACATCCTTTCCCGGCTGCTCGGGCGCGCCGACGTGTTCCTGCATAACCTCGCCCCGGGCGCGGTGGAGCGCCTTGGCCTGGGCTCCCGTGAACTGAGGAAAGCGCATCCGCGGCTCATCTGGTGCGGTATCTCGGGCTATGGCCCCGCAGGACCCTACGCCGCCAAGAAGGCCTACGACCTGCTGGTGCAGTGCGAAGCCGGCGTGCTCTCGGTCACCGGCACGCCGGAAGCCCCGGCCAAGGCCGGCATCCCCGTGGCCGACATCGCCGCCGGCATGTACGCGTTCTCGTCCATCCTGGCGGCGCTGCTGCAGCGCGCGCGCACCGGAGAGGGCGCGACGCTCGACATCACCATGCTCGAAGCGCTGGGCGAGTGGATGGGCTTCCCGGCCCTGTTCTCCGCCTACGGCGGCACGGCCCCGCCGCGCTCGGGCGCCCACCATTCCACCATCGTGCCCTATGGGCCGTTCCGCGCCGGCGACGGCGGCAGCGTGTTCATCAGCGTGCAGAACGAGCGCGAGTTCGCCCGCTTCTGCGACGCGGTGCTGCAGAACGCGGCGCTGAAGAGCGACACCCGTTTCTCCTCGGCCCCGGCGCGGCACCAGAATCGGGAAGCGATGCACGCCGAAATCGACCAGCTGTTCTCCCGGCTCGGCAGCGCGGAGCTGGTTGCGAGGCTCGACGCGGCCGACATCGCCAACGCCCGGCTAAACGACATGGCCGCGTTCTGGCGCCACCCGCAGCTCGCGGCGCGCGGCCGCTGGGCGAGCGTCGGCACGCCCGCAGGCGCGATCGACATGTTGAAGCCGCCGTTCAATCTCTCCGGCTTCGAGCCGCGCATGGACCCGGTGCCGGGGCTGGGCGAGCACAGCCGCGCGATCCTGTCGGAGCTGGGCTACGCCGCGGGCGAGATCGACGCGCTGGCGGAAAAAGGCGCTCTCTAGCGGCTAGGGGCGCAGCTAGTCCACGGACTCATTGCGGCGCTGATCGGCTTCCCACTTGCCTTCGCGCCAGCCCAGCGCATAGCGCGCGACGTCGACCTTGGCGCCGTGCGGCTCGCATCCCTGGGCGTAGACGACGTCCTGGGGCTGCAGCCCGAAGATGGCGTCGCGAAAACCAAGGTCGTACCAGTCCGCGCTGCGGCAATCGTTGGCATCGAGCGTGGCGCACGCGCTCACCGCGAGCATGGAGGCGGCAATAAGCAGGCGAAGGCTCATACCGCGCCAACACCCGCGCCCAGCCGGTATTCCGGAATTCAGGCCTTCTTGGTCTCGATGCCCGCGGCGCGCGACAGGTCGCGGTGGATGCGGGCGACGCGCTCGACCTCGCCCTTGGCGGGGAAGCGCTCGTAGAAGCCGTCCTCGCGGAACTGGCGCGCCATTTCCGACCAGGGCCCGAGGCGCCCTTCCCAGCGCGCCACGCGGCCGGCTTCGGGCTCAGCGTCGTCGCGCGCCAGGTCGGAGCACACGCGCACCATCGCCTTGATGGTCACGGGCTTGGTGACCATGTAGTTGTCCTTGCCCCAGACCGCGTCGCCGAACACCGCGCGCGCCGCCTTGAAGAAGTCCCGGATCACGTTGTAGTAGCGCGGCACTTCCTTGGAGCTGCCGCCGGCGAGCTGGATCGAGCGCCAGCGCCCGCGCACCCAGCGGTGCAGCTCGTTGAACAGCTCCGCCTGGAGCACCCACTTGTCCCGCTGGCTGCGCCCGCCGAGGCGGTTGATGCGGTAGCGCAGCGGGCTGTCGCCCTCGACGTACAGGCGCTCCACCAGGCGCGCGGCGAACTTGCGGTCGGGCGCGGCGAACGACACATGCTCGTACAGGTCGACCAGGTGGCTCTTGTTGATGCGCGTCGGCGTCGAGTTGATGATGACGAACATCTCGGTGGCGAAGTCTTCGCTGCGGCCGTCGAAGATGATGCACGGCACGTTGATCGAGCCCGCGTCGTCGGGGCGCTCCTGCAGGTAGAAGCGCAGCGCCGCCAGGCGGTGCTGGCCGTCGATGATCAGGTACTTGGCCGAGGGCTCGACCAGGCTGCCGGCGCCGCCTTCGCCGTCGGAGCGGAAGTTCAGCCGCTCCGAGGTGAACAGCAGCACGGTGCCGGGGATCGGCGGCTGCGTGATCGCGGTCTCGTAGAAGTTCTTGAGCTGGCGCACCTTGGCGCGCGACAGCGAGCGTTGGAACGCATGGTCGTTGCGCTCGATCTTGGCGATGAACTGCGCGATATCGTCGTCTTCGGAGATGCGACTCGGGGCGATCTCCTCGCCCTCGCCGTAGAACCGGCTGATGAAGCGCACCTTCGCCAGGAGGTCCTTGGCGCGGTAGCTGCAGAAGTAAAAGACGCCGTCCTTTTGCCGGATCTGCGTCGCTTGCATTGGCGCTGTCTCCGTATGCCCGACCCCCCCTGGGCGGGCAGGCTGAGGCGCGAATACTAAAGGAAAATCGGGGCCTTAGCAGGCGGAACGTAGAAGGGCCTGGAGGACCTCCCCGGTGCGCCGGTCCTGCACGAAGGCCGCCGCCCCGGAATTCGCGGCGCGGGCGCCGGGAAGCAGCAGCAGGCGGCGGCGCTCCGCCCGGCGCGTGGCCCCGCCGAAGGCGAAGGGTCCTTGCCATTCCAGCACCACGTAGTCGTGGGTGAGGATGCGGCCGCGGTTTTCGCCCGCGCCGACCCGGCTTTCGAGCCGGCTCTGGTAGGCGGCGACATAGAGCGCCGCGTCATCGGAGGCCTGGACCAGCCCGGCTGCGGCCTCGACCTCCAGCCCCGTCCCGTCCGCCGCCAGTATCTCCAGCTTCAGACTCGCCCTGGCGGGCTGGGCGTTGATTCTGGCGAGGGCCTCGTCGAAGGCCTTCGTACCCCAGCCGCGAAAGTCCCTCCCCTGCAGCAGCACCTGGGGCGTGTAGACGAATGCCATGCGCTGCAGCTGGCTGAATTTCCGCTGGCGCAGGGAAAACTCGCGCCTGGCATACGGATCCTTCCAGCCGATGTAGTCCCAATAGTCGACGTGCAGGGCGAGCGGCACCACGCTTCCCGGCGCGTAACCGCGCGCGCCGAGGCTCGACAGCCAGCGGTCCGCCGGGGGACAGCTGCTGCAGCCCTCGGAGGTATACAGCTCCACCAGGGCGGCGGTGCCTGGGCCGGACTCGGCCACGCAGCCGCCCGCCTGCGCCGGCAGGGCCGTGAGCCCGATCATGACGAGGAGCGCGAACCGCACTCGCCTTGGTCGAAACACCCGCCGCAGGCTTACTCGCCCCGCACCCATAATCGGGAGTGCCGCACCGGTTCTTCTTCCTCGCGTCCCTCGCCTGGAACTTCGGCCTGGGCATGACCTGGCTGGCGGTGCCCCTGTACGCGTATTCCCAGGGGCTGTCGAACGCCCAGATCGGCGTGCTGTTCGCCGCCCCGGTGCTCGCGCAGGCCCCTCTGAACCTGGTCGGCGGCGCCTACACCGACCGCATCGGCGGGCGGCGGATCATGCTCGGCTCCTGCTGCGCCACCTTCGCCGCCGGGCTGTGGTTCACCTTCGCCCAGGGCTTCTGGATGCTGCTCGCCGGCCAGGCGGTGCTGATCGTGTCGCGGGCGGCCTTCTGGCCCGCGACCTGGGCCATGGCGAGCGAGCTGCCCGGCGCGCGCGGCGTGCAGCTCGGACGCCTCAATGCCATCACCAACTTCGGCCAGATCGTCGGCACGACCCTGTGCGGCTTCCTGCTCGCGGCGGCCGGCTTCCAGGTCACGTTCGGGGCACTCGCGCTGACCGGCCTGATCGCGCTCATCGCCGGCCTCGGGACGCAAGCCCCGGCGCCCAAGCCCACCCCCGCCCGCCACGTGCTGGGGGCCTACCTGCCTCTGCTGCGGGAGCGGATCATCGCGTACACGGTCCTGTGCGCCTACCTGTCGGCGCTGCCCTTCTCCCTGTCGATGTCATTCTACCCCGTGCTGCTGGCGCATTTCGGCTATGGCGAGGCGGCTTCGGGCGTGCTGCTCGCGCTGCGCGCCGTGGGCTCGATTCTCGCCAGCCTGCTCGCGGTGCGCTTCGTGCGCAGCGGTCCCCAGACCCTGTGGCCGGTGGGCTGCGGAATCGCTGTCGCCGCCGCGGTCGGCCTGATGCCGACGGTAAACCACGTCGTGCCGATCGCCTTCTGGATGCTGGTGGTGGGCGCCGGCACCGCGGGGATGACGCTTTATTTCCAGATCACGATCTCCGAAGCGAGCCGGCCGGAGGAACGCGGCTCGGCGCTGGCGCTGGGCGGGCTCGGCTGGAGCGTGTCGCATCTGACCACGCCGCTGATCATGGGCTTCCTCGCCGACCGCTACGGAATCCTCGCCGGCTTCTACGTGCTGGGCGGGCTCGCCCTGGCCTGCTCGCTGGTAATCGCGCTGCTGCGGCGCTGGGCGTTCGCGCCCAAGCCCTGATGCCGGTCAGGCGCCCTTGAACCGGGTCGGCTCGAGCTCGTGACGCTCGAGCAGGCGGTAGAACTCGGTGCGGTTGCGGCCCGCAAGCCGCGCCGCCTTCGTGACGTTGCCGGCCGTGATCTTCAGGATCCGCACCAGGTAGTCGCGCTCGAAGGCGCGGCGCGCCTGGTCGAGCGGCGTGAGCTCCACGTCCCCGGCGTCCAGCGCCTGGCGCACCAGCGAACCGGGGATCACTTTCGCATCCGCCAGGGCAACCGCCTGCTCGACCAGGTTGAGGAGCTGGCGCACATTGCCCGGCCAGGGCGCCGACACCAGCAGCTCCATCGCCTCGGGCGCGAACGCGAGCCGCCCGCGGCGGTAGCGCTCGGCAAGGCGCGCCAGGAAATGGTTGGCCAGCAGCTGGATGTCCTCGCGCCGCTCGGCGAGCGTCGGCAGGGTCAGCTTCACCACGTTCAGCCGGTAGTAAAGGTCCTCGCGGAACGCCCCCGAGGCGATGCGCTCCTCGAGCTTGCGGTGGGTGGCGGCAATCACCCGCACGTCGATGTCGATGCTGTCGGGCGCTCCGACCGGCCGGATTTTTCGTTCCTCCAGCGCGCGCAGCAGCTTGACCTGCAACGGCAGGGGCATGTCGCCGATCTCGTCGAGGAACAGCGTGCCGCCCTGCGCGGCCTGGAACAGGCCCCTGCGGTCCGACACCGCGCCCGTGAAAGCGCCCTTCATGTGGCCGAACAGCTCGGACTCGAGCAGGCCTTCCGGAATCGCCCCGCAGTTCACCGCCACGAACGGCGCATCCCCGCGGGGCCTGGCGCGGTGGATCGCGCGGGCGAGGAGCTCCTTGCCCGTGCCGCTCGCGCCGAAGATGCACACCGACGCCTCCGAGGTGGCGACCCGGCGCGCCTGCGAAAGCAGGCCCTCCATCCTCGAGGAACGGGTAATGATCTCCAGCTCGGGAGCGCGCACCATGTCCTTATAATTTCAACTGAATCCCTGTGTAGCGAGGACCAATGTCACAGACCCCAAGTTCCCGGGTGTTTCTCGTCGCGGCGGTAGCGGCCAACGGAACTATCGGGGCGGACGGCAAGCTTCCCTGGCACCTGCCCGAGGACCTGAAACACTTCAAGCGCCTGACCGCCGAGCACCCGGTGATCATGGGGCGCCGCACCTGGGAATCGCTGCCCGCGCCGCTGCCGCAGCGCGAGAACATCGTGGTGAGCCGCACCCCCGGCTACGACGCGCCGGGCGCGGCGGTGGCGCAGTCGTTCGAGGCCGCGCTCGCGCTCTGCGCAGGCGAGCCGGTCGTATTCGTGATCGGCGGGACGCGCCTGTTCGAGGCGGCGCTGCCGCTCGCCGCGGGGCTGGTGCTCACCGAGATCCACAAGGACTACGCCGGGGATGCGCGCTTCCCGGATTTCGACCGCTCCCGGTGGCGCGAGACGCAACGCGAAGCGCACACCGCCGGCGACGGCACGCGCTTCGACTTCGTGCTCTACGAGAAGCTTACTTCTTAGACTCGAAGACGCGCACCTCGGGCAGCGGGAAGCCGTTGAACTGGCTCGCGTAGGCCGTGGTGTAGGCGCCGGCGTTCTGGAGGTAGATGAAGTCGCCTTCCTGCAGGTCGGAAGGCAGCGGCTCCTCGCGCATCACGACGTCCACCGAGTCGCAGGTGGGCCCGCCCACGGTCCAGGCGACGTCCGGGCCGGAGCGCTCGGTGCGCACCCGGTAGCGCAGCCCCTCGCTCGACTCGATCACCCCGCCGAACAGCCCCGCGTCCCAATGCATCCAGCGCTTGCCGGCGCGCGTCGCCGTGCCGAGCACGCGGCAGACGAAATAGCCCGCGTCCGACACCAGGTAGCGGCCGGGCTCGGCGATGACCTGGACGTCCTCGGGGAAGGCCTTGAGGCCCTCCTTCACCACCTCACCGATCACCTCGATCGACGGGATCGGCTTGAGGTGGCGCACCGGGAAGCCGCCGCCGATGTTGAGCAGGCGCGGCTTGAGGCCGGCCCTCGACATGACGTCGAACAGGGTCTTCGCCTTCTCCAGCGCCACGCGCCAGTTCTCGGGGTTGCGGCACTGCGAGCCGACGTGGAAGGTCACGCCGGCGAGGTCGACGCCGAGCTTCGCCGCCAGCGCGATGATCTCGCGCGCGTCGGCGACGCCGCAGCCGAACTTGCCGGAGAGCGGCCAGTCGCTGCCGATGTTGGGGGTGCCGATGCGCAGGTACTGCTTGGCGTCGGGCTTGACCTCGTGGATGCGCCGCAGCTCGTCGATGCTGTCGACCACGTACCACTCCACGCCCTTGGCCGCGGCGTAGGCCACGGCCTCGCGCGATTTCATCGGGTTGGAGTAGAACACTTCGGCCGCGGGCACGCCGAGCGTGAGCAGCAGATCGAGCTCGGCCGTGGAAGCGATCTCGAAGCCGGCGCCCTCCTGGACCAGCACCTTCAGCACGCGGCGATCCGGATTCGCCTTGACCGCGTAGTGCGGGCGCACGCGCGGCATGGCCGCGCGGAAGCGCCGGATCTTGGCGCGCACGATCGCGGTGTCGAGGATCAGGAAGGGCCGGGTGTATTTCTGGCGTGCTGCCTGGCGCACGATCTCGAAGTCGAGACTGACCTCGGGATGCGTGTCGAACAGGTTTTCCTGCGGCGGCTGCTTGACTTCTGCGGATTGTCTGCTGCCGATGATGCTGCGTTCCCCCATCAAAGTCTCCTCGCGCTCAAGGACTAAGTTTCAGGAATGTCGCGGACGCAAACCTTGTCCGCGGGACGCGAAACCTTGTTGCCTGTCATGACGACCCCTCTTCTCTTCGTTGAATCCAAAAGCAAAAAAACTTGAGCGGAGTATAGGGACATGACCCCGCCTGTCAAGCGTCTTTTCAGGGTTTTGCGAATGGCGGGCGGGCGGGACGCGCCCGGGACAGCCACTAAATCTAGTTGAAGAACCCGCGCTAACTACTAGATCCGGGGGAGAGTTACGCCCTTCTGCCCCTGGTACTTGCCGCCGCGGTCGCGGTAGGAGATCTCGCAGACCTCGTCGGACTCGAGGAAGATCACCTGCGCCACGCCCTCGTTGGCGTAGACCCGCGCCGGCAGCGGCGTGGTGTTGGAGAACTCCAGCGTCACGTGCCCTTCCCATTCCGGCTCGAGCGGCGTGACGTTGACGATGATGCCGCAGCGCGCGTAGGTCGATTTGCCCAGACAGATCGTCAGGACGCTCCTCGGGATGCGGAAATACCCCACGGTGCGCGCCAGCGCGAAGGAGTTGGGCGGGATGATGCACACCTCGCCGCGGTAGTCGACGAAGTTCTTGTCGTCGAAGGCCTTCGGGTCGACGATGGTCGAGTTGATGTTGGTGAAGATCTTGAATTCGGTCGAGCAGCGGATGTCGTAGCCGTAGCTCGAGGTGCCGTAGGACACCACTTTCTTCCCGCCGAGCTCCTTGACCTGCCCCGGCTCGAAGGGCTCGATCATTCCCTTGGCCGCCATGCGGCGGATCCACTTGTCTGATTTGACCGTCACTTGCCCTATCATATCCCGTGAAGATGGACGCGAGAGCCCTGGCCGCCGCGCTTTCCCTTGGAGCCCTGGCCGGCCCCTGAAGACCATGGCCGCTGTCACTGATTTTTTTTCGGTTCGCCCGCTGACGCGCCATCTCGGCGCCGAGGTCTCCGGCATCGACCTAGGGCACGACCTCGACGACGAGGTTTTTCGCAGCCTGTACCGGGCGTTCCTTCGCTATCAGGTGTTGCTATTCCCGCCGCAGGACTTGCCGGCCGGGCGGCAGGTCGCATTCGCCCGGCGCTTCGGCGAGGTGCAGGTGCACGTGATGAACCAGTATCACGCGGACGGCTACCCGGAGCTCTACCGTCTTTCGAACCTCGACGAGCACGGCAGGCCCAACGGGCGCCATCCGGACAAGGGCACCCTCGCGTGGCACACCGACGGTTCCTGGCAGCGGGTCACCGGGCAGGCGACGATCATCTACGGCGAGGTCATGCCCGAAAGCGGCGGCGAGACGCATTTTTGCGACATGTACGGGGCCTATGAACGCCTGGATGCGGCGTGGCAGGCGCGCATTGCCGGCATGCGCGCCGTCCACAACCTGGATTTTTCACGCACGCGGCGCCACGGAGAGGACCCGCTGACCGAAGCGCAGAAGCTGGCAAAACCTCCGGTCGACCATCCCATGGTGCGAACGCATCCCGAGACCGGGCGCAGGTGCCTCTATCTCGGGGATCACGCGGAATACATCGTCGGCATGCCCTATGAGGATGGGCGGGCGCTGATCGAGGAATTGAACGCTCTCGCGATCCATCCGGACTTGAGCTACGAGCACCGCTGGAAGACCCGCGAGCTGATCGTGTGGGACAACCGTTGCGTGATGCATCGCGCTACGCCGTACGACGCCACGACGCAGGGTCGCGTTATCCGACGCTGCACGGTACTGGGTGAGATTCCAGCCTAGGTGTTCTGGACGACGATGTTCGGGAACTTGGAGGTCATGTCGCGCTGCGAATCGGCGATCTTGACCGCGCAGCGGCGCGCGATGCGCCGGTAGATCTCCGCGATCTTGCCCTCCGGGTCCGACACCACGGTCGGCTTGCCCGAATCCGCGTGCCGCTGGATCGACTCGTCCAGGGGCAGCTGGCCGAGCAACTCGCTGCCGTAGTCCTTGCACATTCTCGCCGCACCCCCCTGCCCGAAGATGTGGCTCTGGTGGCCGCACTTCGGGCAGACGTGGAACGACATGTTCTCCACCACGCCGAGGATCGGGATGCCGACCTTCTCGAACATCTTGAGCCCTTTCCGGGCGTCGATCAGCGCGATGTCCTGCGGCGTGGTGACGATCACCGCGCCGGTCACCGGCACCTTCTGGGCGAGCGTCAGCTGGATGTCGCCGGTGCCGGGCGGCAGGTCGACCACCAGGTAGTCGAGCTCGCGCCAGTTGGTGTCCTTCAGGAGCTGCTCCAGCGCCTGGGTGACCATCGGGCCGCGCCACACCATCGGCGTGTCGATGTCGATCAGGAAGCCGATCGAGCTCGCCTGCAGGCCGTGGCCTTCCATCGGCTCGATGCGCTTGCCGTCCTTCGACTCGGGGCGCCCGGCGATGCCGAGCATCATCGGCTGCGACGGGCCGTAGATGTCGGCGTCGAGCATGCCGACCGCGGCGCCTTCGGCCGCCAGCGCGAGCGCCAGGTTGACCGCGGTGGTGGACTTGCCCACCCCGCCCTTGCCCGAGGCCACGGCGATGATGTTCTTGATCCCCGGAACCAGCTTCACGCCGCGCTGCACCGCGTGCGACACGACTTTCGAGGACACGCGCACCGACACGCTGCCGGCGCCCGCCTGCTTCAGCGCCTGGACCACTTCGCGCCGGATCGGCTCGTGCTGGCTCTTGCCGGGATAGCCGAGCTCGATCTCGAGCGCGACATCGGCGCCCGAGACCTTGATGTTGCGCGCCGAGCGCGTGGCGACGTAGTCCTTTCCGGTGTTCGGATCGACGAGCTTGCGCAGCGCGTCTTGGACCTGTGCTTCGCTTAGCGGCATGCGCTTTTTACTCTCGGGGACAGGGTTGAAGTGTAAGCTAAAATCGCCCTCCTTCATGACGCCGAGAACGCCTCGCAAGCTCTTCGTCACCACCGCGTTGCCCTACGCGAACGGCGCCTTCCACATCGGCCACATCATGGAATACATCCAGGCCGATATCTGGGTGCGGTTCCAGCGCATGCAGGGCCACGAGGTGCACTTCGTCGGCGCCGACGACGCGCACGGCGCGCCGATCATGCTGGCGGCCGAAAAGGCCGGGAAATCGCCGGAGCAGTTCATCGCCGGAATCCAGAGCGGACGCCGCCGCTACCTCGACGGCTTCCACCTGCAGTTCGACAACTGGCATTCGACGCATTCGCCGGAGAACACCGCGCTGTCGCAGGGCATCTACCGCAAGCTCAAGGCCGGTGGACTGGTCTACAGCAAGCCGGTCGAGCAATTCTACGATCCGGTGAAAGGCATGTTCCTCGCCGACCGCTACATCAAGGGGGAGTGCCCCAACTGCGGCGCCAAGGACCAGTACGGCGACGCCTGCGAGAACTGCAGCTCGGTCTACTCGCCCACCGCGCTCAAGAACCCGTACTCGACGCTGTCGGGCGCGCAGCCGGTGCTCAAGTCCTCCGTGCACCACTTCTTCAAGCTCTCGGACCCGAAGTGCCGGAAGTTCCTGAGCGACTGGCTGCATGCGAAGGGCCGGCTGCAGCCGCAGGTGGTCAACAAAGCGAAGGAGTGGCTCGAAGGCGTGGGCGACAAGGCCCTCGCCGACTGGGACATCTCGCGCGACCCGCCGTATTTCGGCATCCGCATTCCGGACATTGCCGAGGAGAAGTACCTGTACGTCTGGCTCGACGCGCCGGTCGGCTACCTCGCCAGCCTGAAGAACCACTGCGACCGCAACAAGCTCGACTTCGACGCGATGGTCGCGCCGGGCTCGGGCACCGAGATGGTCCATTTCATCGGCAAGGACATCATCTACTTCCACACGCTGTTCTGGCCGGCGATGCTCGAATACGCCGGCTACAAAACGCCGGACCACATCCACGTGCACGGCTTCATCGGCGTCTCGGGCGAGAAGATGTCCAAGTCGCGCGGCACCGGCATCGACCCGCTGCGCTACCTCGAGCTCGGCATGAACCCCGAGTGGCTGCGCTACTACATCGCCGCCAAGCTCAACGCC
>CAZNVH010000071.1:0-2956 GCA_964576525.1 uncultured Enterobacteriaceae bacterium
GCGCTACGGGCTGGTCGCGTTCGCCTCGTCGCTCGACCAGGCCGGGCCGATCGCGAAGAGCGCCGCCGACCTCGCGCTCCTGATGAATGTCATGGCCGGGTTCGACCCGCGCGACTCGACCAGCCTGGAGCGTCCGCAAGAGGATTTTTCAAGGCAGCTTTCCCGGTCGTTGAAAGACCTGCGCATCGGCATCCCGAAGGAGTATTTCGCTGACGGTCTCGAACCCGGCGTGCGGGCGGCGGTCGAGGCCGCCATCGCCTGGTTCGCCTCCCAGGGCGCGCGCACCGTCGAGCTCGAGCTGCCGCACACCAAGCTCGCGGTGCCGGCGTACTACGTGATCGCGCCGGCCGAGGCGTCCTCGAACCTGTCGCGTTTCGACGGCGTGCGCTACGGCCACCGCGCGAAGGAATACGCCGACCTGATCGACATGTACTGCCGCACGCGGGCGGAGGGCTTCGGCGCCGAAGTGAAAGGCCGGATCCTGGTCGGCACCTACGTGCTGTCGCACGGCTACTACGACGCCTACTACCTCCAGGCGCAGAAAGTGCGCCGCCTGATCGCGCGGGATTTCACTCAGGCTTTCGACAAGTGCGACCTGATCCTCGGCCCGACGGCGCCGACCACCGCGTTCGAGCTCGGCGCCAAGGCCGACGACCCGGTGCAGATGTACCTGGGCGACATCTTCACCATCCCGGCGTCGCTCGCCGGGCTGCCGGCGCTGTCGCTGCCCTGCGGCTTCGACGCCGCCGGGCTGCCGGTCGGCCTGCAGCTCACCGGCAGCTACTTCTCCGAGGCGCTGCTGCTCGGCGCCGCGCACCGCTACCAGCAGGCGAGCGACTGGCACCTGCGGGTGCCGAAAGAGACGCCGCTGTGAAGCTTCTGTGCCTTCTCGCGCTCGCTCTCGTCCCGCTGTCGGTCTCTTCGCAGGAGCTCATCGGCAAGATGGGTAGCCGCAGCGCGCTCCTGGTGCTGCACACCATCCAGCGCGACGACGGCGGCTGGCAGATCGCGGGGGAATACGTGCTGCTGCCGACGCTCGCGCGCCGCTTCGTCGACGGCGAGCGCAGCCCCGAGCTCGGCGTCACCCGGCTGCGCGAAGGCACGACGCCGATCCTCTACGGCCGGCCGCCGATCGGCGAGCTGCGCGGCATCTGGCGCGAGGGCGCGTTCCGCGGCACGCGCTACGGCCCGGCGGGCCAGGAGCGCGAGCGCTTCGAGTTCAGCGAGGAGTTCCCGTCGATGGAAGGCTACAGCGCGAGCGTGCGCCGCGAGGCGAAGGAGGGCCGCTACCAGACGCAGCTGACGCTCTCGGTGGAGCAGGGCCGGCTGAAGGCCTTCGAATGGCGCTCGCAGGAGCCCGGCGGGCAGAGCTGCGCCGTGCTTTCGCCGGAGCAGCGGCCGCTGCGCGGCGGGCTGCGATTCGTCGCCGGCAGTTGCAGCGTGACGCTGCGCGACGTCGGCGAGTTCGTCGCGCTCAGCGCCACCGGTTGCGCGGCGCAGTGCGGCGCCGAGGCCTACCTCGAGCCCCTGCTCATCGACCGGCGCGGCACCTGCGAGCTGCTGCGCCACGGCGCGAGATGACGATGGACTGGGAAATCGTCGTCGGCATCGAGACCCACACCCAGCTTCGGACGGCGAGCAAGGCGTTCTCCGGCGCGTCCACGGCCTTCGGCGCGCCGCCGAACACCCAGGCTTCCGCGGTCGACATCGCGCTTCCCGGCGTCCTGCCGGTGCTCAACCGCGCCGCGGTCGAGCACGCCATCCGCTTCGGCCTGGCGGTCGGGGCGAGCATCAACCGGCGCTCGATCTTCGCGCGCAAGAACTACTTCTATCCCGACCTTCCCAAGGGCTACCAGATCAGCCAGTTCGAGACCCCGATCGTGCAGGGCGGGTCCCTGAGGATCGGCGCGAAGGACGTGCGCATCACCCGCGCGCACCTGGAAGAGGACGCCGGCAAGTCGCTGCACGAAGACTTCCGGGGGATGACCGGCATCGACCTCAATCGCGCCGGCACGCCGCTTCTCGAGATCGTTTCCGAGCCCGACCTGCGCGGCGCGCAGGAAGCCGTGGCCTACGCCAAGGCGCTGCACGCCCTCGTGATGTGGATCGGCATCTGCGACGGCAACATGCAGGAAGGCTCGTTCCGCTGCGATGCCAACGTCTCGGTAAGGAAAATCGGCGACAGCAAGCTCGGCACCCGCTGCGAGATCAAGAACCTGAACTCGTTCCGCTTCATGGAGCAGGCGATCGAGTTCGAGGCGAAGCGCCAGATCGAGATCCTGGAAAGCGGCGGCAAGGTCGATCAGGAAACCCGCCTCTACGACCCGGATCGCAACGAGACGCGCTCCATGCGCAGCAAGGAAGACGCGCAGGACTACCGCTATTTTCCCGACCCCGACCTGCTGCCTTTGCTAATCCCAGCTCAGGACATTGAGACGATTCGCTCCAACATGCCGGAACTTCCGGGTACAAGACGCGAACGCTATGTGAAGGAACTGCATCTTACGGAGTACGACGCAGATCTCTTAGTTGAGACTCGAGAGAAATCGGAGTACTTCGAGAAATCACTGTCCGTTGCCGATGCCATTCAGCCAATCAAGGTTCCTCCGAAGACGCTGGTCAATTGGATAAATGGTGACCTCTCAGCTGCCGTGAACGCCGCCAACCTTGATTTCGGATCCATTCCAATCAAGGAGGAAAGGTTCGTGAAACTACTCGCTCGAATTCACGACGGCACTATTTCGCAGAAATCTGCGAAGGACGTCAGAGTCGACATGTGGCAAACAGGTGAAGAGCCAGACCAAATCATCGAGAAGAAGGGCTTGAGGCAGGTCTCCGATGCTGGTGCGATCGAGAAAGTGGTCGACGAGGTGCTGGCGAAGAACCCGAAGCAGGTGGAGGACTACCGCGCCGGCAAGGACAAGGCGTTCAACTCGCTCGTCGGCCAGGTGATGAA
>CAZNVH010000072.1:0-3868 GCA_964576525.1 uncultured Enterobacteriaceae bacterium
AGGCGATGAGCTTCGGCAAGTCGCGGGCGCGCCTGCTGACCGAGAACCAGCAGCGCATCACCTTCGAGGACGTCGCGGGCGTCGAGGAGTCGAAGGCCGAGCTCGAGGAGATCATCGCGTTCCTGCGCGAGCCGAAGAAGTTCACGCGCCTGGGTGGGCGCATCCCGAAGGGCGTGCTGCTGATCGGTACGCCGGGCACCGGCAAGACGCTGCTGGCCCGCGCGGTGGCCGGCGAGGCCGGCGTGCCGTTCTTCTCGATCTCGGGCAGCGATTTCGTCGAGATGTTCGTCGGGGTCGGCGCCTCGCGCGTGCGCGATCTGTTCCTGCAGGGCAAGAAGAATGCGCCCTGCATCATCTTCATCGACGAGATCGACGCGGTCGGCCGCCACCGCGGGGCCGGCCTCGGCGGCGGTCACGACGAGCGCGAGCAGACGCTGAACCAGTTGCTCGTCGAGATGGACGGCTTCGAGAGCAACGAAGGCGTGATCCTGATCGCGGCCACCAACCGGCCCGACGTGCTGGACCCGGCGCTGCTGCGCCCGGGCCGCTTCGACCGCCAGGTGGTGGTGCCGCTGCCCGACATCCGCGGGCGCGAGGAGATTCTCAAGGTGCACATGCGCAAGGTGCCGCTCGCGCCCGATGTGAAGCCCGAGATCATCGCGCGCGGCACGCCGGGGTTCTCGGGCGCCGACCTCGCCAACCTGGTGAACGAGGCGGCGCTGTTCGCCGCGCGCGGCAACAAGCGCCTGGTCGACATGGACGACTTCGAGCGCGCCAAGGACAAGATCATGATGGGCGCCGAGCGCCGCTCGATGGTGATGTCGGAGGAAGAGCGCCGCAATACCGCTTACCACGAGTCCGGACACACCATCGTCGCGCGCCTGCTGCCCACGACCGACCCGGTGCACAAGGTGACCATCATCCCGCGCGGCCGCGCGCTCGGCGTCACCATGCAGCTGCCGACCGAGGACCGCTACAGCCAGGACCGCGAGCGCCTGCTCAGCATGATCGCCGTGCTGTTCGGCGGCCGCATCGCCGAGGAGCTGTTCATGCACCAGATGACCACCGGCGCGGCCAACGACTTCGAGCGCGCCACCGAGCTCGCGCGCCGCATGGTCACGCAGTGGGGCATGTCGGACGAGCTCGGGCCGATGGTCTACGGCGAGAACGACAGCGAGATCTTCCTCGGCCGCTCGATCACCACCCACAAGAGCGTGTCCGAGGCGACGCTGCAGAAGGTCGACACCGAGATCCGGCGCATCATCGACCAGCAGTATCGCCTGGCGCGCGGGTTGCTGGAGGGCAACAAGGACAAGGTCGAGGCGATGGCCAAGGCGCTGCTCGAGCTCGAGACCCTCGACGCCGACCAGATCGGCGACATCATGGAAGGCAAGCCGCCGCGGCCGCCCAAGCAGAGCGCCGCGCAGAGCGCGGCCAAGCCGCCGGCGAGCGACGGCGGCACCGAGAGCGCCACCGCGCCTGCGCCTTCCGCATAAGAAGTTGGTTTGTGGGAAGTTCGAGCTCCCGCTCGAACGTCCCCTGGTGATGGGCGTGGTGAACGTCACGCCCGATTCCTTTTCCGACGGCGGCCGGTTTCTCGACCCCAAGGCCGCTGTCGCGCATGCGCTGAGGCTGATCGAGGAGGGCGCCGACATTCTGGATCTGGGCGGAGAGTCTTCACGCCCCGGTGCCCTCCCGGTATCGGTGCCCGAAGAGCTCGACAGAATCCTGCCGGTCCTTGAAGCCCTCAAAGGGATTGAAAAGCCCATATCGGTCGATACGAGGCGTCCGGAGGTCATGCAGGCCGCGCTCCGCGCGGGAGCATCGATGATCAACGACATTGAGGCGCTGCAGGCGCCCGGCGCGCTCGAGGCGGTGGCCGCGAGCGGCTGCGCGGTGTGCCTCATGCACAAGAAAGGCGAGCCCGCCACGATGCAGCGCGCCCCGCGCTATAAGGATGTTGTTGGAGAGGTTAAATCCTTTTTAAAAGAACGTATTAAGAAGGTAATCTCAAGTGGAATCGATGCCGGGCGCATCGTCGTCGATCCGGGCTTCGGCTTCGGCAAGACGGCGGAGCACAACCTGATACTGCTCAGGCATCTTTCCGAGCTTTCGGATTTTCCGATCCTCGCCGGACTTTCTCGCAAGTCCACCCTCGGCAAACTGACCGGCCGGCCGGCCGGGGAGCGGCTCGCGGGCAGCCTCGCCATGGCTTTGCTGGCGTTGCAGGGCGGGGCGACAATGCTGCGGGTCCACGACGTGAAGGAAACCCGCGACGTCATCGCGGTGTGGCAAGCGTTCAAGAATGACTCGTAAACATTTCGGCACCGACGGCGTGCGCGGCACGGTGGGGCAGAGCCCCATGACGCCGGATTTCGTGCTGCGTCTGGGCTACGCCGCCGGAAAGATTCTTCTCAAGAACAATCCTCATCCTGCGGTACTCATCGGAAAAGACACGCGCATCTCGGGCTACATGATCGAGTCGGCGCTCGAGGCCGGTTTCTCGGCGGCGGGCGTCGACGTGCACATGTGCGGGCCGCTGCCGACGCCCGCGGTCGCCTACCTGACGCGCGCGCTGCGCCTGTCGGCGGGCGTGGTGATCAGCGCCTCGCACAACCCCTATCCGGACAACGGCATCAAGTTCTTCTCGCGCGACGGCTTCAAGCTGCCCGACGCCACCGAGGCGTCGATCGAGGCCGAGATGGAAAAGCCGATGGGCTGCAACGAGGCGGCCCGGCTCGGCCGCGTCTGGCGCGTCGACGACGCTGGCGGGCGCTACGTCGAGTTCTGCAAGTCGACGTTCCCGAACGAGCTCGACCTGAAGGGCATGAAGCTGGTGGTCGACTGCGCGAACGGCGCCGCCTACAACGTCGCGCCGCACGTGTTCCACGAGCTCGGCGCCGACGTCACGGCGATCGGCGTCAAGCCCGACGGCTTCAACATCAACGAGCAGGTGGGGGCGACCGCCCCGGCTTCCCTGAAAAAAGAAGTGGTTTCGCGAAAGGCGGATCTGGGCATCGCGCTCGACGGCGACGCCGACCGCGTGCTGATCGTCGACAGCGCGGGGCGCGCCTACGACGGCGACGAGCTGCTGTTCGCGATCGCCAAGCACCGCAACGGCAAGCAGAAGCTGGCGGGCGTGGCGGGGACGCTGATGACCAATTTCGCCTTCGAGAAGGCGATGGCGCGCCTCGGCATCGACTTCGCGCGCGCCAAGGTCGGCGACCGCTACGTGCTCGAGCTGCTGCGCGAGAAAGGCTGGATCCTCGGCGGCGAGAACTCCGGCCACCTGATCTGCCTCGACCAGCACACCACCGGCGACGGCATCGTGTCGGCGCTCCAGGTGCTGCAGGCGATGCGCGAGTCGGGCCGCTCGCTCGCCGAGCTGACCGTCGACCTGGTGATGTTCCCGCAGGTGCTGCTCAACGTCGCGGTACCGCGCGGCTTCGAGTGGAAGAAGCACCCGTCGATCAAGCAGGCCAAGAAAGCCGCCGAGGAATCCCTCGACGGCAAGGGGCGGGTGCTGCTGCGGCCCTCGGGCACCGAGCCGGTGCTGCGCGTCATGGTCGAAGGCGAGCCGCGCAAGGCGATCGAGTCGGCGGCCAAGAGCATCGCCGACGCCGTGAAGCACGCCGCGCGCTGAGCGCTGGCCAAGCCTTACCGGGTCGTCAGACCCCGGCCAACCGCGTGAAGGCCTCCTCAGCTGCGCTGTCGGAGTTGCCGCGCCACGCCACGATCTGGTCGGGGCGGATGAGGACCAGGTCGGCGCCGTAGAGGTCGCGCGCTTCTGCGCTTTGCAGCTCCAGCACCTTGAGATCCGGGCGGGCTGAAACGGCAGTCGGCGCGAAGGCCAGCAGCGTCCACTCGA
>CAZNVH010000073.1:0-7592 GCA_964576525.1 uncultured Enterobacteriaceae bacterium
GAGCACCTCGAGCCCTACGGGCACTACAAGGCCAAGGTTTCCCTCAAGTACCTCGACACCCTGAAGGGGAAGAAGGACGGCAAGCTGATCCTGGTGACGGCGATGACGCCCACCCCGGCAGGCGAAGGAAAAACCACGACCACCGTGGGACTTGGCGATGCGCTCAACCACATCGGCAAGAAGGCGGCGATCTGCCTGCGCGAACCCTCGCTCGGGCCGGTGTTCGGCGTCAAGGGCGGCGCCGCCGGCGGCGGCTACGCGCAAGTGGTGCCGATGGAGGACATCAACCTGCACTTCACCGGGGATTTCTCGGCCATCGCGCTGGCGAACAACCTGCTCGCGGCGATGCTCGACAACCACATCACCCATGGCAACGAGCTCGGCATCGACGTGCGCCGCATCCAGTGGAAGCGTGTGGTGGACATGAACGACCGCGCACTGCGCGACATCGTGGTCGCACTGGGCGGCACCGCGAACGGTTACCCGCGTCAGGACGGCTTCGACATCGTGGTGGCCTCCGAGGTGATGGCGATCTTCTGCCTGTCCACCTCGCTCGAGGACCTGAAGAAGCGCCTTGGCAGCATCGTGGTCGCCTATACGCGCGGGAACAAGCCGGTGTACGCGCGCGATCTCAAGGCGCATGGCGCCATGACCGTGCTGCTCAAGGACGCGCTTGCCCCCAACCTGGTACAGACGCTGGAGGGTAACCCGGCGTTCATCCACGGCGGTCCGTTCGCCAACATCGCGCACGGCTGCAACTCGGTGATCGCCACCCAGAGCGCGTTGAAGCTCGTCGACTACGTCGTGACCGAGGCGGGCTTCGGCGCCGATCTGGGCGGCGAGAAGTTCCTCGACATCAAGTGTCGCAAGACCGGGTTGCGCCCGAGCGCGGCGGTGATCGTGGCCACGGTGCGCGCCCTGAAGTACCACGGCGGCGTCGACGTGAAGGAGGTGAACAAGGAGAACCTGGCCGCGCTGGAGAAGGGGCTGGTCAACCTCGAGCGGCACGTCGAGAACGTCACCAAGGTGTATGCCATCCCCTGCGTCGTCTCGATCAACCGGTTCACGTTCGATTCTCAGGCTGAAATCGATCTTGTGACGTCAAAAATGAAAAAATACGGCGTCCCGGTCGTGCTTGCCACGCATTGGGGCGACGGCGGCAAGGGTGCCGCGGAGCTGGCCAGGATCGTGGTCGGCCTGTGCGACCAGCCCTCGAAGCCGACCTTTGTCTACGAGGACGCCGATACGCTCTGGGACAAGATCAACAAGATCGCGAGGAAGGTATACCGGGCCGCGGACGTGACCGCGGACGCCAAGGTAAAGGCGCAAATCAAGAAGCTGCAGGACGACGGCTACGGCCATTACCCGGTGTGCGTGGCAAAGACACAAGCCTCGATCACGGTAAACGCGTCGATCCGCGGCGCGCCGACCGACCACGTGGTCAACGTGCGCGAGGTGCGTCTCGCCGCCGGCGCCGAATTCGTGGTGATGATCTGCGGCGACATCATGACCATGCCGGGCCTGCCCAAGGTTCCTTCGGCCGAGATCATCGACTTGGTGGACGGTAAAGTCGTAGGCCTGTTCTAGAATCGGCCCCCATGGAAATGGTTCTTCTGCCCGCCTTCTGGGTCGGGCTCGGCAAGATCATCTGGGTCAACCTGCTGCTCTCGGGCGACAACGCCGTGGTGATCGCCCTGGCGGCGCGTTCGCTGCCGGCAAAACAGCAGAAGCTGGCGGTGTTCTGGGGCGCCGCGGCGGCGGTCATCATGCGGGTGATCCTCACCGTGTTCGCGGTCGCCCTGCTGACCCTGCCGTGGCTCAAGATCGTCGGCGGCGTGCTGCTGCTGTGGATCGGGATCAAGCTGCTGGTGCCGGAGGAAGGCGGCGCGGAGGTCGCATCGAACGACAATCTCTGGGCGGCGGTAAAGACCATCCTGATCGCGGACCTGGTGATGAGCCTGGATAACGTGCTGGCGGTGGCCGCGGCGGCGGACTCGGCGGCGCCGACGCCCGACCTCGCGGCGATGAAGTACACGCTCCTCGTCCTGGGACTGGCGATCAGCATCCCGATCGTCATCTTCGGCAGCACGCTGATGCTCAAGCTGATGGAGCGCTGGCCGATCATCATCACGCTTGGCGGTGCGCTGCTCGGCTGGATCGCCGGAGAGATGATCGTCACCGATCCGGCGGTTTCGGCCTGGGTCGAGCACAATGCGGCATGGCTGGAGAGGATGCATGTCGCGGCGGCCGCCGGGGCGGTCATCGTGTTCGCCGCGGGAACGTTACTCGCGAAGCGCAAGGCAGCCAGCGAGCCGGCGCCCGACCGGCTGGAGTCTTGATCGTGGTCAAGGCCGGGCGTTTAGAGGAAGAAAGAGGGAGAATGACAATCTTGCGTTAGCACCACGATCGATGGTGCACCGCAGCGAACGCAGCACGTTTTGGAGGAGACCATGAAGACATCGCTCAGCAGGACCCTGGTGTTCGCGCTCGCCCTCGCGCCGCTCGGCGCCCAGGCGTGGGAGCCGACCAAGAACGTCGAGTTCATCATCCCGGCGGGCACCGGCGGCGGCGCCGACCAGATGGCGCGCGCGGTCCAGGGAATCGTCGCCAAGCATGGCCTGATGAAGCAGTCGATCCTGCCGATCAACAAGGCGGGCGGCGCTGGCGCCGAGGGCTTTCTCGACGTGAAGAGCGCGGCCGGCGACCCGCACAAGATCATCATCACGCTGTCGAACCTGTTCACCACGCCGCTCGCCACCGGGGTGCCGTTCAACTGGCGCGACCTGACGCCGGTGCAGATGCTGGCGCTCGACAATTTCGTGCTGTGGGTCAACGCCAAGACGCCGTATAAAACGGCCAAGGAGTACATCGACGCGGCGAAGAAAGCCGGCGCGGGCAAGATGAAGATGGGCGGCACCGGCGCCAAGCAGGAGGACCAGATCATCACCGCGGCGATCGAGCAGCGCACCGGGGCCAAGTTCACCTACATTCCCTTCAAGGGCGGCGGCGCGGTCGCGATTCAGCTGGTCGGCGGCCATGTCGACTCGACGGTGAACAACCCGATCGAGGCGGTGGCGCAATGGCGCGCGGGATCGCTGCGGCCGCTGTGCGTGTTCGAGAAGCAGCGCATGCCGTACAAGGCCAAGGTCACCGACAAGATGTCGTGGAACGACATCCCGATCTGCAAGGATTCCGGCCTGGACGTCGACTACCTGATGCTGCGCGGCATCTTCATGGCGCCCGGCGTGACCCAGGAGCACGTGCAGTACTACATCGACCTGTTCAAGAAGGTGATGGCCACCGACGACTGGAAGAAGCTGATGGAGGAGGGCGCCTTCAACACCACCGCGCTCAGCGGCAAGCAGTACGCCGACTGGGTGGCGCGCGAGGAAGCCCGCCATGTCCAGCTGATGAAGGCCGCCGGGTTTATCGCGGGGCAGTAGCAATAAACCAGGACAAACCTGCTTTTCACCAGAAGGGCGCCGAGCTGGCGGTGGCGGCGCTCTTCTTCGTTTTCGGCGGCATCGTCATCACCGACAGCCTGCGCCTCGGCATCGGCTGGCAGGAGGTGCACGGGCCGCGGCCGGGCTACTTCCCGTTCTACATCGGGCTGCTGATCTGCATCGCGGCGCTGGTGAACTTCGCCGCCGCGCTGCGCCTGCGCGGCGACAAGAACAAGACCTTCGTCCAGGTCGGGCAGCTCAAGCTGGTGCTGACGGTGCTGATCCCGACCGCGATCTACGCCGCGCTGGTCACCTGGGTCGGCATCTACGCCTCCTCGGTGCTGTTCATCGGTTTTTTCATGCGCTGGCTTGGCAAGTATCCCTGGTGGAAAGTGCTCGCCGTCAGCGGGCTCACGGTGGTGGCGTTCTACGTGATCTTCGAGCTCTGGTTCAAGGTGCCGCTGCCTAAAGGCCCGCTCGAGAACCTCCTCGGGCTGGGTTGAGATGGACGAGATCCAGTCGCTGATGCACGGCTTCGGCGTCGCCCTGACGCTGAAGAACCTCGCCCTGATGTTCACCGGCGTGGTCCTGGGCGTGATCATCGGCGTGCTGCCCGGCCTGGGCGGGGCCAACGGCGTCGCCATCCTGCTGCCGCTCACCTTCGGCATGGCGCAGCAGCCGGGCGGCGCCACCTCGGCGATCATCCTGCTCTCCTGCATCTACTGGGGCGCGCTGTTCGGCGGCGCCATCACCTCGATCCTGTTCAACATCCCGGGCGAGCCCTGGTCGGTCGCCACTACCTTCGACGGCTATCCCATGGCGCAGAAGGGAGAGGCGGGCAAGGCGCTCACCGCCGCCTTCACCTCGTCGTTCGTCGGCGCGTTCGTCGCCGTGGTGGTGATCACCTTCCTGTCGCCGATCGTCGCCAACTTCGCGCTCGAGTTCGGCCCGCCGGAGTTCTTCGCCGTCTACCTGCTGACGTTCTGCGCCTTCATCGGCACCAGCAAGGAGCCGGCGTTCAAGACCATCGCGGCGATGATGCTGGGCTTCGCGCTCGCCGCGGTCGGCCTCGACACGGTGACCGGCACGCTGCGCCTGACCTTCGGCTCGACGCACCTGCTCACCGGCTTCGACTTTCTGGTGGCGGTGATCGGACTGTTCGGCATCGGCGAGATCCTGCTGACGCTGGAAGAAGGCCTGGCGTTCAGGGGCGCGCAGGCGAAGATCAACGTGCGGGTGGTGCTCGACACCTGGAAGGAACTGCCACGCTACTGGCTCACCTCGATCCGCTCCTCGGCGGTCGGCTGCTTCATGGGCATCGTGCCGGGTGGCGCAACGCCGGCCTCGTTCATGAGCTACGGCGTGGCGCGCCGTTTCTCGAAGGACGGCGACAAGTTCGGCACCGGCATGGTCGAGGGCGTGGTCGCGCCCGAGACCGCCGCGCACGCCGCCGGCACCGCCGCGCTGCTGCCGATGATCACGCTCGGCGTGCCGGGCTCGCCCACCGCCGCGGTGCTGCTCGGCGGCCTGATGATCTGGGGCCTGCAGCCCGGGCCGCTGCTGTTCATCGAGCAGAAGGACTTCGTCTGGGGGCTGATCGCCTCGATGTACCTGGGCAACATCGCCGGCCTGATCGTGGTGCTCACCTGCGTGCCGCTGTTCGCCGCCATCCTGCGCGTGCCGTTCTCGGTCATCGCGCCGATCATCATGGTGATCTGCGCCATCGGCTCCTTCACGGTGAAGAACGCGATCTTCGACGTCTGGATGATGGTGGTGTTCGGCATCCTGGGGTACCTGTTCAAGAAAACGCAGTACCCGCTGGCGCCGCTGGTGCTGGCGATCGTGCTCGGCGACAACGCCGAGTCGTCGTTCCGCCAGGCGATGCTGATGTCGCAGGGCGAGATGGGCATCTTCTTCTCGAAGAAGCTGGTCGGCTTCATGACCACCCTCGCCCTGCTGCTGCTGTTCTGGCCGATGATCTCCTGGGCCTGGGCTAAGGTTCGCCGAACTTCTGCTTGAGGCGCGACAGCGTCTCGGGTGTCAGGTTGAGATAGGCAGCAAGCTCTTTTTTCGGAATGCGCCCGGCGAGCTCCGGGTGCTTGCGCTGGAAGCGCGCCAGGCGCCCCGGCGCGTCGAGCAGGTGCAGCGTGATGGTGTGCGCCATGACCTCCGACATCAGCTTCATGACCTCGTATTCGAAGCGCGATTTCAAGTCCGTATTTTTTTCAAGAAATTCCACCCATAGCGGCATGGGGAGCTCGGCGGTGCGCACCTTGGTCACCGCGACGATCGAGTAGGGCACCGGGGTGCGCAGCCGCCAGGCGGCGTACGAGGTATCCATCTCGGTCTCCGCGGCGAAGCGCAGGATCATCTCGTGGCCCTGCGGGTTCGAGACCACGCGCTTCACCATGCCCTCGAGAACGAAGAACTGCTCCATCTCCTCGTCGCCCTGGCGCACCAGAGGGTCGCCCTTGCGGTAGTCGGCGACCAGCAGCAGCGGCTCGAGCTCGGGCCATTGCGCCTGGCTCAGGCCTTGCAGGAGCTGGTTCTGCCTGAGCTGCAGCCGGATGCTGTTGCGCTGGGGATGCGAGGCGAACGACGTCATCGAGGGCGGCATTTTAGTCCCTTGACTTGAGTCAAGGCTGGGGCGAGGGGGCGATTCTTACCATAGCGGTCCTTCAGTAGTAGCGCGAGAAGCCGCGCTTAAGGCAAGGAGGCACCATGGGCACCGTCGAACCTCAAGTCGCCACCGGCGTGCAGCAGCAAACCGCCGACGGCTTTCAGCTGGTCATCGATGCCCTCAAGCTCAACGGCCTCGACACGATCTACGGCCTGCCGGGCATTCCGATCACCGACCTGACCCGCCGGGCGCAAGCCGCGGGCCTGCGCGTGCTTTCGTTCCGCCACGAGCAGAACGCCGGCTACGCGGCGTCGATCGCCGGCTTCCTGACGCAGAAGCCGGGCATCTGCCTCACCGTGTCGGCGCCCGGGTTCCTGAACGGGCTCAACGCGCTCGCCCACGCCACCGTCAACTGTTTTCCGATGATCCTGATCAGCGGCTCGAGCGAACGCGAGGTCGTCGACCTGCAGCAGGGCGACTACGAAGAGATGGACCAGCTGGCCATCGCCAAGCCGGTCGCCAAGGCCGCCTTCCGCGTGCTGCACGCCGAGGACATCGGCGTCGGCGTGGCGCGCGCCATCCGCGCCGCCGTTTCCGGCCGCCCGGGCGGCGTCTACCTCGACCTGCCCGCCAAGCTCTTCGCCCAGAGCATCGACGCCGCAGCCGGGAAGAATTCGCTGATCAAGGTCGTCGATCCGGCGCCCAGGCAGATCCCTGCGCCAGAAGCGGTCAAGCGCGCACTTGATTTACTTCGTTCTTCCAAGAAACCTTTGATCATCCTCGGCAAAGGCGCGGCGTATGCGCAGGCCGACGCCGACATCAAATCCCTGATCGAAAAAACCGGAATCCCCTACCTGCCGATGTCGATGGCGAAGGGCCTGCTGCCCGACACGCACGAGCAGTGCGCCTCGGCCGCCCGCTCCTTCGTGCTGCCCGAGGCGGACGTCGTCCTGCTGATCGGCGCGCGCCTGAACTGGCTGCTGTCGCACGGCAAGGGCAAGACCTGGGGCGGCAAGGGCCACAAGGACTGGGGCGGCCAGAAGTTCATCCAGGTCGACATCTCGCCGCAGGAAGCCGACAGCAACGTGCGCATCGACGCGCCGGTGGTGGGCGATATCGGCTCCTGTGTTTCTGCTTTTTTGAATGAAATCAAATCCGGTTGGGCGAAGCCGCCGTCGGAGTGGCTGAACGCGATCCACTCGAAGAAGACGACCAACATCGCCAAGATGGCCGAGACCCTGGCGAAGAATCCTTCGCCGATGAACTTCCACAGCGCGCTGAGCGTGGTGCGCGACATCGTCAAGGCGAACCCGGACGCGATGCTCGTCAACGAGGGCGCCAACGCCCTCGACTTCACGCGCAGCATCGTCGACATGTACAAGCCGAGGAAGCGCATCGACGTCGGCACCTGGGGCATCATGGGCGTCGGCATGGGCTACTGCGTCGCCGCCGCGGTGGTGACCCAGCAGCAGGTGATCGCGATCGAAGGCGACAGCGCTTTCGGCTTCTCCGGCATGGAAGTCGAGACC
>CAZNVH010000074.1:0-3821 GCA_964576525.1 uncultured Enterobacteriaceae bacterium
CTCCTGCTCCTTCACCTCCTTCGCGGTGGGCTTGGGCGCATCCTTGTCCATGATGACCAGGCGCACCTTGGCGCGCAGCGGCGCGGCGTAGGTCAATCCGCGCTGCTGGCATTCCTTGACGTCGAACGGCGGCTCGCCGAGGGAGTAGCTGACGAACTCCAGCTTGGCATTCCCCGAGTGGCTGACGATCGGGAAGATCGAGGTGAACGCGGCCTGCAGTCCTTCGTTCCTGCGGCTCTCGGGCGCGACGTGCGCCTGCAGGAATCCGGTGTAGGACTCGAGCTGCGTCGCGATGAGGAACGGCACCTTCTGCACGATGGCGCGCTTCGCGAAGCTCTTGCGGATGCGTTTACGCTCGGTCAACGAATACGTCATGGACACTCCTAGAACCTTGATTCAAATAACAACCAATACAAAGCTGAAACCCCCGGGAGGGTCGTAGGACCCCACCCGGGACCGCAAGTTCCTTACTTGATCTCAGCTTTCGCGCCGGCGTCGACGAGCTTCTTGGCGACCGCCTCGGCATCCGCCTTGGAGACGCCTTCCTTCACCGCCTTCGGCGCGCCGTCGACCAGGTCCTTGGCCTCTTTCAGGCCGAGGCTGGTCACTTCGCGCACCGCCTTGATGACGTTCACCTTGTTGTCGCCGATGGCGGTCAGCATCACGGTGAACTCGGTCTGCTCCTCGGCCTTCGCGCCGCCGGCGGCAGCAGCCGGGGCCGCGACCGCGACCGCTGCGGCCGCGGACACGCCGAACTTCTGCTCCATGTCCTTGATGAGCTGCGACAGCTCGAGGACCGTCATCTTGCTGATTTCTTCCAGAATCTGGGTACGTTCCATTTACGTTATCTCCGAAGTGGTTCCTGATTTAGGCGGCGGCTTTCTCTCTGGCGTCGCGTACTGCGGCCAGCGTCCGGACCAACTTCCCGGGCAGCTCGTTCATGGTGCGAACCAGCTTGACGATCGGTGCCTGCATGGTGCCGAGCAGCTTGGCGATCAGCTGTTCGCGGCTCGGCAGCTGCGCGAGCGCCTTGATGTCGCTGGCGGACATCATGGCGTTCGGCATGGCGCCGGCCTTGATCACGAACAGCTCGTTGTCCTTCGCGAACTCGGAGAGCACCTTGGCGCCGGCGACCGGATCCTGCGAGATGCCGTACATCAGCGGCCCGACCATCTGCTCGGACAGCTTCTCGAACGGCGTCCCCTTCACCGCCCTGCGCGCCAGGGTGTTCTTGAGCACCCGCAGGTAGACCCCGGACTTGCGCGCCTTCGACCTGAGCTGCGTGACGCGCTCGACGTCCAGCCCGCGGTACTCCGCGACGATGACCGTCTGTGCGCCCGCGAGCCTGGCCGCGACCTCCGAGACCACCGCCTGCTTCTGCTCCAAACTAAGACCCAAGGCCTGCCTCCTTCCTGCGTTGAACCGGCGGACCCGGAATCAGGAACGCCGTCTGCGTAGGGCAAGACATCTGTTTGAGCTCTTGCGAGCCCCTACGGTCTTTGACAGCCACTGCCACCAAAGTCATTGCTGTGCCGCGAGCGAAGCCGGATCGACCTTGACGCCGACCCCCATCGTGCTCGACACCGAAAGCTTCTTCAGAAAAATTCCCTTCGTCGCCGCGGGCTTCGCCTTGTTCAGGGCGTCGACCAGCGCGGCGAGGTTGTCGCGCAGCTGCTCGGGCGTGAACGAGGCGCGGCCGATCGTGCATTGCACGATGCCCGACTTGTCGGCGCGGAACTGCACCTGTCCGGCGCGCGCGTTGCGCACCGCTCCCGCCACGTCGGGCGTCACGGTGCCGACCTTCGGATTGGGCATCAGGCCGCGCGGGCCGAGGATCTGGCCGAGGCTGCCCACCACGCGCATCGCCTCGGGCGCCGCGATGACCACGTCGAAATCGATCTTGCCGGCCTTCACCTGCTCGGCGAGGTCCTCCATGCCGACGATATCGGCTCCAGCCGCTTTGGCGGCTGCAGCTTTCTCGCCGGGGGCGAACACCGCGATGCGCACCTTCTTCCCGGTGCCGGCGGGCAGCACCACCGAGCCGCGCACCGTCTGGTCGCCCTTCTTCGCGTCGATGCCGAGGTTCACCGCGACGTCCACTGCCTCGTCGAACTTGGCCGTCGCGGTCTCCTTCACCAGCTTCATGGCGTCGAGCGCCGGATACGACTTGGCATGCTCGACCTTGCCGGCGATGACCTTCCTGCGCTTGGAAACGTGCGGCATTACATGCCCTCCACGATGACGCCCATCGAGCGCGCGCTGCCGGCGACGATGCGCATCGCGGCATCGAGGTCGGCGGCGTTCAGGTCGGGCATCTTCGCCTTGGCGATCTCCTCGACCTGCTGGCGCGTGATCTTGCCCACCTTGTCGGTGTGCGGGCGCGCGCTGCCCGACTCGATCCCGGCGGCCTTCTTGATCAGCACCGTGGTCGGCGGCGTCTTGATGATGAAGCTGAAGCTCTTGTCGGCATAGGCGGTGATCACCACCGGCAGCGGCAGGCCGGGCTCCACCTTCTGCGTCTGGGCGTTGAAGCTCTTACAGAACTCCATGATGTTGAGACCGCGCTGGCCGAGCGCCGGCCCGATCGGGGGCGAGGGGTTCGCCTTGCCCGCCGGCACCTGCAGCTTGATCAGCCCGACGATTTTCTTTGCCATTTACGCCTTCTCCACTTGACCGAACTCGAGCTCGACCGGGGTCGAACGGCCGAAGATCGTGACCGCGACGCGCAGGCGGCTCTTCTCGTAATTCACGTCCTCGACGGTGCCCTGGAAATCGGTGAACGGGCCGTCCTTGACGCGCACCATCTCGCCGTTCTCGAACAGCACCTTGGGCTTGGGCTTCTCGACGCCCTCGCGCATCTGCTGCATGATCGCCTCGACCTCCTTCTCGGGGATCGGGGCGGGCTTGGTGGCGGTGCCGCCCACGAAGCCGGTGACCTTGTTGGTGTTCTTCACCAGGTGCCAGGTGTCGTCGTTCATCTCCATCTCGACCAGCACGTAGCCGGGGAAGAACTTGCGCTCCGACATGTGCTTCTGGCCGCCCTTCATCTCGACCACTTCCTCGACCGGCACCAGGATCTTGCCGAACTTGTCCTGCATGCCGGCGCGCGTGATGCGGTCCCCGAGCGCGCGCAGCACGGACTTCTCGAAGCCCGAATACGCGTGCACCACGTACCAGCGCTTGCTCATTTTTTCCAGCCCATGATCAGGTCGTACAGAACCCACTCCAGTACCTTGTCGGTCATCCACAGGAACAGCGCCATCACCACCACGAACGCGAACACTGCCGCGGTCGTCTGAATCGTCTCCTTGCGCGTCGGCCACACCACCTTCTTCACTTCGGCCACCGACTCGCCCGCGAACAGCGCGAACTGCCGGCCGGGCTCGCTCATCCAGGCGACCGCGCCGCCGGCAAACAGGCCCGCGAGCACCGCGAGGACCCGCAGCACCAGCGCGCTGTCGGCGAGCCAGTAGTAGCCCCACACGCCCAGCGCCACCAGCACCACGGCCGCCGCCAGCTTCGCCTTGTCGATCATGTGCGCGGCTCGCTGGCAGGGGCAGAGGGTCTCGAACCCCCAACCTTCGGTTTTGGAGACCGACGCTCTGCCAATTGAGCTATGCCCCTGTGCCCGGTCCGATTTCCAAGCCGCTGTTCGCGTCCTCTATTCAATAATCTTCGCCACGACGCCGGCGCCCACGGTCTTGCCGCCTTCGCGGATGGCAAAGCGCAAGCCCTGCTCCATCGCGATGGGCGTGATCAGCGTCACCACCATCTTCACGTTGTCCCCGGGCATCACCATCTCGGTGCCCTTGGGCAACTCC
>CAZNVH010000075.1:0-7098 GCA_964576525.1 uncultured Enterobacteriaceae bacterium
CGTTGCGCCGTCGGGTCGTCCCATCGCTCGACACCTTGAGTCCGCGCGCCTTGATTTCGCAGGTTCCGTTCGCGGTGACGCGATAGAGCGCATCGCGAGCCGCAGGTCCCCGGGTGCGTCGATGTCGACGAACCACAGGGCCTCGGCGGTTGCGTCCCAAAGCGGGCTTTCGCCCAGCCGGCAGCGGACGTCGAGAACGATGGGGGGCATGGATTGTATTTTAGTAGTTTAAAATACAAACTTCATCAACAAGGAGGGGCGCCATGACCGGAATTGCGTTTCGCGCGGCTTGTGCCGCAGTGTTTTTTGTCCTTGCGCCGCATGCCGCGGGGCAGTCGTATCCCGCCAAGCCAATCAGGCTCGTCGTCGGCTTCGCCCCCGGGGGTGGCACCGACATCATGGCGCGCGCCGTTGCCGCCAAGCTGGCGGAGACCGCCTCGATTCAGGTGGTGGTGGAAAACAAGCCCGGCGCGAATGGCAACGTCGCGGCCGAGGCCGTGGCACGCGCCGCCGCCGACGGCTACACCGTCCTGATGATGTCGGTATCACATGCAATCAGCAAGCCGCTATATAAGACACTGACCTACGACATCGAAAGGGATTTTCAACCGCTCATTGCCGTGTCTTCCGTACCCCAGGTCGTGGTGGTGCATCCGGCGATGCCGGTCAACAATCTCGCCGAACTTCTCGCGCTGGTGCGCGCGAAACCCGGCGCGATTACCTACGCCTCCTCGGGCAGCGGCAGCCCCGAGCATATTGCCGCCGAGATGCTGAGCACCATGGCCAAGCTGCGCATGGTGCACGTGCCTTACAAGGGCGGTGCGGCGTCGGCAACCGATCTCATGGGCGGCCAGGTGCAGGTGGGATTCAACACGATGCCGGTTGCGGCTGCTCATATCCGTTCCGGAAAGCTCAAACTTCTGGCCGTTACCACAGAGAAACGAGCCACGGTGTTTCCCGAGACGCCTACGGTGGCCGAGGCAGGAGTGGCGGGCTACGCGATGTCCACGTGGTACGGCATGGTGGTTCCCGCAGGCACTCCGCGCGAGGCGGTTCGCCTGCTCAACGGTGAAATCGCCAAGGTGCTCGCGCTGGCGGATATCCGTGAACGCTTTGCGCCTCTCGGCGCGGAGCCGACCGGCGGCACGCCGGAGCAGTTCGGCGCATTCATACGCGATGAAGTCGCGAAATACACCAGGCTGGTTGCCGACGCGCAGCTGAAAGTGGAATAGCCCATGCGCATCGTGATGATGCCCGGCGACGACATCGGGCCGGAAATCGCGGATGCGAGCCTCGTCGCGCTGCAGGCAGCGGATCGCCGTTTTGGACTGGGGCTGCAGATAGAACGAATCGCGGTCGGAATGGAGAGCTATCGAGCGCACGGCACGACCTTGACCGCGGCAGCGCTCGAAGCCGCGACCACGGCGGACGGGGTCATCCTCGGTCCCTGCGGCATGAGCGCCTATCCGCCCCGCGATGCCGGCGGCGTAAACGTTCCGGGCACGGTACGCAAGCACCTGGAGCTCTACGCGAATCTTCGGCCGGCGCGGTTTCGGCCCGGGGTGCCGGGCGCGCGCGAAGGGCTCGACGTCCTGATCGTGCGCGAGAATACCGAAGGCTTCTACGCCGACCGCAACATGCATATCGGCATCGCGGAATTCATGCCGACACCGGACGTGGCGCTCTCGGTACGCAAGATCACCCGCGAAGGTTCGCGTCGAATTGCACGGGTCGCCTTCGAGTATGCTCTCCGGCGGCGCCGTCAGGTGGCGGTGGTGGGCAAGCGCCATGTGCTGCAACTCGGGGACGGACTCTTCGTGGGCGAAGCAGAAGCCGCCGCCGCGGCGAACCCGGGTGTCGAATTGCGCGAAGTGGACGTCGACGCCATGGCCGCCGAGCTCGTGACCCGGCCGCAGCGTTCTGACGTGATTCTCACGAGCAACATGTTCGGCGACATTCTCTCCAACGAGGCGGTAGCGCTGTCCGGCGGGCTGGGCCTCGCCGCGGCACTCAATGTGGGCGATCGTCACGCCATCGCCAACGCCGGGCACGGTTCGGCGCCCGATATTGCCGGCCGCGGCATCGCCAATCCTGCCGGATTGCTCCTTTCCTGCGCCATGCTTCTGGACTGGCTGGGCACGCGGCACCAACGTGCCGCCTTCAGCCAGGCGGGTGCCGCGCTGCACGCTGCGATCGATCGGACCCTGTCGGATGCCGCTTCGCGAACCGCCGATCTCGGGGGGCGGGGTAGCACATGCATTTTCGGCGACGCGGTCGCACGCATGTTGGGGGCGGGGTGACTCCGCGGCGGACGAGGCAGAGCATCGCAATGGCGCTCGCCGACAGCATCATCAGGGAGTTGAAGGCGGGGGCAAGCGCCTCCGGCGAGCACCTGGTCGAACAGGCGCTTGCCGAGCGTTTTTCGGTGTCGCGCTCCCCCGTGCGGCAGGCGCTTGAGTTGCTCGCGAGCCAGGGCGTCGTCCGGCAAGAGCCGAATCGCGGCTTTTTCCTGATGCGCGATTCATCCGCCCTGCGCTCGGGCGTCGTTGAGCACCCCGCAGGCGATCCGGTGGAGGCGCTTTACCTGCGCATTTCCGATGACCGGCTGAGGGGAGCGCTGCCGGCCGTGGTATCGGAAGCGTTGCTCATGCGCCGGTACGCGGCGCAGCGCTGGCTCGCGCAACGCGCACTGGCGCGCCTGGCGGGCCATGGCCTGATCCGGCGCAGGCCGGCGCGGGGATGGGAGTTTCCCGCCGAATTGACCTCGAGGACCGCGTACGAGGACGGCTTCAGCTTCCGGCGCGCCATCGAGCCGGCCGCGTTGCGTCTGGCCGGATACCGCGTGCCGCTGCGCGAGTGGACACGGGTGCGCGACGGGCAGCGCCGCATCCTCGATGAAGGACCGGCGTGCTTTTCGCGCATCGAGTTGTTCCGCCTTGGCATCGAATTCCACGAGGCGATCGTGGGCTGGTCGGGAAACCGCCACTTTCTCGCCGCGCTGCGCAACCTGAATCAGGTGCGGCGGCTGTTCGAGTATCGCGTCAAGGCCGACCGGGAACGCATCCGCAGCCAGACGACCGAACACCTGAAAATACTGGACTTGCTTGCCGCCGGTGAACGCGAGCGGGCCGCTGCGCTCCTGGAGAGGCATATAGCGACCGCGCGCAGTCGGAAGGTCGCGCTGCTCGGGGCTTCCCGCCGCACACGATAAGCGGACCGCTACCGGTCCAGCACCGACTTCATCTGCAGCACGGCGCAGCCGGGCGCCGTGAGCACAGGGCAATCGAGGATTTCCTTCACCGGGCCGTAGGCCCGGGCGGTGGAAAAATGCGCGAGCATCACGGCGTCGCAGCCGTCGAGTTTTCGTGCGGCGGCGGCGACCAGCCGATCGTGTGTCGCGCCGTCGCCCGCTTTGAGCGCCGCCATGGCCTGTGGGACGCACTCGGTGACCAGGGTCGCTCCCGGTGCGAGCTCGCGCAGTTCCTGTTCCATTGAAGCGATGCTCGGGGCGAAGGTGGCAAGCATGCCAAGGCGATTTCCCTTCGCGATGGCTTCGCGGAACATCGCCTCGTTCGGCTTGAGTACCGGAACCGAGGCGGCGCGCTGGACCCGCCCGATCGCATCGCCGAACGCTGAACAGGTGTACAGGATGCCGTGCGCGCCACAGCGGCCCGCGTATTCGGCAAGCGCTGCGATGCGCGCCGCCATCGCGTCGGTCAGCCCGCCGTCGCGCTCGCGATCGGGGGAAAGGGAGTCGTCGAGCAGGTTGACGCGCTCGGCTTGCGGCCAGTGCTCGGCGAACGCGTCTTCCACTGGCTGCATCGCCACGCGCACGGCGTGGATAAGCGCTATCCGCGGCCGCATGGTCAGTCCAGGCGCCCGGGTTCTATCTCGAATTCCACGGTTGCTACTACGTACATGATTTCCTCGTTCATGGCATGAGCAGGCCGCCGTTGACTTCGATGGTCTGGCCGGTAATGTAGCTGGCGAGTCTTTCGCTGGCGAGAAACAGCATCGCACCGGCGCACTCGTCTGCGCGCCCGAGACGGCGCATCGGGATGCCCGCGGACAGCTGGGCCAGCAGCTCCGGGCTGGTGTGCCCGTCATGGATCGGGGTGTCGATGATCCCCGGTGCGACTGCGTTGACCCTGATTCCGTCTCCTACCAGCTCTTTCGCCAGGGTCCGCGTATAGGTGGAGATGTACGCTTTCGTCGCCGAGTAAAGTCCCGAGCCCTGGCTGCCGCCGGTGCGGGCGGCCTGCGAGGTGACGTTGATGACGGTGCCGGATTTCTGCCGGCGCATGTGCGGAATCACCGCGCGGCCCAGCGCGACCATGGAGCGGGCGTTCTGGTGGAACACGCGGTCGATGAGCTCATCCGGCGCCTCGGCCAGCAGCACGCGCTGCACGAAGCCGCCCGCGTTGTTCACGAGGATATCGATGCGCCCGAATCGGGCATGCACTTCGCCCGCCAGCCGGTCGAGCTCCGGGCTGCGGGAGACGTCCGCCTAGAAAACCGCGGCATCGGCCCCCGACTTGCGGATCTCCGCGGCGACGGCTTCAGCCTCGCGTTTGCGCGAGTTGTAGTGAACGGCGACGAGGGTTCCATGCCTGCCGAACGCCAGCGCCGCGGCGGCCCCGATGCCGGAGCTCGCTCCGGTGATGAGCGCGACTTTGTCCCTGAGGTCGTCCATGCCGTTCCCTCTCAATGTGAATAGGGCCGCTGGAACTCGAGGGCCCTGTTCAGACGCACGCCGAAGCCCGGCCTGTCCAGCGCGCTCGCCCGCATTCGGCCGGCAGTGGGTACCGGCTCATCGAGCAGCAACGGGCTGAACATCGGCACTACCTTGTCCGCCTGCGGCGCCATGATCAGGAATTCGGCAAACGGACTTTGATCGCAGGTGAACACGAAGTGGTAGCTATAGACGGAGGATCCGTGGGGCACCACCAGGGTATCGTGCTCGCGGGCAAGCGCGGTGATTTTCAGCAGCTCGCTGAGGCCGCCGCACCAGCCGACATCGGGCTGGATGACGTCGCAGCAGCCCATCTCGAGCAGCAGGCGGAATCCCCAGCGCGTGGCCTCGTGCTCCCCGGTCGTGAGCCACATGCCTTTGGGGAGGCTCTTTCGCAGGCTTGCGTAGCCCCAATAGTCGTCGGGCGGCAGGCATTCTTCGATCCATTTCAGGCCGTAGACGTTCGCAGCCTGGGCAAGGCGCTTTGCGTATTGCTCGTCGAGGCTCATCCAGCAGTCGTACATCAGCCAGAAGTCTTCGCCGACGAGGCGCCGCATCGCCGCGAGCTGCTCGACATTGCGCTTCAATCCCTCGTCGCCTTCCGCAGGACCGTGCTTGAGCGGCATCTTGCCGCCGATGAATCCCATTTCCTTCGCGAGATCGGGGCGGGCGGTCGTCGCGTAGAAAGGCAGCTCCTCGCGAACGAGCTTGCCGAGCAGCGCGTGCACCGGCACTTGCCGGACCTTGCCCAGCAGGTCCCATAGCGCCAGGTCTACCCCCGAGATGGCATTGAGCACGATGCCTTTGCGGCCGTAGAACACGCTCGCCCAGTACATCTGGTCCCACATGGTCTCGATCTCGGAGACGCGGCGCCCCTCGATGAAGCGCTCCAGGTGGCGCTCAACGATGAAGGCGCCGATCTCTCCTCCGGTGGTGACCGCGAAGCCGACGCTGCCGTCGCTGGCTTCGATTTCAACGATCAGCGAGCCCAGGACGTTGATGCCGAAGGAGGCCCGGCTCTGCCGATACTCGGGATACTTGGCCATCGGCGAAGCGATATGGTCGTCTATCCAATGCCCGCCCGCTTGATCGTGGTAGTCAGCACCGGCGCCGCGGTAGATGGATGCCCGGATACTCGTGATGGTCGGTTCTTGTGGCATCAGTTCATCGTCAGATCCTGATTCGACTCGCCACGGCGGCGCCGAAGGCCACGGTGCCGAGCTTGCCGCCCAGATCGGCGGTGCGCTGCGCCGGATCGGCAAGGCATCCATCGATAGCAAGGTAGATCGAGCGGGCAGCGCGACCGAGATTCGAAGAATCGTTGTTCGAAGAATTCTTTCTTTCGCTGAGCCATTCGAGCAGCATCGCCGCCGACAGGATGAGCGAGCTCGGGTTCGCCTTGTCTTTGCCTGCAATGTCGGGCGCCGACCCGTGCTGGGCCTGCGCAGCGCACAGTTCGTCGCCGGCGTTGATCGCGCCCGCGAGACCCAGGCTGCCGGAGAGTTCGGAAGCCAGATCCGACAGGATGTCGGCGTAGAAATTGGTGGCGAGCACCACGTCGAAGCGCTCGGGTTCGCGCACCAGGCGTGCCGCCATGGCATCGACGATCGCCTCCTCGAGCCGTACCTCCGGGAACCGGGCCGCGACCTTGCGCGTCACCTCGAGGAACAGGCCGTCGGTGACGATGAAGTTGTTCGCCTTGTGCACCGCCGTGACCAGTTTTCTTCTCTTCATCGCCAGCTCGAATGCCCTCAGCGCGATGCGCTCGCAGGCGTGGGCGGTGATCTTGCGCATCGAAATCGCCACGCCGGGGACCGGCATGAATTCGCCGCTGCCCTGGAACATGTTGCGGTCCGGGTAGAACCCCTCCGTGCATTCGCGCATGATGACAAGGTCCATCGGCTTGCGGGTATGCCCGATCCCGGGGCGGCTTTTCGCCGGGCGCACGTTGGCATAGAGGTCCAGCTTGACGCGGAACGCGGCCGACACGTTGACGCCGCCCTTGTCGCGCGGCGGGTAGTCCAGGTGCGAGATTGGGCCGAGCACGATCCCGTCGACCTCGCGGGCCCGGGCGAGCACGGCCTCGGGACAGGTGGTGCCGGTCTTGTCGTAGGCGACGAAGCCGATGTCCATGTACTCGAGTTCGAGGCCCAGCTTGAAAGCCTTGTCGGTGGCTTCCAGGACAGCGGCGGTGGCGCGCATGATCTCCGGGCCGATGCCGTCGCCCGGCAGCATGAGAAGCTTCATCAGTCGAGCTTGATGCCGGCGGCCTTGATGATGCGGGCGTACTTGTCCAGCTCGGCGCGCACGAATGCGCCGAACTCCTCCGGCGTATTGCCCACCGGGTCGGTCGAAAGCTGCTTGAA
>CAZNVH010000076.1:0-111449 GCA_964576525.1 uncultured Enterobacteriaceae bacterium
CCCACAAGAGGACACGTTCCGATGCATTACTCACCCGTTCGCCGCTCGCCGCCAGGGTTGCCCCCGCGCTGCCGCTCGACTTGCATGTGTAAGGCATGCCGCCAGCGTTCAATCTGAGCCAGGATCAAACTCTTCAATTAAATTTGATTCCTGCGCACCCCGGCATTTCTGCCGGAGCGAACTACCTTAATGCTTCACTCAAAGTAAACGAAGGTTTACTTCTTTGTGAGCACCTGATGCTTTACCGGTTCGGGCGAACCCGTTCCGGCGCCTACAGCTCAAGCGCCCACACTTATCGGCTGCGAATTTTTAAAGAGCGTTGGTTGCGGGGAGAGGATTTGAACCTCTGACCTTCGGGTTATGAGCCCGACGAGCTGCCAGACTGCTCCACCCCGCGCCCGAAGAGACAGCGATTATAGCGGGCGGCGCTAAACCATGTCAACGCGCTGCACCGCAAAAAACCGGGTTCAGGCCACCATTGTGCCGCTCAGACGCATCAGGCAGGCCCATTTTTCCGGTTCGAGGCGGATCCAGCGCGAAAATTCCTCCGGCGAGCTCGCTACGACGTCGAAAATCTTACTAAATCCCCCGCCGGTCGAGCAGCGCCTGCGAGATCGTGCCGACGTCGACGTATTCCAGCTCGCCGCCGAGCGGCACGCCGCGCGCAATGCGCGTCGCCTTGACATTGCGCGCCCGCAGCATTTCAGCGATGTAGTGCGCAGTGGCCTCGCCCTCGTTGGTAAAGTTGGTCGCTAGGATCACCTCCTGCACTTCGCCGCCAGCGGCGCGCGCCAGCAGGCGGTCCAGGCCGATGTCGCGCGGCCCGACGCCGTCGAGCGGCGACAGGCGCCCCATCAGCACGAAATACATGCCGGAATAGCTCAAGGTCTGCTCGACCATCGCCAGGTCGGCCGGCGTCTCGACCACGCACAGCAGCGACGGATCGCGCCGCGGCGAGCGGCACAGCGGGCACATCTCGTCCTCGCTGAAGTTGTTGCACCGGGCGCAGCGCCGCACGCTGTCCAGCGCCCCGGCGAGCGCCTGTGCCAGCTCGCCGGCGCCGCCGCGGTCGTGCTGCAGCAGGTGGAAAGCCATGCGCTGCGCCGAGCGCGGCCCGACGCCGGGCAGCGCGCGCAGCGCCTGCACCAGGCGCTCGAGCCCCTTGGCGCTGGGAACCGGGCTCTTGCTCAAAACGGCAGCTTGAAGCCGGCCGGCAGCCCGAGCCCGGCGGTCATGCCGCTCATCTTCTCGGCGATGGTGGCCTCGACGCGCCGCGCGGCATCGTTGAAGGCGGCGGCGACCAGGTCCTCGAGCATCTCGCGGTCGTCGCCGACCAGCGAAGGATCGATGCTGACGCGCTTCACCTCGTGCTTGCAGGTCATCTGCACCTTCACCATGCCGGAGCCCGACTGGCCTTCCACTTCCAGGCTCGCGAGGCTTTCCTGCATGCGGCGCATGTTCTCCTGCATCATCTGCGCCTGCTTCATCAGCTGGCCGATATTGCCTTTCATACGCGGCTCACTTTCGATCTTCCCGGATGGTCGAATCGACGACCTTGCCGTCGAAAAGGTTGACGAGGTCCTGCACCAAACCGTCGCTCTGCACCGACTGCGCTGCGGCGGCGCGCCGCGCCTCGCGCTCGCCGGCCTCGAGGGCCGCGGCGGTGACGCCGCCGGCCTCGCCGACCGCCACCTTCACGGTGACCGGGCTGCCGAAGTGCTGCTCCAGCGCGGCCTTGAGCTTTTCCTGGTAGCTGCGCTCGGCGAGATGCGCCTTGGCTTTCGGCACGACCAGCTCGAAGCGCGAGCCTTCGCGGCGCCGCAGCTCGGCGTTGCGCGCCAGCTCGCGCGCCGCCCCGGTGATCGGCAGTTGCTGCACCAGCTCGGGCCAGCTCCGGTCCGGATTCGCCGCAGCGGGCCGCTCCTTCTGCGCCGGAGCCGGCAGCTCGCCGCCCGCTTCCTCGGGCCGGAAGGCGAGCAGCCGCAACAGGGTCATGACAAATCCGGCGTGCTCGTCGGGAGCGAGCGGCAGGTCCGCCCGGCCCTGCACGGCGATCTGGTAGTAGAGCTGCACCGATTCCCGATCCAGCTTCGCGGCGAGCTCGACGATGCGCGCGCGCTCGGGCAGGTCGGGTTCCAGCGCGTCCGGCGCGGACTGCGCCAGCGCTACCCGCAGCAGCAGCGCCGCCAGGTCGGCGAGCGCGGCGTCGAACGACAGGCTGCGCGCCAGCATTTCATCGGCCAGCTTCACCGCCGCGGCCGCGTCCGCCGCGCCGACGGCTTCGAGCAGGCGCAGCAGGTGCGTCTGGTCCACCGCCCCGAGCATCTGGCCGAGAGCGGCGGCCGTGACGCGGCCGCCGCCGTGGGCGATCCCCTGGTCGAGCAGCGACAGCGCATCGCGCATGCTGCCTGCCGCGGCACGCGCCAGGAGCGGCAGCGCTTCGCGCTCGAAGGGGATGCCCTCCTTTTCGAGAACCCGGCCGAGGTGCTCGACGATCGCGGCCGCCGGCATCTGCTTCAGGTTGAATTGCAGGCAGCGGCTGAGCACCGTGGCCGGGATCTTCTGCGGGTCGGTCGTCGCCAGCACGAATTTCAGGTGCTCGGGCGGCTCCTCGAGCGTCTTGAGCATCGCGTTGAAGGCGTGGCCGGAGAGCTGGTGCACCTCGTCGATGACGTACACCTTGAAGCGTCCGGCGCTCGGAGCGTAGACCGAGCGCTCGAGCAGCTGGGTCATCTCGTCCACCCCGCGGTTGGACGCCGCGTCCAGCTCGAGATAGTCGGGGAACCTGCCGGCGTCGATCTGGGTGCAGGCGCTGCAGCGCCCGCAGGGGTCGGCGGTGATCCCGGTTTCGCAGTTCAGGCACTTGGCGAGGATGCGGGCCAGCGTGGTCTTGCCGACGCCGCGCGTGCCGGTGAAGAGATAGGCGTGGTGCAGCCGTTTTTGCTCGAGCGCGTGGCGCAGGGCGCGCACGACGTGCTCCTGCCCCACAAGGCTGCCGAAATCCCGCGGCCGCCACTTGCGGGCAAGAACTTGATAGCTCATCGCTCGAGTTAAATTTGGTGGCGAGCCTGACCCCCGGCACTTGCAGGGACCGGCTGTGGCTGCTTCCTTCCGGACCTGACCAGGTTCACCAGACTGCAATGCGGGGAGGCCCGCCGCCTTAATTGTAAGCGAAACGGTGGCCGCAGTAAGCCGATTGTCAGCTTGCCGTCAGGCGATTGCCGGAGCTCGGGCGTTACCCTTTCCGCCGAATCCTCCTCCATCGCGGTAGATCCACGCGATGGTTTAAGCGCCCGCTGGCAGCAGACTAGGCGGGCGTTTTTCTTTTCCCGATCGAAAAGTGGCGGAGAGAGTGGGATTCGAACCCACGGTACGCTATTAACGTACACACGCTTTCCAAGCGTGCGCCTTAAGCCGCTCGGCCATCTCTCCAGCAGGCGGAGATTCTAGCGCAGCGGGTTTTCCGCCGGGTCGAAGTTGCCGTGGCGTTCCTCGGCGACCTTGCCGTCGCGCAGCACGTCGGCGCGCAGCTCCCACAGCACGCTGGAATCACGCGCCGCACTGGCCTCGAAAAGCGCGCGCCAGTAATCCGCTGGGCGCACGGTGCAATGGGCGTTCTCGCCGCTGGGGAGGACCTTCACCGCCGGGTAGCACGCGACATTCGCGAACACGAAGCGCTCGCCGTAGGCGAACAACTCGCCGACGATCCAGCCCAGGTCTTCCTCGGGGCAATGCTCGAGCACGTCGGTGCTGACCACGCCGTGGAACCTGCCGCGCGGCAGCTCGGCGAACGGCTCGTAGCCCGGGTCGTAACAGCGGATCGAATCGACCTGCCAGTACTCCTGGATGCTGCGCGCCTTGACTGCCGGCAGGTATTGCACGCCCTTCCCGCTGCCGAAGTCGAGAATGGTGCGACTGGCGGTGCGCGCGATGAGCGCCTTGATGTGGCTGGCCTGCCGCGGCAGGCTCATGCCGTTGAACGTTGCGCTCGCAGGCACCCCCTTCGCCGGGTTGCCCTCGCGGTGCATCCGGCGGTACTGGTCGAGCAGATCCAAGTAGCGCGGGCTGGGATTTTGCCGGCTGTAGATCACAACGCGCCCGCTGGAGGGCGGATTATCATTGCCGGATGGAGCCGGCCGACAGCATCAAACGCCTCGGTTTCGCCCGCTGGTACGAGCGCCGCCTGATCGAGGGGCATGCCTGGTTCATCAGCGCGTTCATCTGCATTGTCGCGATCGCGGCCTGCGCGGAGGAACTGAGCTTCCGCGGCTCGTTTGGGCGCCTGCTCCTCTATGTCATCGTCATCGCGGCTGCTGCAGCTATCGGCGTCTACGGCCTCGTGCGCTACCAGAAGATCCTGGCCGAGGCCGAACTGCTCGGCGAGCACGCGACCTGCGGCGCCTGCGGTGCTTACGCCCGTTTCCGGCTGATTTCGCCATCGCAGGTGCGCTGCCGCAAGTGCGACCACGAGTGGTGCCTCATTGAGCAGCCGGTGCATTCTCCAGGACGATCTTGATCTTGAGCACCGTCAGCACCACCCAGAGCACCATCAGCAGGAAGAAGGCCACCAGCCCGATATGGGCGTCAATGATGATGCGCGGCGTGATGGCGCGTGTCACGCGGGTCACCGGCGAGGTCAGGGTCCTGAACAGCTTGTAGACCAGGTTCTGGTCGCGTTTTCTGCCGGCGATCACCCAGAGCACGCCCTGCCCCATGAAAGCCACGCCCGCGATCTCGGTCAGCGCCTTCAGAATTACGATAATCTCGTACATAGGATCGAATAATGAACCATTGGCGATGCTACCTACGCGGCCGCGTGCTCGAGCTATTCGGCTTAGAGCAGCAGGCGATGGCGGCCTACCGCGAGGCGACGCGCGTAAAGCCGGACTTCCTCAGGCCCACCAACCGCATCGCCTACCTGCTCGCGTCGCAGGAGCGTTTCGCCGAGGCGGAACCCTATTTCCAGGCGGTGTTGCGCGCTAACCCCGGCAACGCGGTGGCCCATTTCAATCTCGGTTTCACATTCGACAAGCGACGGCAATTCGACAAAGCGATCCACGAGTTCCGCGAAGCCACGCGGCTCAATCCCAAGATCGATCGGGCCTGGTACGGCCTCGGCCTCGCCCAGGCCCAACTCGGGCGGCACCGCGAAGCCGCCGAGGCGCTGGAGCAGGCGGCGACGCTTCAACCCATGAACCATCATGCCTGGTACCAGTTCGGCATGGCACTGCATGCGACGGGTAATACGGAGCGCTTTGAGCAGGTTGTCATGCACCTGCTGCGCTTCGACCCGAAAATGACACGCCGGCTGATTCTCGATACCGGGCGCAGCGACCTCGCCCACCTGGTAAAGCACCTCGTCGTCTAGCCGAAGATCACCTGCACAACCTTGAACTTGCCGCCGGCATCCTTCTGGAAGATCAGGATGGTCTCCTCATCGACCAGACTCTGATTGTCCGGGTCGAAGGTCTTCTTCTTGTAGGTCCAGCGCAGCGTGTTCGGTTTGGTGTCGACCGATTCGGGCTTGCCGACCTTGGCGACGACCTCCTCCTCGGTCTTGTCCGTCACATAACCGGTGAACAGGCCACGCGCCGTGCCACTGACCTGGCCGGAGCAAGCGCTTAGGGCCAGCACGATGCCGCAAGCCGCGGCGAGCAAAAATGCTTTCATCTCCAGTCTCCCTGCAGAGAAAAACAGATTCTACAAAAACAAGGCCCGCCGAAGCGGGCCTTGTCTGTGTCAGCGGCTCGAGGCTATCTGCCTACGCTGTCCACGGTATCACCCACCAGGTTCGGGTAGCGCACGTGCTCGACCAGCTCCTGCACCTCCTTCGGTGGCGCGGGGGTCAGCCAGCTCACGATGAAGATCGTGATCATGCTCGCCGGCAGGCCGAACATGCCCGCCGACACCGGGCTTAACCCGAACCAGAGCGGCATATTGACCCCGAAGAATGGGTAGCGCGTGTACATGTAGTACGCGCAGAGTCCAAGCCCCACGGCCATGCCGACGACCGCGCCCCACTTGCTGGCGCGTTTCCAGAATATGCCCATCACCAGCGCCGGGAAGAACGACGACGCCCCCAGCGAGAATGCGGCACCCACCAGGAACAGGATGTCCCCCGGCTTGAACGAAGTCACGTAGGCCGCCGTGACCGCGGCCGCAACCAGCAAGGCCTTGGAGAGAAACACGCGCCTCGCGGTGGTCGCAGTCGGGTCGATCAGCTCGTAGTAGATGTCGTGCGCCAAGGCGTTGGCAATGGTCAGCAGCAACCCGTCCGCGGTCGAGAGCGCTGCGGCAAGACCACCGGCCGCAACCAGGCCCGACACCACATACGGCAAGCCCGCGATCTCGGGCGTCGCCAGAACGATCAGGTCGCCGCCGATCACGATTTCGGCCAACTGCACGATGCCGTCCTTGTTGACGTCCACGATACTGAGCAGCGACGCGTCCACCTTTCCCCATGCCGCGGCCCAGGCCGGGAGCGAAGCGAACGAACTGCCCACCAGGTTGGTGTACATGTCGTACTTCGCCAGCACCGCGAGGCAAGGTGCCGTGAAGTACAGCAGGAAGATGAAGAACAGCGACCAGAACACCGAGGTGCGCGCTTCCTGCACGCTGGGCGTGGTGTAGTAGCGCATCAGGATGTGGGGCAGCGCCGCCGTGCCGAACATCATGCAGAACACGATGCCGATGAAGTTCAAGCGCGCGGTATTCTGCGCCGCTTCATCCTTCCCGGGGAATGCCTCTGCATGCTTCCGCGGTGGCGCCGCACGCGCTTGAAGGCCAGCTTCACGTCTCCACTGAACCTGCGCGGCGTTCACGTTCGCCGGGTAAGCCACGACCGCCTTTTCGGCCGCCGCGATCGTGTCCGCAGGCGCATTCGCAGCCTTCAGGCCGGCCAACTCCTGCTCGACCTTGGCCTTGCCTTCGGCGTACGACTTGTCAGGAGCGGCGAGTGCGGCCCTGCCTGCTGCCGCCCGGTCAGCGAAGATCTTGCGCACCTCCTGCTCTTTCGGGTCGGCGGTGATCTTTTTCTCCACATCGCCGAGCTTCTGCAGCGTATAGCCATAGGCGAACTGCGGAACCGGTATGCCGGTATGTTTTACGCCCAGCCATACGACGGGCGTCAGGTAGGCGATGATGAGGACGATGTACTGGGCCACCTGGGTCCAGGTCACCGCTTTCATGCCGCCCAGCATCGCGCACACCAGGATGCCGGCGAGGCCGACGAACACGCCAACGCCGAACTCGAGGCCGGTCATCCGGCTCACGATCAGGCCGACGCCGTAGATCTGGGCGACGACGTAGACGAAAGAACAGGTGATCGCCGCGACGGCGCCGATGCCGCGGACGATGTTGCCGCCGTAGCGTTCGGCGAGGAAATCCGGAATGGTGAACTGCCCGAACTTGCGCAGGTAGGGCGCGAGGAACAAGGCCACCAGGCAAAAGCCCCCGGTCCATCCCATGACCCAGGCGAGCCCGTCGAAGCCGGACAGGAACAGCGTGCCGGCCATGCCGATGAAGGAGGCCGCGCTCATCCAGTCGGCGCCCGTCGCCATGCCGTTGAAGAACGCCGGCACCCGGCGTCCCGCGACGTAATACTCCGCGACGTCCGTGGTGCGGGTCATCCAGCCGATGCCGGCATACAGGCCGATGGTCGCGAACAGGAACCAGTAGCCGATCCAGGCGCGCGACATCCCCAACTGCTCCGCAAGCGCGAGCGCGAGGAGGAAGAGGATGAAGCCGCCGGTATAGAAGCTGTAGTACTTCTTGAGCTGGCGGTTGAAGCTGGACTGCGAGAAGGCCGGGGCACTCATTCGATGTCTCCCTCATCCACGCCGTATTCTTTGTCGAGTTTCTTCATGATCACCGCGTAAATGCCGATGAGCGCGACGTAGATGGCAAGCGAGCCCTGTGCCGAAAAGTAGAAACCGATCGGAAAGCCGAGGAACGTCATGCTGGCGTTCAGTTCGCGTGCGTACCAGATCTCGACGAACGTAAAGACGAACCAGACGGCGAACAGAATCGCCGTGATGACGAGGTTCTTGCGCCAATACTCATGATGCTTTGCGGACAGTTCCAATCAAGCCTCCCCTCAAGAAAAGGAACCCACTGCGGTATCTACTAGATTGTCGCCGCAGGATGCTTACACGAAACTTACCGGAAGGAAAATAAGCTGGCCTCTGGTGCACCGCACAATGCAGATCAAAGGTCATAGTCGAGCGCCAGCCGTTGCTGCAGCTTGCGGCCCTGCCGGAAGGCCTCCTTGAGGCTGCGGCGCTCGAAGGCGTTGAGCGCGCCCGGATCGATCCGGTTCGCGTTCTCCGCCCCGGTTCCCGGCCGCGCCTGGATCCTCAGCCGCAGCTTCTGGATGAAGAAAAAGGCGTCGGTGATCGCCGTCATCTCAAGCGGCGCCATGCGCAGCTCGCCGGTCGCCGCGCGCAAGCGCTCCGCGGTGCCGGTTTGCGCTAGGCCGAAGGCCAGCGCGAAGACCCGGGCCGCGTCGACGAACGGGCGAACGCCGTACAGCTTGAGGTTGACGGCTCCAGCCTCTTCAGTGATGAAGTCTCCCAGGACCCCGAGCGGCGGCCGGGCCTGCAGCGCGGTGCTCGCCATGAGCCGAAGGAACGCGGGCTTGGCACGCGCGTGCGGCAACAGCCACTCGCGCAGCGCCTGGGCGAGCGAGGTGTCGCCCGACAGCGGCCGGAAATCGAAGCAGATGGCGGCGTCGAGCAGCGCCTTGGGATCCGGATTGCCGATCCAGCCGCCCATCTTGGCCTTCCACTCCTCGAGCGACAGGCACAGCTCCGGGTTCGACGCCATCACGTTTCCCTTGCACAGCGGAAACCCGCAGGCGTCGAGCGCCTCGTTCACTTCGCGCGCGAAGGCGAGCAGCGTGCTGCGCGCCGCCGCGGCTGCGCCGCCTTCGTGCGCCTCGAACACCAGGCCATTGTCCTGGTCGGAGCTGAAGGTCTGCTCGAGCCGCCCTTCGCTGCCGAAGGCGAGCCAGCACCAGCCGATGTGCTCCCACTGATGGCGCTTGCGCACGATCTCGATCACCCGCTGCGACAGGCGGTCGTTGAGCACCGAAACGAACAGCGTGAGCCGCTCGGCGGCGACGCCCTGCTCGACCAGCAGGGCGGTGAGCCGGCGGATCTGCGCGGCAAGGCGCGCGAGCAGCCCCAGATCCGCGGCGAGCCGGATCTCCATCGTCAGCTCGGCGAGGCCCAGCCGCTGCAGCGAGAACAGGTCGCGCTCCGAGATCACCCCGACCAGCTTTCCCTGCTCGGTCACCAGGACGTGGCGCACCCGCTTCTCCACCATCAGCAGCGCCGCTTCGTAGGCGAGCGCGTGGGCGGGAAGTGCGATCGGGTCGCGCGTCATCGCCGCCGATACCGGTGTGCCTCGCAGATCCTCCGCGAGGACCCGGACCAGGTCATGCTTGGTGAAGATGCCGACCGGCCGCGAGCTCTGGTCGACCACCACCACCGAGCCGACGTTCTCCTCGTACATCAGGCGCGCCACCTGGTCGATGGCAGCCGCTTCGGTGCAGACCACGGGCGCACGGCGCAGCAGCGAACCGAGCGGCGGCGCGAAAACCTGCTGCTCTCCGGCCAGCCTCAGGTCCTGTTCGGGTGTCGGCATGGCTAGTAGCGAAGGCGGGCGTGGTAAGTCCGCTGCGAAGCTTCGCGCGCCTGCTTGAGCGTGGCAATGCCCTGCGCGGCCAGCAGCGCGATCAGCTTGAGCAGGATCTCGCCGGTGAGGAGCGCGTCGCCGAGCGCGGTGTGGCGCCCGATCACCCGCACGCCCAGGCGCTCGGCGATGGCTTCCAGGCTGTGGTCCTCCAGGCTCGGATGCACCACGGCAGAAAGCAGCAAGGTGTCGAGCACCGGCTGTGCGAAGCGGATCCCGGTCGCGGCTTCCTTGAGCTCCAGGAAGCGCATGTCGAACGCCGCGTTGTGCGCCACCAGCACCGTGTCCTCGCAGAAGCGGTGGAAGTTGGGCAGCACCTCGTCCAGGGTCGGCTGGGAAACGAGCAGCCGCGCGTCGATGCCGTGGATGCGGCTCGATTCGCGGTTGAGTGGGCGCTGCGGGTTCACCAGCTGCTCGAACACCTCGTGCTTGAGCAGGCGCCCGTTGACGATGCGCACCGCCCCCAGGCTGATGATCTCGTCGCCCGCGGAAGGCTCCAGGCCGGTGGTCTCGGTGTCGAACACCGTGTAAGCGAGCTCGCCGAGCGGCTGGTCGTCGAATTCGCGCTGCGTCCCGGCGCGCTGGAAAAGATCGAAATCGTAGTACTCCGGCCGGCTTTCCTCGGGCAGGCGTCGCCGGCCCGGTTGCGGCGCCGCCTCGCCGAGCGGCAGCAGGAACCTGAGGCAGGATGCGCCCGAGGCGGCGTCCCGCTGGTACAAAATTTCGCCGCCATGGCGCTCCAGCACGTCCTTCAGGGTGAGCGGCGTCTGCTCGGCGCCGACCTGCATCGGCTGCGACTCCCAAAGCGACAGGGCCTCGCCCGACAGAGTGCGCCCGGTCCACACCAGGTCGAGCTCCGCCAAACCCTGGCGCGCGCGGGCGCGCAGGCGCACCACATCGATGGCGAGCTCCTCGCGCAGGCGCCAGGCGAGGTAGCCGAGCGACTGCACCAGCGCGAAGCTGTCGACGCGCAACCAGAGGTTCTCGTCCACTTCGTCGGGCTCGGCGCGCAGCAGCGTGCCGATGCGCCGCTGCGCCACGGTGATCAGGTCGGCGGCGCGCATGTCCTCGAGGATCATGCTCGCCTTGATCGCGTCCGCGTACTCGCGCAGCGCCTCGTCGATGGTGCGCGACAGCGCCTGCGACTCCTCGGCGACGATCTGCGCGAAGCGCTGCCGCTGCGCCGCGTCCATCTCTGGAAAGCCGACCATGTTTTCCGCCGTCGCACGGATGTTGGCAACGGGCGCGCGCACGCCGGCGGCGAGCGCCTGCAGCAGCTGGCGGCGCTGCAGTTCCTGTCCGACGAAGCGCGTCACGTCCTCCAGCGCAAGGACGATGCCGCCGATGCGCCCGCCGGCGGCGAGAAACGGCGCCATCTGCACGCGCACCAGGCCGCGCGTGGCGAGCGCGGTGATGAAGCGCGTGCTGGGCGATTCGACGCCCTGGCTGAGCGCGTACTGCAGCTTGTCCAGGGCGTGCACGATCTCCTCGCGATCGAGCAGCCCGAACACCGAGCGCCCCAGGCCGATGGGCGCGGCCGCGGCGCTGAAGAGCGTGCGCGCCTGTTCGTTGTAGAGCAGGATGCGCCCATCGGCGTTGCACAGCAGGACGCCCTGGGACAGGTCCGACATGAGCGCCGCGAGCCGGTTGCGCTCCTCTTCCAGGCGCGAGCCCGACTCGGCGATCTTCGCTTCCATGTCGCCCTGCGCCCCGTGGTAGGCGCCGGCCAGGCGGTTGATTTCGGCAGCGAGCGCAGCCAGCTCGGGCGCTCCCGCCGCGTCGACGCGGTAGGCCGGATTGGCTGCCAGCACCACGCGCGTCTGCTCGGCGAGCGCGCGCGGTACCGTCACGTAGCGCCTGAAGAGCCACGCGACGATGCCGCCACAGGCCAGCAGCAGCAGCGCGCCGACAAAGCCGAGCACCGGCGCGCGCTGCTCGAGCATCCGCGCGAGTGCCGCCTGGTCCTCTGCGGGCATCCCGGCCCCCAGCAGCGCCACGGCCACCACGGCCGTGGCCACGACGCCGCCGTAGAGCGCGGCGAGCCAGGCGGCAAACTTGAGCTTGGCGTGCATTGCGGCCTACTTTGCGGCCACCCCAAGCAGCCCGTTTATTTTTGCCACCAGTTCCTGCGTGGAGAATGGCTTGGTGATGTAGAGATCGGCGCCGATCGCGAGCCCCTTGCTCATCTCCACGTCGCGCCCCTTGGCGGTCAGCATGATGACCTTGATGTGACGCCACTCGGCGCGCTCGCGCATGCGCTGGCACACCTCGTAGCCGCTGCGCACCGGCATCATCACGTCGAGCAGCACCAGATCGGGCTGCTGCGCCTCGACCAGCTTGAGCGCGTCCTCCCCGTTGCGCGCGACATGCACCTCGTAGCCGTTGCGCTGCAGCAGAAATTCGAGTGCCGTCACGATGTTCGGCTCGTCGTCGGCGATGAGGATTTTCCTGGTCATGCCGCGGCGGCCACGCGCAAGAACGGCAAGGTGAACGAAAAGCAGGCGCCGCGCCCCGGCTGGCTCTCGACCCACAGCCGGCCGCCGTGGTGCTCGACGATGTAGCGGCTGATCGGCAGCCCGAGGCCCGTGCCCTGCGGCTTGCCGGTGAGCGTGTCCCCGGCCTGGCGGAACTTCTCGAAGATCATCGCCTGTTCCTCGGCACTGACGCCGGGCCCGTTGTCGCGTACGTCGACGCGCAGGCAATCCCTGCCCTCCGAGAGCGAAATCTCAATGCGGCCCTTGCCCGGCTCGCAGAACTTCACCGCGTTGGACAGGAGGTTGAGCATGACCTGGATGATGCGGTCGACGTCGCCCGGCACGCGCGGCGCCGATTCGGGCAATTGCAGCTCGACGCGGATGCGTTTCTCCTCGAACACCTGCTCCATGCCGGTGACCGAGTCGGAGATCACCTCCCGGACGTCGACCTGCGATTCGTGCCATTCAGCGCGCCCCGACTCGATCTTCGACAGATCCAGCACCTGGTTGATGAGGCGGGTAAGGCGCTCGGTCTCCTTGGTGATGATGTCGACGAATTTCTTGCGCTGCGAAAGCTCGACGTTCGGGTCCTGGCGCAGGATCTCGGAAAAAGCGCGGATCGAGGTCAGCGGCGTGCGCAGCTCGTGCGTCACCATCGACATGAAATCGTCCTTCATGCGGTCGAGCTCCTTCAGCCGCTCGTTCGCCTGGCGCAGCTCGGCGGTGGCGGCCTCGAGCTCGCGCGATTTCTGCTCCAGGCGGTGGCTGTACACCACCACCTGCGACGCCTCGTCCAGGATCTCGCGCACCTCGGTGATCGTCAGCGCCTCCTCCTCGACCACCGATGCGACCATGACGCGCGCCGACGCGGCGCCGATCGCGCCGGCGAGCTGCACCTCGACGTAGTGCACCAGCTCGGCATCCGCCGCCAGGCCCTGGTCGGGCCAGCGCCGGCCCTTCGCCGCGGCGTACTCGGCGAAGGCGCTGTCGGCGGAGGCGGTGCCGAGGAAGCGCGCCAGCAGGTTGTACAGGTCCGGGAGCGAGGCGGTGCCGCGCCAGAAGCGCGCGCCGCCGCCCTCGCCGCCCTGCCGGAACACGTCGACGAACAGGCTCGCCTGGCGATGTTCTTCCGCGCTGGGTGTCGCCATGAGCGATACCCCGACGTAGGCGCCGATATTCGCGATCATGCTCCAGATCATGGCGTGGGTGATCTGGTCGAGCCCCGCCAGGCCGAACAACTCCAGGGGCTTCAGCAGCGCGATGCCGAACGGTCCCTCCTCGAGGAGGCCGATCGGCAGCCATCCCGAGCGGGCCAGCGCCGGCAGCAGCAGCGTGTAGAACCACACCGCGAAGCCTGCGGTCAGGCCGCACAGCGCGCCGTTCCGGGTGCCTCCCTTCCAGAAGATGCCGCCCAGCACGACCGGGGCGAACTGCGCCACGGCCGCGAACGAGATCAGGCCGATCGAGACCAGCGCATAGGCCTCGCCGGCGAGCCTGAAGTACAGGTAGCCGAGCAGCAGGATCAGCACGATGGCGCCGCGGCGGATCGCGAGCAGCAGCCCCGTGAGGTCCGGGCGCTCGTTGAGCCTCAGCCGGCGCATGCGCAGCAGCACCGGCATCACCAGGTCGTTGCACACCATGGTGGACAGCGCGATGGTCTCGACGATCACCATGCCGGTGGCGGCCGACAGGCCGCCGATGAAGACCAGCAGCGCGAGGAACTCCTGCTTTTCCGCCATCGGCAGCGTCAGCACGAAGGTGTCGGCATCCACCCGGCCGTCGGGGAAGTGCAGCAGCCCGCCGAAGGCGATCGGCAGCACGAAGATGTTGATCGCCAGCATGTACAGCGGGAACAGCCAGATCGCCTTGTTGAGGTGCTTCTCGTCCAGGTTCTCGATCACCGTCACCTGGAACTGCCGCGGCAGGAACATGATCGCCAGCATCGACAGGATGGTGAGCCAGACCCAGCTGGCATAGCCGCCGGCGACGCCTTCGAGCGGCGTCATCATCGCCGCCAGCTTCGGCTCCGCCGCGGCGCGCGAGAACAGGTCGCCGAAGCCGTTGTAGATGCCGAAGGTGACGAAGATGCCGACGGCCAGGAACGCGAGCAGCTTGACCAGCGACTCGAAGGCAATCGCCGCCACCATGCCCTGGTGGTGCTCGGCGGCGTCGAGGTGGCGCGTGCCGAACGCGATGGTGAACGCGGCCAGGATCAGCGCGATCCAGAAAGCGCTGTCCTGCCCCATCGGCGCCGGCCCGAGCTGCGCCGGCATGATGATTTCGGGATACTGCATCAGGATCGCGTAGCTGCTGGAGATCGCCTTCAGCTGCAGCGAGATGTAGGGCAGGATGCCGATCACCGCGATCACGGTCACCAGGCCGCCGATCAGCGCGCTCTTGCCATAGCGCGAGGCGATGAAGTCGGCGAGCGAGGTGATGCGGTTCTGCTTCGAGATGCGCAGGATCTTGCGCATCACCACCCACCACAGCGCGATCATCAGCGTCGGGCCGATGTAGATCGGCAGGAAGCCCACGCCGTCGCTCGCCGCGCGGCCGACGCTGCCGTAGAAGGTCCACGCCGTGGCGTAGACCGCCAGCGACAGGCTGTAGATATAGGGGCTGTTGATGACCGAGCGGCCGGCGTCGGCGCGCTTGTCGGCGTAATAGGCGATCGCGAACAGCAGCCCGAGGTAGGCGAATGCAGTGACGACGATGACCCAGCCTTGGAGCATGCGCGCCCGCCCGCCCTATTTCTCCGCCACCACGGCCATCAGGGCGATCAGCGCCGCCCAGGCGGCAAACAGGTACGCGTACAGCGTTGGCACGCCGAACAGCTCCCCGGGGACGTTAAACAGCGCAAGGATCGGAAAGTTGAACAGCACCAGGCCCAGCATGCAAAGCGCAATCATGCGCTGGCCCCGACCCTCGATCTCCCCCATGTCGCCTCCTCGCAGCGGCCGCGAAAGGATTCGCGCCCGCGCTCAGCCGCTGTGCGGGAACCCCGCCGCGTCGTTGATGCCCATCACCGACTGTGCTACGTGGTCGTGAAGTTGCTTGGTCGAGCGCATCTGTTCCTTGCCGCAACCGGTGCATTTATAGAGCGGCATCTCGATTTCGATCTTGAACGGCGCCAACTCCTCGTATTTCAGCTCGTACGGAAACACCTGCCGGCGCTCGGATTTTGAAGCGAGTTCCTGGCCGCATTCTCCGCAGCGGTACTTCTTGAAGATCATGACCTCCTCCTTGCCGGCCGCGATCTGCGCTTCACGCGCGCGAACCTGACTGATCAGCCAGAGCATGAAATCACGGTGCACCGGCGCCTTGTGCTTCTTGGCGCACGCGAACACCGGCATCTCGAGCACGCTCAGCTGGAGCGGCCCGTCCAGGCCGGTCACCGACGGCAGCGTCTTCAGCTCGTTCGGGTCGGAACACTTCGAGCAACGCGGAATCTTCAGTGCCATCGCCCCCTCCCTGTCAGGTGCTTTGCTTCAGCTGCTCGAGGATCGCCGGGTTCTCGAGCGTCGAAACGTCCTGCTTGATCTCCTCGCCTTTCGCGATCGAGCGCAGCAGGCGGCGCATGATCTTGCCCGAGCGCGTCTTCGGCAGGTTGTCGCCGAAGCGGATGTCCTTGGGCTTGGCGATGGCGCCGATCTCCTTGGCGACCCAGTCGCGCAGCTCCTTGGCGATCTTCTTCGCCTCGTCGCCGCTCGGGCGCGGCCCCTTCAGCACGACGAAGGCGCACACCGCCTCCCCAGTCAGCTCGTCGGGACGCCCGACCACCGCGGCCTCCGCGACCAGCTTCGTGTGGGCGACCAGGGCCGACTCGATCTCCATCGTGCCCAGGCGGTGGCCGGAGACGTTCAGCACGTCGTCGATGCGCCCGACGATGCGGAAGTAGCCCTCCTCGTCGGTGCTCGCGCCGTCGCCGGCGAGGTAGAGCTTGCCCTTGAAGTCGTCGGGCCAGTAGGTCTTCTTGTAGCGCTCGGGATCGCCCCAGATCGTGCGCAGCATCGAGGGCCAGGGACGCTTGATCACCAGGATACCGCCCTTGCCCCTGCCGAGCGGATGCCCGGTCTCGTCGACGATGTCGGCGAAGATGCCGGGCAGCGGCAGCGTGGCCGACCCGGGCTTGGTCGGCGTGGCGCCGGGCAGCGGCGAGATGAGATGGCCGCCGGTTTCGGTCTGCCACCAGGTGTCGACGATCGGGCAGCGCGAGTTGCCGACCACCGTGTAGTACCACATCCACGCCTCGGGGTTGATCGGCTCGCCGACCGTGCCGAGGATGCGCAGCGACGACAGGTCGTATTTTTTCGGCAGGTCGCCGCCGGCCTTGATCAGGGAGCGGATCGCCGTCGGCGCCGTGTAGAACACCGTGCACTTGTGGTCCTGGATCATTTTCCAGAAGCGCCCCGCGTCGGGATACACCGGCACGCCCTCGAAAATGATCTCGGTGGCGCCGACCGCAAGCGGCCCGTAGCACACGTAGGAATGACCGGTGACCCAGCCCACGTCCGCGGTGCACCAGAAGACGTCGCTCGGCTTGTAGTCGAACACCCACTTCATGGTCAGCATGCACCAGAGAAGGTAGCCGGCCGTGCTGTGCTGAATGCCTTTCGGCTTGCCGGTCGACCCCGAGGTATAGAGGATGAACAGCGGATGCTCGGCGTTGACGCTGACGGGCTCGCAGTTGTCCGCCTGGCCCTGCGTCGCCTCTTCCCACCAGAGGTCGCGCCCCGCGCTCATGGCGACCTGGCTGCCCGAGCGCTTGTAGACGATGACGCTCCTGATCGCCTCGCAGCCGCCCATCGCCAGCGCCTCGTCCACCACCGGCTTGAGCGCGATCTCCTTGCCGCCGCGGAACTGGCCGTCGGCGGTGATCACCGCGACCGCCCCGGCGTCGATGATCCGTTCCTGCACGCTTTTCGCGGAGAAGCCGCCGAACACCACCGAATGCGTGGCGCCGATGCGCGCGCACGCCTGCATCGCGACCACCGCCTGGATCGACATCGGCATGTAAATCAGCACGCGGTCGCCGGTCTTGATGCCGCGCGCCTTGAGGGCGTTGGCGAACCTGCAGACCTCCTGGTAGAGCGCCTGGTAGGTGATCTTCGTCACCTTGCCGTCGTCCGCCTCGAAAATGATGGCGGTCTTGTCGGGCTGCGTCTTGAGATGCCGGTCGAGGCAGTTGGTGGAGGCATTCAGCTCGCCGTCGTAGAACCAGCGGAAGAACGGCGCCTTCGATTCATCGAGCGTCTTCGAGAAGGGCTTGGACCACAGCAGGGTCTCGCGCGCCAGGCGCGCCCAGAAGCCTTCGAAGTCGCGCTCCGCCTCGGCCACCAGCTTGCGATAGGCCTCCATGCCGGAAATGTTGGCCTGCTTGACGAAGGCAGGCGCCGGCGGGAAGACCCGCTTCTCCTGCAGCACCGTTTCAATCGTTGAAGACATGCCCCTCCTCCTTGACTGCGAATACAATCACCAAATCCAGGACCTGTAAAGGCAAACGCATTCGATGAAAACCGCCAACGCGGCGCGCGCACTGCGCCCGATTCCCGCGCTGATCTTCGCCAGCCGCTGGCTGCAACTGCCGCTGTACCTGGGGCTGATCGTCGCCCAGGCGATCTACGTGTGGCTGTTCTGGCAGGAACTCTACTACCTGGTGATGGCGGCCTTCGGCAACATCGGCGCGCTCACGCACGTGCTCGATTCGGTGACCGTCGAAGGCGGCGCGCGCCCGAGCAAGCCGAACGAGACGGTGATCATGCTGGTGGTGCTGGGGCTGATCGACGTGGTGATGATCTCGAACCTGCTGATCATGGTGATCGTCGGCGGCTACGAGACCTTCGTCTCGCGCATGAACCTCGAAGGGCATCCCGACCAGCCGGAATGGCTGTCGCACGTCAACGCCGCGGTGCTCAAGGTGAAGCTCGCCACCGCGATCATCGGCATCTCTTCGATCCACCTGCTGAAAACCTTCATCAACGCCGCGGCCTACGACGAGAAGACCATCGTGGCGCAGGTGGGCATCCACCTCACGTTCCTGCTCTCCGCGCTGGCGATCGCCTGGACCGATCGCCTCATGCCGACGCCCGCCAAGGGCAACAGCCACGCATGACCGCGATCCGCAAGGCCGACCTCGTCCAGAGCGTCGCCGATGCGCTGCAGTTCATCTCCTACTACCACCCGGCCGACTACATCCGCGCGCTCGGACGCGCCTACGAGCGCGAGCAGTCCGCGGCGGCGAAGGACGCCATCGCGCAGATCCTCACCAACTCGCGCATGTGCGCCGAGGGGCATCGCCCGATCTGCCAGGACACCGGCATCGTCAACGTATTCCTGAAGATCGGCATGGGGGTACGCTTCGATTTCGCCGAGCCTCTCGAAGACGCGGTCAACGAGGGCGTGCGCCGCGCCTACCTCGACCCGGACAACAAGCTGCGCGCCTCGGTGCTCGACGAATCCGATTTCGGCAGGAACAACACCACGGACAACACGCCCGCGGTGATCAGCGTGCAGCTGGTCGCCGGCGACAAGGTCGAGGTCGACGTCGCCGCCAAGGGCGGCGGCTCCGAGGCGAAGTCGAAGTTCGCGATGCTCAACCCCTCGGACTCGATCGTCGACTGGGTGCTGAAGACGGTGCCGACCATGGGCGCCGGCTGGTGCCCGCCGGGGATGCTCGGCATCGGCGTCGGCGGCACCGCCGAGAAGGCGATGCTGATCGCCAAGGAATCGCTGATGGAGCCGATCGACATGGCCGAGCTGAAAGCGCGCGGCCCGCGCAGCAAGGTCGAGGAGATGCGCATCGAGCTCTACGACAAGGTCAACGCTCTCGGCATCGGCGCACAGGGGCTGGGCGGGCTGTCCACCGTGCTCGACGTAAAGATCCGCACCTACCCGGTGCACGCGGCCAACCGCCCGGTGGCGATGATTCCGAACTGCGCTGCGACGCGCCATGCGCACTTCGTGCTCGACGGTTCCGGACCGGCGGAGTTCGAGGCGCCGAAGCTCTCCGACTGGCCCGCCGTCACGTGGAAACCCGACGCGAGCTCCAAGCACGTCGACCTGGACAGGCTGAACAAGACAGAAGTCGCCTCGTGGAAGCCTGGGCAGCGCCTGCTGCTGTCCGGCAAGCTGCTGACGGGACGCGATGCCGCCCACAAGAGAATCCAGGATTTTCTCGAGCAGAAAAAACCCCTTCCGGTGGACTTCACCAACCGGGTCATCTACTACGTCGGGCCGGTCGACCCGGTGCGCGACGAAGTGGTCGGACCCGCCGGGCCGACCACCGCCACGCGCATGGACAAGTTCACCGAGACGATGCTGGCGAAGACCGGGCTGATCGCGATGATCGGCAAGGCCGAGCGCGGCCCGGTGGCGATCGAGTCGATCCGCAAGCACAAGGCCGCCTACCTGATGGCGGTCGGCGGCGCCGCCTACCTCGTCGCCAAGGCGATCCGCAAGTCGCGCGTGCTCGCCTTCGAGGACCTCGGCATGGAAGCGATCTACGAGTTCGAGGTGAAGGACATGCCGGTCACCGTGGCGGTCGACGCGAACGGCACCTCGGTGCATACCACCGGCCCGGCCGAGTGGTCGAAGAAGATCGTCGAGCTGAAGATTCCCGTCACAGCCGCGTGACGAACTGGCCCGCGGTCTGGGTCATCTTCGCCGGCGGTCTCGCCGCCGGCGCCTACATGACTAAGGTACCGCCGGCGCTGCCCGCGATGCGCGCCGACCTCGGGCTCAGCCTGGTCGAGTCCGGGCTGGTCCAGACCATGCTGTACACCATCGGCGCTTCGGCCGGCGTGTTCTTCGGCGCGTTCGCCGAGCGCGCCGGCGTGAAGCGCTCGGCGCTCGCCGGGCTCGGCCTGATGGTGGCCGGCGGGCTTCTGGGCGCGCTCGCCGGCAGCTACGGTACGCTGCTCGCCTCGCGCTTCCTCGAGGGAATCGGCTTCCTCCTGTTCGTGGTGGCTGCCGCGCCGCTGCTCGCCGCAAGCACGCTGCCCGCGGATCGGGCCACCGCGTTTTCGATCTGGAGCTCGTACATGCCGACCGGCGGCACGCTGGCACTGCTGCTGGCGCCGGCGGCGCTGGCGAGCTTCGGCTGGCGCGGCCTGTGGGTGGCGCTCGCCGCCTACACGGCGCTATGTGCGCTGCTGCTCGCGCAGCGCGTGCCGCAGGCGCCGCACGGCGGCGGCATCGGCTCGCTGCGCCTGCTCGCCGAGTCGCTGGTGCGGCCCGGCAGCCTGGCGCTGTGCGTCGGCTTCATCTGCTACGTCGGCCAGTGGACCTCGCTCATGACCTGGCTGCCGACGTTCGCGGTCGACGAGGGCGGCGCAAGCCAGGCTGCCGCCGCGCTGCTCACCGCGGCCTTCGTCGCGATCAACATCCCGGGCAACCAGCTCGGCGGCCTGCTGCTGCGCTCCGGCATGCCGCGCTGGGCGGTCATGGCGGCGGGCGCCTTCGCCATGGGCGCCACGGCCATCGGCTTCTTCTCGGCCGCGCTGCCGGATTCGGCACGGATCGCCTGCGTAATGGCTTTCTCGGCGCTCGGAGGCGTGATTCCCGCCGCGGTGTTCTCGGGGACCCCCGTGCACGCGAAGAGCCAGCAGCACATCGGCACCACCAACGGCATGGTGATGCAGGCGTCGCACGGCGCGCAGTTCGCGATCCCGATCCTGATCGCCTGGATGGCGTCGCGCTCCGGCGGCTGGAGCGGCTCGCTCCCGGTGATGCTCGTGCTGGCGCTCACCGGCATCGCCGCGGCGCTCGCCGTCGGCCGGTTCGAGCGGCGCCTCGCGAAGTAGAATGGCCGCCATGGCGAACGCCCACATCTGCGAAGTCGGCCCGCGCGACGGCCTGCAGAACGCGCATCACCTGATGCCGACCGAGGCGAAGAAGCTGTGGATCGCCGCGCTCGCCGCCGCCGGCCTGAAGGAGATCGAAGTCGGCTCCTTCGTGCCGCCGAAGCTGATCCCGGCCATGGCGGACACCAGGGAGATTGTCGGTTTTGCCAGAACAATAAAGAACCTCAAGGTGGTCGCGCTGGCCCCGAACCTGAAAGGCTTCCAGCGCGCGCTCGAGGCCGGCGCGCACAAGGTGACCTTCCCGGTCTCCGCCAGCCGCAAGCACAGCGAGTCGAACGTGCGCATGACCCCGGAGCAGATGATCGAGGAAGTGCGCAAGTGCGCGCAATTCCCGCACCCGGGCGTCGAGATCGAAGGCGCGGTGTCGACCGCGTTCGGCTGCACCCTGCAGGGCGAGGTGCCCGAAGATGACGTCGTGCGCATCGCGGCGGCGCTCGCCGAGTTCTGCGATTGCGTGGCGCTGGCCGATACCGTCGGCTACGCCAACCCAGTCCAAATAAGAAGGTTGTTCAAGAAAGTTAAAAACCAGATCGGAATCAAGCTCGAGGCGGCGCACCTGCACAACACCCGCGGCCTCGGCCTCGCCAATGCGCTCGCCGCCTACGAGGAAGGCGTGCGCCACTTCGACAGCTCGATGGGCGGCCTGGGCGGCTGCCCGTTCGCGCCGGGCGCGAGCGGCAACGTGATCACCGAGGACCTGGTGTTCATGTTCGAGAGCATGGGCGTGAAGACCGGCATCAGCCTGGAGAAGCTGTTCGAGGCAAGGCAGCTTCTCATCCAGGGCCTTCCTGATGAGCCGATCTACGGCCACACGCCGCTAGCAGGCCTGCCCAAAGGATTCCGTGCTGCCGCTTGACGGCGTGCGCGTGGTGGAGTTCGCGCACATGGTGATGGGCCCGTCCTGCGGGCTGGTGCTCGCCGACCTGGGCGCCGAAGTAATCAAAGTCGAGCCGCTCGCCGGCGACAACACGCGGCGCCTCGAAGCCGCCGGCGCCGGATTTTTCCCGGTGTTCAACCGCAACAAGAAGAGCCTCGCCGTCGACCTGCAGAAGCCCGAAGGCCGCGACGTCGTCCTCAAGCTGCTGAGAAAGGCCGACGTGCTCACCGAGAACTTCAGGCCAGGCGCGCTCGACAAGCTCGGCTTTTCCTGCGACCGGCTGCAGAAGGAAAACCCGGGACTGATCTACTGCTCGCTGAAAGGCTTCCTCAAGGGACCGTACGAGCACCGCCCGGCGCTGGACGAGGTGACGCAAATGATGGGCGGCCTCGCCTACATGACCGGCCTGCCCGACCGCCCGCTGCGCGCCGGCTCCTCGGTGATCGACATCATGGGGGGCACCTTCGCTGCGGTCGGCATCCTGGCGGCGCTGCGCGAGCGCGAGACCAGCGGGCGCGGCAAGCGCGTCACCAGCGCGCTGTTCGAGAGCACCGCCTACCTGGTCGCGCAGCACATGGCGCAATACGAGCTCACCGGCGAGGCGCCGCTGCCGATGTCGGTGAAGCGCCCGGCGTGGGGCGTCTACGACATCTTCGAGACGGCGGGCGGCGGCCGGCTGTTCGTCGGTGTGGTCACCGACACGCAATGGGACGTGTTCTGCCGCGAGTTCGGCGAGCCGCAGCTCGCCGCGGACGCCCGCCTCAAGACCAACGGCATGCGGGTAAAGGAACGCGGCTGGTTGATCCCCCGCATCAACGACATCATGAAGAAGCACATGCAGGCCGATCTCGCGGCGAAGCTCGAAGCCATCGGCCTGCCGTTCGCGCCGATCGCCAAGCCCTGGGACCTGCTCGACGATCCGCACCTCGGCGCCTCGGGCGGGCTCCTGGAGACCCGCATTGGCGGCAAGACCATCCGTGTGCCGGCGCTGCCGCTGGAGCTCGACGGCAAGCGGCTGGGCAAGCGCAGCGATCCGCCCGGCGTCGGCGAGCACGGACGGGAATTGCTGGCCGGGCTGGGCTGTTCACCGCACGAGATCGAGGGACTACTCGATCGGCGTATAGTCGCTTTCCCATCCACCTAGGAGGAGAGGAAACATCATGCTGAGAAGAATCATGCTGGGCCTGACGCTTGCGCTTTTCGCAGCGGTCGCGGCAGCACAGGACCGGCCGCCCTACGGTCCCGAGATCCGCATCGACCAGGCGAAGAAGATCGCCACCGGTGCGCTCGCGGAAGCGATGAAGAACAAGTGGCGCGTCGCGATCGCCATCGTCGACAACCACGGTTTTCTGGTCTATTACGAAAAAATGGACGATACGCAGACCGGCAGCGTCCAGATCGCGATCGACAAGGCGAAAACCGCGTCGATGCTTCGCCGGCCGACCAAGGTCGTCGAGGACGCCATCTCCAAGGGCCGCGTGGCCCTCATGTCCATCGCGCCTGGCCCGCTCGAAGGCGGGATACCGATCATGGCCGACGGTCGCATCATCGGCGGTGTCGGCGTGAGCGGCGTGAACTCGGACCAGGACGCCCAAATCGCCCAGGCCGGCCTGAACGCCCTGAAGTAGCGACATCCTGCCGCAGGTTCTGCGGCGCCGGCACGGTGCGCCTGCACCGTGCCGGGCCTTAACCCCCGTCTACCGACGACCTCCCCGGCCCGAAGGCGGCGACGAACATCAGCCCGCCGACGATCGCCAGGTTCTTCAGGAAATGGTTCATCTGGTTGGCCTGCTGTGCGGCGTCGAACTCCCAGAAGCGGTGCGCCATGAAGGTGGCGATCACCACGAACAGCGCCAGCAGCCACGCCACCCAGCGCGTCTTCCAGCCGGCGATCAGCAGGATCGCCCCGCCCAGCTCGATCGCAATAGCGATCACCGTCATGACTTCCGGCGCCGGGAAGCCGAGCTTGGTGAAGTAGGCCACCTGTCCGCCCCAGAACAGGATCTTGCGGACGCCGGCGACCAGGAACAACGCGGCGATCAGCAAACGGCCGGCCAGCGGCAGCATCGGGTTGTAGGTCAGCGTTGCACTCGTGTTCATAAGGTCCCCTCCTGTTGCGATTATGCCCTGTACGTGGCTCAGATCGCCGCGCGCGCCGCGTCGTAGGTGAACAGCCACTCGTAGCGCTCCGCGACGCGGTTCCCGGCCCATTCGCGCTCGACGTACTCGCGGCCTCTGACCGGGTCGGCGAGCGCGGGGTTGTGGAAGCGCTGGATGTTGTCCGCCGAGCCTTCGACCGCGAGCCGCGTACGCTCGCGGCGGGCGTTTTCGTATCGGTCTAGAGCTTCCAGGACAGGATACTTCTCAAGGCAACGCGCAAGAACGTAGCCGTCCTCGATCGCCATCGCCGCGCCCTGGGCGAGGAACGGCACCATCGAGTGGCAGGCGTCCCCGAGCAGGGTGACGCGGCCCGCGCTCCAGCGCTCCATCGGCGGGCGCGTCATCAGCGCCCACTTGTAAGGCGCCGGGATATTGCGGATGAGCGTGTGGATGTCCTCGTGCCAGCCGTCGAAGTCGGCGGCCAGCTCCGCGGTCGTGCCGCGCGCGCTCCACGATTCGACCTGCCAGTCGCCGCGCTCCAGCGCGCCGACGAAGTTCATCACCTTTCCCGCGCGCAGGGGGTAGTGCACCACGTGGCCGCCCGGCCCCACCCAGTTGCTGCCCACCCTGCGCGCCATGTGCTGCGGCAGCCGTTCCATCGGCACGATGCCGCGCCAGACGATGACGCCGGTGAATTCCGGGCGGTCCGGACCGAAGAGTCCCTGGCGGACCTGGGAGTGCACGCCGTCCGCGCCGACCAGGGCATCACCGACCGCGGTCTTGCCGTTTTCGAGTTGTAGAAAGACCTGTTCTTCTTGAGCGAATCCGGCGACTTTCGATCCGAGGTGAATCGCATCGGTCTTCTCGCGGCGTACCGCGGCCACCAGCACGTCGAGGAGATCCGGGCGGTAGACCGTGAAGTACGGGTAGCCATAGCGCTCGACCGAGACCTTGCCCAGATCGAAGAGCTTCCAGGTTTCGCCCGTGTTCCACAGGCGGATTTCCTTGCCCGTCGCCTCGCAGGAGAGCGCCCTCAGCTCGTCGCCGATACCGAGCTCGTAGAACACCCGGGTGCCGTTCGCGCTGAGCTGCAGCCCGGCGCCGACCTCCTTCAACTCCGGCGCCTGCTCGTAGAGCTCGACATCGCAGCCCTTCTTGAGCAGCGCCAGCGCGGCGGTGAGGCCGCCTATGCCAGCGCCGGCGATCAGGACCTTTATGCGATTACCCCGCCAGGGCCTTGATTCCCGCGGCGGCGATCTGCTCGTCCTCGTGCGACTGCACGCCCGAGACGCCGACCCCGCCGACGCAAGTGTTCTCGACCGTAATGGGCAGGCCGCCCTGAATTGGGGTGATGCCCGGCATGCGCAGCATTTCGGGGCGCGTCTTGATGCGCTCCTGCCAGACGCCGCTCGAACGGCGCGATTCGGCCGCGGTGCGCCCCTTCTCCACCGCGATGCGCGCGTTGGCCGGCGTGGCGCCGTCCATGCGCACCAGGTGCAGCAGGTGGCCGCCGTCGTCGAGGATGGCGATGCAGACATTCCAGTTGTTGTTCTTCGCCTCGGCCTCGGCGGCGGCGGAGATCTTGCGGCAGTCGTCGAGGGTCAGCATCGGTCGGTTTTTCATCGCAGGGCCTGTCGGATTTGCTCCAGAGCGTTGGGATCTTCAATGGTGGTGAGGTCGCCCGGGTCGCGGCCTTCGGCGAGCGCCTGGATCGAGCGGCGCAGCGTCTTGCCCGAGCGCGTCTTCGGCAGCAGGGTGACGAAGTAGACGGCCTTGGGCCGCGCGATCGCGCCGAGCTGCTTGTCGACGGTTTCCATGATCTCCTGCTGGGTCGTGGGTTTCGAGGCATCCTTCAGAACGGCGAAGGCCAGCGGCATCTGGCCCTTGATCGGGTCGGCCACGCCGACCACCGCGCATTCCGCGATGTTCGAATGCATGTTCACCGCCTCCTCGATCTCGCGCGTGCCGAGACGGTGGCCGGCGACGTTGATCACGTCGTCGGTGCGCCCGAGGATGAAGTAGTAGCCGTCCTTGTCGCGGATACCCCAGTCGAAGGTCGAGTACGCAAGCTGCCCCTTGAAACCCTTGAAGTAGGTGCTGACGAAGCGCTCGTCGTCGCCCCACACCGTCGACATGCAGCCCGGCGGCAGCGGCGGGGTGATCGTCACCACGCCTTTCTCGCCGTCGGCGACCGGCTTGCCGGTGGTCTCGTGCAGGAGATGCACGTCGTAGCCGTAGCAGGGGAAGCTCGGCGAGCCCATCTTGAGCTTCGTTTTTTCGACGCCGGGGTGCGCCGAGAGCAGCGGCCAGCCGGTCTCGGTCTGCCAGTAGTGGTCGATCACCGGCCGGCCGAGCGCCTCGCTGATCCAGACGTGGGTCGGCTCGTCGAGCGGCTCGCCGGCGAGGAACAGGTGCTTGAGCGAGGACAGGTCGTATTTCTTCAGGTACGCCGGGTCGTGCTTCTTCAGCACGCGGATCGCGGTCGGCGCCGAGAACATCACCGCCACCTTGTGGTCCTGCACGATCTTCCACCACACGCCGGCGTCGGGACGGATCGGCACGCCCTCGTACAGGATGGTGGTCATGCCGGCGATCAGCGGCGCGTAGATGATGTAGGAGTGCCCCACCACCCAACCGATGTCCGAGGTGGTGAACATCGTCTCGCCCGGCTCGCCGCAGAAGATGTGCTGCATCGATGCGGCGAGCGCCACCGTGTAGCCGCCGACGTCGCGCTGCACGCCCTTCGGCCGGCCGGTGGTGCCCGAGGTGTAGAGGATGTACGAAGGCGTGCTCGATTCCAGCCACTCACAGGGAATGCTGGCGTTCTGAAAATCCCTGGAAAGCGAAAGCCAGTCGACGTCGCGGCCGGCGACGACCGGCATGTCCGGGTCCAGGCCTCTCTTGAAAATCAGCACCTTCGTCGGCGGATGCTTGGCGAGCCTCAGCGACTCGTCGACCAGGGACTTGTAAGTGAGCACCTTGCCCATGCGGCTGCCGCCGTCGGCGGTGATCATCAGCGCCGGCCGGGCGTCGTCGATGCGCGCCGCGAGGCTCGCCGCGGCGAAGCCGCCGAACACCACCGAGTGCACCGCGCCGATGCGCGCGCAGGCGAGGATCGCGAAGCAGGCCTCGGGGATCATCGGCATGTAGACGATGACGCGGTCGCCTTTCTTCACGCCGAGCGAGCGCATCATCGCCGCGGCGCGATTCACTTCGCGAAACAGGTCCTGGTAGCTGAAAGAGCGCTCGTCGCCGGTTTCGGTGGAGATGTAGGTCAGGGCCTTCTGATCGCCTCTGGCCTCGAGGTGCCGGTCGACGGCGTTGTAGCAGAGGTTGGTCTCGCCGCCGACGAACCACTTCGCGAACGGCGGGCGTGAGTAGTCGAGTACCTTGCCGAAAGGCTTGTGCCAGTGGACGCGCCGCGCCTCCTCGGCCCAGAAGCCCTCGCGGTCCGCGAGCGAGCGGCGGTGGAATTCGCGGTAGCGGGTCATTCGCTCAGGTCGACGACCACCCGGCGCGTGACCTTGCCATCGATGAATTCCTGGAACGCCGCGGGCAGCTCGCCGAACCGGATGGTGCGGCACATGTCCTTGAGCAGCGGCGGGCGCAGGTCGCTCGCCAGGCGCCGCCAGACTGTCTCGCGCACGTCGTTCGAGCTCTCGCCCGAATTGATCCCGAGCAGCCGCACGCCGCGCAGGATGAAAGGCATGACCGTGGTATTGAGGCTGGCGCTGGCCGCGAGGCCCACCGAGGCGATGACACCGTTGTCCTTCATGGTGCTGGCGATCCAGGCGAGCACGTCGCCGCCCAGGTTGTCGACGGCGCCGGCCCAGGTGGCCTTGTCGAGCGGCTTGATCTTGTCGAGCTTGAGGTCCTGGCGCAGCAGGACCTCCTTCGCGCCCAGCTTCTTCAGCCAGTCCGCCTCGCTCTCCTTCCCGGTCAGCGCGACCACGGGGTAGCCCAGCCTGCAAAGCGCCGCCAGCGCGATCGAGCCGACGCCGCCGGTGGCGCCGTTCACCAGCACCGGGCCGTTCGCGGGCTTGAGCCCCTCGTGCTCCATGCGCACCACCGCGATGCCGGCGGTATAGCCCGCGGTGCCGAAGGCCATCGCATCCCACAGCGACATGCCCTTGGGCAGCTTGGCGAGCCAGTCGCCCGGCATGCGCGCGTACTGCGCATAGCCGCCGTGGTGGGAAACGCCCAGCTCGTAGCCGATGCCCATCACCGCGTCTCCCTTGGTGAAGCGCGCATCGCTCGAGCTCACCACCGTGCCGCTCAGGTCGATGCCGCCGACGCAGACCGGGCGGCGCAGGATCCTGCCCTTGCCGGTGGCGGCGAGCGCGTCCTTGTAGTTGATGTCCGAGTAGGCGACGCGCACCACGACGTTGCCGGGATCGAGGTCGTCGAGGGTCATGTCGACGAACTCGGCGCGGATCTTCTTGTCCGCCTCGGTCAGCCTGTAGGCCTTGAATCGATCCATGCTCATTCAACCTTGATATTGGCTTGCTTGACGACGCGGGACCACTTGTCGGTTTCCGCGGCGATGTGGGCGCCGAACTCGGCCGGCGCCATGCGCAGGACCTCCGCGCCCTCGAGCTCGAAGCGCTTGCGCGTGTCGTCGGCATCGAGGATCGCGGAGAGCTCCTGGCGCACCCGGTCGAGCGCCGCTGCCGGCGTGCCGGCGGGCGCGACCAGGCCCCACCAGTTCAGCGCCTCGGCGCCGGTCAGGCCCGCCTCGGCGAAGGTCGGCACGTCGGGCGCCGCTGCAATGCGCTTGTGCCCGCCGATGCCGAGCGCGCGCAGCTTGCCCGAGCGCACGTGCGGCAGGTTCTGGATCACGCTGCCGACGTTCATCTGCACGATGCCGGCCATGGTGTCCGTGAGCGCCGGCCCCCCGCCCTTGTACTGCACGATGACGACGTCGATGCCCGCCTGCAGGCGGAACAGCTCGGTGGCGAGATGCTGGAAGCTGCCCGGGCCGGCCGAGCCGGCGTTTAGCGCTCCAGGTTTTTGTTTTGCAAGTCTTACCAAATCGTTGAGGGTTTGTACCGGCATTGCCGCCGGCACCACCAGGATGCTCGGCCCGGTGCCGATCGACGCGATCGGGGTGAACCACTGCAGCGATTCGCGCGGCATGTGCCCGAGCGCGATGCTCATGGGATAGCCGACCGAGACCAACAGCAGCGTGTACCCGTCGGCGGGTGACTTGGCGGCGGCGTTGAGGCCGAGCGTGCCGCCCCCGCCGCCGCGGTTGTCGATGACCACCGTCTGCCCGAAGCGCGCGGAAAGCTGCGCGCCGATCACGCGTCCGACGACATCGTTGCTGCCGCCGGGCGGGAACGGGATGACCAGGCGCACCGGCCGGTTCGGGTAGGGCTGCGCCGCGGCGCAGGCGGAAACGACCAGGAGCAGCAGGGCGAAGGCGGTTTTCATGTCCGGCAATACTAGCGCCAGTCGTCGAACAGCGAGCGGAACGGCAGCAGGATCCCGGCCATGCGCGGATAGAGGCGGCGCCGATCCTCGTCGAGCTCCGGGTAGCCGCGCTCGCTCAGCGAGCGCTCCACGTCCCAGGTGTAGGTCTTGAGGCCGAGGCTGCGGATCGCGCCGCCGAGGCAGCGCTCGACCCAGTGGCGGCCGCTGAAATCGTAGGACACCGCGGCGAAGCGGCGCGCGGCGAGCATGCGCTGCAGCCCGGGCGCGGCCTTGCAGTTGGCGTTGCCGGCAATCAGATCGGTGGGCAGGTAGTAGCTGGTCTGGAAACCGGCGGCGCGCAGCAGTGCCGCCGCGGGACCGGTGTGCCCGGTCTCGACCAGGGCGCGGGCGCGGATCGAGTGGCGTGCATCGATCTGCTTCAGTTCCTCCACGACGCGAGCCGCATTCGCCTCGTCCAGGTTCTTGAGATCCAGCCAGAACTGCAGCTTCGGTTGCAGGCGGTTGGCGTAGGCGAGCTGCTCGTCAAGCGTCAGGCCCGAGGGCGCCGCCGGCGGATGATTCACCATGAGGGCGTTGCCATCGAAGACCACGTCGATCTCAACGCCGTCAAACAGCCTCGTCGCTTCCATCATCTTGCCCAAGGTATCGACGCGATGCGCCCATAGGTACGGGCGAAACTCCGCCAAGCTTTTGAGCGCGCGCCGGGCATTCAGCAGCGGCTCGTCGGCTTCCTCGTAGGTGAGTTGCCCGTCGAAAAGGCGGCGCGCTTTGGGCGCCGCATATGCCGGCGACAACGGGCTGCGCGCCGGCTCGAACGCCGCGCTCTCCAGGTGTGCTACGTCGGCGACCAGGTGCGGCAGGTCCTCGAGCGCGAACGGCTGACGGGCGCCGGCGCGCGCGCGCCCCACCACCTCGCCGGCGAGCCGGCGGTACTCGGGAGAAAACCAGAGTACCAGCGGCACCTCGACGTGGTCGCGCGTGAAGGCCCTCCAGTGATGCCCCCTGGCTTCGAACAGGCTCTCGCCATGGTCGGCGAACATCACCAGCGCCGCGGGCTGCGCCGCTGCGCGCAGCGTTTCGACGATGCGCGCGACCAGCGCGTCATGGTAACGCACGGAATTGTCGTACTGCACGATCGCGTGGCGCTTGGTCTGGATCTCGTGGCGAGCGCCGATCTCGCCAGGCCCGTGCGGCGCGGAGAACACCGCGGCGTCCGGCGGATAACGCCGATGGTATTCCCAGTGGCTGCCGAGGAAGTGCAGGAAGATCGCCTTGCGCGGCGCGGGGTTGGCGAGCGCCGCGGCGAAAGGCTCGAGCAGGACTTCGTCGTAGGCCCCGGTGACGAAGGCGCCCGAGCCCTTGTTGAGAAAGCTCACATGCTCGGCGCCTGCCGCGAGCGCCGCGGTCTTGTTGTCCCAGGGGCCGAAGCGGTTCTGGTTGCTGATCCACCAGGTGCTGAAGCCGGCGGCGCGCAGCAGCTCGATCAGGCTGGTGTTGCGCGGGTCGGCGAAACGCATGCCGTTCGCATCGTTCGCCAGCGTGAGCACGCGCTCGAGCGACGGGTCGGTGTGCGAGTGCGGCGACACCACGTCGCTGAATACCGCGAGCTCGGGGGCGAGGCGGTCCAGCTCGGGCGTGGTCGGGCGCCAGTATCCGTACAGCGACATGTGGTTGCGGCTGAGCGATTCGCCGATGACGAAAACGTAGGTCTGGGCAAGCCCGGCGAGCGGCGGGCGCTGCGCCACGCCCGGCCCGGGGAGCTGCGTGCGGCGCGCTTCGCGCAGCGCGCGATACTCCTTCAGCTCCGCGGCGAAGCCGAATGCTTCCGTCAGGCCCTGCCCCCGCTCGGCGAGCAGGTCGCCATGTGCGAAAAGCACGGCCGCCGCCGCCAAGGCGCAAAGCCCGCCCCAGGCGAGCCCGCGCGCGGCAACGCGGCGCGGCAGCGCCAGAAGCGCCGCCGCGCCGGCCACCAGCAGCGCCGCGAGCGAGACAGCGAGCAGCGGGGCGTCGACGAAGCGGCTGAAAAACTCGGCCATTTCCGCCGGGCTGGACTGCAGGATCGCGCGGTAGCCTTCGGCGCCGATCTCGGAGCCGAACAGCCGCACGTGCGCCGCGCGCACGATGGCGCCGATCACTAGCGCCGCAACGGCCGCGGCTAACACGATGCGCCCCGCCAGGCGATGGATGCGACCCGCCGCGACGCCAGCGTAGAACGCCAGGAACAGCAGCGCGAAGTCGGTGAGCGCTTCCGGCAGCCCATAGTGCTCCGCCCGCGCGAGGCCAAGCAGCACGAGAATCAAGAAGATCACGGCGAACGCCCCGGCAAGGCGGCGTTCCACGGCCGCGACAGCGAATGCCGCGCAGCCCAGCAACGCAACCGCCAGCAGCGCGAAGAAAACGACCGCCCAGGGACCCTCGAGGCTCAGCTCGCGCGGCAGCAGCAGCGCGAACGGCGCCGCGATGCCCGCGGCCGCCGCGAGACCCGCCCAGCGCCCGCTCACGCAGTCCTCCGCACCGGCAGCAGCCGATACTCGGCCGACTGCATCTCGTGCAGGCGGCTCACCGTGCGCTGGAATTCCGCCGACTGCTCGCCCTCGACGAACAGCGCCTCGGGCGGCGCAGCGGCCGAAATCACCAGCTTCACCCGCTCATCGTAGAACACGTCCACCAGCCAGGTGAAGCGCCGCGCGGCGTCGGAGTGCTTCGCCGACATCTGCGGCACCGCGGACAGCATCACGGTGTGGAAGCGCTTCGCCAGATCCACATAGTCGGCGTAGGAGCGCGGGCCGGCGCACAGCGCCGCGAAATCGAACCACACCAGCCCGCCGGCGCGCTTGCGGTAGGCGATGGTGCGGCCTTCGACGTCGAGCGCCTGCTTTTCCTCCTCCACGTCCTTCAGCTCCGAGAAGATCGTTTCCAGGACCTTGTCGTTGTTCAGGTGGTAGACCTCCAGCCGCTCCATCTTGATCCGGCGGTAGTCGGTGCCGCCGTCGACTGCGACCACGTCCAGGCGGGTCTTGAGCAGCTCGATCGCCGGCAGGAAGCGCTCGCGCTGCAGCCCGCCGGGGTAAAGCGCGTCCGGGCGGTAGTTCGAGGTCATGACGAACGCGACGCCCCGCTCCATCACCTTTTCCAGGAAGCGCCCCAGGATCAGGGCGTCGGCGATGTCCGAGACATGGAATTCGTCGAAGCAGATCAGCCTGTATTTTCGAGAAACTCTTTCCGCAACAGCGGCAAGCGGATCTTCCGTCCCCTTGAGCTCGTCGAGCTCGCGGTGGATCTCGCGCATGAAGTGGTGGAAGTGCACGCGCCGCTTGCGCACCAGCGGCACGCACAGGTAGAAGGCGTCCATCAGGAAGCTCTTGCCGCGGCCGACCGGGCCCCACAGGTACACGCCCTTGGGCAGCGGCGGCTTGACCAGCAGCCGTTTCAGCGCGCTCGAGCGCCGCGCCTTGTAGGCGCTCCACGCTTCGTACAGCTGCTGTAGGCGCTCGACCGCGCGCCACTGCGAGGAATCGGTCGCGAAACCACGCCGGGTGAGGCTCTGCTGGTAGAGCGAGACGACGTCCGCGTTCAAATGTTCAGCGAACGCTTGTCGACCCCGAGGGCCGCCTCCTTGAGCGCCTCGGACAGCGAGGGATGCGCGTGGCAGATCATGCCGATGTCCTCGGCCGAGCCGCGGAACTCCATCGCCACCACCGCCTCGGCGATCAGCTCGCCGGCGAACGGACCGATGATGTGTACCCCGAGGATTTCATCAGTATCTTTTTTTGAAATGAATTTCACGAAACCGCTCGTATCGCCCAGCGCCCTTGCCCGCGCATTGGCGGAGAACGGGAAGCTACCGGTCCGGTATTCGATGCCCTCGGCCTTGAGCTGCTGCTCGGTCTTGCCGACCCAGGCGATCTCCGGGGTCGTATAGATCACCCAGGGGACGGTGTTGAAGTCGACGTGCGGCTTCTGGCCGGCGATGCGCTCGGCCACCGCGACCCCTTCCTCCTCGGCCTTGTGCGCGAGCATCGGCCCGCGCACCACGTCGCCGATCGCCCAGACGCCGGGCAGGTTGGTGCGGCAGTCCCCGTCCACCGCCACAAAGCCGCGCTCGTCGAGCTTCAGGCCGACGCCCGCGGCGTTCAGGCCGTCGGTATTCGGGATCCGGCCGATCGACACGATGAGCCGGTCGCATTCCAAGGTTTTGGATGAGTTATCGAATGTAGTGTACTGAACTTTAACGATTTTCTTTGATTCAATTTCTCCGACCTTCACGCCCACTTCAATCTTCAGGCCTTGCTTGGCGAAGACCTTCGCCGCCTCCTTCGCGATCGCCTCGTCGGCCGCTCCGAGAAAAGCGGGAAGCGCCTCGAGGACCGTGACTTCGGAGCCGAGGCGGCGCCAGACGCTGCCCATCTCCAGGCCGATCACCCCCGCCCCGATCACCCCTAGGCGCTTGGGCACTTCCGGGATGGCGAGCGCCCCGGTGTTGCTCAGGATCAGCTTCTCGTCGAACGCGGCGCCGGGAAGCGGCCGCGGGTTGGAGCCGGTGGCGAGAATGACGTTTTTCGCCGTCAGCTTTTCACCTGCAACGACGATTTCATTTGCGGAAGCCCCAAAACTGGCTCGCCCGTGGAAGAACGCGACCTTGTTCTTCTTGAAGAGATAGAGCACCCCGTCGTTGCTCGACTTCACCACCTTGTCCTTGCGCTTGAGCATCTGCGCGAGATCGAGCTCGAGGCCCTTGACCTTCACGCCGTGCTCGGCGAAATGGTGGCCCACCTGCTCGTAGTTCTCGGAGGACTGCAGCAGCGCCTTGGACGGGATGCAGCCGACGTTGGTGCAGGTGCCGCCGAGCGCCGGCTTGCCGTCGCCGCCCTGCGCTTCGTCGATGCAGGCGGCGGCGAGGCCGAGCTGGGCGGCGCGGATCGCGGCGATGTAGCCGCCCGGCCCGCCGCCGATCACCACCACGTCGAACGACTTCATATCTCGAGCGCCAGGCGCGCCGGGTCTTCCAAAGCCTCTTTGATAGAAACCAAACTCAAAACGGCTTCGCGGCCATCAATGATGCGGTGGTCGTAGGACAGCGCAAGGTAGTTCATCGGCCGCACCACCACCTGGCCGTTCTCCACCACCGCGCGCTCCTTGGTCGCGTGCACTCCGAGGATCGCCGACTGCGGCGGGTTGATGATCGGGGTCGACAGCATCGAGCCGAACACGCCGCCGTTGGAGAACGAGAAGGTGCCGCCGGTCAGGTCATCGAGCGACAGCTTGCCGTCCTGCGCCTTCTTGCCGAACTCGGCGATCTTCTTCTCGATCGCGGCGAAGGACAGCTGGTCGGCGTCGCGCAGGATCGGCACCACCAGCCCACGCGGACTGCCCACCGCGACGCCGATGTCGAAGTAGCCGTGGTAGACGATGTCGTTGCCCTCCACCGAGGCGTTGACCACCGGGTATTTCTTCAGGGCGTGCACCGCCGCCTTGACGAAGAAGGACATGAAGCCCAGGCGCACGCCGTGCTCCTTCTCGAAGCGCTCCTGGTAGGTCTTGCGCAGCGCCATCACCGGCGCCATGTTCACTTCGTTGAAGGTGGTGAGGATCGCGGCGGTGGCCTGCGACTGCACCAGGCGCTCGGCGACACGCGCGCGCAGGCGCGACATCGGCACGCGCTGCTCCGGCCGGCCGGCCAGCAGCTTGTCGACGTTGACCGGCGACGGCGGTTGTTGCAGGGCCGCCTTCGGAGCTGCTGCAGGTTTTGATTCCTGAGAAAGCACATCGCCCTTGGTCACGCGGCCATCGCGTCCCGTGCCCTGGAGCGTGCTGGGGTCGACGCCCTTCTCGGCGGCAAGCTTCTGCGCCGCCGGCATGACCGCAGGCGCGGCTTTCGTCTTTTCAACCGTGGATTCTTTTTTCGCGGAAGGCGCGGCCGCGGCGGAGGCCTTTCCTTCGGTGTCGATCCTGGCGATGACCTCGCCGGCGACCACGGTGCCCTTGTCGCCCTTCAGGATGCTCACCAGGACGCCATCGACCGGCGCCGGCAGCTCGAGCACCACCTTGTCGGTCTCGATGTCGATCAGGTTCTCGTCGCGCTTGACCGCCTCGCCCTGCTTCTTGTGCCAGGCGAGCAGCGTCGCTTCGGCCACCGACTCGGAGAGCTGTGGCACCTTGACTTCAACCAGCATTCTTTTTCCCTTGGCGTCCGGCGCCCTGCACCGGGACGACCAGATTGTCCGTGATTTCGCCGAACGCGGCTTCGACCAGCTCCTTCTGCTGCTCCTGGTGCAGCGACAGGTAGCCGACCGCGGGTGAGGCCGAGGACTTGCGCGTCGCGTAGGCCAGCACCTGGTCCGCGCGCATGTGGCGCAGGATGTAGTGCTGGATGCGGTGCCACGCGCCCTGGTTGCCGGGCTCCTCCTGGCACCACAGCACCTCTTGCGTGCCGGCGTAGAGGTTGATCTGCTGCTGGAAGTCGTCGTGCGGAAACGGGTAGAGCTGCGCGATGCGCACGATGGCGGTGTCCTTGATGGCTTTTTCCTTGCGGTAGGCCATCAGGTCGAAGAACACCTTGCCGCTGCAGAAAATCACCCGCTTCACCTGGTCCGGCCGGATGCTTTCGTCCCACTCCGCGTTGACCGGCTTGAACTTGCTCTCGGCGAACTCCGGCAAGGGTGAAACCGATTCCTTGTGCCGCAGCAGGCTTTTCGGCGTGAAGATGACCAGCGGCTTGCGGTAGGGCCGGATCATCTGCCGCCGCAGCAGGAAGAACATCTGCACCGGCGTGGCCGGGATGCACACCTGGAGGTTGTAGTCGGCGCACAGCTGCAGGAAGCGCTCGGGGCGGCCCGAGGAGTGCTCCGGCCCCTGTCCCTCGTAGCCGTGCGGCAGCATCATCACCATGCCGCAGATGCGGCCCCACTTCACCTCGCCCGCGGCGATGAACTGGTCGATCACCACCTGCGCGCCGTTGACGAAGTCGCCGAACTGCGCCTCCCAGACCACCAGCTCGTTCGGCTCCGAAGTCGAGTAGCCGTATTCGAAGCCGAGCACCGCCTCTTCCGACAGCACCGAGTCGATGACCGCGATGTCGCCCTGGTTGGGCGCAATGTGCTGCAGCGGGATGTAGCTGCCCGCGTCCCACTTTTCGCGGTTCTGGTCGTGCAGCACCGCGTGGCGGTGGAAGAAGGTGCCGCGGCCGCAGTCCTGGCCCGAGATGCGCACCGAGAAGCCGTCCTTGAGCAGCGAGGCGTAGGCCAGGTTCTCGGCCATGCCCCAGTCCACCGGCAGCTTGCCCTGCCCCATCAGGCGCCGGTCGGCGATGATCTTCTCCACGCGCGGGTGCAGCTTGAAGTTGGGCGGGATGGTGGTCAGCCGCTCGGCCAGCATCTGCAGGTCGGCGAGCGGCAGCGTGGTGTCGTCGTTCTCGTTCCACTTGGTGTTCTTGTATTTCGACCAGTCGACCGCGAATGGCGGCTTGAAGTTGGCGAGGATCGTCTTGTTGGTGTGGAAGCCGCCGTCCATCGCCTGCCGGAAGCCGGCCACCATCTTGTCGGCCTCGTCGGCCGCGATCACGCCCTGCGCCGCGAGCTTGTCGGCGTAGAGCCTGCGGGTGCCCGGGTGCGCATTGATGATCTTGTACATCAGCGGCTGCGTCACCATCGGCTCGTCCTGCTCGTTGTGGCCGAGCTTGCGGAAGCAGACGATGTCCACCACCACGTCCTTCTTGAACTTGCTGCGGTAATCGAGCGCGATCTCGACGGCCATCACGCAGGCTTCCGGATCGTCGCCGTTGACATGGAAGATCGGCGCCTCGACCATCTTCATGACGTCGGTGCAGTACAGCGTCGAGCGCACGTCGCGCGCGTCCGAGGTGGTGAAGCCGATCTGGTTGTTGACCACGATGTGCACCGTGCCGCCGGTGCCGTAGCCGCGGGTCTGCGACAGGTTCAGCGTTTCCATCACCACGCCCTGCCCGGCTACGGCGGCGTCACCGTGTATCAATACCGGCAGAACCTGGTCGCCGCCGCGGTCCTTGCGCCGATGCTGCCGGGCCCTTACCGAGCCTTCGACCACCGGGTTGACGATCTCCAGGTGCGAGGGGTTGAACGCCAGCGTCAGGTGCATCGGCCCGCCCGGGGTGTTGATGTCGGACGAGAACCCCTGGTGGTACTTGACGTCGCCGGCCATCAGATCGTCGGCGTGCTTGCCCTCGAACTCGCTGAACAGGTCCTTCGGCATCTTGCCGAGCGTGTTGACGAGAACGTTCAGGCGGCCGCGGTGCGCCATGCCGAGCACCAGCTCCTGTACGCCGGCCGCGCCGGCGCGCTGTAGCAGGTTGTCGAGCACCGGGATCAGCGTGTCGCCGCCTTCCAGCGAGAAGCGCTTCTGTCCGACGTAGCGGGTATGCAGGTAGCGCTCGAGCCCCTCCGCAGCGGTGAGGCGCTCGAGGATGTGCTTCTTGTAGTCGGCCGCGTAGCTCGGCTTGGAGCGCACCGGCTCCAGGCGCTCCTGGATCCACACCTTCTCGGCGCGGCTGGACAGGTACATGTACTCCACGCCCAGCGCGCCGCAGTAGGTTTCCTGCAGCGCGCGGATGATCTCGCGCAGCGGCGCCTGCTCGGGCCCCATCAGGGTGCCGGTGTTGAACACCGTATCCATGTCGGCTTCGGTCAGGTCGTAGTAGCCCGGCTCCAGTTCCGGGATATGCGGCTTCGGCTGGCGCTTGAGGGGATCGAGGTCGGCGACCAGGCAGCCGCGGAAGCGGTATTCCGCGACCAGCTGGATCACCGAGACCTGCTTGCGGTCCAGGCCCGATGCGGCCGGCGCCGGTCGCGGCGCGCCGGCCTTGGCGCGCTGGGCGAACGACTCGATCACCGGGGCGTGCGCCACGTCGCGCGCCGCCGCGCCCGGGAGCAGCTGCAGCCGGTCGAAGTACTTGCGCCACTCCTCCGGGACCGCCGCCGGATCGGCGAGATACTGCTCGTACAGCTCTTCGACGAACGGCGCGTTACCGCCGAAGAGGTGCGAGTTCTCCAGCAACGCTTTCAGCATCAGGCTATCGCTTGTCGATCGGTTTCACGTCCCGCTGGGTCGCCCCCTTGTAGAGCTGGCGCGGGCGGCCGATCTTGTACTCGGGATCGGTGATCATCTCCTGCCACTGCGCGATCCAGCCCACGGTGCGCGCCAGCGAGAAGATGCAGGTGAACATCGCCACCGGGATGCCGAGCGCGCGCTGCACGATGCCGGAGTAGAAGTCGACGTTCGGGTACAGCTTGCGGCCGACGAAGTATTCGTCCTCGAGCGCGATCTTCTCCAGCGCGAGCGCCAGCTTGAACAGGCGGTCGTTGTGCAGGCCGAGCTCGTTCAGCACCTCGTGGCAGGTCTCGCGCATCAGCTTGGCGCGCGGGTCGTGGTTCTTGTAGACGCGGTGGCCGAAGCCCATCAGGCGCACGCCCGAGTTCTTGTCCTTCACCTTCTTGATGAACTCGGGGATCTTGGAGACGTCGCCGATCTCCTCGAGCATCTCCAGGCAGGCCTCGTTGGCGCCGCCGTGCGCCGGGCCCCACAGGCAGGCGATGCCCGCGGCAATGCAGGCGTAGGGGTTGGCGCCCGAGGAGCCCGCCAGCCGCACCGTCGAGGTCGAGGCGTTCTGCTCGTGGTCGGCGTGCAGGATGAAGATGCGGTCCATCGCCCGCACCAGCACCTGGTTGACCTTGTAATCCGCGGCCGGCACCGCGAACATCATGCGCATGAAGTTCGCGGTGTAGGACAGGTCGTTCTTCGGGTACATGAACGGCTGGCCGATCGAGTACTTGTAGGACATGGCGACGATGGTCGGCATCTTCGCCACCAGCCGGAACGCCGAGATGATGCGGTGCTGCGGGTCGTTGATGTCGAGCGCGTCGTGGTAGAAGGCCGAGAGCGCGCCCACCACGCCGACCATCACCGCCATCGGGTGCGCGTCGCGCCGGAAGCCCTGGTACAGGCGCGCCAGCTGCTCGTGCACCATGGTGTGGTGGGTGACGATGCCGACGAACTCGTCCTTCTGCTTCTGGTTCGGCAGCTCGCCGTTGAGCAGCAGGTAGCAGACCTCGAGGAAGTCGCAGTGCTGCGCCAGCTGCTCGATCGGGTAGCCGCGGTACAGCAGGATGCCCTGGTCGCCGTCGATAAAGGTGATGCCCGAGCTGCAGCTCGCGGTCGACAGGAATCCCGGGTCGTAGGTGAACACCCCCGCCTTGCCGTAGAGGGTGCGGATGTCGACGACCTCGGGGCCGGTGCTGCCGGGGAGCACCGGGAACTCGAGCGTCTTGCCGTCGGGGAGCTTGAGCGTGGCCTTCTTGTCCATGAGAATTCCTAGCTAGGCGGCGCGAAGGCGCGCCACGAGTTCCTCGAATCGGCGGTCGTACCGGTCGCTGCGGCCGGCGATGATGTCCCAAAGGTCGTTGTCAGGAAGGTCCAGAAACGCTCCCAGGGCATGGTCGTTGGGGTTTTTCTCAAGATATCTCTCTAGAACCAGGTCAAGCTCCAGCAACCCGCGTCGGCACTGCCATCGCAGCCGGTTTCTCGCCACCGCGTCCATCAGACCGCGCGCCTCACCATGATCTCCTTGATCTTGTTGATCGCCTTGGTCGGATTCAGGTGCTTGGGGCAGACATCGACGCAGTTCATGATGGTGTGGCAGCGGAACAGGCGGTACGGGTCCTCGAGGTTGTCGAGCCGCTCGGCGGTCGCCTGGTCGCGCGAGTCGGCGATGAAGCGGTAGGCCTGCAGCAGGCCCGCCGGGCCGACGAACTTGTCCGGGTTCCACCAGAACGACGGGCACGCGGTCGTGCAGCAGGCGCACAGGATGCACTCGTACAGGCCGTTCAGCTCCTCGCGCTCCTGCGGCGACTGCAGCCGCTCGCGCTCGGGCGGCGGGTCGTTGTTGATGACGTAGGGCTTGATCGAGTGGTACTGCTTGAAGAACTGCGTCATGTCCACGATCAGGTCGCGGATCACCGGCAGCCCGGGCAAGGGGCGCACGGTGACGTGCTCGGGCAGCTCGGCTACCTTGGTGATGCAGGCAAGGCCGTTCTTGCCGTTGATGTTGATCGCGTCGGAGCCGCACACGCCCTCGCGGCAGGAGCGGCGGAAGGCGAGCGAGTCGTCCAGCGCCTTGGCCTTCACCAGCGCATCGAGCAGCATGCGGTCGGAGGCTTCCAGCGCGACGTCGTAGTCCTGCAGGTAGGGCTTCGCGTCCTTGTCGGGGTCGTAGCGGTAGATGCTGAGCTTCATTTCAATAAGTCCTTACCTTGGGCTCCATCGTCTCCACCGACAGCGGCTTCTGATGCACCGACTTGTAGTCCAGCCGGTTTCCCTCCTTGTACCACAGCGTGTGCTTCATCCAGTTCTTGTCGTCGCGCTCGGGAAAGTCAGCGCGCGCCTGCGCCCCGCGGCTCTCCTTGCGCGCCTCGGCCGAAACGATGGTCGACAGCGCGGTCTCCACCAGGTTCTCCAGCTCCAGCGCCTCGACCCTGGCGGTATTGAACACCTTGGAGCGGTCCTGAATGAAGGTGCGCAACGCTCTTTCGGCGATGATTTTTACCTTTTTGACGCCTTCCGCCAGGTCCTCGGGGAAGCGGAACACCCCGCAATGCGCCTGCATGGTGCGCCGCAGGTCGTTCAGCACCTCGGCGACGCGCTCGCCCGAGCCCGTCGAGTCGAGCCGCGCCACCCGCGCGCGCGTCAGGTCGCCGGCGCCCTTCGGCAGGTTGCGGTGCGGCGCGGGCAGCGTGCGGAGGTCCTTGATCACCTGCTCGCCGGAGGCCTTGCCGAACACCAGCAGATCCAGCAGGGAATTCGTCCCCAGGCGATTGGCCCCATGCACGGAGACGCAGGCGCATTCGCCGGCGGCGTACAGGCCCGGCACGATCGCCTCCTTGCTGTTGCCTTCGGGCGCCACCACCTGCCCCATGTAGTTGGTCGGCACGCCGCCCATCTGGTAGTGCACCGTCGGCACCACCGGGATCGGCTCGCGGACCGGGTCGACGTTGGCGAACTTGATCGCGATCTCGCGGATTCCGGGCAGGCGCAGGTTGATCACCTCGGGGCCGAGGTGGTCCAGCTTCAGCAGCACGTGGTCGGCGTCGGGCCCGCAGCCCCGGCCCTCCTTGATCTCGGTGGTCATGGCGCGCGCCACGACATCGCGGCTCGCCAGGTCCTTGGCGTTGGGCGCGTAGCGCTCCATGAAGCGGTCGCCCGACTTGTTGAGCAGGTAGCCGCCCTCGCCGCGCACCCCTTCGGTGATCAGCACGCCCGCGCCGGCCACGCCGGTGGGGTGGAACTGCCAGAACTCCATGTCTTCGAGCGGCAGGTCGGCGCGCGCCACCATGCCGAGGCCGTCGCCGGTGTTGATGAAGGCGTTGGTGGTCGCCCAGTAGATGCGCCCGGCCCCGCCGGTGGCGAGCAGGGTCGCCTTGGCCTGCAGGATCGACAGCTCGCCGGTCTCCATTTCCAGCGCCACCACCCCGACGACCGCGCCGTCCTGCGGGTCGCGGATCAGGTCGAGCGCCATCCATTCGATGAAGAACTGGGTGTTGGCGCGCACGTTCTGCTGATAGAGCGTGTGCAGCATCGCATGCCCGGTTCGGTCGGCCGCGGCGCAGGCGCGCATCGCCATCTTTGCCGTGCCGTAGTTCTGCGTGTGGCCCCCGAACGGCCGCTGGTAGATCTTGCCGTTCTCCAGCCGGTCGAACGGCATGCCCATGTGCTCGAGCTCGACCACCACCTCGATCGCGCGCCGGCACATGTACTCGATCGCGTCCTGGTCGCCGAGGTAGTCGGCGCCCTTGACCGTGTCGTACATGTGCCAGTGCCAGTTGTCCTCGGTCGAGTTGGCAAGCGGCGCCGCGATGCCGCCCTGCGCGGCGACGGTATGCGAGCGGGTCGGGAACACCTTGGAGAGCACCGCGACCTTGAGGTTGGCGCGCGCCAGCTCGAGCGCCGCGCGCATCCCGGAGCCGCCCGCCCCCACCACGATCGCATCGAACTTGCGGATCGGGAGTTTTTCCATTCCTATCGCCAGAGGATCTGCACGGTCCATCCCAGGTAACTTGCAGTTACAAGAATTACAAAAACCTGAAGCGTGAGGCGCAATCCGTCGGGCTTGACGTAGTCCATGAGGATGTCGCGCACGCCCACCCAGGCATGCCAGGCAACGCTCACCGCGAACAGCAGCGTGGCGACGCGCATCCAGCCTTGCGCGAACAGGTCCTTCCACACCGGGTAGTTGATCGGCTTGCCGGAGAGCAGCACCACGACCGCGATCACCGCGTAAACCGCGATGATCACCGCGGTGATGCGCTGCGCGAGCCAGTCGCGCAGCCCGTAATGCGCGCCGACGACCAGGCGCCTCACCACAGCTTCGCTCCGAACCACGCGGTCAGCGCCAGCCCGGCGGCAATCACGATCCAGCTGGTGAGGCGCGCCGTCTTCAGGTCGATGCCCTTGTCCAGGTCGAGGAACAGGTAGCGGATCCCGGCGCACAAGTGATGGCAGAACGCCCAGACGAACACCAGCATGCCGAGCTTGACCGGCAGCAGCCCCAGGTAGTGATTCCGGATGTACTGAAAACCCTGCTCCGAGCGCAGGCTGCTGTCGAGCAGGTAGAGCAGCCAGGCGGCGAACGGGAAGAACAGCAGCGCGCCCGAAATGCGGTGCAGGATCGACACCCAGCCCGGCACCGGCAGGCGGATCTCGAACAGAAGCGCGGGCAGGCTGAGGTACTTCGGTCGGTTCTTTTTCGCGCTCACGCTCGCCATGAAGGACGCCCAGCCCCTAATACCGGGCAAGGCCAATTATAATGAAATCGACTCTCGTTCCCTCGATAGCGGAGCCTTGATGCCCAAATCCCCCATGCGCGTCGCCGTTACCGGCGCCGCGGGCCAGATCGGTTACTCGCTGCTGTTTCGCATCGCCAGCGGCGAAATGCTGGGCAAGGACCAGCCGGTGATCCTGCAGATGCTCGAGATCCCGGACGAGAAGGCGCAGAAAGCGCTCAAGGGCGTGATGATGGAGCTCGACGATTGCGCCTTCCCGCTGCTGCACGGCATGGTGCCCGCGTCCGACCCGATGGTCGCGTTCAAGGACGTGGACGTCGCGCTGCTGGTCGGCGCGCGGCCGCGCGGCCCGGGAATGGAGCGCAAGGACCTGCTGGAGGCGAACGGCAGGATCTTCGCGCCGCAGGGCAAGGCGCTCGACCGCGTGGCGAAACGCGACGTGAAAGTGCTGGTGGTCGGCAACCCGGCGAACACCAACTGCCTGATTGCCATGAAGAGCGCCCCCAGCCTGAAGCCGACGCAGTTCACCGGCATGATGCGCCTGGACCACAACCGCGCCGTTTCACAGGTGGCGCATAAGGTCGGCAAGCCGCTCACCGCTGTAAGAAAGATGACAGTCTGGGGAAACCACTCGGCGACGCAATACCCGGACCTGTTCCAGGCCGAAGCGGAGGGCAAGAAGGTCTGGCCGATGATCAACGACCAGGCCTGGCTCGAATCGACCTTTATTCCGACGGTGCAGAAGCGCGGCGCGGCGATCATCGACGCGCGCGGGCTGTCGTCGGCGGCGAGCGCCGCCAACGCGGCGATCGACCACGTGCGCGACTGGGTGCACGGCAGCCGCGACGGCGATTGGGTGACGATGGGCATCCCCTCGGACGGCAGCTACGGCATCGCGGAAGGCGTGATCTTCGGCTACCCCGTCACCTGCCGCGGCGGCCAGGTCCAGATCGTGAAGGGCATCGAGATCAGCGAGTTCGGCCGCAAGCGCATCGACGCCACCCTCAAGGAGCTGCACGAGGAGCGCGACGGCGTGAAGTCGCTCCTGGGATGAGCGCCGGCAAGAAATTCCGGGAAGCGCTGGCGCAGGAAAAGCCCCTCCAGGTCGTCGGCACGATCAACGCGGTCCACGCGCTGATGGCGAAGCGCGTCGGCTACCGCGCCATCTACCTTTCCGGCGGCGGCGTCGCCGCCGGCTCGCTCGGCATGCCGGACCTCGGCATCTCCAACCTCGACGACGTCCTCACCGACATCCGCCGCATCACCGACGTCTGCGACCTGCCGCTGCTGGTCGACGTCGACACCGGCTTCGGCGCCAGCGCCTTCAACGTCGCGCGCACCACGCGCTCGCTGATCAAGTTCGGCGCCGCGGCGATGCACATGGAAGACCAGGCGGGCGCGAAGCGCTGCGGCCACCGGCCCGGCAAGGAGATCGTGCCGGTCGAGGAGATGGTCGACCGCATCAAGGCGGCGGTGGACGCGCGCACCGATCCCGGCTTCGTCATCATGGCGCGGACCGACGCGCTAGCAAGTGAAGGTTTAGAAAAATCAATAGATAGATCTGTCCGGTATGTGGAGGCTGGCGCGGACATGATCTTCCCCGAGGCCATCCCCTCGATAGAGATGTATCGGAAGTTCGCCGAAGCGGTGAAGGTGCCGATCCTCGCCAACATCACCGAGTTCGGCCAATCGCCGCTGTTCACCGTCGAGGAGCTGCGCTCGGCCAGCGTGGCGATGATCCTTTATCCCCTCACCGCCTTTCGCGCCATGAACAAGGCTGCGCTGAAGGTTTACGAGAACCTCAGGAAGACGGGGACGCAGAAGGCCTCGATCGGCGACATGCAGACCCGCGAAGAGCTCTACGACATCATCAACTACCACTCCTACGAGAAGAAGCTGGATGAGCTCTTCACCCGCGGCCGCTCCTAAGCCGAAGAAATCGGTCGCGCTGTCGGGAATCCCCGCGGGCAACACCGCGCTGTGCACCGTCGGGCGCATGGGCAACGACCTGCACTACCGCGGCTACGACATCCTGCACTTCGCCGAGCAGGCCGAGTTCGAGGAGATCGCGTACCTGCTGGTGCACGAGAAGCTGCCTACGCGCGACGAGCTGTCTGCTTACAAGAAAAGACTTCGTAGTCTTAGAAAACTGCCGCGCGAGCTCAAGGCCGCCCTGGAGAACGTCCCGAAATCAGCACACCCGATGGACGTAATGCGTACTGGGGTATCGGTGCTCGGCACGATGGAGCCCGAGAAGGACGACCATGGCAAGGCGGGCGCGCAGGCCATCGCCGACCGGCTGATGGCATCGCTCGGCTCGATGCTGCTCTACTGGTACCACTACAGCCACCACGGCAAGCGCATCGAGACCGAGACGGACGACGACTCGATCGGCGGGCACTTCCTGCATCTGCTGCATGGCAAGAAGCCTGCCGCCGAGTGGGTGCGCGCCATGCACACCTCGCTCATCCTGTATGCCGAGCACGAATTCAACGCCAGCACCTTCGCTTGCCGCGTGATCGCCGGCACCGGCTCGGACCTGTACAGCGCGATCTGCGGCGGCATCGGCGCGCTGCGCGGGCCGAAACACGGCGGCGCAAACGAGTTTGCTTTTGAAGTCCTGTCCCGATATGAAAATGCGGATCAGGCTGAAGCCGACATCGTCCGCCGCGTGCAGGCGAAGGAGATCGTAATCGGCTTCGGCCACCCGGTGTACACCACCGGCGACCCGCGCAACGAAGTGATCAAGGGCGTCGCCAGGCGCCTTTCGCAGGCGCAGAAGGACATGAAGCTGTTCGACCTGGCCGAGCGCCTGGAGCAGGTGATGTGGCGCGAGAAGAAGATGTTCGCCAACCTCGACTGGTACAGCGCCGTGTCCTACCACCGCCTCGGCGTGCCGACCGCGATGTTCACCCCGGTGTTCGTGATCTCGCGCACCAGCGGCTGGTCGGCGCACGTCATCGAGCAGCGCGCCGACGGCAAGATCATCCGCCCGGCGGCGAACTACACCGGCCCAGAAGGCCTGCAGTGGGTCCCCATCGAGAAGCGATGAAACCGTACGAATCCGACCTGACCCGGTTCATGAAGCAATTCCTCGCCGAGCACCCCGAGGAAGTCGAGTCGCAGAAGAAGGGCCGCGCCATCTGGTGGGACAAGACGGCCGGCGAGCGAGCGCCGGTGCTGCCCATGCACCACTCGCCGCGCGCCGGCGGCAACGAAGCCACCTTTACCGCGCCCGAGGAAACAGAGGAATAGCGATGTTCGCCGCCCACTTCGCCAACCACCGCATCGCCTGGTCGCGAGTGCTGGTCATCGCCGTGCTCCTGATAGTGCTGTTCACCGCGCCGCCGACCCTCAGCCCCGCCTGGCTGGTGGAGTTCTCCGAGATGCTCGGCTTCGCCCTGCTGGTCTTCGCCTGCCTGTGGCGCATCTGGTGCGCGCTTTTCATCGCCGGCGCGAAGAACGGCGAGCTGGCGATCTCCGGCCCCTACTCGGTGATGCGCAATCCCCTGTACCTCGGCAATTTCGCCGGCGCGCTCGGATTCGGTTTCGCGGTCGAGCAGCCGTTCCTCGCGCTCGCACTGGCCGCCGCCTTCGCCGCGTTCTATCCGTCGGTGGTGGCGCAGGAGGAAGCGCGGCTCGCCCAGATCTTCGGCGAGCGCTACCGCGAGTACTGCGCGCGCGTGCCGCGCTGGATCCCCGACTGGTCGCAGTACCAGGAGCCTGGGACGATTAGCGTGTCGCCGCGCCACATGCGCGGCGCGATCCTCGACGCGATGTGGTTCCTCTGGGCCTTTGCCCTGTGGGAGTTCATCGAGGAGCTGCACAAACTCCAGCTGCTTCCGACGCTGTTCTGATGTCCGCGCATATTTCCAACGTCCGGCCGAAACCGGACAAAGTGCTGACGCTGATCGCCGACTATGTCACCAAGTTCCGCGTGACGAGCCCCGAGGCCTACGACACCGCGCGCTACTGCCTGATGGACACCCTGGGCTGCGGCTTCGAGGCGCTCGAATACCCGGCCTGCACCAAGCTCCTCGGCCCGATCGTGCCCGGCACCGTGGTGCCGAACGGCGCGAAGGTGCCCGGCACGTCCTACCAGCTCGACCCGGTGCACGCCGCGTTCAACCTCGGCGCGATGATCCGCTGGCTCGATTTCAACGACACCTGGCTCGCCGCCGAATGGGGGCATCCGTCGGACAACCTCGGCGGAATCCTGATGGTGGCCGACTGGCTGTCGAGGAATGGGAAAGAGATCCTTGTAAAAGACGTCCTCACCGCGATGATCAAGGCGCACGAGATCCAGGGCGTGCTCGCGCTCGAGAACAGCTTCAACCGCGTCGGCCTGGACCACGTGGTGCTCGTCAAGGTGGCTTCGACGGCCGTGGTTTCAACTTTATTGGATCTTTCTTATCAAGAAACGATAAATGCCATCTCGCAGGCCTGGGTGGACGGCCAGTCGCTGCGCACCTACCGCCATGCGCCCAACACCGGCTCGCGCAAGAGCTGGGCGGCGGGCGACGCCACTTCGCGCGCCGTGCGCCTTGCCCTGATCAGCAAGACCGGCGAGATGGGCTATCCCTCGGTGCTGACGGCAAAGACCTGGGGGTTCTACGACGTGCTGTTCAAGGGCAAGCCGTTCAAGTTCCAGCGCCCCTTCGGCAGCTACGTGATGGAGAACGTGCTGTTCAAGATCTCCTTCCCGGCGGAATTCCACTCGCAGACCGCGGTGGAATGTGCGATGCAGCTCCATCCGCTGGTGAAAAACAAGATCGACCAGATCAAGAAGATCACCATCCGTACCCACGAAGCGGCACTCCGCATCATCGACAAGAAGGGGCCGCTGAACAACCCTGCGGATCGGGATCATTGCATCCAGTACATGGTGGCGGTGCCGCTGCTCTTCGGCCGCCTGACGGCGGCCGACTATGAGGACGGCGTCGCGAAGGATCCGCGCATCGACAAGTTGAGGGCGAAAATCGCCTGCGTCGAAGACCAGCGCTTCACGCGCGACTACCACGACCCGAAGAAGCGCTCGATCGCCAACGCGCTCACCGTCGAGTTCAGGGACGGCACCCGGCTCAAGGAAGTGGTCTGCGAGTACCCGATCGGCCACAAGCGCCGGCGCAAGGAAGGCATGCCGGTCCTGGTGGAGAAGTTCAAGACCAACCTGGCGCGGCGCTTCCCGGCGCAGCAGCAGAAGGCTATCCTCGAGCTGTGCATGGCTCCCGAGCGGCTGGAGAAGACCCCGGTCAACGAATTCGTCGACCTGATGGCGACATGAGCCTCGAGCGCCGCATCGCCGAGCTGTCCGAGGAAATCCGCAACTACCCCACGCCGATCGCGCGCTGCGACGAGCAGCTCGCGGCGTTGCTGGAGGAAAGGGCAAAATTGCTGGAACAGCTGAAAAACGAAAGGCCTATCGATGCCGCATAACCTGCACAACACCCTGCAGCCCTTCAAGCACGGCAAGCTGTATTCGCTTGCCGCCCTGGGGAAGGCGCTGAACGTCAAAGTCGAACGACTGCCGGTCTCCATCCGCATCGTGCTCGAGTCGGTGCTGCGCAACTGCGACGGCAAGAAGGTCACCGAGGCGCACGTCAAGGAGCTGGCGAACTGGAAGCCGAACGCGCCGCGCACCGCGGAGATCCCGTTCGTGCTGGCGCGCATCGTGCTGCAGGACTTCACCGGCGTGCCGCTGCTGGTCGACCTCGCCGCGATGCGCGGCGTGGCCGCGAAGCTGGGCAAGGACCCGAAGGTGATCGAGCCGCTGGTGCCGGTCGACCTGGTGGTCGACCACTCGGTGCAGATCGACCACTACGGCAACAAGAACGCCCTCGACCTGAACATGAAGCTGGAGTTCAAGCGCAACGAGGAGCGCTACCAGTTCATGAAGTGGGGCATGCAGGCCTTCGACACCTTCAAGGTGGTGCCGCCGGGCATCGGCATCGTGCACCAGGTCAACCTCGAGTACCTGGCGCGCGGCGTGCACAAGTCGAAGGAAGGGGTGTGCTACCCCGACACGCTGGTCGGCACCGACAGCCACACGACCATGATCAACGGCATCGGCGTGGTGGGCTGGGGCGTGGGCGGCATCGAGGCCGAGGCCGGCATGCTCGGCCAGCCGGTGTATTTCCTCACGCCCGACGTGGTCGGCGTGAACCTGAAAGGCAAGCTGCATCCCGCGGTCACTGCTACAGACCTGGTTTTAACAGTGACAGAACTTTTAAGGAAAGCGAAAGTCGTGGGCAAGTTCGTCGAGTTCTTCGGCGCAGGCACTGAATCACTTTCCGTCACCGATCGCGCCACGATCGGCAACATGGCGCCCGAGTACGGCGCGACCATGGGCTTTTTCCCGGTGGACGACAAGACCCTCGCCTACTTCAAGGGCACCGGGCGCACCGACGCCGAGATCGCCGCCCTGGAGTCCTATTTCAAGGCGCAGGGCATGTTCGGCATCCCGAAAGCGGGCCAGATCGACTACAGCCAGACGCTGGAGCTCGACCTCTCCAGCGTGATGCCCTCGCTCGCCGGCCCCAAGCGGCCGCAGGACCGCATCAACCTGGAAAAGGTGAAGGAAACCTTTACCGATCTTTTTTCAAAACCCGTACCGCAGAACGGATTTGCCAAAAAGCCCGAAGAGCTGCAGAAACCCTACCGGACCTTCGACGGCATCGAGGTGAAGAACGGCGACGTGCTGATCGCCGCCATCACCTCGTGCACCAATACGTCCAACCCGGGCGTGCTGCTCGCCGCCGGCCTGCTGGCGAAGAAGGCGGTCGAGGCCGGCCTCAAGGTAAAGCCGCACATCAAGACTTCGCTCGCGCCGGGATCGCGCGTGGTCACCGAGTACCTGACCAAGGCGGGCCTGCTGCCTTATCTGGAGAAGCTCGGCTTTTTCCTCGCCGGCTACGGCTGCACCACCTGCATCGGCAATTCCGGCCCGCTGGCGCAGCCGATCGAGGAGGCGATCGTCAAGCACGACCTGGTGTGCGCCGCGGTGCTTTCGGGCAACCGCAACTTCGAAGCCCGGATCCACGCCAACATCCGCGCCAACTTCCTCGCCTCACCGCCGCTGGTGGTGGCGTACGCCATCGCCGGCTCCGTCCTGGTCGACTTCAAGACCCAGCCTTTGGGCAAGGGCAAGGACGGAAAAGACGTGTTCATCGGCCACATCTGGCCGGGCCGCGACGAGATCCTGGCGCTGATGAAGCTGGCGATGGACGCGCCGACCTTCCGCAGGCTGTACTCCGACCTGGGCAACACCAACCCGCTGTGGAAGAAGATCGCCGCGCCCTCGGGGCAGACCTACACCTGGCCGCAGTCCACCTACATCGCCGAGCCGCCCTTCTTCAAGGACTTCACCATGAAGCCGGTGCGGCCGGCCGACGTCAAGGGCGCCAGGATCCTCGGCATCTTCGGCGACTCGGTGACCACCGACCACATCTCGCCCGCCGGCGCGATCAAGCCCACTTCGCCGGCCGGCATCTACCTGCAGGAGCACGACGTGGCGGTTGCGGATTTCAACTCCTATGGCGCGCGTCGCGGCAACCACGACGTGATGATGCGCGGCACCTTCGCCAACGTGCGCATCAAGAACCTGATGCTGCCGGGCACCGAAGGCGGGGCCACTTTGTATAAAGGCGAAAAGCTGCCGATCTACGAGGCGGCGATGCACTACATCGCCGACGGCACCCCCACCGTGGTATTCGGCGGAGAAGAGTATGGAACCGGTTCATCCCGCGATTGGGCGGCGAAGGGGTCGCAGCTCCTCGGCGTCAAGGCGGTCATCGCGCGCAGCTTCGAGCGCATCCATCGCTCGAACCTGGTCGGCATGGGCGTGCTGCCGCTGCAGTTCGCCGGCGGCGACTCGGCGCAGTCGCTCGGCCTCAAGGGCGACGAGACCGTCGACGTGGTCGGCCTCGACGACATCCGGCCGCAGCAGGATCTGAAGCTGCGCATCACGACCGCGGAGGGCCGCCAGATCGAGATCCCGGTGAAGTCGCGCATCGACACCGCGATCGAGGTGGACTACTACAAGCACGGCGGCATCCTGCCGTTCGTGCTGCGCGAGCTGATCGGCCAGGCCGGGCCGGCGAAAGCCAAGGCCGCCTAGCCTAGCGGCTGCGCGACAGGAAGTGCGCGAGCGCGCCGATGTCGCCGTCGGACAGACCGCGCAGCGCATCGTTCATGACGGTATCGCCGCCGGCGCGTGGATTGTCCCGGAAGGCTTGCATCGTTTCCCGCAAGTAGTCCTCGCGCTGCCCGGCCAGGCGTGGCATCTGCGCGCGCCCGGAGAAATCCGGCAGGTGACAGACCCCGCAGCCCATCATCTTTGCCGCAGCCGCACCGCGGTCGAACAATTTCTTGTCGAGGCCTGCTGGCGCCGGGCGGGGCCGCTGGGCGGCAAAATGCTGCGCCAGCTTTATGATCTCCTGATCCGTCACGCCGCGCAGCGCATCCTGCATCTCCTTCGCGCCGCGAAATCCCTCGCGCGCGAGCACCAGCTGGTTCTCTACATAAGTCTTGGGTTGCCCGGCAAGCGACGGAATACCCGCCCTGGTCGAATTGCCGTCGAAGCCGTGGCACTCGGCGCACAGCTTCAGACGTTCCTGTCCATGGCTCAATGAAATGAAAAAAGCGGTGAGCATGAGAGCCCACCGCCCCTTGCAGAGCGGAACCAGCACTACTTTTTCTTCGCCGCAGCCGGTCGCGAGTAGCTGATGCGGTAGATCGCGCCCATCTGCTCGTCGGACACCAGCAGCGCGCCGTCGGGCATCTGCGCCACGTAGGCCGGGCGACCCCAGAACTTGTAGGCGTCGCCGCCGTCCTGGAAACCGGTCAGGAACGGCTTGAGGCTCGCCTTGCCGTCCTCGCCGACGCGCACGTTCACCACGTCGAAGCCCATCGGCTTGCTGCGGTTCCACGAGCCCTTGCGCGCGATGAACATGGTGTTCTGGTACTCGGCGGGGAACATCTTGCCGGTGTAGAACTTGACGCCCATCGCCGAGGCGTGCGGTCCCATCAGGGCCGCCGGGCGGGTCACGCCCTTGCACGCGTCGGCCTTCTTGATGTCCGGGTCGGGGATGCCGTTGGCATGGCAGTACGGGAAGCCGAAGTTCAGCCCCGTCTTGGTCACGCGGTTGAGCTCGTCCTGCGGGCCGTTATCGCCCATCCAGTCGCGGCCGTGATCCGTGAACCACAGCTCCTTGGTCTTCGGATGCCAGTCGAACCCGACCGAGTTGCGCACGCCGCGCGCGATCACTTCCTTGCCCGAGCCGTCGGCGTTGTAGCGCCGGATCTGCCCGTACTCGTTCGTCGGCGGCTCGCAGATGTTGCACGGCGAGCCGAATGGCACGTAAAGCTTGTTGTCCGGGCCGAAAGCGATGTACTTCCAGTTGTGGTGCTGCTCCTTCGGCAGGTCGAACTTCGCCGTCATGTCGACCGGCTGCGCGTTCGGGTTGGAAGCGATGCCGTCGAAGCGCAGCACCTTGTCGATCGCGAACACGTAGAGCGCGCCGTCCTTCATCGCCACGCCGGCGGGCTGGGTCAGCTTGTCGACCACCACGCGCACCGTGCGCCGCTCGCCGGCGTCGCTCACCTCGTAGACGCGGCCGATGATGCGCGTGCCGACGTAGACCTTCTTGCCGTCGGCGGAGAGCGCCATGGCGCGGCCGCCGGGCAGGCCGCTCGCCCACAGCTCGGCCTTGAACCCCGCCGGCATCTTCAGCTTGTCGACCGGAATGTCGCCCGCGGGCGTCTCGGTCATCCTGCCGGCGTGCGGCGCAAGCTTCGATTCCGCCATGTTGGCGCCCTTGCCCTGGTGCCAGGCGGGCGGCGGCTTCGCCTGGGAAAAGGCGGGGGCTGAAAACGCGGCGGCGACCGCCGCAGTCGTCATGGTTACGACGAGATTCTTCATGGGGGGGGGGTTCTCTCCTCTGAGACCGCTATTAGAACTGAAGCGATGCCTGGACGCCAACAGTCATGTTGCGCTGCGGCGACGGCTCGTAGAAACGGTTGTTGGCGTCGTTGACCACGACCGATCCGACGTAGTTCTTGTCGGTCAGGTTATCTACGCGTACGAATTCGGATACCCGCCAGCGCGCGGTGCGTTGCACCAGGCCGAACGCGACGTTGAAGGTCGCGTACGAATCGGCGAACTCTGAATTTTGATCGTTCACCGGCACGCGCGCCTTGTACAACCCCTCGAGCTGCGCGTAAAAGCCCTCCTTCTGATAGCGCACTTCGCCGTACAGCACGCTTTTCGGTACGCCGGGAAGCTGGCTGCCTGCGGGTACGGTTACCTGCACCGAGGGGGTGCCGCTCGCGGTGACAAAACTCTCGCGGAACACGGCGTTCAGGTATGTATAGGCGACCCTCGCCCCCCACGGCCCGGCGCCCATGGTCTCGGCGCCGATTTCCAGGCCGTCGCGGTCGGTGTGGCCGGCGTTCTTGAACGTGGAGCGCCCGCCCGAGGATCGGTCGATGACGATCTCGTTCTCGGTGACGATATTGAACACGGCGGCGTTCAGGCGCAGGCCGGCCGGCAGGATCGTCTTCAAGCCGGCCTCGAAGTGGCGGCTGCGGCTCGCCTCCAGGCCGAAGTTGAGTCCGGTGGCGGGCGGGTTCTGGTTCGCCAGCTCGGCGAAAGTCGGCGTCTCGAAGCCGCGGCCGTAGTTGCCGTAGAGCGTGGTCCCCGGGTTCAGCCTGAAGAGAATGGCGGCTACCGGCGTCGTCGCCTCGTAGGATTTCTGGCCGCTGTCGTCGGGATTCGCCGGCAGCGCGATGAAGTGGTCCTCGCTCTTGAAGTTGACGCGGCTCGAGCGCAGCCCGCCGTGCAGCGCCCAGCGCTCGGCGAACCTCCATTCCGCCTGCGCGAACAGACCGGTGCTCGACACGCTGTCGTCCTGGTCGCGCTTCAGGGCTCCCTGCTCGCCGAAGTTGTTGATGTAGCCGCGCCGCTGCTCCGCCATCCACTCGTATTCGGCGCCCACCGAAAACCTCAGGTTCGCGGCTGCGTCGAGGAAGTAGCGCACCGCCAGGCCGCCGAAATTGCGATCGAGGTCGACTACGCCGCCCGAGTGCGTCAGCGCGTTCTGCGTCGCGAGCGGAATCGCCAGGAACTGCTGCACCGTGCGCTGGCCGCCGTAGACCGTGGCCTGCAGGCGGCTTTCAGTGAAGCGGTGGTTGAACGTGGCGCCGACCTGCTCGTGCGAGATGCTCTTGCGCGTGTTGAAGAGCAGCGCGTTCGGCGTCGCCTGCGTCGGGTCGGCCTGGTATTCGGCGCGGGTCAAGCCAAGGGGGTCCTGCGTGTCCGGCTGGTTGAGCCCGTTGGCCACCAGCGTGACCGAAGACTTGTCCTGCAATCCGATCCTGAGCTTGGCGTTAACCTGCTCGCGGGTCGCGGCGCTGTGCTGGCGGTAGCCCTCGGTCTCAAAGTGCGACACGTCGCCGAGCGCGTTCAGCCGCCCCCACTGCCCGCCGAACTTGAGGGCGGCGCGCCAGGTGTCGAAGCTGCCGGCGCTCACGTCGCCCCAGACGGTAGGCGTCTGCGGGCCGTCCTCGGTGTCGACGTTGATCACGCCACCCGAGGCGTTGCCGTACATGCTGGAGAACGGCCCGCGCAGCACCTCGATGCGTTCGGCCGAGCCGAGCGCGAAGGTCGCCGCCTGCCCCTGCCCGTCGGGCATGGTGGCGGGGATGCCGTCGGCAATCAGGCGGATGCCGCGCACGCCGAACGTGGCGCGGGCGCCGAAGCCGCGCGATTGCACCTGAAGGTCCTGCGCGTAATTCTGGCGGTTCTGCACCAGGATGCCCGGCACGCGGCCGAGGCTCTCGGAGAGATTGGTCTGCTGGCGGCCTTGGCGGATCTCATCACCGTAAATACGGTCGATCGACGCCGGCACTTCGAGGCTCGGCTGCGCCACGCGGGTCGCCGTGACCACCACCGTGTCGTCTTGCGCGGCAGCTCCCGCGGCAAGCAGCGCGAGAAGCCCCCCTCCCAGGATGCGCCTCATTCTTGCTAGGCTACCTTGAATGCGTGCCCTCCTCCTAGCCGCGCTCGCCCTGGCCTCGACCGCCTGGGCGCAACCCGCCCCGGCCCTGCTCGAGCAACTGCGCGCGGGCGGCCATGTGCTCTACCTGCGCCATGCCTCGACCGACTTCAGCCAGAACGACGCGCGCATGACGAGCTACGCCGACTGCTCGACCCAGCGCAACCTCACCGACAAAGGGCGCGACGAGGCGCGCGCCATCGGTGAACACGTGAAGCGGCTCGGGATTCCAATCGGCGAGGTGCTGGCGAGCCCGTTCTGCCGCACCATGGAGACGGCGCGCCTCGCTTTCGGCAAGGCAACCGCGAGCAACGACGTGCGTGGCGGGCCGGTCGAGGCGGCTAGATACGAGGCTCTAAAAAAATTGCTTTCGTCGCCGGTGCCGCAGGGCACGAATCGCGTCATCTCGAGCCATGGCAATCCCTTCCACGCCCTCGCCGGGCCGCCCTATCTTGCCGAGGGCGAGATCGCGGTGGTGCGCCCGGAAGGCGGCGAGCGCTTCAGCGTGATCGCTAGGATTCGTCCGACGGACTGGTGAAGTCCACGATGCGGCGGCGGTCGCGCTTGGTCGGGCGGCCCTTGAGCGCGGCGGCGGGCTCGGCGCCCCAGCGCCGCAGGTCGCGGCGCCGGTCGCGCTCGACGCGGCTCGCTTCGCTTTCCTCGTAGAGCTTGCGCGCCTGCTCCGCCGGGCCGCGCTTGTCGCTCAGCGCCTTGACGGCGACCTGCCACTGCAAGTCGCCGATGCGGATCGAAACGGCATCCTCGACTCTGATTTCGTGAGCGGCCTTCACGCGAGCATCGCCCAGCTTCACCCGCCCGGCCGCGATTGCCTGCTGCGCCAGGCTGCGCGTCTTGAAGAAGCGCGCCGCCCACAGCCACTTGTCGAGCCTCACTGGACGATTCTGGTAGCACGAGCGAACACCGATTGGGGAATTTTCACCCCGAGCACCCGCGCCGTCTTCGTATTGATCGTAAGTTCAAACTCATCCGCCTGTTCGACGGGAATGTCGGCAGGCCTGGTCCCTTTCAGGATCCTGACTGCGATCTCCGCCACGCGCCGCGCGGCCTTTGCCGCATCGGCATTCAAGCTGAGAAGAAATCCGGCTTCGGCTAGCTGCGCTGCCGATCCGATGCTGGGACGGCGATGCTTCAGGGCCAGGGCGGATAGCGCCGGTGCATTGGCGGCGAAGACGGGAGAGGCGAGCGACATGAATCCCTCCGCGCCCATCTCGATGCCAGCTTGGAATGCGCCGGAAAAATCGTAGGGCTGACCGGCAAACTCGGTCAGGGTCAGCTCGACGCGCGCTGCCTCGGCAGCCTTTCGCGCCGCAGCGATCTGGTCCCTTGAGAAGACATCAGCGAAGACGAGGAAGCGGCGTGCAGCGGGAAGAACTTCGCGCATGATTTCCACGCGCTTCGCCACCATTTCGTTCTGCGGCAGATACACCCCGGTCGTGTTGCGATCCGGCCTGCGCAGGCTGCCGACGAGTCCTTTTTCCAGCGGGTCGTAGTCCACAGCGAGAAAGATCAACGGCACCGGAGAACGCGCGTCTTGCAGCGCCCGCGCCGGGTGCTCGTCGCCGAAAGCGACGATGACTTCGCACTTCAGACTGATGAGCTCGCGCGCGAGCTTCGGGTAGCGGTTGGCGAAACCGTCCGCCGAGCGATACTCGACATTGCCATACCCGAGCTCGGCGAGCCGCCGCACGATGCTTCCCGCGTAGACGGACTCGGCGAGTGGTCGAGGTCCCAGAAACCCAACCTTCACCGGCCGCCCCTGCCCGAAGGCGCGTACGGGCGCGATTGCGCCAAGCGCGCTGAGCAGAAAGTGCCGCCGCTTCATTCGATCACCTCATCGGCGCGCATGATCCCGAGCCACCTAGAGAATCCGCGCGCGCACGCCGTAGCGCTCGTATACGGGCAGCGCGCGACGGTCGCAACTGAGCAACTCGGCGCCGTACGCTGCCGCGGTCGCCGCCACGAGTGCATCGTACGTGCTGCCCCCGGCGACCTCGCGTTCCGGCAAGGCGAGAAGAAATTCCCGATAGGCCTTGGGGCTCAGCCGCAAAAGCGGCCCGCCGAACCGCGCCGCGAGAAAGTCGCGCACCAAACCACCCGCGGCACGGTGCGGTGCCGGCAGGCGGGTGAGGACCGAATAGGTTTCCAGCGCACAGTGCTCGATCAGTCGCAGCCCACCGTCCAGCGCATTGCGGGCGGCGCCATGCCTCTCGTGCCACGAAGCGAACGCCGCCACCACCAGGCTCGTGTCAGCGGCCCTCACCGCCTGACGCGTTCGAGGGTTTCGCGCACTTCGTCGGCCGTGAGCGCGGGCAGCTTCTTCTGCGGTACGGCCACGGCCCCCTTGCCACGGCGCTCGAGCCGCATGGGCGTCGAGGCGATTTCGATCTCGAGGCGCCCTTCTCCGGCGCGGATCTCGAGCGCCTGCCCGGGCTTCAGGCCGAGCGCCTGGCGCAGCGCCTTGGGAACGACGAGCCGTCCTGCCGCATCAATGGTAGCTTTCATGGCATTAGAATGCCATAAATTAGCCAAACTCGGTAGCCCCTCATTCTCCGACTTAGCTGCTGACGGCTACTCCTGCGGGACAGGAAATGCCAGTACCGCCGAGGCCGCAGTAGCCGGCGGGATTCTTGGCGAGATATTGCTGGTGGTAGTCCTCGGCGTAGTAGAACTCGGGCGCGGGCTTGATCTCGGTGGTGATCGGGCCGAAGCCTTTCGCTTTCAAGGCTCGCTCATAGGTTTGTTTGAATTGAAGAGCAACGTTAGCCTGCGCATCGCCATAGGTATAGATCGCCGAGCGGTACTGCGTGCCGGCGTCGTTGCCCTGGCGCATGCCCTGCGTCGGGTCGTGCGCTTCCCAGAAGACCTTGAGCAGCTCGTCGTAGGTCACGATCTTCGGATCGAACACGACCAGCACGGCCTCGGTGTGGTTGGTGAAGCCGCTGCAGACCTCGTCGTAGCTCGGGTTCTTCGTTGTGCCGCCGGCATAGCCGACCGCGGTGGAGTAGACGCCCGGCGTCTCCCAGAACACGCGCTCCGCGCCCCAGAAGCAGCCCAGGCCGAACTGCGCGAGCTCGAGGCCCTCGGGGAACGGCGCCTTCAGCGCGTGGCCGTTGACGAAGTGCTTCGCCGGCACGCGCACCTCGCTGGCGCGTCCGGGAAGCGTGCTCTCGGGCGGAAGGAGCGACTTCATCTTTTTCATGAACGCGAACATGGAGGCCTCCTGCTTTTACTTAGAATAACACCATGAAAGTCTGCGTTTTCGGCGCCGGCGCGGTCGGTGGTCTGATCGCCGCGTGGCTCGCGCGTGCCGGCCACGAGGTGTCGGTCGTGGCGCGCGGCACGAACCTCGAGGCCCTGCGGCGCGATGGTCTGCGCGTACGCAGCAAAGACAAGACCGAATCCTTCCAAATCAAGGCCGAAAGCGACCCGGCGAAGCTCGGGCCGCAGGACTACGTATTGGTCACGGTCAAGGCGCAAGGCCTTACAGGGGTGGCCGACACGATCGCGCCCCTGCTCGGCAAGGAAACGTCCGTGGTCACCGCCATGAACGGCGTGCCCTGGTGGTTTTTCCATGGAATGAAAAGCGGCGACACCCGCCTCGAATCGCTCGATCCCGGCGGCAAGCTGTCGCGCGCCATGCCGACCGAGCGCATCGTCGGCTGCGTCATCCACTTCGCTGCCTCGACCCCGGGGCCAGGCCTGGTCAGCCACAACATGGGGCGCCGGCTGATCCTGGGCGAGCCCGGCGGCCGCAACGGCGCGCGCAGCAAGCGCATCGCCGAGGCGCTCGCCGCCGCCGGCTTCGAGATCGAACTCAGCGCTTCGATCGAGAAGGAATTCTGGATCAAGCTGCTCGGCAACGTCAGCTTCAACCCGGTATCCGCCCTCACCGTCACTACGGCGGATCAACTCATTCAGAATGAAGAGGTAAAAGCCTACATGATCGAGATCATGCGCGAAGTGCTGGCGATCGGCCGCGCGGTCGGCGTCGACGCAGCGATCGACCCGGAAGCGCGCATCGACATGGCGCGCGCCCTCGGCGCCTTCAAGACCTCGATGCACCAGGACATGGAAGCCGGCAAGCCGCTCGAAATCGACGGCCTGCTCGCCGGCACGCTCGAAATCGCGCGCAAGGCCGGTGTGCGCGCGCCTTTCACCGAAAGCCTTTTCGGCCTGATCCGGGCGCGCGCCCAGGCGACTGGACAATATCGATGAGATCTCTTTTCCTATTGATGGTTCTTCTTGCAAACCCGTCGCTTGCGCAATATGCCGGCCCCGGGGTCGAAACCTGCCGCGACTACGCCAAGCGCGAGCTCAAGCGCAACGGCACCACGTCGAAAGACGTGGTGATCGAGCGCGACCAAAGCCTGCTGATCGCGCGCTACACGCGCAAGCTCGGCAGCCAGTTCGTCTCGTCGGTCCTGACCGGCAACGGCGCGATCGTGCTCGACGGCGTGCCGAGCGCCGAGCTGTCCTTTATCTGCCTGCTGGCTGACGACAAACGCGCCGTATTCTTCGAGTGGCTGCCGCGGGGGAACGTATCGCCGCTCGCGCAGTGCACCCGCGACCCGGCGCTGCGGCCAAAGCCACGGCCCTGCCTCGACGTGCTGCTGCAGGTGGCCGAGAACGACCTCACCCAGGCCTATGCGCAGGTCTTCCAGGAAGCGCGCCAGCGCGACCACCGCGCCGGCAACGAAAACCTGCTCGCCGCCTTCCGCAAGACGAACGAAGAGTGGCGGCAGTACCGCGACTCCGAGTGCGCGCGCCGCCGCGACCACGCCCCCGCCGACATCGCGCCCGACGACGTCCAGGTCGCCTGCATGGCCGAGCTCACCCGGCGCCGCGCGCTGGACATGCGGTAGCGGCGGAAAGCGGCCGTGAGCCACCGCCTGTGCGTCGCACCGATGATGGACGTCACCGACCGGCATTGCCGCTACTTCCTGCGGCAGGTCTCTTCGCGCGCGCGCCTCTACACCGAGATGATCACGAGCGGAGCGCTGATCCACGGTGATGTGAAGCGCCATCTGGCTTTCAGCAAGGAAGAACATCCGGTGGCGCTGCAGCTCGGCGGCAGCGAGCCGAACGAGCTCGCGCATTGCGCCAGGCTCGGCGAGCAGTACGGCTACGACGAGATCAACCTCAACATCGGCTGCCCGAGCGAGCGAGTGCAGAAGGGAGCCTTCGGCGCCTGCCTGATGGCCGAGCCCGCGTTGGTTGCTTCCTGTGTAAAAGAAATTCTTGAGAAAACCTCGCTGCCGGTGACGGTGAAGCACCGCATCGGCCTCAACAAGGTCGAGGACTACTCATTCGTGCGCGATTTCGTCGGCACGGTGTCGCAGGCCGGCTGCCGGACGTTCATCGTGCATGCGCGCAACGCGGTGCTGAAGGGGCTGTCGCCCAAGGAGAACCGCGAGATTCCGCCGCTCAAGTACGCCACCGTCTACCGGCTGAAGGAGGATTTCCCGAACCTCGAGATCGTGATCAACGGTGGAATAGTTTTTCAAGAAGAAATTCAAAACCACCTACAGCGTGTCGATGGCGTGATGATCGGCCGCGCCGCGTACGGCAATCCCTGGTTCCTGGCCGACGGCGGCAGGACGCGCGCCGACGTGGTGCAGGCGATGCACACCTACGCCGGCGGGGTCGAGTCGCTCCGGCACGTCACGCGCCACATGCTCGGGCTATATCACGGCCAGCCGGCCGCGAGGCTGTGGCGGCGCATGCTGTCCGACTCGCTGGAGCTGAAGAAGAACGATCCGGCGCTGCTGCTCGAAGCCCTCGAAGCGGTGGAGGACAAGAGTATGATTCCCGCATGAGCGCCAACCTGAAATACAAGTCCACCCCGGTCCGCGAGCGCGTCAGCAAAGATGAGTGGCAGATGCGGGTCGACCTCGCCGCGGCCTACCAGCTCGCGGCGATCTACAAGTGGACCGACCTGATCTACACGCACTTCTCGGCGCGCGTCCCGGGCACGGAAGACTTCCTGATCAATCCCTACGGCATGATGTTCGAGGAAGTGACGGCATCGAACCTGGTCAAGATCGACCCGCAGGGCAAGATCATCGACGACCCGCTCGACATGGGCGTGAACGAGGCCGGCTTCGTGATCCACAGCTGCATGCACGCGGCGCGGCCCGAGATCAACTGCGTGATCCACACGCACACGCGCGCCGGCGTCGCGGTGTCGGTCATGAAGTGCGGCCTGCTGCCGATCAGCCAGCACGCGATGCGCGTGCAGGCCGAGGTCACCTACCACGACTACGAGGGGGTGGCGCTGTACAAGGAGGAGCAGGCGCGCATGGCACGCGACCTGGGAAGCAAATCCAAGGCGATGATCCTGCGCAACCACGGCCTGCTGGCGCTCGGCGAGACCGTGCGCGAGGCCTTCGAGATCATGTATTACCTCGACACCGCCTGCCAGATCCAGGTCGATGCCTGTGCCGGCGGCCTGCACAACGTGCAGCTCATGTCCGACGACGCAGCGAAGAAGTCCTACGAGCGCCTGAGCATGATGGACCACCCGCGCGAGCAGCGCGACTGGCCGGCGCTGCTACGCCTTCTTGACCGAAGAAATATCTCTTACAAGGATTGAACGGCCGGGGAGCTGCAGCACCACGAGGATCGCCGCCGCGGTGAAGGCGAACACGGTGTAGAACACGCCTTGCGGCAGGTGGCGGTCGAGCATCCAGCCGTAGAACACCGGCGTCGCGAACGAGCCGACGTCGAGCCCCGAATAGACGAAGCCGAACACCCGGCCGGTGGCTCCCGGCGGGGTCGAGGCGCGCACGATCAGGTCGCGCGAAGGCGCCACCGCGCCCGAAGCGAACCCGGCAATCGCCATCGCCGCGGCCAGCCCGGCCACGGGCACCAGGCTCATCGCGATCAGCAGCACCGCCAGGGCGTTGACCGCGAGGCCGGCCGCCGCCACCCAGTCGTGGCGCGTGGTGCGCACGGCGACGAAGCCGCCGGCGAGGATTCCCGCGGCTGCGCCGACCAGGTAGGCCGTGAGAGCGCCCGACGCCGCGGTGGCCGCGACCCGGTACTGCTCGACCATCGCCGACACGCCGAAGCTCTGCAACCCGGCGAGCCCGGCGGCGAACACCGTGAAATAGATGAAGCACAGCACCACCGGCCAGGCGAAAAGCACGCGCGCCTCGGCGCCGATCGAAGCCTTGCGCGGCTGGGTCTCGATCTTCAGGTGGCCCGAGTTGAGCAGCAGCAGGACGAGGAGCCCGACGCCGAGCGCGGCGCCGGCGAGCAGCGCCGCGTGCCAGCCGTAGGACGCGGCGAGCGCCACGCCGAACACCGGCGCCACCGCGTAGCCGATGTAGCCCACCACGCCGTGCGCGCTGAACGCGTAGCCCAGGCGCTGCGGGCTGACGCGCGCGCTGAGGATGGCGAAATCCGCCGGGTGGAACACGCTGTTGCCGACGCCGGCAAGCGCCGCGCCGACCGCCAGCATCGCGTAGCTGTCGGCGATTCCCTGGAGGAAGGCGCCGGCGATGAAGAACGCCACGCCGCCGAGCAGCACCGCGCGCGCGCCGTAGCGGTCGACGACGAAGCCGGCGAGCGGCTGCAGCACGGCGGACAGCGTGTAGAACACCGCGACCAGGAAGCCGAGCGCCGCGTAAGACACGCCGAGCTCGTCCTTGATGAACGGGAACAGCGGCGCGAGCAGGAGCTGATAGAAGTGGCTCATGCCGTGGGCGAAGGAAATCAGCCCGATGACCGTGGCGTCGTTTTTCACAAGAGGTTTCTTACAAAATCGGAAACACGTGAAACAACGAGATCAGGTTGGTCCCGGAACGGCGCATGGCCGCACTTCTCGAGCTTCAGCAGCTCGCACGGTCCCGCCACCCGGCGGCCGAGCTCGTCGAGCTGCGCCATGGTGCCGTATTCGTCGTCGTGCCCCTGGATGGCGAGCACCGGGCAGCGCACGCCGGGCAGGTAGTCGTCGCGGATGTCCCAGCTCGTGAACCCCGGATCGAGCCAGACATCGGCCCAGCCGTAGAAGGTCTTGCGCGCGTCGCGATGGTAACGGCCGAGTTTCTCCGCGAAATCGGTGTTCTCGAAACTTTCCTTCGCCTTGTCGATCGAGCGCAGGCACAGCGGCTCGATGAAGACGTGCGGCGCCATCGCCACCACGCCGCGCACCGCGTGGCCGGCGCCGGCGTGGATCAGCGCGATCGACGCGCCGTCGGAATGGCCGACGAGGATCGGGTTTTCGATTTTCAGTTCCCGAAAAAGATCAGGAAGGGATTGCAGGGCCTCATCGTGCATGAATCGCACATCGCGCTTTTTTTCGAGGAGGTCGGATGAGCCGTAGCCGTAGCGATCGTAGACCAGGGCGGCGCGGCCGGTGGCCGCGGCCAGCTTCTCCGGGAAATCGCGCCACTGCGGGATCGAGCCGAGGCCTTCGTGCAGGAACACGAGCGGCGGCTTGCCGGCGTCGCCCTCGATCCATTCATAGTTGAGCGAACGGCCCGCCGCGTTCAGAAAAGGCATCGCAGCAACGATATCATCTGGCCCAATGCGCGCCGCCGCCTATTTCGCTGTCGTTTCCTCGCTGGCGCTGTGGGCCGGTAACTGGATCGTGGCGCGCGCGGTGCGCGACGACATCGCGCCGGCCCTCATCACCTCGTCGCGCGCCGTGCTGGTGATGCTGACGCTCGCGCCGCTCGCCCTCCCCGGTCTGTACGCCAAGCTGCGCGCGTTCGCTGCGCGCGATTGGGCGGTGCTCGCCGGCCTCGGCCTGTTCGGCGGCGGGCTGCACAACGCCATGCAATACCTCGGCCTGCAGTGGACCACCGCGACCAACGGCACGCTGTTCTTCTCGCTATCCCCCGTGACCATCATGCTGCTCGCCGGCGTGGTCCTCGGCGAGCGCGTGCGCGCCATGCAGTGGATCGGCGTAACCGTGTCGCTCGCCGGCGTGCTGGTGATCGCCGCGCGCGGCGAAGCCGAGACGCTCGCCGGGCTGTCGTTCAACCCGGGCGACATCCTGTGCTTCGTGTCGATGGTTTTCTGGTCGGCCTACACCATCTGCCTGCGGCTGCAGCGCACGGCGCTCGAAGCGATCCAGCTGCTCTTCATGGTGTGCGCGTTCGGCTTGGTGACGCTCCTGCCCTGGCTCGCCTGGGACCTGGCCTACGATCCGCGCGCGCACTTCAACCTGAACGGCACGCTCGCCTTGCTGTACTCGGCATTCGCTTCGGTGATCCTCGCGTACGCCGGCTGGAACTACGCCGTGTCCCGGCTCGGCGCGGCACGCACCGGCAGCTTCTCGCATCTCCTGCCGGCCTTCGGCGTGATCTTCGCCGCGCTGTTCCTCGGCGAATACCCGGTCTGGTACCACTTCGTCGGTATCGCGCTGATCTTCGGCGGGATCGGGCTCTCCTCCTTCAGAGCTTCATCGGCTTCCAGTAGCCGGTGAGCTCCAGATAGCCTCTTCCAATTTCTGCATTTGTTTTTGAAAAAGCACGGACTGCGCCCTCCCAATAAATGGTTCCGGTGCTCGCGCGCGAGTCGAGCTCCTGGTCGTCCATCAGCGGCTCGAGGCGCAGGTCGTTGACCTGCATCGAAACCGGATACTCGACGCCGGTGCGCGGCGATTTCCAGGTCCTCAATGGCTTGAATTCCGCGTTGGGCGAGGCGTAGTGCACTGCGCCGTTCCTGCCCCTCATCCGGAAACCCATGAACGAGGAGCCGTCGTGCATGTTGAGCCCGCACCAGTCCCAGCCCGCGGCCTCGGGCGCCAGGTAGGCGCTCGACCATTCGTGGTCGAGCCACGCCGTCCCCTCCACGTCCCTGCCGCTCAGCTTGCCGAAGACGCTGAGCTGCGGCCGGCTGTAGTAGTAGCTCGCCTCGTGCGGCCGGTGGCCCTTGCGGCTGAAGCCGGCGTCGCCCTGCAGCACCAGTTGGTTCGAGATCAGGGCGAAATCGAATTCAAAGTCGCGCGCCGCGAGGCGCGCGCGGTAGGTGTTGCCCTCGAGTTCGAGGCGCCAGTCGTCGATCCAGACGCCGGTGCGCTCGGTCTCGGCTTCGGCGAGCGAGAAGCCGGCGCGCGCAGCGCGCTGGTCGTGCACCAGCCTGCCGCGCCGCGGGTCGGACACCGCGGCGTGCGCGAACAGGATCTGCTGCGGGTTGAAGCGGCTCGGGTTGCCGCTCGATTCCTCCGGGCGGGCGCGGAAGAAGGTGATCTGGAAGCCGAGCGGCCCCTCCAGCCAGCCCGTGACGTACCACCACTCGACGCGGTACTCCGGGTGGGCGCCGTGGTCGCGAGGAAACACAAGTTTTCTTCCTTGCAGGACCTCGGGGTAAGACACCTTTTCTGCCCGAGATGAAAACGGCAGAGCCAAGAGAGGCACAGACCCGAGAAACGTCCTCCTTCTCACCAGTCCTCCCGCACCGCGCGCACCGGGCCCATGCCCATGGCCTCGCGGCCCGCAAGGATCGCGGTAAGGATCGACAGGCCGACCAGGAGAGCAATCAGGGCGCCGATCAGGGCGAACGGCAAGTGCAGCTCCATGCTCCAGTTAAACGACTGGCGATTGACCACGTGCACCAGCACCACCGCGATCGCGGCACCGGCAGCGAGGCCGGCGCCTGCGCCCAGGAGCGCAAGCAGCCCGCCTTCGGCGGCGAGCATGGCGCCGATCTGCCGGCGGGTGAGCCCGAGGTGGCGCAGCACGCCGAACTCGCGCCGCCGCGCGAGCACGATCGCGCCGAGGCTGGACGACAGCCCGATCAGCCCGACCAGCACCGCCACCGCCTCCATCGCGTAGGTGACCGCGAAGCTGCGGTCGAAGATGCGCAGCGACAGCTCGCGGATCTCGCCCGGCGCCGCCATGTCGAGCTCGCCGCTTCCGGGCAGCGCGCGGATAGCGTCCATCGCCGCCGCCGGCGTCGCGCCCGGCGCGAGCCACAGCGCGGCGTCGTTCACGCGGCGGTCGCCGGTCAGCGCGACGTAGTCGGCGCGATCGATCTGGATCGCGCCGTGCTGCCGGGCGTAGTCGCGGAACACGCCGGCGACGACGAATTCATGGGTTTTGTTGTTAAGGGGAAGTCTCAGCTTTTCTCCCGGAGAGAAACCATACAGGTCAAAGACAGCCTCGCTGATCCACGCCGGCGGCGGGTCGCCCGCGCGGCGCGCGTATTGCGGGCCGACCGGAAATGCCGGCGCGGCGCGGTCGCGCGCGAGCAGCGCCAGCGCCGGCCTGCCGGGGTCGAGCGCGACGCGTCCGCTGCGCAGGAAATCCGCCCGCGCCACCTGGGGCAGCGCGCGCACGCGCTCCTCGAACCCGGGCTCGAGCCAGCCGGTGTCGCCCGAATGCGTGGTGCGCAGGTAGAGCTCGGCGGGCAGCACCGCCGCCAGCCAGTCGTCCAGAGACTCGCGGAAGGAGGCCACCATGATCGCCATCGCGGCCATCAGCGAGAAGCTCGCCACGATGGCGGCGAGGCTCACCGCCGCCTGCCCCGGCGTGCTGCGCAGTTGTGCGAACGCGAGCGTCAGCGAGGTATTTTTCAGCCGCGGAGAAATGCTGAAAACAACCCGTGAAAACCAGGGCATCAGAGCGACGCTGCCGACCAGCAGGCAACCGATCGCGGCGTAGCCGAAGAGCGGCAGGCCCTGCACCGGGCCGAGCTGCGCCAGCCCGACGCCGGCAGCGAGGGCCGTGAGCCCCGGCCAGGCCGGGAAGACGCGCGCGAACATCTCCTGCTCGTCGCCCGCCTTGAGCGCGCGCGCCGGGGCGGCGCGTGCCGCGTCGAGCGCCGGCAGCAGCGCGCCGAGCACCGCGACCGCGGTCCCGGCGAGCAGGAACGCCGCCGCGGGCAGCGGGTGGAAGTCCACCGCGGGCGCCACGCCGCGGAACGCCCCGGCGCCGAGGTCCGCGCCCCAGGCGCGCACCGCGGCCGCCGCGAGAGCATGGCCGAGCGCGATGCCGAGCGCAGCGCCGAGCGCGCCGAGCATCGCGGCCTCCAGCAGAACCAGGCGGGAAACCTGCGTCCTTGTGAAACCCAGGACCCGAAGCAGCGCGTGCTCGCCGCGGCGGCGCGCCACCTCGAGCGCCTGTGTCGAGAACACCAGGAAACCGCCGGTAAACAGCGCCACCATCGCCAGCACGTTCAGGTTGACGCGGTAGGCGCGCGACGGATAAGCGCTCGCCTGCTCGGCGCTTTCGATCGGCGCGACGTGGACCCCCGGGGGCAAGAGCGCGGTGATGTTGTTGAGAACCCGGTCTTTGTCGAAACCCGATTTGACGAAAACGTCCAATCGGTTCAAGTCGCCCAGGCGCTCGAGGCGCCACTGCGCGGTGGCGACGTCGGTCAGCGCGACCATGCCCTTCAATCCGGCATCTACGCCAGCGACCTTCAGCTCGACGGTTTTTTGTCCGACGACAAGACTCAGCCTGTCTTTCACCAGCTCGGATGCAAGCGGCGAAAGCAGGACCGTGTCCGGCGCCAGCAGGTCGAGCCGCCCCTGGCGCACCGCGTCGATGCCGATGACGCGCAGCGTGCGCCCGGTGCCGGCGATCCCGGCGTCGAGCTCGAGCCCGGGGCTCACCGCGGCGACTCCGGGCAGCCGCGCGATGCTCGGGTAGAGCGACTCGGCGAAGCCGCCGCGCCCGCCACGCACCTGCAGGTCGGCCTCGCCGGCGAGCGCGCGCACCGCCGCGGCGAGGTCGGCAACCGCGGCGCGGTTGACCAGATGCACGCCGTAGCCGAGCGCAACGCCGAGCGCGATGCCCAGCACCGGAAGCGCCATGCGGGCGGCACCGCGCCGCGCGCCGAGGAGGATGAGCGGCCGCAGCATCGGCTTACTATACTGCCGTGATGAGAGGGCTCGCCGCGGCATTGCTGCTGGTCGCTTCCCTGGCCAGCGCGGAGGAGACGCCGCCGTGGTTCAGCCAATCGCTGCTCGAGCTGCCCCAGGACGTCGCCACGGCCGCGGCCGGCGGCAAGCGCGTCATGCTGTACTTCGGCCAGGACGGCTGCCCGTACTGCAAGCGCCTGATGGAGGTCAACTTCCGCCAGGCGGCGATCGCCGCCAAGGCGCAGAAGCACCTGGTCGCGCTGGCGCTCAACATCTGGGGCGACCGCGACGTAGTCTGGACCGACGGCGTGGCGACCACGGAGAAGCGGCTTGCCGCCCAGCTCAAGGTGCAGTTCACGCCGACGCTGCTGTTCCTCGACGAGCGCGGCGGCATCGCGCTGCGGCTCAACGGCTATCTGCCGCCGCATCAGTTCGAGGCGGCCCTGGACTACGTCACCGCCCGCCTTGAAAAAAAGCTCTCGTTTCAGGAGTTCATGAAGTCGAAGGCGAAGCCCGCGGCCAGCGCCAGCTTGCACCCGCAAGCCTTCTTCATGGCGCCGCCCTACGACCTGCGGCGCGGCGCGCAGGCCAGGCCGCTCGCGGTGCTGTTCGAGACGCCGGATTGCGCGCAGTGCGACGAGCTGCATGCCGTCGCGTTCAAGAGACGCGAGGTGCTGGCGCAGCTCGCAAAATTCGACGTAGTCCGCTTTTCCTTTTCCAAGGCCGAAATTCTCACCAGCCCCGAAGGCGCGAAAACCGATGCCGCGGCATGGGCGCAGTCGCTCAAGGTCGGATACGTCCCGACCCTGGTGCTGTTCGACGCGCGCGGGCGCGAAGCGCTGCGCACCGAGGCCTATCTCAGGCCGTTCCACGTCGCCGGCGCGCTCGAGTACGTGGCGAGCGGCGCCCACCGGCGCGAGCCCTCGTTCCAGCGCTTCCTGCAGGACAAGACCGATCGCCAGCGCAGCCGCGGCGAGCGCGTGGATCTTTGGAACTAGAATCGCGGGGTGAACAAGCCGGGTTTGCCTTCGAGCAGTAATTTCATCCGCCAGATCGTCGAAGCCGACCTGGCGGCCGGCACGTACAAGAGCGTGCTCACGCGCTTTCCGCCCGAGCCGAACGGCTACCTGCACTTCGGCCACGTCAAGTCGATCTGCCTCAACTTCGATCTCGCCAAGCAGTACGGCGGGAGTTGCAATCTGCGCTTCGACGACACCAACCCCGAGAAAGAGGAGCAGGAGTACGTCGACGCCATCAAGGACGGCGTGAAGTGGCTCGGCTTCGACTGGGGCAAGCAGGACCTGTACGCCTCGGACTACTTCGGCAAGCTGGTTGAGTTCGCCGAAACCCTGATCAAGGCCGGCAAGGCCTACGTCGACAGCCAGAGCGCGGACGAGATCAGCGCCGCGCGCGGCACCTTCACCGAGCCGGGCCGGGACTCGCCGTGGCGCAACCGCAGCGTGGACGAGAGCCTCGCCCTGTTCCGCGGCATGCGCGATGGGCAATACACCGACGGCTCGCACGTGCTGCGCGCGAAGATCGACATGCGCTCGCCGAACCTCAACCTGCGCGACCCCGTGATGTACCGCATCCGCCACGCGCACCACCACCGCACCGGCGACAAGTGGTGCATCTACCCGACCTACGACTGGGCGCACGGCCTGTCCGACTGCCTCGAGGGCATCACGCATTCGCTGTGCACGCTGGAGTTCGAGGACCACCGCCCGCTGTACGACTGGTTCAACGAGCAGGTCGCCGACGCCGGCCTGCTGCCGGGCCACCTGCCCAAGCAGATCGAGTTCGCTCGACTCAACCTGACGTACGTGGTTTTAAGCAAACGAAAACTAATCCAGTTGGTCGATGAGCACTACGTCGACGGCTGGGACGACCCGCGCATGCCCACCCTCGCCGGCGCGCGCCGGCGCGGCTACACGCCCGAGGGCTTCCGCGTGTTCGCCGAGCGCATCGGCGTGTCGAAGGCGAACCAGCTGATCGAGTTCGGGATCCTCGAGGACTGCATGCGCGAACACCTGAACGACGTCGCGCCGCGGCGCATGGCGGTGCTCGAGCCGCTCAAGCTGGTGATCGAGAACTACCCCGAGGACAAGGAAGAGCTGATGGACGTGCCCAACCATCCGCAGAAGCCGTTCTGGGGCAAGCGGCAGCTGCCCTTCTCAAGGGAGCTGTGGATCGAGCGCGAAGACTTCCAGGAAACGCCCGAAAAGGGCTACTTCCGCCTGTCGCCGGGCAGCGAAGTCCGGCTGCGCTACGGCTACGTGGTGAAGTGCGTCGGCATGAAGGACGGCGCGGTGCACTGCACCTACCACCCGGATTCGCGCTCCGGCTCGCCGGGCGCCGACAAGTTCAAGGTCAAAGGCAACATCCACTGGGTGAGCGCAAAGCACGCCTACGGCGTGAAAGTCCACCTGTACGACCGGCTGTTCAAGGTGGCCGACCCCGGCAAGGAACGCGACTTCCTCCAGGACATCAACCCCGGCTCGCGCCGGCTGATCGATGCCCAGGTCGAGCCCGCGCTGCGCGACACGCATTCGCGGCAGGTCTACCAGTTCGAGCGCCACGGCTACTTCATCGCCGACTACGACCAGCTCACCTTCAACCGCACCGTGACGCTGCGCGATTCCTGGACAAAAGGCACGCAAGCGCGCTGATTGGACCGGCCCCTCCAGTACCTGTATACCTTGATTCCTCCGCAGGGCGATTCGCCTTCCTTTTCATCGATATCAAGGAAACCGACATGAGCGCAGGCACCGTGAAGTGGTTCAACGAAACGAAGGGCTTCGGCTTCATCACGCCCGACGACGGCGGCAAGGATCTCTTCGTGCACCTCTCGTCAGTCCAGGCCAGCGGGATGACGACGCTGAAGGAGAACGACAAGGTGCAGTTCGAGGTCGAACAGAGCCCCAAGGGGCCTCGCGCCGCCAACCTCAAGCTGGTGTGAGCGTCCCCACCGTCACCGGCAGGCGATTCGCCGTCGGCAAGTACGACATCGTCGGCACGCCGATCCCCTACTCCGCGCACATGCTTCGCTACGCGGTGTTCGTCGACGGCAAGCAGATCGGGGCGATGGCGAGCTTGCCGAGTGAATCCGATTGCCTGTTCCTGGAGAAGCCACCGATCGTTCCGCCGCTCGTGCCGTTCCAATACGTCTTCCGGCCCGGCCGCCCCAAGAAAGGCGCCCCTCCCCGTGCCACGGACGCTCCCTCTGCGCCGCGCGAGGAGCTTCCCCACGGCATGGCGTTTCCGCAACCCACGGACGAGCGCTAATCAAGAAGTAGCTACTTCGGAGTTTGCGCGCCCACCGTCAGCCGCCGCATGCGGCGGCGCTGGCCGTGGTAGTCGTTGACGGCGCAGTGCTGGGTGCAGCGGTTGTCCCAGACGGTGAGCGTGCCCGGCGCCCAGCGCACCCGGCAGGTGAACTCGGGGCGGGTCTGGTGCGCCTGCAGGAAGTCGATGAGCGGCCGGCTCTCCTCCTCGCTCATGTCCTTGAAGCAAATGGTGTGGCTGCGGCTCACGTACAGCGCCTTGCGGCCGGTGCCGGGGTGGGTGCGCACCGCGGGATGCTCGGCCTCGTAGTCGTCGGCGCTCTCCATGTCCTGGACCTTCATGCCGCCGATGGTGCTGTGCATCTTGCGGCGCCCGCCGGTGACCTTGAGGCTGGCGCTATTGACGCCGACGAGCTTGTCGAGCATCGCCCGCATGCCTTCGGACAGCGCGTCGTAGGCGGCATAGGTGCTGGAAAAAAGCGTGTCGCCGCCCTGCAGCGGGGTTTCGAGCGCGTAGAGCAGCGTCGCGAGCGGCGGCTGCGCCAGGTAGGTGGTGTCGGAATGCCAGTTGCCGCCGAAGTTGACGGTCTCGGCTTCTTCCTTCACCACCTCGAAGATGAACGGGAAATCCGGCAGGCCGGTGACGAACGGGTAGTAGCAGGGCTCGCCGAAGCGCGCGCCGATGCGCATCAGGTCGGCAGGCTCGAGCTGCTGGTCGCGGATGACCAGGACCGAGTGCTTGAGGAACCTGCGCTCGATCTCGCCCCAATCCTGCAAGGTCCGCAGGTTCACCCCGCGGATCTCCGCGCCGAGCGCCCCGGCCAGCGGCTCGATTATCATGCGGCAAGTCTATGACAAAACGCATTGCGATCGTCGGCGCCGGCGCGCTCGGCGGCTACGTCGGCGGCACCCTCGCCCACCTCGGCCGCGACGTGACGCTGATCGACCCCTGGCCCGAGCACGTGGAGATGATCCGCAAGCGCGGCCTGGAGCTCGACGGCCTCACCTCCGAGGAGAAGTTTGTAGTTACAAAAGTAAAAGCAATCCATGTAACCGAGGTTCAATCCCTCGCCAAGACCCCCATCGACGTGGCGATGGTCGCGGTCAAGTCGTACGACACGCTGTGGGCCACGGCGCTGATCGCGCCCTACCTCTCGGAGCAGGGCTTCGTGGTGTCGCTGCAGAACTGCATGAACGAGGAAACCATCGCCGGCGTGGTCGGCTGGGGGCGCACGGTGGGCGCGGTCGCCTCGATGATCTCGGTTGACCTGTACGAGGCGGGGCGGATCCGCCGCACCATGGCGAAGGGCGGCGACAAGTACACCATCTTCCGCATCGGCGAGCCGCACGGGCGCATCACGCCGCGGGTCGAGGAGCTGGTCGAATGGTTCCGCGGCATCGACAGCTCGAAGGCGACGACCAACCTGTGGGGCGAGCGCTGGTCGAAACTGGTGCAGAACTCGATGGGCAACGGCGTCACCGCGGCGACCGGCATGACCTCGCCCGACTGCCTGCGCCACGACAAGATCCGGCGTTTCCAGATCGCCCTCGCCGGCGAAGCCATTCGCGTCGGCCAGGCGCTCGGCTACACGCTCGAGAAGGTGCGCGGCGTGGAGCCCGAGAAGTTCGCGCGCGCGGCGGAAGGCGATGCCGGCGCGCTGGCCGAGGTCGAGGCCGCGATCACGCCCAAGGCCGGCGCCAATCCGCGCGGCGACATCCAGCGCCCGTCGATGGCGCAGGACATCCTCAAGGGACGGCGCACCGAGATCGACGCCATGAACGGCTTCATCGCGCGCAAAGGCGCCGAGGTCGGCGTTCCGGCGCCAAGCCATGCCCGGCTCGCCGGGATCGTCGCCCGGGTGGAACGGGGGGAGCTGAAGCCCTCGCCCAGCCTCCTGGCCGGGTAGGCCGGGGCCGGGCGGGGGTATGGTATTCTGCAAGGCTCCATCCCCAGGCAGGCCTGCAACCAATCAATGAGCATTCCCACCGTAGAGCGCAAGCAATTCAAGATCGGCAAGTACGAGATCATCGCCCACCCGATCGAGAACTCGGCACACATGCTGCGCTACACGGTGTTCGTCGGCGGCAAGCGCATCGGCGCCACGGTGAGCGTGCCGACCGAGTCGGACTGCCGCTTCCTCGAGAAGCCGCCGATCGTGCCGCCGCTCAAGATCTTCAGCAGCTACCGCCCCGGCCGCCCCAAGAAGGGCAGCCGCCCGCCGGTGACCGCCGCCCCCGAGTCCGCGGAGCCGCAAGACCGCTAGAACCCCCCGCTTCGCGACCCCCTTGTCAGGGGGTCAGTCGTCGGGCGCTCCGCCGCTCGCGACGATGTCCTCCTGCCGGATCTTGTCGACGTTGAAGCGCTCGACCTTGCCGCGGATCGTCTTCACCAGGTCCTCGAGTTCCGGCGCCTCCTTCATGAAGCGCAGCGGGTTCGAGCGCGCCACGACGAAGGTCTTCAGATAGGGGCTGACGAAGCCCTTCGCCTTCAGCTTCTTCACCACTTCGGCGACCTGCTCGTCCAGCTCGAGGAGCAGGTCTGCGATTTTTTGATGTTGACGAAGAGTTTTTTCAAGAGAGGCGTCTGAGAATTCCGTCAGCCGTCGCACGAACGAGTTGTACACGCCGCCGCTGAAGCGCGGGTTCTTCTCGTAGCACAGGCCCATCGTCGCGAACGACGCTTCCTCGAGGTAGAACGAGAATTCCTTCTCGGCCTTGCCCGGGCTCTCGTCGATCAGGTTGCGGTAGATGCGGATGACCTCGAGAGACTTGTCGCGCAGGTTGTGCGCCTTCTCGGTGTTGAGCGCGAGGATCTGCCAGGCGATCTCGCGCTTCGGCACCACCAGCGCCGTGATCGCGCGCGCGCCCAGGCGCCGCATCGCCATCAGCCGGTGCATGCCGTTGGGCGTCCAGAAGCCTTTCTTCTCAGGCGCAGCCACGGCGATGATGGGATCGAGGAACATGCCGGTGCGCTCGAGCACGTCGGCAAGCCTGCGGTGGTGCACCTGCGACAGGTCGCGCTGGAACGGCGTCGGCTCGATCGCGTCAATCGGCAGGATCGCGATGAGCACGGGATTCTTGCCCAGCGGGTCATAGTACCCGCCCAGCACCAACCCGCCCTCCTCCGAGATCTTGCGGGAGATCTCTTCAGGCAGGTCCTCCAGGCGGCATTCCTGCGGCGTCAGGCCGCGCGATTTTTCCTTGGCCTTGCGGGGACGCCGTTTCGCCAGGGCGCGCTTTGCCATTCCCAATAGTAATTACAATTCTCCTCCCAAGGAGGGACCTTCATGATCGACCTTTACGCAGCGGGAACGTCCAACGGCATTCGCGCGCGCATCGCGCTCGAGGAATGCGGCCTGAAGTACACGCTGCACCCCATCGCGCTCGAGAAGGGCGAGAACAAGACCATGAAGTTCCTGATGCTCAACCCGAACGGCCAGATCCCGGTGATCGTCGACCCCGAGGGCCCGGGCGGCAAGCCGGCGACCGTCGCGCAGTCCTCGGCGATCCTGGTGTACGCCGCGGAAAAGTCCGGCAAGTACATCCCGAAGGACCCGGCGGCGCGCCCGGCGTTCTGGCAGGCGCTGATGAGCGCCTCGACCGACATGACGCCGACCCTGGGCTCGATCTTCCAGATCATCCGCTCGAAGGACCCGCACGGGCCGAGCGCGGAGCTGTTCAAGAACCGCTGGAAGCAGTACCTGAAAGTGTGGGACGAGCGCCTCGGCGAGCAGAAATACGCCGCCGGCAACGAGGTCACCATCGCCGACTTCTCGCTTTACGCCGGCTACGCGCGCTGCAAGGGCGCCCTGCCCGAGCTGTGCGAGGGCTTCCCGAACGCCGATCGCTGGGCGGCCGAGATGGCCGCGCGCCCGGCGATCCAGCGCGCGCTGAAGTTCTAGACGCTTTTTCGGGCCGCAGGATCGCCAAAGTGATGCGTAAAAACAACAAAGACGGGGGTCGCGTGGGCCGACCGTCCCACTTTTCCCTATAATTTGGCCGCCCCGGGGTACCTGTCCGGGTTTCACACAACGAATCAACGAACAAATGGGGGTTTCATGAAGGTTCAGAAAACGCAGATTTCCGCGGCAGTAGGCGCGGCGTTGGTGGTTTTCGGCACCGCGGCGTATGGGCAGGCCGCTCCGAACGTGCAGGTCTATGGCCAAGTCAGCCGCACCATGATGTTCGCGGACGACGGCGTCCAGAGCAAATGGTTCCACGTCGACAACGAGTCGAGCGGTACGCGATTCGGCATTACCGGCAGCGCCCAGGCGGTGCCTGGCCTGCGCGCAGGGTTCCGCATCGAGTTCGACGCGCAGTCGAATGAGTCGCAGCGCGCGACTTTCGGCCCGGTCAACCCGGCGTCCGACTCCCCGGGCTCGTCCGTCGGCGCAGCCGGCAACGGGCAGGGCTTCTCCGAGCGCCACATGGACGCGTGGCTGGAGCACGCCTGGGGCAGGGTGAACATTGGCCAGGGTGACGGCGCGGCGAACGGCGCGACGGAGAGCGACCTTTCCGGCACCGGCATGGCGAACGGCGTCGGCGCGGTTGACGTTGGCGGCGGTTTCGCCTACCGCACCAGTGCACAGGCACTCAGCACGCTGACCGTCGGAGCGTCGATGAACCAGCAGGATTTCGAGAGCCGCTACGATCGGATCATGTACACCACGCCGAACTTCAGCGGCTTCCGGGTCCAGGTTAGCCACGGCCAGAAGGCGGGTGGTACAGCCGTCGGCACGGTTGGCGGTACCCTCGACGTCAAGGAAATTTCCGCTTGGTATGGCGCCAAGCTGGGCGGTTTCGGCGAGCTCGCCGCGGCGATCGGCTATTCGACCAAGGACGCCGCGTCCGCAGCTGTCACGAAGGACGAGTACATGGGTGCCTCGATCTCCTGGCTGCACACGTCGGGCTTCAACCTGACCTACAGCTGGTCGGAGCGCGACAACCCGGTAGCTATCGCCGGCCCCAGCCGTACTTCGACCTGGAACTACTTCAAGGCCGGGTTCAAGTTCGGCGGCACGCATGCCATCGCTCTCGACTACGCCATGGGTGAGGAATTCGTCCTCGCGGGCGACGAGGCAACCATGATGGGCATCGGCTATGTGTGGAACCCGATCCGCTGGCTCGAACTGTATGCGGGCTACAAGGTCCACAGCGCCGACCGCACGACTGGCAGCCTGGAGGACGTGACGATCGGCCACATGGGCACCCGCGTCCGGTTCTAAGCTTGAGAATAGGGTTAGCCACCGCAGTTCTCCTCGCAGCCGGCCTCGCCGGCTGCGGGGCCACTCCGGTCGAGACCTTCAACGACAAGGAGAAGCCGTTACCTCCGGGGCAAGGTGCCTTCGGTTCCGGGTTGACATGGGAGTGGACTCGCAAGAGCGACGCGGCCACGCCAGCACCGGCCGCAGCGCCCTTGACCACCGCCGAGCAGGAAGAGTTCAAGAAGTGGCAGGAATCGGCGGGCAGCAAGGATCGCCAGGAGTTCGAAGACTGGCGCGCCTGGCAGGAGTGGCGGAAGAAGAACCCGAAGTAAAGCTCAGGGAGTTGCAAGACGAAAGGGCCGGAGAGATCCGGCCCTTTTTATTTGAGCAGCGCCTCGGCGAGCTCCCCCGGCACCAGGATCATCGCGTCGTGCCCGGTCTTCAACTCGTGGAAGCGCCAGGCCGGGTCGTCGCGGACCTTGGCAGCGAACTGGTCGAACGAGCCGGTGGCTGGAGCCGAGCAGTAGATGAACGTCTTGGGGATCCGCTCGAGCGCCGCCGGGTTTGAAATCCTGATCGGCTGCGCCATCGTGCGATACGGCTGCCGCACCTCGCGCGGCTTGATGAAATCGATGTGCTGCGGCTCGGTCACGCCCCAGAGTGCGAGCGGCGGCGGCGCGACGCTGCCCGCGCGCTCGCCCTCCTCGCGCATGCGCGCCGCGCGCTCCGGCACCGCATAGTCCAGGACGCACTTGCCGTCCTCGGGCACGAAGGCGTCGAGGTAGACCAGCCGCACGATCCTCTCGGGCGCGCGGTCGGCGGCGCCGGTGATCACCATGCCGCCGTAGCTGTGGCCGACCAGCACCACGTCCTTCAGGTCTTCCATCTCGAGGAGCGCGACCACGTCCTCGATGTGCGTGTCGAGGTCGATCGCGGCGTGCGCGAGATGCTTCCTTTCCCCCAGGCCGCTGAGAGAAGGCGCGAAGACCTCGTGGCCCGCGTGTTGCAGCAGCGGCCGGACGAAGCGCCAGCACCAGCCGCCGTGCCAAGCCCCATGGATCAATACAAAGGTCACTTCATGTACCCTTCGACGGATGCGCGACGCGAAATTTTTCTTACTAGTGAGATTCTGGGTTGAGCCCCAGGCCGAGGCAAGCGTGCTCGCCTGGCTCAACGGCGGTCATGTGGCCGAAGTCCTGCGCCAGCCCGGCTTCCTGTGGTGCCGGCGCCTCAAGCTCGACGGCGGCGGCTTCGCCATGCTCTACGGCATCGAGTCGCGCGCCGCGTTCGACGCCTACGAGGCCAACGCCGCGCTCAAGGCCAGGTTCGCGAAGGAGCGCGCGCCGTTCGAGAAGCACATGCGCATCGAGCGCTTTTCCGGCGAAGTCGATTTCTCAATGGGAGCCTGACCATGCTGGAGAACTGGAACACCGGGCTGGTGAAGCACCTCGGCATCCGCTTCGTCGAGGCGGACAAGGACCGCATCATCGCCGAGCTGGACATCCGGCCCGAGCTGCTGACCCTCGGCGGCACGCTGCACGGCGGCACGCTGATGGCCTTCGCCGACACCGTCGGCGCCGCCGGCACGGTGGTGAACCTCGCCCCGGGCCAGAACACCGCGACCCTCGAATCCAAGACCAACTTCTTCGCCGCCTCGCGCGCCGGGACCGTGCGCGCCGAATCGACCCCGCTGCACAAGGGCCGGCGCACCCAGGTCTGGCAGACGCGCATTACCGATGCCGCCGGCAAGCTGCTGTCGCTCACCGTGCAGACGCAGATGATCCTGTGACCGGCCTCTCGGCTATCCTGTCCGCGATCATGATTGCCCAGACCCCGGTCGAAGTTCAGGGCCACCGCGGCGCGCGCGGCCATCTCCCCGAGAACACGCTGCCCGCGTTCGAGCTGGCGCTGTCGTTCGGCGTCGATACGCTCGAGCTCGACGTCGGCGTGACGCGCGACGGCGTCGTGGTGATGCACCACGACCGCCGCCTGAATCCGGACGTGGCGCGCGGCCCGGACGGGAAATGGGTCAGCGCGCCGGCAGCGACCCTCTATTCAATGACCTATGAAGAAACGAGGAAATACGATGTCGGCCGCATCCGGCCGGGATCCGAGTACGCGAAGCGCTTCCCGCATCAGAAGCCGGTGGACGGTACGCGCATTCCGCGGCTCGAGGATCTGTTCGCGAAAACCCGGGCAGCGAAGGTCCGCTTCAACATCGAAACCAAGCTCGCGCCCGAGGCGCCGGACGAGACGCTGGCGCCCGAGCCGTTCGCGCGCGCGCTGATCGCCGAGATCCGCAAGGCCGGCGTCGCCGCCCGCGCCACCATCCAGTCGTTCGATTGGCGCGCCCTCAAGGTCGTGGAGCGCGAGGCGCCCGAAATCGCCACCGTCTACCTCACCTCCGGCAAGAACTCCGACCCGGCCAAGGTACGCGCCGCCGGTGGTCGCAACTGGTCTCCCGATTTCCGCGACCTCGACCCCGCCAAGGTGGCGGCCGCGCGTGCCGCCGGCCTGCGCATCGTCGCCTGGACGGTGAACGAGCCCGCCGACATCCGGCGCGTGCTGGAGCTGAAGGTCGACGGCATCATCAGCGACTACCCCGACCGGGTGCGCGAAGCCCTCAAGCAGCAAGCCAACTAGATGCCTCCGGTCACGGCTGCGCTCCTGGCGGCGAACGTGGCCGTGTTCTTCCTCGAGATGAGCGGCGGCGCCCGGCTCGGCGCGTTCGCCCTGTGGCCGCCGGGCGGCTTCGAGTCGCGCTTCGAGCCCTGGCAGCTCGTCACCTACGCCTTCCTGCACGCCAGCTTCGCTCATATCTTCTTCAACATGCTGGGCCTGTACATGTTCGGCTCGGATATCGAGCGGCTGGTCGGCTCGCGCTACTTCGCGGCGTACTACTTCGGCTGCGTGGTGTCGGCCGCGCTCAGCCACCTCGCGGTGAACGCCTGGCTCGGCCTGCCGCCGATTCCCATGGTCGGCGCTTCCGGCGGCGTGTACGGCCTGCTGCTCGCGTTCGGCCTGTACTTCCCGCGGCGGCGCGTGCTCCTGCTGTTTCCGCCCATTCCGCTGCCGGCGCGCGTTTTCGTCGTGGCCTACGCCGCGATCGAGCTGGTGCTCGGCGTCACCGGCACCGCCGCCGGCGTGGCGCATTTCGCGCACCTCGGCGGCATGCTCGGCGGCGGGCTGATGATCCAGCACCGCCGGCGCGGGTTCCCGTTCCGCCGCTAGGGAACATCTGGTTACACAATCCGACAGATGCCGCGGCGCCCGGGCGCTAAGGTGCCGCCATGAAGACCATCCTGCTCATCGCCTGCGCCGCGCTCTCGCTCGCTGCCGCCCCGGCCCAGGCGCAAAGGAACTACAGCCAGGCCGAGCTCGACGCGCTGCTTGCCCCGGTCGCCCTGCAGCCAGACCCGGTGCTGTCGCAGCTCCTGATGGCCGCGACCTACCCCGGCGAAATCGCCGCCGCGGCGCGCTGGTCGCGCGCCAACCCCCAGCTCAGGGGCGAGGCAGCGGTGCGCGCGGCGGCCGCAGAGCCCTGGGATCCCTCGGTCAAGGCGATGCTGGCCTTCCCCGAGCTGCTCGCGCGCATGGACGAAAGCCCCCAATGGCTGCGCGACCTGGGCGAGGCCTTCCTGCTGCAGGAAGCGCAGGTGATGGACACCGTCCAGGGCCTGCGGCGCCGGGCGCAGGCGAACGGCCAGCTCGTCACCACCGACCAGACTGCGGTCTACGTGCAAGGCGAGGCAATCGTGGTGCAGCCACGCGCACAGATCGTCTACGTGGGCTACTACGACCCGTACGTCGTGTACGGGCCTTGGTGGTGGCCGCACTACCGCCCGGTGTACTGGCGGCCCTGGGCGCCGCGCCCGGTGTTCATCGGTTACGCCTCCTTCTACCGCGCGCCCACCTGGCACCACCGCCACGTCCACCGGTCGGCGCCGCGGCAGGCGATGCCCGCGGCGCACGGCTTCTCTCAACACAGGAAAGAAGCGTCAAGACCACGCCACGAGAATCGCGGCGAGCCGCGTCGGGAGCACCGCCGCTAGGCTAGACTTTCCTCCACGGAGGGAAGCATGCTCATCCGCAGCCAGGAGGACGTCACCGCGGCGGTGCTCGCCGAGATGCACCGCACCCCGGACGCCAGGACCCAGGAGATCCTTTCCTCGCTGGTCCAGCATCTGCATGCCTTCGTGCGCGAAGTGCGCCTGACGGAAAAGGAATTCCAGGAGGCGATCGGTCACATCAACGCTATCGGGCAGAAGACCACGCCGAGCCACAACGAGGCGATACTGCTGGCGGGCGCGTTGGGCGTCTCCAATCTTGTTTGCCTGTTGAACAACAGCCAGCCGACGCAGGCCAACAACCTCGGCCCGTTCTGGCGTGCAGGCGCGCCGCGGCTGGAGAACGGCGCATCCCTCCTGCGCTCGCCCACGCCAGGCACGCCCCTGGTTTTCAAAGGCTACGTCCTGGATGAAAAAAAGAATCCTGTTGCGGGGGCCGAGGTCGACGTCTGGCATTCCTCGACCGTCGGGCTCTACGAGAACCAGGACCCCGCGCAAGCGGAAATGAATCTGCGCGGCGTATTCGTCACCGACGCGGCGGGAAGCTTCTCGTTCCGCAGCGTCAAGCCGGCCGGCTACCCGGTTCCCATCGATGGCCCGGCGGGCACGCTGCTGCGCGCCCAGAAGCGCCACAACATGCGCCCGGCGCACCTGCACTTCCTGATCTACAAGCCGGGCTTCAAGACCATCGCCTCGCAGGTCTACGTGCAGGACGACCCGTACCTCGAAACCGACTCCCAGTTCGGCGTCACTCGGGCACTGGTGGGGGATTTCAGGAAAGAAAAAGATTCCTGCGTGTTGGAGTTCAGCTTCTTCATCGAACCCGGCGAGGCGCGCCGGCCGAAGGCGCCCATCACCGCGAAGGCGACGGCCTGACCGCGGATCCGGTCGACCAGCGCGTCGCCCGCTTTCCGGCAAAGAAGAGCGGGAACCTGTCCTACCGCGAGACTGGCGCCGGGCGCGCGCTGGTGCTGATGCACGGCATCGGCTCGGGCTCGGCCTCCTGGCTGTTCCAGCTCGAAGCCCTCAAGGGCTATCGCCTGATCTCCTGGGATGCGCCCGGCTATGGCGAATCCGCCTTCCTCGAGCAGCCCGAGCCCGGCCCCGCGGACTACGCCGATGCGCTGCACGGGCTCATCGACCGTCTCCTCCTCAAGGACGTGGTGCTGGTGGCGAACTCGCTCGGCGGCCTGATGGCCGGCGCCTACGCGCGCCGGCACCCGGAGCGCGTGCGCGCGATGCTGTTGATCAGCCCCGCGGCGGGCTACGGCGGCGATACGCGGATCCTCGACGAAAGGCTGAAGCAGCTCGACGAGCTGGGCCCCGAAGGCATGGCGGAGAAACGCTCGCCAACGCTGCTCGGCTCGGGCGCGCAGCCGGGCGCGCTCGAAGTGGTGCGCTGGAGCCAGCGGCGCATCCGGCCCGCGGGCTACCGCCAGGCGGCGCACTGCCTCGCCAACGGCCGCCTGGCCGAGGACGCAAGGCACTTCGCCAAGCGGGTGCTGGTGGTCTGCGGTACCGAGGATCGGGTGACCCCCGAAGCCGGCTGCAAGGCGGTGGCGCAGGCCTTCCCGAAGTCCGAGTACCGCTCCCTGCCCGGGCTCGGCCACGTCGCGCACATCGAGGACCCGGCGCAGCTCAACCCGGTCATCGCCGCGTTCGCGGCCTGACAGTCCAGAATACCCGCCATGGTCGACGCGCTGGATATCGTCCTGGGGGCCGTGGTGCTCGCGTCGGCGCTGCTCGCCTCCGGCCACGCCGTGATCCGCAAGCGCGAGCCGCGCTCCGCGGCGCTGTGGGTGCTGGTGATCTGGATCCTGCCGGCCGCGGGGCCGGTTCTCTATGTCCTGTTCGGCGTCAACCGCGTGGAGCGGCGCGCGGCGCGGATGCGCCGGCGCAAGGTGCGGCACCGCAGCGCCTCGCCGCTGCCGGCAGGAGAGCCGGGCACGCGCTTCGCCCCGCTTGCACGGCTGGTGGAACAGGTCGTCGAGCGCCCGCTGCTGCCCGGCAACGCGCTCGACGTCCTGGTCGACGGCGCCCAGGCCTACCCGGCGATGCTGGCGGCCATCAATCAGGCGCGCGAGTCGGTGGCCATGGCTTCCTACATCTTCGACGCGCACGGGGTGGGCCGGGAGTTCATCGACGCGCTCAGCGCCGCGGCGCGGCGCGGCGTAGTGGTGTGCGTGCTGATCGACGACGTCGATGTGCGCTTCTCCTTCTCCTCCGCCGTCAAACCCCTGCGGCGCGCCGGGGTGGGCGTGGCGGTGTTCAACCCGCCGCTGTTCCCGGCACGGTTGCACGCGTTCAACCTGCGCAACCACCGCAAGATCCTGGTGGTCGACGGCCGCGAGGGCTATTCGGGGGGCATGAACGTCGACTGCCGCTACCTCCAGCCCGAAGCGCCCGAACGGGCCTTCCGCGACCTGCATTTCCGCCTGCGCGGGCCGGTGGTGGCGCAGCTGATGGAAGTGTTCGCCGAGGACTGGCAGTTCACCTGCGGCGAAGCGCTGCGCGGGCGCAAGTGGTTCCCGCCGCTCGGGCCGGAAGGCGGCATCGCCGCGCGCGCCATCGAGGCCGGCCCGGACGAGAGCCACGACCGGCTGCGCTGGGCGCTGCTCGGCGGGCTGAACGCGGCGCAGCGCTCGGTGCTCATCACGACGCCCTACTTCATTCCCGATTCGGCGCTGATCTCGGCGCTCGGCGCCGCGGCGCTGCGCGGCGTCGAGGTCCACATCGTGCTGCCCGAGCGCAGCGACCTGCCGCACGTGCACTGGGCGACCTTCGGCCAGCTGTGGCAGGTGCTCGAGGCCGGCTGCCGCGTCCACCTGCGGCCCGGCCCCTTCGACCACAGCAAGCTGATGGTGGTGGACGGCGGCTGGACGCTGCTCGGCTCGGCCAACTGGGACGCGCGCAGCCTGCGGCTCAACTTCGAGCTGAACGTCGAGTGCTACAACGCCGAGTTCGGCGCGCAGATGGAGGGCCTGCTGCAGGCCCGCATCGCCGCCGCGCGCCCGGTGAGCACGGCCGGGCTGCGCGCGCAGCCGCTCGCGGTCAAGCTGCGCAACGGCATCGCGCGACTTTTTGTACCTTACCTTTAACTACTTCAAAGCCTTGTATTTGATGCGGTGCGGGCGCGCGGCTGCCTCGCCCAGGCGCTTCTTCTTGTCGGCCTCGTACTCCTGGTAGTTGCCGTTGAAGAACACCCACTGGGAGTTGTCCTCGCTGGCGAGGATGTGGGTGGCGATGCGGTCGAGGAACCAGCGGTCGTGCGAGATCACCAGCACGCTGCCCGCGAACTCGAGCAGCGCCTCCTCGAGCGCGCGCAGCGTTTCGACGTCGAGGTCGTTGGACGGCTCGTCGAGCAGAAGGACGTTGGCGCCCGACATCAGCATGCGCGCCAGGTGCAACCGGCCGCGCTCGCCGCCCGAGAGCTGCCCCACCGGCTTCTGCTGGTCGGCCCCGCGGAAGTTGAAGCGCGCCAGGTAGGAGCGCGCGGGCATCTGGAACCTGCCCACCTGGATGCTGTCGTTGCCGCCCGAGATGTCCTCGAACACGGTCTTGCCGGCGGCGAGCTCGTCGCGCGACTGGTCGGCGTGCGCCATCTTGACCGTCTTGCCGACGGTGATCTTTCCTGCGCCTGGTGTTTCTTTTTTTAGTATTAGACGAAACAAGGTGGACTTTCCTGCACCGTTGGGGCCGATGATGCCGACGATCCCGCCCGGCGGCACCTTGAACGACAGCTTGTCGATCAGCAAGCGCTCGCCGTAGCCCTTGGATACGTCCTTGAACTCGATCACCTCGTTGCCGAGGCGCTCGGCAACCGGGATGAAGATCTCCTGGGTCTCGTTGCGCTGCTGGTGCTCGTGCTGCGACAACTCCTCGAAGCGCGCGAGGCGCGCCTTCGACTTCGTGCCGCGCCCCTTGGGGTTCTGCCGCACCCACTCGAGCTCGGACTGCATCGCCTTGATGCGCGCCACTTCCTGGCTCGACTCGACCTGCAGGCGCTTCTCCTTCTGCTCGAGCCAGCTCGAGTAGTTCCCTTGCCAGGGGATGCCGTGGCCGCGGTCGAGCTCGAGGATCCACCCCGCCGCATTGTCCAGAAAGTACCGGTCATGGGTCACGGCGACCACGGTCCCCGGGAAGCGCTGCAGGAACTGCTCGAGCCACTCGACGCTCTCGGCATCGAGATGGTTGGTGGGCTCGTCCAGCAGCAGCAGATCGGGCTTCGACAGCAGCAGCCGGCACAGGGCCACCCTTCTCTTCTCCCCTCCCGACAGGATCGCGATCCTGGAATCCCAGTCGGGAAGCCGCAGGGCGTCGGCGGCGATCTCCAGCTCGTCCGCGCCGCCGGTGTTGAGCAGCGCCTCGAGCTTCGCCTGCTCTTCGGCCAGCTTGTCGAAATCCGCGTCCGGCTCGGAGTACGCGGCGTAGATCTCCTCGAGGCGCTTCTTCGCCGCCGCGGTCTCGCCGAGGGCCCCTTCTACGCTCTCACGAACAGTCTGATTTCCATCCAAGAGCGGTTCTTGTTCCAGGTAGCCGACGCGGATGCCCGGCATGCGCACCACCTCGCCCTCGTAGTTGTCGTCGGCGCCGGCCATGATCCGCAGCAGCGAGGACTTGCCCGAGCCGTTCAGCCCGAGCACGCCGATCTTGGCGCCGGGGAAGAAATTCAGCGAAATATTCTTCAGGATCGCGCGTTTCGGCGCCACGACCTTCGAAACACGCCGCATCGTATACACGTACTGAGCCATGATGGCCCGAATGATACGAAAGATTTTGGCCGCGGCCGCCGCCTGCGCGGCCGTTTCGCTGCCGGCAGCAGCGCAGACGCTCGACGGCCTATCGGTCGAGGTCGGGCGCGGCCAGGACGAAACCAACCTGTTGCGCGTCGCGATCCAGTCGAAATGGCGCAAGGAATGGCCTGCCGGCCAGGAATGGCGTTTCAGCGGCTATTGGGAGCTATCGGTCGGCGCCTGGGACAACCATGACAACAGCGCGGCCGACTTCGCGTTCACGCCGACGTTCCGCTTCGAGCGCTATGCACCCGAGGTCAGCCCCTACGTCGAGGCGGCGATCGGCTTCCACATCATCTCGCGGCACATCAGCGCCGACCGGTACTTCAGCACCAATTTCCAGTTCGGCGACCACGTCGGGGTCGGCGTGCGCTTCGGCGAGCAGCGGCGCTACGACCTCCAGTTGCGCGCGCAGCACATCTCGAACGGCGGCATCAGCCAGCCCAACCCGGGGATCAACTTCCTGCTACTGCGCTTCCAACTTCATCTGCAATAGAGACGCCGAGCGTGCGCCAGTCGCTGGCCTTCAGCACCACGCCTTCGAAGGAGCCGAGCGTCACGTGCGGCACGCCGGGCACGCCGATCACGGCGCCGCTTTCCTGGAACTTCCTCGCCGCGGCGACCATCATGCGGCGGAACTGCGCCACCGCCAGGTCGCTCGCGCCGGGGTGGTCCTGGCTGCGGTCGGAGATCGGCCCCATCGACTCCCACATCGCCATGTCCTGCGTCGGGATGCCCTGGATCCCGGTCCAGTCGCCGCGCTGCATCGCTTCCCGGTCCTGCAAGTAGCGGTTCTCTATATTTCTGATTTTTCTGAAATTCAAGTCCAGGTCGACGCCCACGGTCGCGCCGCAAAAGCGCCTCCAGGCCTCCTGGCTGATGCCCTTCTTCGGATCGGCATGCCAGGCAACCCAGTAGAACATGCTGTTCACGTCGTCCACCGGGACGAGCATCTGCGCCAGATTGTACTGGTCGTTCGGCGGGATGAGGCAGGTGAAGGGCGCGATGTAGAGCGTGGTGCGCACGTACTGGTGCGTCTCGGGGTTGCGGATCGGCTTGCGGATCGCGGCGTAGCGGAAGCCGTACGCGGTGGGCTCGAATTGCATGCGCGGCGCCTTGTCGGTCGACGGGCGCACCCAGGAGGTATCGGTCGCGGTGGAGCCCTCGACCTCGCCGGCGGGCATGTTGGTCGAGTGCAGGCTCGAGCTGTGGGCCGAGTCGATCGAGCCCTCGAGCACCTGCGCCCAGTTGCACGCGGCGTGCATCTTCACGATGGCGTAGCGGATCCCCGGCTGCGGCGCCCAGGCCGGCGGCTGGAACTCGCGCAGCTCCTCGCGCGGGCCCATCCAGGCCCAGATGAAGCCGCCGCCCTCGCGCGCCGGGTAAGACTTGGTCTTCTTCCCCAGGCGCTCGGCCGCGCCCGGCGCCTCGGACGGCATGTCGATGACGTTGCCGTCGACGTCGAACTTCCAGCCGTGGTACAGGCAGCGCAGGCCGCAGTCTTCGTTGCGGCCGAAGGCGAGCGAGGCGCGGCGATGGAGGCAATGCTCTCCCAGGACGCCAAGCTTATTATTGGTATCTCTGAAAACAACGAGATCTTCCCCGAGGAGCCGCGCGCGCGCCGGCTTGCCGTCGCGCTCGGCGACCTCCTCCGACAGGCACACCGGCAGCCAGTGGCGGCGCATGATCTGCCCCATCGGCGCGGCGCCTTCGACCCGGCAGAGGAGCTCGTTCTGCTCCTTGGTTAACATGCCGTATACATAGCATGAAAAAGCTCAAGATCGGAGTGGTCGGCCTGGGGCGCGCCTTTGCCCTGATGGCGGGCGCCTTCCGCGACCCGCGCATCGCGCTGGTCGCCGCGACCGATCCCCGCCGCGAAGCGCTGGAGAAATTCAGGAAGGACTACGGCGGCCGGATCCATTCCTCGGTGGAGGCCCTTTGCGCCGACCCGGCGGTCGATGTCGTGTATATCGCGAGCCCGCACCAGTTCCATGCCGATCAGGCGGTGCTCGCCTGCACCGCGCGCAAGCACGTCCTGGTGGAAAAGCCCATGGCGCTCGACCTGGCCGGCTGCCGCCGCATGACCGAGGCGGCGGCGCGAAACGGCGTGCAGCTCGTCGTCGGACACAGCCACAGCTTCGATCTGCCGGTCTTGCGTACAAGGGAGTTGCTGGAAAGCGGAGCGTTCGGCCGTGTGCGGATGATCACGGCGGTCAATTTCACCGACTTTCTCTACCGGCCGCGTCGCCCGGAAGAGCTCGATACCGCGCAGGGCGGCGGCGCGGTGTTCAACCAGGCGGCGCACCAGGTGGACATCGTGCGGCTGCTAGCCGGAGGGAGGGTCAGGACCGTCCGCTCGCTGCTCGGCGCCTGGGACCCCGCGCGTCCCACTGAGGGCGCCTACTCCTGCCTGCTCGGCTTCGAGGACGGCGCCTTCGCCGCCCTCACCTACAGCGGCTACGCCCATTTCGATTCCGACGAGTTCATGGGCTGGACCGGAGAGCTGGGACGCAAGAAAAACCCGTCGCGCTATGGATCGGCCCGGCGCGCGCTCAAGGGAGATGAGCTTTCACTGAAGCGCTCGCGCAACTACGGCGGCAAGGAATTCAAGGAGGCCAGGGCCAATCGGCACCAGCACTTCGGGCTGGTCATCGTCTCCTGCGAGAAGGCCGACCTGCGGCCGCTGCCCTCCGGGGTGATGATCTACGCCGACACCCGGAAGAAGCTCGAGCGCCTGCCGCCGCCGCGCATTCCCCGGGTGGAAGTGATCGACGAGCTCTACGCTGCGGTGGTTCGCGGACGAGCGCCGCTGCACGGCGGCGAATGGGCGATGGCGACGCTGGAGGTATGCTTGGCCATGCTCGACTCGTCCCGTCAAGGCAAGGAAGTTTTTCTTTGAGACTTACGCTTGCGTGCTGGGATTACGACCGCACTCGCGCGTTGATGGACGGGACGGTCGTCCCCGACGGCATCGAGCTCGTCTACCTGAACCAGCCGGTGGAGGAGACGTTCTTCCGGATGATGCGCTTCCGGGAGTTCGACTGCTCCGAGATGTCGCTGTCCTCCTACGCGGCGTCGCTGCAGGCGGAGGAGCCGCCGTTCATCGCCATCCCGGTGTTCCCGTCGCGCTTCTTCCGCCACTCGTGCATCTTCGTCTCGGCGAAAAGCGGCATCCGCCAGCCCGCCGAGCTGAAGGGCCGGCGCATCGGCGTGCCCGAGTACCAGATGACCGCGCCGGTGTGGATCCGCGGCATCCTGTCGGACGACTACGGCGTCAAGATCACCGACGTGGAGCACTTCTCGGGCGGCGAGGAGGAACCGGGCCGCGAGGAGAAGCTGCGATTGAATTTACCCAGTGAAATAAAGCTCAAACCCATAAAGCCGACTCAGACCCTTTCGCGGATGCTCGCCGACGGCGAGCTCGACGCGCTGGTGACCGCGCGCGCGCCGTCGACCTTCCAGCGCGAGCCCGACAAGGTGCGCCGCCTGTTTCCCGACTACGTCCAGGTCGAAAAGGAGTACTACCGGCGCACCAAGATCTTTCCGATCATGCACACCGTGGTGATTCGGCGCGACATCTATGCGCGGCACCCCTGGGTGGCGCAGTCGCTGACCAAGGCGTTCAACGCCGCGAAAGCGAAGGCGATGGCGCTGTACGACCAGACCGCGGCGCTGCCGGCGATGCTGCCCTGGCTGACGGCCGGGGTCGAGGAGGCGCGGCGCGAGATGGGCGCCGACTGGTGGCCCTACGGGCTCGAGCCGAACCGGCAGGGCCTCGAAACCTTCCTGCGCTACCACCACGAGCAGGGGCTGTCCAAGCGCCGCCTCCAGCCCGAAGAGCTTTTCGCCCCGGAGACGCTCCAATCGTTCAGGATCTAGACGCGGCCTACAACAACGCCGCCGCGGTCGCGAACAGCTCGCAGATCGTCGCCGGCTGGGAAGCGCGCAGCGCGCGGCTGCGCGCCGCGCATCCCGACGGCATGGACCTGCGCTATGGCCCCGAAGAGCGCAACCGCATCGACTACTTCGCCGCGCGGCGCGACGGCCCGGTGCTCGCGTTCATCCACGGCGGGTACTGGCAGGCGCGCGCCAAGGAGCTGTTCGCTTTCATCGCCGAAGGGCCGCTCGCCTGGGGCATCAACGTCGCCCTCATCGGCTACACGCTCGCGCCGCACAAGCGCCTCGACGGCATCGTCGCCGAGATCCGCGCCGCGCTCGACTGGCTGCACGCCAGCATCCCGATGCTCGGCGGCGACCCGAAGCAGCTCACTCTCTCGGGCTGGTCGGCCGGCGGGCACCTGACCGCAATGGCCATGGACCACCCGGCGGTAAAAGGCGGCCTCGCCATCAGCGGGATTTACGACCTGGAGCCGATCCGGCTCTCCTACATCAACGACAAGCTGCGCCTCGACGAGGAAGAGGCGCGGCGCAACTCCCCGCCGGCGACGGAGAAACCTCTGTTCATCGCTTACGGTGCCGACGAGCTACCCGAGCTGCAGCGCCAGTCCGAGGACTACGCAAAGCGCCTCGGAGGAACGGCGACCGCCCTGCCGCGGCACAACCATTTCACGCTGCTCGAGGAGCTCGCCTCCCCGCACGGCGCCCTCACCGCGCTGGTACGCAAACTAACCGCTTGACCCCCTGTGAAGGGGGTCGTGAGCCGCAGGCGAGCGGGGGGTTTGGTTTTCGGCTGGTGCACGGTCTGGGCAGATAACCGTTGAGTGAGGATGCGGCCTACCCGGGCCTTCCTTCGCTACCGACGGGATCTCAAGTCTCGCGCCCGCGCGCTGCGTCATGACCCTACGCCGGCCGAGCGCAAGCTATGGTTCGACTTTCTGTCCAGCCATGGCGAGAAGTTCACTCGGCAAAAGCCGCTCGGCCGCTACGTCGCAGACTTCTACTGCGCGCGGCATCGATTGGTGATCGAGCTTGACGGTGATTCCCATTTCACCGATGCCGCTGAGCACTACGATGAAGCCAGGACGGAAGCGCTCGGCGTCCTCGGGATAGCCGTGCTGCGCTTCACCAACATCGAGGTTCTGCAGCAGTTCGAAGCGGTCTGCCTGCAAATAGAACAGGCGCTTGCAGGTTGCGCGAAAAGATAAAACCAAACCCCCCGCTCGCCTGCGGCTCACGACCCCCTTCACAGGGGGTCAATTCGGCTCGAGCCTTGCCAGCACGCCGCGGCTGTCGTCGGTAAGGAGGTAGATATAGCCGTCGGGCGCGGCGCGCACGTCGCGGATGCGGCCGAGGACGCCTTCCAGCAGCCGCTCCTCCTTCACCACCTTCTCGCCATCGAGCTTGAGCCGCACCAGGACCTGCCCGCGCAGCGCACCGACGAACAAGTCACCCTTCCAGCGCGGGAACCGCTCGCCGGTGTAGAACGCCATGCCCGAGGGCGCGATCGACGGCACCCAGTAGTGCAGCGGCTGCGCCATGCCGGGCTTGTGCGTGCCCTCGCCGATCTTCGTGCCGATGCCGTAGTTCACGCCGTAGGTGATCACCGGCCAGCCGTAGTTGACCCCGGCGCGGATCACGTTCACCTCGTCGCCGCCCTGCGGGCCGTGCTCGTGCGTCCACAGCATCCCGGTCTGCGGATGCAGCGCCGCGCCCTGCATGTTGCGGTTGCCGAGGGTGAACTTCTCCGGCTTCCAGCCCGGCCTGCCGGCGAACGGGTTGTCCTGCGGCACGCGGCCGTCGTCGTGCAGGCGGATCACCGAGCCGGCGTGGTCGTCGGGGCGCTGCGCGCGCGCCATCTCGCCGCGGTCGCCGAGCGTCAGGTAGACGTAGCCGGCGCGGTCGAACACTATGCGCCCGCCGAAATGCTGGCCGCGGGAGCCTTTCGGGCTCTGGCGGAACAGCACCTGGACGTTTTCCAGTCGATGCCCCGACAGCCGCCCGCGCGCCAACTCGGTGCCCACGCCGTCGCTGCCGCGCGCCGCATAGGAAAGATAGACAAGGGAGTTGCGCGCGAAGTCCGGATGCAGCACTACGTCGTGCAGCCCGCCCTGCCCGTGCACGGTCACCTGCGGCGTGCCCTCGATCGGATTCGGATCGAGCTTGCCGTCCGCGACCAGGCGCAGCCGCCCTGCCTTCTCGGTGATCAGCATGCGGCCGCCGGGCAGGAACGCAACCGACCACGGCTGCTGCAGGCCCTCGACGACGCTCGCTATGCGAAAGGAATGCTCGTCGGAGCGGTAGGTTTGCGCGAACGCCGCGAACGGCAATGCGCACAGCAAGGCCGGCAATAGCCGGGTCATGGCCGGAATACTATCTGCGCGCACCCTGTTTCCGTAGAATGTTCGTGTTTGACTTGGATCAAGTGGTGGGTGCGTTCGCTCCCTGGATCGGCTTCCCCGTCGCGTATGCTGTGTCCGGGGTACTTCTCACTGTATTCGGCTATCTCGCCATGGTGTGGTCCAAATGAAAACCGAACTGCTGCTTAGCTCCGTCGCTGCCGCGTTCGCGGTCGCGTCGGCCCATGCACAGGACAAGGCCATCGACGTCAGGCTCTCGGGCCAGATCAACCGCGCCCTGCTGCATGCCGACGACGGCACCGGGAAAGACACGTTCAACGTCGACAACGGCAACAGCTCGACGCGCTTCCGCTTCAACGCCGAAGGGGCGCTGGCGCCGGGGGCGAAGGCCGGCATCCTGTTCGAGGTCGAGTACAAATCGAACCCGAGCAGCGGGGTCAACTTCGCCACCCGCCAGATCTCGCCGACGCTGGACGAGCGGCACATGGACCTGTTCTTCAGCGGCAACTGGGGCACGGTGCGGCTCGGCCAGGGCGACGGCGCGGCGAACGGCGCCTCGGAAGTCGATCTTTCCGGCACCACCGTCGCGCACTACGCGTCCACGCCCGACATCGGCGGCGCGTTCGAGTACCGCTCGGGCGGCGTGGCCTCGGGCGCGAGCATCAGCGCCACCATCTCCAACCAGGACTTTGAAAGCCGCTACGACCGGATCCATTACCAGAGCCCGTCGTTCAGCGGGTTCATGGCGGAAGCGAGCTGGGGCAACAAGGCCACCGACATCGTCGAGTTCGCGCTGCGCTATAGCGCCAAGCTGGAGGGCATCGGCACGCTGGCCGGCGCGCTCGGCTACTCCAAGGAGGACGCCGCGCCCGGCGGCATGGACGACAAGACCATCGGCGGCTCGGTCTCGTGGCTGCACACGAGCGGGATCAACCTGACCTATACCCATACCGCGCGCGACCTGCCGGGTCGAGAGGGCAAGTTCGACTACTTCAAGCTGGGCTACAAGTTCGGCCAGCACGCGGTCTCGATCGACTATGGCACCGGCCAGGACCAGGCCATGTCGGGCGACGAAGCCAAGGTTTACGGCATCGGCTACGTCTTCACGCCCATCGCCTGGGCCGAGGTCTTCGCCCTGTTCAAGCAGCACAGCCTCGACCGGCCGGGCATGAGCCTCGACGACGTGCAGTTCTTCATGGTCGGCTCGCGGATCAAGTTCTGATGCGCGCCCTCCTCCTTGCGGCCTGCGCGGCGCTCGCCGGCTGCGCCGCCGAGCCGGTGCCGTACCACTCTGGCAACGAGATCCCGCGCGGCCCGGGTCTGCTGAGCGGCGCCGAGGGCGAATTCGTGCTGCGCCTGGACGGCAGCGGCGCCGCACCGCGCGACGCGGCCGAGGAGCGCGAGTACCAGGAGTGGCGCGAGTCGAAGCGCCGCCAGGGGGTCGGAGCCAAGTAGTATCGGGGCGATGCGTATCCGCAGCATGCGCGGCCCAGATCTGCCCGCCGCACTCGCGATCGTCAACCGCGCGGCGCAGGCCTACCGCGGCGTTATTCCCGCCGACCGCTGGCGCCAGCCGTACATGCCGGCACGGGAATTGCGAACCGAAGTGGCGCACGGCGTGCGCTTCCGCGTCGCGGAAGAAAACGGCAGGCTGCTCGGCATCATGGGGCTGCAGGAGCGCGGCGACGTGACGCTGATCCGCCACGCTTACGTGACGCCGGCGGCGCAGGGAAAAGGCGTCGGCACGAGGCTGCTGCGCGAGCTGCAAGGACGCACCCGCAAGCCCCTGCTGATCGGCACCTGGGCGGACGCCGCGTGGGCCATCGCGTTCTACCGCCGAAACGGCTTCAGGCTGACTACCCGGAGCGAGAAGGACGCGCTGCTCAGGAGATACTGGTCGATTCCGGAGCGGCAGGTGGAAACTTCGGTGGTGCTGGTGGATCGGCGCTGGTCCGCATGAGCGAGCTGCGCGAATGGCTGGGGCTCACGGCCGCCGACCTGCTCGTCTATCTCGCAGCCGCCGCCATCGGCGGTATGTTCTTCGTCTCGAATCCCGCCGGCGATATCGCTCTCGCGGCGGCGGGCGTCGTGCTCAGCCTGCTCGCCTGCCCGCTCGGCATGAAGTCCGATCCCGAGGTCTCCGACTTCACCAATTTCGTCAAGAAAGTCGCGTACCCCGGCTGCGTGCTGCTCGCCATCGCCGCCATCGCGGCGCACTACCTGTGGTTCAAGTGAGCCGCGCGGCAACGCTCCTCGCCGCCGCACTGCTGCAGGGCTGCATCTACGTCCCCCACACCACGTCCTCCTACGACGAGGAGTGCAAGGTCGTCGCGAAAGAGATGACGCTCAAGCCCCAGCAGCTCGTTGGCCTGTACGGCGTGAACTGCGCCGGCAACCGGGAGTGCGCGTACGTCCTGGTCGGCCTCGGCGCGGTGACCGCGGTGAGCGTGGTCGTCTCGGGCAGCATCGTCGTGGTCGGCAACATCGTTTACTGGCTGGAAAGGCAAGGACATTGCGCCCTCGCCCCCTCCTGATCCTCGCCGCGCTGCTCGCCTTCCCGGCGTTCGCGCCGGCGCAGGACTCGCCGCCGCAGGACGAGCTCGGCACGCTGCTCGGCCTTGGCGTGCGCTCGCGCCCGGATTACGACGGCGCCTCCAAGCAGGAGGTCGAGCCGATCCCGGTGGTGCGCTACTACGGCGAGCACCTCTTCGCCCGTACTACGCAGGGCATCCTCGAAGGCGGCGCGCGCTGGGCGCTGACCAAGGGGCTGGACGCCGGCGTGCAGCTCGCCTACGAGGGTGGAAACGACCGCACCGACGTCGATCCGGGTGCGTCGATCGGCGTGCATCTCGAATGGGACACGAAGATCGGCCCGGCGCCGCTCAACGTGCTCGGCCGCGTGCGACGCCACCTCGACAGCGACCTGGGCAGTCAGGCCGATCTGCGCGTCGCGGTCGGCGTGTACGGCAGCGGCGCGCTGAAAGCCTGGATCTTCGGCCAGGCGACGTGGGCGAGCGACGAGTGGGTGCGCTCCTACTACACCACCGGCAGCGGCGGACTTCTCTTTGTCTCAGCCGGCATCGAAGGAGCCTACGACCTCAGCCGGCACTGGGTCGCGCTCGCCAGCCTGTCCGTGCGCCGGCTGCAGGGCGATGCCGCGTCGAGCCCGATCACCGAGGACAAGACCAACTACTACGCGAGCGCCGGCGTAGCATATCGGTTCTGATCGGAGGGACCATGCGCAAAGTCCGCGTCGCACCGAAAGGAATGGGGCTGAACGATTTCGTCGCTCAGGAGGCAGGCTTCTTCGCCGCCGAGGGGATCGAGGTCGAGTTCGACATCAAGACCTTCCGCGGCACGCAGTCGAGCTGGAAGGGCCTGGACTACAAGTCCCGCCCGCAGGACCAGCCCTACGCCGAGGGCGACAAGAACCTGATCCAGTGCGCCTGCGTCTGGGGCAGCATCTCCAACGCCAGCGCCGGCATGGGACGCTTCGTTCCGGACTGCTACGGCGTGTCGCCCTGGGCGATCTTCGTGCGGCCGGAGTCTAAAATCCGCCGGCCCGAGGACCTCAAGGATGTCCCGGTATCGGTCGGCATGCGCGCCGGCAGCCACTTCAACGTGCCCTTCCGGCTGGAGAAGTATCTGCCCCTCGAGCACATCAAGGTGGTCAACACCGGCGGCTTCGGCGCACGCCTCAAGGCGCTGCTCGACGGCGAGGTCGAGGCCGCCAGCCTGCTGCCGCCGCAGATCGACATGGCGAGGCAGCTCGGGCTGCGCCAGGTGATGGCGGACGAGTTCCACACGCTGTGGTGGGTTCCCGAGACCGCCGACAAGAGCGACGTTCGCGCCTACCTGCGCGGGCTCGACCGTGCCGAAAAAGCCCTGCAGTCGAATTTGAAGAACTATCTTCCCCTCTGGGAGAAATGCGTCCCGCCCGAGTTCAAGGACGCGCACCCGTGGGACTACTCGAAGTTCACGCGCGGCGAGCGCTTCGCCTTCGAACCGATGCCGAAGAGCGAGTTCGACGAGGTCCTGGTGCAGGTGAACCGCTGGGGGCTCGACGACCACCTGAAAGAGCGTTCCTTCGAAAGGCTGACCTACCATGTTTAAGCGAATCCTGGCCGTCGCGCTTCTGCTCGGCGCCGCGGCTTGCAGCACGGTCCCGGGAGACAGCAGCACGCTGCTGATCGACCAGCCCACCCCGCCATTCCCGTACAACTCGAGATTCTGCCCCTAGGGTAATTCGGGGTCAGGGTCGCAACTTGTTTCAGCGTACGCAAAAACGAGTTGCGACCCTGACCCCGAATTACGGGCCGAAGTACCAGCCGCCGTTGACGTCGATGGTGGCGCCCGAAACGTAGCCGCCGGCCTCGGAGCACAGCACCGCCACCACGCCGGCGATGTCATCGGGCCTGCCCGCTCTTTTCAGCGGCAAGGACTGGATGAACGCTTCGCCGGCATCCCCCCAGCCCGCAGCCTCGATGCGCGGGGTCTTGATGAAACCCGGCGCGATGGCGTTGACCGTGATGCCGTGCGGGCCGAGCTCGAGCGCGAGGGTCTTGGTGAGGCCGATGATGCCGCCCTTGGCCGCGGCATAGTGCGCGCCGACGCGGTCGCTGCCGCGGCGCACGGCGATCGAGGCGAAGTTGACGATGCGGCCGAATTTGCGCGCCTTCATGCGCGGCGCGAACTCGCGGCACACGAGGAAGGCGGTGGTCAGGTTCGCGGCGATCACCGCCGCCCATTGCTTTTCGTCGATTTCTTCGAAAGCAAGAGATTTTATTGGCAAATCGGGAAGCGTATTCTCCCGGGAAGGCGCCACCGGTCCGCCCGCGACATTCACCAGGAAATCGATCGCGCCCGCCTTGCCGGCAAGCTTCTCGACGTCGTCGGCATCGGTCAGATCGGCGACAACGATGCCGGTGCCTGGATGGATATCCGTGGGGACGACGTCCACGCCTTCGCGCCTCAACCGCTCCACTATTGAACTTCCAATCCCGCTGGCAGCGCCGGTGACCAGTGCCCTCTTCCCCTTGAGCCCCTCAAGCGGCATAGGAAGCGCCGTTGAGGTCTACCGTGACGCCCGTCATGTAGGACGTGTCGTCGGTGCACAGCGCCACGATCAGCGCGGCGCATTCCGCCACGGTGCCGACCCGTCCCATGGGAATCGTCCCAAGAGGGCCCTCGGGGCCATGGTCCTTCCTGTTTTGCAGGAGAACCTTCTTCAGCCGCCCGCTCGCGATCACCCCCGGCGCCACGCAGTTGACGCGCACGCCGAACTCGCCGAGCTCCAGGGCGAGCTGGCGCGTCATCGCCATGACGCCGCCCTTCGCCACCGCGTAGGGCCCGCTCGAGCCTTCGGAGCCCGGCGGAATGCCCTTGCGCGCCGCGACCGAGGCGACGTTGACGATGGCCCCGCCCTGCTTCTTCAGGTACGGCGCCGCGGCGCGCGCGCAGTAGTAGGCTGAATCGAGGTTGGCGCCGAGGATCGTGCGCCAGTCGTCGAGCGAGCAGTTGGTCAGCCCGCGGAAGCCGCGCGGCGGGGCGGCGACCAGGTCCTGCTCGGTGATGCCCCAGCTGCCCCCTACGGCGTTGACCAGGATGTCAATCCGGCCAAGCTTCTCCACAGCGGTTTCGATCATTTGTTGAACAGAAACCGCATCCGCAACGTCCGTCCGGATACACAGGCAGTCCGCGAGCGCGGCGAAGCCCTGCGCGTAGAGGTCGGCGACCACCAGCTCGCAGCCCTCGCGTCGCAGCCCCTGTACAACCGCGAAACCGATGCTGTCGGGTTTTGCCCCACCGGTGACGATCGCGACCCGTTTCGCCATTGTTTTTTGATAATACAATGCACTCGAGGAGGCCCCATGCGCCAGTTCACCGAAGACAACCTGACCGATGCGGTCGTCGCGCGGCTGAAAGCGACCAAGAGCCCGCGCCTCAGGAAGATCATGACCAGCGCGGTGAAGCACCTGCACGCTTTCGCGCGCGAGGTCGACCTGACCGAGGAGGAATGGTTCGAAGGCATCAAGTTCATGACCGCGGTCGGCCAGAAGTGCGACGGCAAGCGCCAGGAATTCATCCTGCTCTCCGACGTGCTCGGCCTTTCGATGATGGTGGTCGCGCTCAACCACAAGACCGCCGCCGGCGCCACGGAAGCGACGGTGCTCGGGCCGTTCTTCGCGCATGGCGCGAAGGAGTACGGCTACGGCGCCGACCTCCGCCAGGGCGCCACGATGAAGGGCGAGGACGTGTGGGTCAGCGGCCGCGTGCTAGGGGTTGATAAAGACGGGGCCTCCGGCAAGCCTGTTCCGCACGCCACGCTCGACATCTGGCAGGCGAAGGCGGACGGCATCTACGACCTGCAGACCGACGGTGAGTTCGAGCTGCGCGGCCGGGTCAAGGCCAACGCCAAGGGCGAATACGCCTTCGCCAGCTACAAGCCGAAGTTCTACAGCATCCCGGTGGATGGGCCGGTGGGCGATCTGGTGCGCGCGACCGGCAACAACCACATGCGCCCGGCGCACATGCACGCCATCGTCTCGGCGCCCGGGTACCAGCAGGTCATCACGCATGTCTTCGTCGAGGGCGACCCCTATCTCGACGGCGACGCGGTGTTCGCAGTCAAGAACTCGCTCATCGGCAAGTACAAGAAGGTGAGCGACGCGGCCGAAGCGAAGAAGCTCGGCCTGTCCAATCCCTTCGTCAAGCTCAGCTGGGACTTCCGCCTCTCCCCGGACAAGGGAGTGAAGGCGCGGAAGAAAATCGCCGCGAGCGACGCCGTCATGGCGAAGTGAAGTCCGCCGGGGTCATCGGCCTCGGCATCATGGGCTCGGCGATGTCGGCGAGCCTGCTGCAAGCCGGCTTCCGGGTGCAGGGCTACGACATCGTCGCCGCGCGCCGCGCCGCGCTGAGGCGCGCGGGCGGCGTTCCGGTGGATTGCGTAGCGAACATCAAGACCGGCATCGTCATTACCTCTCTGCCGAGCGCCGAAGCCCTGCATCTGATTTCCAGGCAACTCTTCCTGAAAAACCAGATTGTGGTCGAGACCAGCACGCTGCCGATCGAGGAAAAGATCAAGGCGCGCGACACGCTGAAGCGCAAGGGCATCACCCTGCTCGACTGCCCGCTGTCGGGCACCGGTGCGCAGGCGCGGACCGGGGACCTCGTGGTCTACGGCAGTGGTGACAGGAATGCTTTTGCAAAAACAATTTTTGTCTTGAAAGCGTTTTCCAGGGCCCACTACTACCTGGGAGCGTTCGGCAACGGCAGCAAGATGAAGTTCGTCGCCAACCTGCTGGTGGCGATCCACAACGTCTCGGCGGCCGAAGCCTTCGTGCTCGGCATGAAAGCCGGGCTCTCCCCCGAGATAATCTACAAGGTCCAGGCCGACAGCGCCGGCGCCTCGCGCATGTTCCAGGTGCGCGGCCCGATGATGGTCGCCGGGCGCTACGACGACGTCACCATGAAGAACGAGGTGTGGCAGAAGGACATGAAGATCATCGGCGAGTACGCCCGGCGGCTCGGCGTGGCGACGCCGCTGTTCAGGGCCTCGGCCGGGGTCTACAAGGCCGCCATGGCGCAGGGCTTCGCGAAGCTGGACACCGGCGCGGTCTGCGCGGTGCTGGAAAAGGCGTCTGGAATCCGCAGGAGGAAGCATGGCTGACTGGAAAGACATCCGCAGCGTGTCCAAGGCCACGATGATGAAGCGCGTGGCGCGCTTCAAAGATCTGAAGGGCTCCGACGGCGGCCTGCCCGACAGCCCGCTGCCCGAGTGCCGCCGCAAGCTCTATGCAGTTATTGGTTTTGAAAAACCAAAAACAAAAAATAAATCGGTGACATCACCGGTCGGTGACGACGCCTCCTCGATGCCGGCGATCGCGATCGCCGAGGGCTTCAACCTCGGGTATTGCAAGGCGAAGCCCGGCAAGGGGCCGCTGATGCACAACCACGACACCAACGAAACCTTCATCGCCCTGACCGGGCGCTGGCGCGCCGAGTGGAACGAGGGCAGCGGGAAGCAGCACGTCGACCTGAATCCCTACGACGTCATCTCTTTCCCCACCGGGGTGGCGCGGCGCTTCATGAACGTGACCTACGACGAGCCGAAGCGCGAGCACCTGCTGATGTTCATCATCGGCGGCAACCAGCCGCAGGCCGAGTTCACCGCCGCTGCGATGGCGCGTTGCGAGGCCTGGCAGCGAGGGAAGACTACAACCGCTTCGAGAACCGCTGAGCGAGGTCGAGCAGGGTCTTCGCCAGCACGATCAGCACGAACGCCGCCGCGACCAGCAGCGCGATGCCGGCCACCACCCGCCAGGCCGGCGAGGAATGGTCCTGCGCGTAGCGCGCGGTGGCGTAGGCGAAGGCGTCCAGCGGGAAGGTGAAGGCCCACCAGGGCACGCCGAAGCGCCAGCCCAGGAAGCCGCGCGCATAGATCAGCAGCCCCGCCGCCAGCACCACGCCGAAGAACAGCAGGTTCTCGAGGAACGCCAGCCCCGGGAAGAACGCCAGGCCGTGTGCATAGATCAGCGACGGCGGCACCAGCAGGATGAACCAGCTCGGGCGCAGCACCTCGGGCAGCGCCGGCCCGACCGCCGCGCGGTAGAACACCAGCCCCATGACGAACGGCGTCGCCGCCGCCGAGACGCCGTACATGAAGCGCGCGGCCTCGAGGTGGCCGAGAGCGATGCCGCCGCCGGGCACCACGATGCCGCCGATGAACAGGATCATCCAGCCGGCGTTGATCTGCGCCAGCTCGATCCCGCCCTGCAGCACGCGCGCCACGCCCCAGACCTGCATCGCCAGCAGCAGCCCGACGCCGCTCCACCACAGCACATCCGCGGCCGGGGCGAAATACGGCGCCAGCCCGCCCGCCACCAGCGTCATGCCGACCGGCAGCGAGGCGCAGAAGCCGAGCGTGGCGGGATTGGTGAACTCTTCTTTTACCGCTTTTGGATGGAAAAGCAGCTTTAGGAGGTAAGCCGGGAACAACACTGCAAAGCCAATCAAGCCTGCAAGGATAAACGGCTCGGTGACGTAGGCCGGGGCCTGCACCGCGCCCGGGAACAGCGGCGCGGCGGCGCGCGCGGTAAGGCCGAGGCCGGCGAGGCCCATCACCGCGCCGTACGCGCCGATCGGCAGATCGCGCAGCCGTGCGTTCACGCGGCGGTGCCGAGGTAGTAGTTCTTCACCAGCTCGTTCTGCTCCAGCGCGGCGACCCCGCCCTCGAACACGATCTCGCCGTGCACGATGATGTAGCCGCGGTCGGCGATGCGGATCGCCTGGTGGAAGTTCTGCTCGGCCATCAGCACGGTCAGGCCGGTGCGCTCCTTCAGCTCCTTGATCTTGGCGATGGTGTGCGACACCAGGATCGGCGCCAGGCCCACCGAGGGCTCGTCGACCAGCAGCAGCCGCGGCGCCGACATCAGCGCGCGCGCGATCGCGAGCATCTGCTGCTGGCCGCCCGACATGGAGCCGGCCAGCTGGCGCCGGCGCTCCGCCAGCGCCGGGAACATCTCGTACGAGAACGCCAGGTTCTTCACGCGCTGGCCGCGCGCCCCAGGGCGGAACGCGCCGAGCAGCAGGTTCTCCTCCACGGTCAGCTTGGGAAACAGGCGCCGGCCTTCCGGCACCAGCGCGACGCCGAGATTGACGATTTCTTCGGTGGAGAGCCGCGTCAGATCGTATTTTTCATTTTCGATCGAAAGAACGACTGAACCCTGGGTCGGCCTCACCATGCCCATGACGCACTTCATCAGCGTGCTCTTGCCGTTGCCGTTGGTGCCGAGCAGGGCCACGGTTTCCCCATCCTTCAGCGAAAGGGAGACGCCGTGCAGGGCCCGCACCGCGCCGTAGCCCGCTTCGACGCCCGAGATCGTCAGCTCAAGCGCCAAGGTAGGCCTTCTGCACTTCGGCGTTGTTCACGATCTCGGCCGGCGCGCCCTCGCAGATGATCCTGCCGGCGTCGAGGCACACGACGCGCTGCGAGAAGCGCATCACCGCCTGCATGATGTGCTCGATCATGATGATGGTGATGCCCGAGGCGTTGAGGTCGAGCAGGATCTTCAGCACCTCGTCGACCTCGGAGCCTGACAGCCCGGCCATCGCCTCGTCGGAGATCAGCAGCTTCGGCCGCGCGGCCATGGCACGGGCGAGCTCCAGCTTGCGCAGCTCGACCTGCGACAGGCGGTTCGACGGCGTCTCGGCCTTGCCGGCCAAGCCGATGCGCTCGAGGATGCCCCTCGCCTCTGCATTTGCTTTTTCATCACTCAAATGAACGACGTACTCCAGAGGCACGAGGAGGTTCTCGAGCACCGACATGCTGCGGAACGGCCGCGGGAGCTGGAAGCTGCGCGCGATGCCGCGCTGCGTGCGCCGATAAGCCGGAAGCCGGGTGATTTCCTTTCCCTGGAAAAAAATCTGTCCGGCGTCGTTGCGCAAGGCGCCCGCGACGCAGTTGATCAGCGTGGTCTTGCCCGAGCCGTTCGGCCCGATCAGCCCGAAGCGCTCACCCTGCGCGATGTCGATGCTGACGTCGCTGAGCGCGGCGAAGCCGCCGAAGCGCTTGGAGACGCCCTGGATTTTTAGAATCGAATCCATCTCTTGAACAAGCCGAGGATGCCTTCGGGCGCGGCGACCACGAACACCACCAGCAGCACCCCCACGATCAGCACGTTCATCTCGTTGGAGATCGTCACCGTCACCACCTGCTGCAGCGTGCTGAGGATCAGCGCGCCGATCACCGGCCCGAGCCAGTGCATGCTGCCGCCGATCATCGGGCTGGCCAGCGCGCCGATCGCGTAGTTGAGGTTGAAGGTCGAGTACGGCTCGATGAACGACAGGTACATCGGCATCGGCGCGCCGGCGGCGCCCATCAGCGCGCCGGAGATGGTGCAGGCGAACACCTTGAGCTTGAGCGTGGGCACGCCGCTCGATTCGGCGGCCTCCTCGCTGTCGCGCAGCGCGCGCAGCCCGCGCCCGATCCACGAGTCCTGGATGTAGCGCGCCACCGCGACGGCGCCGACCGCCATCACCGCCATCAGCACGAACAGCATCTTGGTATAGGACTCGAACGGCGCGGTCGGCGGCGGCCGCAGCAGCTGCAGCCCGGTGGCGCCGCCGGCGTAGCGCCAGTTGATGAACACCGTCTCCATGATCACCACCAGCGCGATGGTGGCGATGGCAAAGAAGATGCCGCGCAGGCGCAGCGTCAGCAGCCCGGCAAACAGGCCGAGCAGCCCGCTCATCACCGCGGCGGCGACGATCTGCAAGCCAAGCGGCAGGGCGAAGGCCTTGAACAGCACCGCGCCGGTATAGGCGCCCAGGCCGAAGAAGGCCGGCGTGCCGAAGTTCACGTAGCCGGCGTAGCCGCCGAGGATGTTCCAGGCGGTGGCCAGCACCACGAACATCAGCACGGTGTAGCCGGCGAAGAACCAGTACTCGTTCTTGAGGAACGCCGCCGCCCCCACCGCAAGGCCGATGCAGATCGCCGCGCCGATCCAGAATTTCATCGGCCGCTCATCTTCCGAATAGCCCTTGCGGACGGACGCCGAGAACCAGGAGGAGGAGCGCGAAGGACACCGCCGGCGCCCACGACGCGCCGAGGTCGGGATGGATCAGCACGATCGATTCCGAGATGCCGAGGACCAGGCCGGCGGCGATGGTGCCGGTCATGCTGCCCAGGCCGGCGAGCACCACCACCGCGAAGGTGCGGCCGATGTAGACCCGGTCCATGCTCGGCTCGACCGGCCCGACGATGATCAGCATCGCCCCGGCGAGCGCGGCCACCGCGGTAGCGATGCCGAAGGCCCATTGCTTGATGCGCACCGGGTCCGCGCCCATCAGGCGCAGCGCCGGCTCGTCCTGGGCCACCGCCTTGATGGCGCGGCCGGTGAAGGTCTTCGAGAAATACAGCGTCAGGACCACGCTCAGGGCGATCGCCACCGCGCACACCACCAGCGTGCGCTGCGGAATGCGGATGTCGCCGAAACGCAGGCTGCTGCCGATGTACGCCGCCTCGACCATGCGCTGGTCGACGCCGAAGGCGAGGATCAGCCCGACCTCGATGATCAGCGCCAGGCCGAAGAAGAAGGCGATGCCGCGCACCCCCGCCTCCGCGCCGCGCCGCTCGAAAGCCTCGTAGTAGAAGCGGTACACCAGCATGCCGAGGACGAAGAACGGCGGCATCAGCACCACGCCGGCGACGATCGGGTCGAAGCCCCAGCCCGTCAGCACGAAGGTGCAGTACGAGCCGAACACCATGATCGCCGGGTGCGCCACGTGCGGCACGTCGAGCAGGCCGAAGGACACCGACAGCCCCATGCTCACCGCGGCATAGAAGCAGCCGAGCAGGATGCCGAACAGCACGCCTTCGAACAGCAGGTCTAGCGGGAGCACGGGTTACCCAAAAAAAAGCGCGGCAGCGCCGCGCTTGTCCCTCTCCAGGAAGTCTGTCCTATTTCCCGCGAGCCTTCTCGAACGGCGCGACCACGTCGCCCGTCTTGAACGCCGGCGGGTACAGCACCACCTGCTTGCCGGGCTGGCGGAACTGGTCCATGTTCTTGTCGATCACGCCGCGGAACTGCGCCTGCACCACGCGCGCGTTCGCCCACTCGCCGTCCGGGCCGTAGCGGATCGGGCCGACGATGGTCTTCATCTCGTTCTTGCGCAGGTAGTCGGCGAGGCGCTTGTGATCCAGGCTCTTGGTGGCGTTGATCGCCTGCTCCAGCATCTCGCCGATGGCGTAGTTGAACGGCGGCAGATAGAAGCCGAGCGGGTCGACCTTGGCGTCGGCCGCCTTCGCGGCGTAGCGCTTGAGGAAGTCCTCGATGCCCGGGTACTTCATGCCCGGCACGTAGGAGTTGTAATTGACGATGCCGTTGAGCGAGGAGCCGAGCGACTCCATGATCGGCGTGAACTGCAGCCCGACCATGCCGCCGCCGAAGATCTTCACCGAGTCGCCGACGCCGATCTCGTTGACCGCTCTAACTATTGCCACCGAGTCGTTGGGGTAGGACATGACGAACACCATGTCGGGCTTGGCCGCGCGGATGCCGCGGATCAGCGACGAGAAGTCGGTGGTGGCCGGCGGGTAGTTCTGGTTGTAGACGGTCTGCAGTCCCGCCTTCTTCGCCAGCTCGCGCGCGCCGTTCGCCAGGTTCTGCGCGAAATCGTTGTCGGCGGCGAGGAAGGCGATGCTTTTGGCGCCGAGCCGCTGGCCGGCTTCGACGAAGCCGTCGGACCAGCTCGAAGCGTTGTTCCACGGCGAGTTGTTGAACCACATGTCGTGCTGCACCTTCGCGTTCACCTGGAACGAGAAGTTGCCCATCAGCAGCAGGCCGCGCTGCTTGACCAGCGGCATGATCGGCGCGGTGGGCACCGTCCCATAGGGCGCGATCAGCAGGTCGACCTTGTCGATGTCGAGCAGCTTGGTGTAGATCGCGGGGGTGAGCGCCGGGTTGGTCTGGTCGTCGTAGGAGATCAGCTCCACCTTGCGGCCGAGCAGGCCGCCCTTGGCGTTGACGTCCTCGACCCACATGTTGAGCGCGACCAGCGCCGCCTTGCCGCCGGCGCCGAGCGAGCCGGTCTGCGGCATGCTCATGCCGACCTTGATCGGGCCCGACTGCGCCAGCGCCGCGGCGCTGAACAGAATGCCGCAGGCGAACGAAACGACAGTCGAAACGAATCTCATGAGGTCCTCCTCCTCGTTGGGCTATTCTAATAGGATCAGGCTGCGAGGAGGATGTCCATGATCCGGAGAATCTGTGCTGCCCTGGTCGCCTGCGCGGCGGGGGTCGTTTCCCAACCCGCCGCGTCCCAAGCTTATCCGGCGAAGCCGGTGCGCATCGTGGTGCCGTTCGCCCCCGGCGGCGGTTCGGACTTCACCGCGCGCCTGATGGCGGCGAAGCTGACCGAGCGGCTCGGCACCGCCTTCGTCGTCGAGAACCGGCCTGGCGCCGGCGGCAACCTGGGCGCGGAGTCCGTGGTGCGCGCGCCGGGCGACGGCTACACCCTGCTCCTCATCTCGGGCAGCTACACCGTCAACCCGAGCGTGTACAAGCTGAGCTTCGACCCGATCGCCGATATCACGCCGATCATCCGCCTGTCCGGCGGGCCGTACGTGGTGGCGGTGCATCCGTCGGTGCCGGTGAAGACGCTGGCCGAGCTGGTCGCGCTCGCCAAGAAGGAGCCGGGCAAGCTCGCCTTCGGCTCCTCGGGAAGCGGCAGCGTGATGCACGTGTCCACCGAGTTCTTCCTCGACAGCGCCGGGATCAAGGTGCTGCACATCCCCTACAAGGGCACCGGTCCAGCGCTGCAGGACACCATCGGCGGACAGGTGCAGCTCATCTTCGGCGCGGTGCCGACCACGCTGCCGCACGTGCGCGCCGGGCGCTTGCGCGCCCTCGCGGTCACCACCGCGAAGCGCATCGCCGCGGCGCCGGAGCTTCCGACCATCGCCGAGTCCGGCTATCCCGACTACGAGGTGACGAACTGGCACGGCCTGGTCGGGCCGAAGGGGCTGCCGCGGGAGGTCGTCGAGCGGCTCAACCGCGAGATCAACGAGCTGGTGCGCGGCGAGGACATGAAGAAGACCCTCGCCGCCGACGGCCTCGAGCCCGCCGGCGGCTCGCCGGCGGAATTCGCCGAAGTGCTGAAAAGGGAAGCCGCGCGCTGGGCCAAGGTCGTCCAGCAGGCCGGCATCAAGATCGACTAGGCTTGATTTTCAGCAGGCGAGCGGCATTGCCGCCCATGATTTTCTTTTTCCCTTCAGAATCTAGTCCACAGCGCTCGAGGAATCCGACGGGATCTTCCACGCCCATGTCGAAGGGGTAGTCGGTCCCCATGACGACATGGTCGGCGCCGTAGCGCCGCACCATGTGCTTCAGCATCTCCGGGTCGAAGACGATCGTGTCGAAGTAGAACTTCTCCAGGTACGTGGTCGGCTTGCGCTTGATCACCGTCCTGCAGTCGGGCCGCGCCCGCCAGGCGTGGTTCATGCGCTCCCAGTAGTGGGCGAGGAAGCCGCCGCCGTGCGGCAGCACGATCTTGAGCCTCGGGTAGCGCTCCATCACCCCGTCGAAGATCAGGTGGCTCGCCGCCACCGTGGTCTCGAGCGGATTGCCGATGACGTTGTTGAAGTAGTGATCGAGCAGCCGCTCGCCCTGCGTGAAGCCGGTGGGATGGATGAAGATGATGACGTCCAGCTCCTGGACCTTGGCGAAAAACCGGTCCAGCGCGAGGCGGCCGTCGGTCAGGTCCATGCCCCTGACGTTGCCGTTGATCTCGACGCCCCGCATCCCGAGGGTTTTTACACAATGGATTAATTCTGAAACGGCCAAATCCGGATCCTGCAGCGGCACCGTGCCCAGCCCCACGAAGCGCTCCGGGTGCTGCGCCACGATGCCGGCGAGCCGCTCGTTCACCATGCGCGCCAGCTCCTGCCCCATGCCCGGATCGGTCCAGTAGTAGGTCTGGTTCGGCGCCGGCGACACCGCCTGGATGTCCACCCCCATGCGGTCCATGTGCTTCAGCCGCAGCTGAATGTCGGAGAGCATCGCCGCGCGGTCCTTGTTCTGCTTGACGTTGGTCTCGCGCGTCAGCGCGTTGGCGAACTTGATCTGCGCCTCGTATTGCGCCGGGTTGAGCGGCGCGACGCGCGCCGCGGCCTCCGGGTTGAGGTAGTGGCAATGCAAGTCGATCCTGAGGCTCTTGTTTCTCTTCTTCACTATGGAAGAAGAACCGCGGCCCGCTGGCGCACAGCTGTACATCATGTGATCTATCCTCCCTGCGATATCATGGCATCCGGGAGGGAAAGCATGCGGCGCGTTTCGCAAGGCTTGATTTGCGTGCTGATGCTCGTTCCGTCCATGACCTGGGCGCAGGATAACTTCGGTGCGATCGCGTACTCGCCGAAGGTGGGTGCCCGCGGCTGGGCGACCAACCATCCCTCGCGCCAGGCTGCCGAGCGGGCCGCGCTGGCGAGCTGCCAGAAATTCGCCACCGACTGCCAGATCGTCGTGTGGTTCAGAAATGCCTGCGGTGCCCTGGCCACCGGCCAGAAAAATGCATACGGGAGCGCGTGGGGTGAAACCCAGACCGCCACGGATACCGAAGCACTGAAGCTTTGCGCCAGGTATTCCAAGGCCTGCGTGATCAAGCAGCGCCTTTGCACCGCAGGAAAGGAGGATGCTCCGTCTTTGCCGAAGACGGATGTACCCAGGAAAAAAGCGGCGCAGAAGTTGCCTTAGTTCTCCACCAGCTCGACCTTGCCGCTGGCCGCCGAGCGGAACACCGCCTCGAGCGCCGAAACGTTGGCGATCATCTGGTCCTGCGGCACCGGGTAGGGCGCGCGCTTCGCCGCGGCGTCGGCGAAAGCCTCGAGGTTCGCGAGGACCGCCTGCGCAGCAGGAAATTCAGAAGATTGTTTTTCGGAGCCTCGAGAACACCGGGTGAGCGTCCATCCCTGCGGGGATTCCGGATGCGCCTTGTCGCGCACCTCGGCCCAGCCCCGGTTGCCGTAGAGCGCGAAGCGGCCATCGAAGGGCGTGGCGAGGACCGCGCTGATCAGCGAGTTCGCGCCCGACTTGTGGGTGACGAGCACCGCCAGGGTGTCGCCGTTGACCAGGCGGCTGCCGAGCTGGCGCACCGCGGCGAACACGTGGTGCGCCGGCCCGAGCAGGCCGACGGCGAGGTCGAGCAGGTGGATGCCGGTGGCGGTCATCGGCCCGGCGGGGGCTTCCTTCGCCGACATGCGCCAGTTGTCCGGCGTAAGCGACAGGAACTTGTCCTGGCTGAAATTCGCCTCGATCTGCAGCAGCGTGCCGAGCTCGCCGGCCTTCGCCATGCGCACCAGCTCCTGCACCGGGGGCTCGAAGCGCTTCTCGTGGCCTACCGCCAGCACCACCTCGTTGTCGGTCACCGCCTTCACCGCGCGCAGCACGTCGGCGCGCGACAGCGACAGCGGCTTCTCGCAGAACACGTGCTTCTTCGCCGCCGCCGCGGCGACGATCTGCTCGGTGTGCTGCGAGTGCGGCGTGCACAGAACCACGCCCTGGACCTCGGGGTCGCGCAACGCCTCCGCGTAGCTGCTGAGGACCCGCAGGCCTTCGAGCGCCACCGGCTGGACGTCCACCCCGCAGACGACGCGCAGCTTCGCGCTCCCCTTCAGCAGCGGCACGATGGTGCGGCCCCACCAGCCGAGGCCGACCACCGCCACCGCGAGCGGCTCCATTGCGTCTATTCCCTACTCCTACTCCGCCGTCGCGCCCGCCTCCCGGACGGCCTTGCCCCAGCGCTCGGTTTCGCTCTGCACGAAGCGCGCGAACTCGCCCGGCGCGCTGGTGACCACCTCGACCCCGCCGTTGGCCAGCCGCTGCCGCACTTCCGCGGTCTTCATCGTCTCGATGATCGCCGGATAGAGCCGGTCGACAACCTCCCTGGGGGTGCCGACGGGAACGAAGATCCCCTGCCAGGAGCCGCTGGTCAGCTCGGGGTAGCCCGACTCGGCCATGGTGGGCGTGCCCGGGAAGGCATCGAGCCGCTTGGCGCTGGTCACCGCGATGATCCGCAGCCGCCCGCTCTTGACGTGGTTCATCGCCGAGGACGCGGTGACGAACATGAGGTGCGTCTCGCCGCCCACCAGGCCGGCGACCGCCGGGCCGGCGCCGCCCTTGTAGGGCACGTGCACCATGTCGAGCCCGCCGGCGACCTTGCGGAACACCTCCGTCTCCAGGCGGTTCTGGCTGCCGGCCCCCGGGGAGGCGTAGTTGAGCTTGCCCGGATAGGCCTTGGCGATAGCGACGATCTCCTTCACGGTGCGCGCTTGCAGGTCCGGATGCACCACCAGCACGCCCGGAACGTCGACCACCTGCGTGATGGCGATGAAGTCCCGCGTCGGCCTGACCGAGAGCTTGGGGAACACCGCCGGGTTGAGCGCCACCGTGCCGACGTTGCCGAGGTAGAGGGTGTAGCCGTCGGGCGACGATTTCGCCGCCGCGTCCATGCCGATGTTACCCGAGGCGCCGGCGCGGTTGTCGATGACGATTTGCTGCCCGAGGATCTCGGTCAGGCGCGGCTGGAGGATGCGCCCGACGAAGTCCGAGGCGCCGCCGGGCGCGAACGGCACGATCACGCGAATCGGCTTGTTCGGGTAGGCCTGGCCGAAGGCCGTCGCCGAGAAAAGAATTCCGAGAAGCATCAAAAGGCGAATCATGTTTCCTCCGTTATTGGAAGCTGCACGGCTTTTTTGCGCCGCGCTGATACGTCGAAAGCCTTGGTGAGCATCAGCCGATTGTGCGCCTCGGCCGCGGTGGCGTGCTGCGTCGTCAGGCCCATCGACACCCGGTTCAGCCACTGCTCGGTCTCCTCGCGCATCGGCCCGCGCAGCTCGCCGAGCACCATGTCGCCGGGCGGATAGCTTCCCAGGAAATCGACCCGCCGCTGGGCATCCGGCGCGTAACCCTCTGATTGATTCTTCGTTGTAGCCAAAACAATATCCCGATGCGTGTCGTCGATGGTGAGCACGCCCTCGGTCCCGGTGATGCCGACCTCCAGGCTGTACACCGCGCCCGGCCACACCACCGGCAGCGCCCAGGAGATGGCGGCGTGATAGAGACTTCCATCCTCAAAAACAATCGTTCCAGCCGTCCCGTCTATTCCTTTGCACAGCGGCCCGAGCGCCTTGTCCACCGAGCGCGCGTAGATCTCGACCGGCTTCTTCGCCTCCATCATCCACATGACGATGTCGAGCGCGTGTGTGCCCGAGATCACCATCGGCGAGATCTTCGAAGGATCCGAGGTTCGCTTGTAGTTGTCGAGCGCCACCAGGCGGTTCATGAAAGCGCGCGAGGTGACCAGCGTCACGTCGCCGAGCGCGCCGGTGCGCACCTTCTCCTTCGCCACCAGCCAGCGCCGGCGGAAGCGCTGCGTGTAGCCGACGACCGCATCGACTTTTGCTTTCTGAATTGCTTTGAGAACCCGTTCCGACTCGCTCAGTTCGGTGGCGAGGGGCTTTTCGATGAGAAGCGGAATTCCCCTCTCGACGGCGGCAAGAATCGGCTCGACATGCAGGTGCTCGTCGGTGGCGATGATCGCCGCCGTGATTTCCGGCCTTTTCAACAATTCCCTGAAATCCGTGGTGGCGAAATCGGCGCGCGTCTTCTTCTGCACCCACTCGAGCCGCTCCTCCTTCAGGTCGGCGATGCCGATGAAGTCGACCATCGGGTGGCGCGCGGCGACTTCGCCGCGGAACAGGCCTACGCGGCCCGCGCCGACGATCGCGAGGCCGATGCGCTTGGCGTTTTTTCGCACGGGAGGTCGACTGCCGCGTTGCGTTCGGCCGACAGGTCGGCCGCGAGGTACAGCTCCATCACCATGCGCGCGTGCTCGGGCGTCACCAGCACCGGCCGGTCGTAGGCGCAGGCCTCGAGGAAGTGCACCGTCTCGGGCGCCATCGCGCCGGCGTAGGTGTGCCCGACGAATTCGCCCGGCATGGTCGACATCGGCAGCTGCATGCCCTTCTTCACGGTGTTGACGACGACGTCGCGGTGGCTGTCGTCGACCATCACCGCGCCTTCGGTGCCGATCATCTCGATCCAGGTGGTGGAGAAGTTCGGGTAGCCCGGCGGCAGGCTCCAGCCGCCGCCGCAGACGAAGGTCAGCCCGCTGTCGAGCGTCACGGTCAACCACTGCGTGTCTGGGATGTCGGCG
>CAZNVH010000077.1:0-8985 GCA_964576525.1 uncultured Enterobacteriaceae bacterium
CTGGATAAAGAAAAACTTGATATCCAGCACAATGCGGTCACCAACAAACTCACTCTGCAATCCCTACTCCCTCTGGCGGAGCTGGGCCGCGTCGCCTATTTCCGTCCCGATACTTTGCCGATGGATTTTCAGTCCGAACTCACGGTAACGCGCCACTACACGCCGCGCCAGTACGGCTTTACCTTCACCAACGGCATCCAGGCGTCGCTGGTGGAAGTGGATGTCGACACCGGCTTCGTCAAGCTGCTCAAGCACTGGTGCGTGGAAGATTCCGGCACGATCATCAACCCGATGCTGGTGGACGAGCAGCTGCGCGGCGGCGTGGTGCAGGGCATCGGCGCGGCGCTGTTCGAGGAATGCCTCTACAGCCCCGAAGGCCAATTGCTCAACGGCAGCATGGCGGATTACCTCGTGCCGATGTCGGGCGAGATGCCCGACATCATCTGCGCGCACGTCGAGACGCCGACGATGCAGTCGCAGCTCGGCGCCAAGGGCGTGGGCGAAGCGGGCACCGCCGGCGCGCCGGCCGCGGTGATGAACGCCATCAACGACGCCCTCGCGCCGCTCGGCGCGCGCGTCACGCGCATGCCATTTACCCCCGAGCGCATCCTGCAGGCGTTGAAAAAGGTTTGAAAGACGCTCGCGTCGCGTCGGCAATCTCGCATTGGGCGCCAAGGTTCGTCTCGAACGGCGTGCTGCTCGCCGACTTCGAGGACGTTACCGGCGGACTGGAGCGCTGGGAGGACTGGTGCGCCGCGTGGAGCGCACGCGCCGCCGTTCACGAGGCATTGGGTCGTGATGCTCTAAAAAATAAATACAAACTCACGGCGAGCGAGCACCTCATCCGCGCGGCGATCTACTACCACTTCGCCAAGTTCGTGTTCGTGCAGGACCTGAAGCAGATGAAGGCCGCGCACATGAAGGCGGTCGAGTGCTATCGGGACGGGATAGCGCATGCACGGCCTCCGGGGGAACGCGTCGCGATCCCGTTTGAAGGGAAGACGATTTACGGGGTCCTGCGGGGTTCGGGTCCCGTGTTGATCATGGCGCCGGGACTCGATTCCACCAAGGAAGAAATCCATGCGTATGAGGAGCCCTTCCTGGCCCGCGGCATTGCAGTGCTCGCAATCGACGGGCCGGGGCAGGGCGAGGCGGAGTACGAGATCCCGATCTGCGGCGACTACGAGCGTGCCGCCGGCGCGGTGGTCGACTGGATCGAGAAAAGAAGCGACCTGGATGCGGGGAGGGTGGGGATCTGGGGGGTCAGCCTGGGCGGGTACTACGCGCCGCGCGCCGCCGCCTACGAGAAGCGCATCCGCGCCTGCATCGCGCTGTCCGGGCCGTTCGAATGGGACCGGATCTGGGACGGGCTGCCCGAGCTGACGCGCGAAACCTTCCGGGTGCGCAGTCACGCCACGGATGAAACTGGGGCTCGGGCGAACGCGAAAAAGCTTACGATGAAGGAAGCGGCGCCACGGATTACCTGCCCGATCTTCATTGTTACCGGAAGGCAGGACCGGCTGGTGCCGGCCTCGCACGGCGAACAGCTGGCCAAGGCGGTATCGGGGCCGGTCGAGCTGCTGGTGGTGGAGGATGGCGGGCACAATGCGAACAACCGGCCGTACCGCTACCGCAGCCGCACCGCGGACTGGCTCGCCGGGCAGTTCGGCTTGCCTAGAATGTAGGAGGAGGATGCGATGAGGAAAGCTGTCGGCCTGTTGCTGTTGTGCGTTGCAACTGCTGCGGGCGCACAAAGCTATCCGACCAAGACGGTGCGCTTCATCTCGGGGGTCACGCCGGGAAGCGCTTCCGACACCATGGCGCGCATCCTCGCGGAGAAGCTGGGCGTGACGCTTGGCCAGCCGGTCATCGTCGAGAACCGCCTCGGCGCCGGCGGGCTGGTCGGCGCGAAGTGGGTCGCCACGCAGGAGCCCGACGGCCACAACATCATGATGTACGCCTCCGCGTTCACCGTCTCGACGCTGCTCAATCCGATGCTCGATCCGAAGGAGCTGACGCCGGTGGCGATGGTCGCGACGATCCCGACGGTGCTGATCACCCCGCCCGGGAAGTACAAAAGCGCCGCCGATTTCGTCGCCGCGGCAAAGGCGCAGCCGGGCAAGCTGGTGTGCGCGACCGCCGGAATCGGCAGCGCCACGCACATGGCGCTGGAGCGCTTCCGCTTCGCCGCGGGCTTCGAGGTGCTCAACGTGCACACGAAGGGCGCGGGCGAGGCGCTCACCGAGGTGATCTCGGGGCGCGCCGACTGCTACTTCGCCCTGATCTTCCAGGCGCAGAAGATGCACGACGCCGGCAAGGTGTCGGCGCACCTGGTGAGCTCGCCGAAGCGCTCGTCGCTGATGCCGGCGCTGCCCACCACGGTGGAGGCGGGGTATGCCAACTCCGACTACAACTTCTGGGTCGGCGCGCTGGTCGCCGCCAAGACCCCCCGCGAGATCGTCGAGCGGCTGCACAAGGAGATCAGCGCGCTCGTGCAGTCGCCTGAAATCAACGACCGCATCAGGAAGCTCGGCGCAGATCCGCTTTCGCTTTCCCTCGCCGAGTTCCAGGCGATGATCGACCGCGAGCTCGTGGAGAACGCGGAACTCATCAAAAAAGCAGGAATAAAGGCCAACTAGCCATGAAAAACCATCATCTCATCGCAGTTCTTGCGGCCCTCTTCGCCGCCGGCTCGCTCGCACACGCCGACGATGCGAAACCCGGCGGGAAGCAGCAGCTCGGCAAGGTGAATTTCGCCAACTCGTGCAGCCCCGCGGTGCAGCTGAAGCTGCAGCGCGGCGTGGCGATGCTGCATTCGTTCTGGTGGCCGGCAGGGGAAAGCGCATTCCAGGAAATCGCGGCCGAGGACCCGTCCTGCGCCGTCGCCGCGTGGGGCTTCGCCTCGATCCTGATGTACAACCCCTTCGTCGGCGGCACGCCGGCGAAGGACTTGGAGCGCGCGCAGGCGGCGATCGCCAAGGGCCGGCAGATGGGCGCCAAGACCCAGCGGGAGAAGGACTACCTCGAGGCTGTCGCGGCCTATTACGAGGACTTCGCGAGCCGCACCGAGCGGCAGCGCAGCGTCGCGCGCGCGGCGGCGTACGAGAAGCTCGCCGCCAAGTATCCGAAGGACGACGAAGCCCAGATCTTTTACGCGCTGTATCTCATCGCCACGCAGCAGGCGGCGGATCAAACTTACAGTGCGTCGCTCAAGGCCGCGGGTATTCTCGAAAAGCAGTTCGCCAAGACGCCGAACCATCCGGGCGTGGCGCACTACATGATCCACGCCTACGACGCGCCGCCGACCGCGCAGAAGGGTGTCGCTTCCGCCAAACGTTATGCGGCCATCGCGCCGGCGGCGCCGCATGCGCTGCACATGCCTTCGCACATCTTCACGCGCGTCGGCGCATGGCAGGAGTCCGCGGCGGCCAATCGCCGTTCGGCGGATGTAGCGCTGAAAGGCAAGGAAGGCGACGACGCGCTGCACGCCCTGGACTACGTCGCCTACGCCTACCTGCAGCTCGGGCGCGACAGCGAGGCGCGTAAGACCGTCGCGGAAGCGATGAACATCGCCGGCCACACGCCGCGCTTCATCGCTCCTTATGCCCTGTCCGCAATGCCGGCGCGGTTCGCTGTCGACCGCGGCGCGTGGCGCGAAGCGGCGCAGCTTCAGCCGCAGCAGAGCAAGTTCCCCTTCACCGAGGCCACCCTCTATTTCGCGCGGGCGCTCGGTGCGGCGCGTCTAGGCGACTCCGCCCCGGCCAAGGCGGATCTCGAGCAGATCACGCAGCGGCGCGAGGCCCTGCGCGCGGCGAAGAACGAGTACTGGGGCACCGAGGTCGAGGTGATGCGCCTCTCGGCCGCGGCGTGGATCGCGCTGGTCGAGAATCGCGGCGAAGAAGCCCTCGGACTCATGCGGCAGGCGGCGGACCTCGAAGACAAGAACGAGAAACACCCCGTCACGCCGGGGCGCATCCTGCCCGCGCGCGAGCTCCTCGGCGACATGCTGATGGAGCTCAAGCGCCCGGCCGACGCGCTCAAGGAATACGAGCAGTCGCAGAAGCGCGAGCCCGGCCGCTTCCGCGGTCTGTACGGCGCCGCGCTCGCCGCGGAGATGGCGGGCGACAGCCGCACCGCGCGCAAGTACTACGCGCGCCTCGTGCAGATCGCCGGCAAGGGCGCGCCGCGCGCGGAATTAACCCTCGCCCGCAGCTACCTGGACCAAAAATGAGACACGACCCATACGACGACGAGGACGGCAGGGCAGTCAATCCGACGATCGCAACGCCGCTCGAGGAACTGATTTCCAGGCGAAGCTTGCTCAAGGGCATGGCGGCGGGTGGCGCCTTTGGACTCTTTGGTTGTGTAACGGCAAATCCAATGGCTTCCGCGGGCGACGGCTCGGCGCCGCTGACGTTCACCGAGATCGGCCGCAGCATCAACGACGAAAAGGACCGCGTGGCGCCGGGCTACACGGCGCAGATCCTGATCCGCCAGGGCGACCCGATCCGCCGCGGCGCCCCGGAGTACCGCCCCGGGCAGCAGACCGGGGCGGAGCAGGAGCAGCAATTCGGCACCGACAACGACTTCCTCGCCTTCATGTCGCTGCCGCGCGGCTCGGGGAGCTCTACGCGCGGGCTGCTCGGCTCGAACCACGAGAACCACCGCGCGGGCACCTGCTTCCCCGGCGACGTGTCGAAGCTCACGCGCCAGCAGGTCGAGGTGCAGATGGCGGCGCAGGGGTTCTCGATCATCGAGATCGCAAGAGAGGGCAACCGCTGGCAGCACGTGGCGGACAGCCGCTACAACCGGCGCATCTCGACCAACACCGAGATGCGTATCTCCGGCCCTGCGGCAGGGCACCCCCGCATGCAGACGCCTTCCGACCCCACGGGCACGAAGGTGTACGGCACGTTCAACAACTGCGCCGGCGGCACGACCCCCTGGGAAACGATGCTCACCGCGGAGGAGAACGTCCAGAACTATTTCTCGGGCGACGCCTCGAAAGGGCCCGAGGCCGCGGCGCGCCGCCGCCACGGCATCACCGGCAAGGGGCGCTATGCCGCCTGGGGCGGCTATTTCGACCGCTTCAACCTCGACAAGGAACCGAACGAGCACAACCGCTTCGGTTGGATCGTCGAGATCGATCCGTACGACCCCGACTCCAAGCCGGTCAAGCGCACCGCGCTCGGGCGCTGCGCGCACGAGTGCGCGACCAGCGCCGTGAGCCACGACGGGCGCGTCGCGATCTACTCGGGCGACGATTCGCGCATGGAGCATGTCTACAAGTTCGTCACCCGCGACAAGCTCGGCAGCGGCCGCGATATGCTCGACAGCGGCATTCTGTACGTCGCGCGCTTCGAGGCGAACGGCAAGATGCGCTGGCTGCCGCTGGTGCACGGGCAGGGGCCACTCACCGCGGCGGACGGCTTCAACAGCCAGGCCGACGTCATGATCGAGCTGCGCCGCGCCGGGACGCTCCTCGGCGCGACGCCGATGGACCGGCCCGAGGACGTCGAGGCGCACCCGCTTACCGGCCGCGTCTACGTGGTGCTCACCTACAACGAGCAGCGCAAGCCCGACCAGGTGAACGTCGCCAATCCGCGCGGGCCCAACAAGCACGGCCACATCATCGAGATCGTGCCGCCGCTCGCGAACGGCAAGCCCGACCACGCCGCGGTCGAATGCGACTGGGGCTTCTTCCTGCTCGGCGGCGATCCCAAGGTCGCCGAGCACGGCGCGCGCTATCCCAATCCGGTCGGCGACAACGGCTGGCTCGCCGCGCCCGACAACGTCGCCTTCGACCCGAAGGGCCGCATCTGGATCTCGACCGACGGGCAGGACGACTGGGCGGGCTTCAACGACAGCGTCTACGGTGCAAACGTCAGCGGCCCGGCGCGCGGCGTGCCGCGCGCCTTCTATAACGGGCCGCGCGGCTCCGAGATGTGCGGGCCGTGCTTCACGCCCGATGGCAAAACGCTGTTCGTCGCCGTGCAGCATCCGGGAGACGAGAAGGGCTCGAGCTTCGACAAGCCCTCGACGCGCTGGCCGGACTTCCAGCCGAACATGCCGCCGCGCTCGTCGGTCGTCGCGATCACCAAGAACGACGGCGGCGAGATCGGGAGCTAGGAAAGGATTTTTTTCGCCCGCACGCCTTACCAGGTCGTCGCCGCGCTGGGCACGGCGCAGACGCTCGGCTACGGCTCGACGTACTACCTGCCGGCGGTCCTGGCGAATGCCATGGCCGCCGAGCTCGGCCTGGGCACCGTCTGGGTATTCGTCGGCTTTTCCGCCGGGCTGCTCCTCGCCGCGGCCCTCGGGCCGACCGCCGGGCGGCTGATCGACGTGTTTGGCGGCAAGCGCGTGCTTGCCGGCTCGAGCCTGGTGTTCGCCGCCGGGCTGGCCATCCTCGGCTCGGCTTCGGGGCCGGTTTCGCTGCTCGTGGGCTGGCTGGTGATCGGCGCGGGCATGAGCGGCGGCCTGTACGAGGCCGCTTTCGCGACGCTGGCGCGCATCTACGGCGCGGACGCGCGCCGCTCGATCACCGGCATCACCCTGATTGCCGGCTTCGCCAGCACCGTCTGCTGGCCGCTGTCCGCCTATATGGACGCGACGCTGGGCTGGCGCGCCGCGTGCTACCTCTGGGCCGCGGCGCACCTCGTGATCGGCCTGCCGCTCAATCTTTTCCTGCCGGCATCGCGGGCCGGCGCAGCCCCCGAAAGAGAATCCGAAAGCGGTGCGCCGCGCGCGCGCCTCGCCACCATGGCGGCGTTGTCCTTCGTCTTCGCCGCGGGCTGGTTCTCGAGCACCGCGATGGCGGCGCACCTGCCGCGCCTGCTGCAGGAAGCGGGCGCGAGCCTGCCCGCCGCGATCGCCGCGGCGGCGCTGGTCGGGCCGGCGCAGGTGGCGGCGCGACTGCTCGAGTTCGGCCTGGTGCGGCACGTTCACCCGCTCATCTCGGCGCGCGTCGCCACGCTCGCGCATCCGGTCGGCGCGGCGGGCCTTGCCGCGCTCGGCGCGCCCGGGGCGGCGTTCTTCACCGTGGCGCACGGCGCCGGCAACGGCGTGATGACCATCGCCATCGGCACGCTGCCGCTCGCGCTGTTCGGCGCCGCGGGCTACGGGCTGCGGCAGGGGCTGCTGATCGTGCCGGCGCGCGTCGCGCAGGCCGGCGCGCCGTTCCTGTTCGACGTGCTGCTCGCGAGCCACGGTGTCGGGGCGCTGTGGCTCACCGCGGGCCTCAGCCTCGCGTCCTTCGGCGTCCTGCTCCTGCTACCGGCGCGCGCGAAGTAGCCGCGCGGCCGCCACTTCGGCACGCAGCTTGCCGCGCACCTCTTCGATGTCGACCTTGGCGGCAGACCCGGGCGCGAAGCCGCAGTCCGGGTTGAGCGTGATGCGCGCCGCATCGACGCGCGTGAGCGCCCGGTCCACGCGCTGCACGATGGCCTCCGCGGATTGCGCCACGCCCGGGGTGACGTCGACGACCCCGAGGCCGAGCTCGAAGTCCGCGCGCAGCCGGCCGAGGCTTTCCAGGTCGTCGGCGCCCGCGGCGGTGAACTCCATCGTCAGGTGCTGCACCTTCAGGCGGTTGAGCTGCGCCAGGATCGGGCCGTAGGTGCCGGCGTGGTGCTTCTCGCCGCGCACGCGCGCGCCGGCGCGGCGGCAAAGGTGCACCGCGAACTTGATCTTTGCGAATCCCTCGACCAGGGCGTTGATCATGTCGACGGCGAAGTCCGCGGCGCGGTCCGGGTCGTCGTAGGTACGGCGCACGTCCGGGTCGACGAACAGGCACAGGTGCGGGTCGTCGATCTGCACGATGTCGACGCCGGTGGCGGCGATTAGCGCGATCTCGCGCCGCAGCGGCGCCACGCAGTCGCGCACGAAGTCGTCGCGCTTCGGGTACGCCTTGCGTGAGCGCACCGGGTGCCACAGCCGCTCGCCGAGGAGGGCAGGGGCCGGGAGCGTGATTTTCGTTCCTACCTTGGAGTTGTTCTTCAGGAATTGCGCTTCGCGCGCGATGAACCCCGGCTCCTTGGGCGCGAGCTTCTCGGTGACCACGGTCCACGGCCGGCCGTCGGCCGGGTTGGTCTCCAGGGCGAAGCCGTGCGCCAGCTCGGCGATCACGCCGATGTAGGAGCGCCGGCGCCACTCGCCGTCGGTGATGACGTCGAGGCCCGCTTCCTCCTGCATGGCGATGGCGCCGCGAATCGCCTCGTCCATGCCTGGGCTGTACGGCTGATCGAGCAACTTCAACGCCTCGGGCGGCCGGGGGAGCGAGCCGACCACGGAGGCCGGGAACATCATGCGTTCCACCCGCGCTGCGCCAGGTCCATGTCCTCCTGCGTGTCGATCTCGCGGTAGCGGCCGTGGGTATCGGCGTGGCCGAACGGCACGCCCTGCTCGATCATGTCCTGGAACAGGTGGATCAGGTACGCCTTCTGGAACGACGCCGACTCGCGATAGGGCTTGTCCCAGAACGCGCGCCGGCGGCGGTGGTAGTGCTCGCGCAGCAGCGCGCCGCCGCGCGCGCTGAACCTCGCCACGCCGATGAATTCTCCGGTCGCCTCGTCGTAGGGAATCGTGCGCTGTACGCGCTGCACGCGCCCGTTGCGGGTGATCGCCTTTTCGGCGTCGTGCGGCGGGTGCTGGCTGCGCGGCTGGTAATGCGTGCGCCAGTCGGTATCGATGCCGAGGGCAATATCGCTTTCTGACTTTACGAGCTTCTCGGATATTTCCCGGGTGAAGAGGATGTCCGAATAGGTGGTGATGAACGGCCGGTCCATCAGGTCCTCGGCGCACATCAGCGAGACTAGGATGTTGTTGTCCTCCCAGTCGTCGTTGCGCCGGAAGGCGAAATGCGGGGATTCGCGCTCGACCGCGTCCATGCGGTAGCCGCCGATGAAGCAGAACTCGGTAACGCCGCCGCCCGCGAGCGCCTCGACGGTCCAGTCGAGGATGCGCTTGCCGCGGATCTCGGCGAAGCAC
>CAZNVH010000078.1:0-10348 GCA_964576525.1 uncultured Enterobacteriaceae bacterium
CTTGTCGGTGAGCGTCTGCGCCGGCGCCACGGTGATCGAGTCGCCGGTGTGCACGCCCATGGGATCCAGGTTCTCGATCGAGCAGACGATGATGCAGTTGTCCTTCTTGTCGCGCACCACCTCCATCTCGAATTCCTTCCACCCGAGTACCGACTCCTCGATCAGCACCTCCTGCGTTGGCGAGGCCTCGAAGCCGCGCTCGCAGATCGCCAGGAACTCCTCGCGGTTGTAGGCGATGCCGCCGCCGGTGCCGCCCAGGGTGAACGACGGCCGGATCACCGCCGGGAAGCCGATGGCCGCCTGGACCTGCAGCGCCTCCTCGAGCGAGTGGGCGAGCGACGAGCGCGGCGAGTCGAGGCCGATCCGCTTCATCGCCAGCTTGAACTTCTCGCGGTCCTCGGCCTTGTCGATCGCCTCGCGCGAGGCGCCGATCATCTCGACGCCGAACTTCTCCAGCACCCCCTCGCGCGCCAGGTCGAGCGCGCAGTTGAGCGCGGTCTGCCCGCCCATCGTCGGCAGCAGCGCGTCCGGGCGCTCCTTCTCGATGATGCGCGCCACCACCTGCCAGGTGATCGGCTCGATATAGGTGGCATCCGCCATCTCCGGGTCGGTCATGATGGTCGCCGGATTGGAGTTCACCAGCACCACGCGGTAGCCCTCGACGCGCAGCGCCTTGCAGGCCTGCGCGCCCGAATAGTCGAACTCGCAGGCCTGGCCGATGACGATCGGACCCGCGCCGATGATCAGGATGCTTTTAAGGTCAGTGCGTTTAGGCAAGCGGGTTCCCTCGGGCATCGTTCATCAGCTTGGCGAAGCGATCGAACAAATAGCCGATGTCATGCGGCCCTGGGCTTGCCTCGGGATGTCCTTGGAAGCAAAACGCTGCTCTATCAGTCCGAGCCAGCCCTTGGAGGGAACCGTCGAAGAGAGAAACGTGCGTCGGCCGCAGGTTCGACGGCAAAGAAGAAGGATCGACGGCAAAGCCATGGTTCTGGCTCGTAATAACAACTTGTCCGGTATCCAGATCCTTCACCGGATGATTCGCGCCGTGGTGGCCGAACTTCATCTTCAGCGTCTTCGCGCCCGAGGCGAGGCCCATGAGCTGGTGGCCGAGGCAGATGCCGAATACCGGGATCTTCGTCGCGTCGAGGATCTCGCCGATCGCCTCGATGGCGTAGTCGCAGGGCTCCGGGTCGCCCGGGCCGTTGGCGAGGAACACGCCATCCGGTTTCATTTTCAAGATCTCTTTTGCTGAAAAAGAAGCAGGTACAACAGTAATCCGCGCGCCGCGCTCGGCGAGCAAACGCAGGATGTTGCGCTTGATGCCGTAGTCGTACGCCACGACGTGGTGCCGCGCGCCGTCGAGCTTGCGGTAGCCCTTGCCCAGCTCCCAGCGGCCCTCGGTCCATTCGTAGGGCTTGGCGGTGGTCACGACCTTCGCCAGGTCCATGCCGGCGAGGCCGGGGAAGGCTTTCGCTTTCCTGAGAGCCGCATCGGCGTCGACCTCGCCGGCCATCAGGCAGCCGCTCTGCGCGCCCTTCTCCCGCAGGATGCGGGTCAGCTTGCGGGTGTCAATATCGGAAATCCCGACGATTTTCTGTTTCTCAAGAAAATCACTCAAACCCTGTTGTGCCCGCCAGCTCGAGTACAGCCGCGGCAGGTCCCGGATCACCAGGCCCTCGGCATAGACCCTTGCGGACTCGTGATCCTCCTCGTTGACCCCGGTGTTGCCGATATGCGGATAGGTGAGCGTGACGATCTGCCGGCAATAGGACGGGTCGGTGAGGATCTCCTGGTAGCCGGTCATGGCGGTGTTGAACACCACTTCGCCCACCGCAGCGCCATGCGCGCCGATGGAACGGCCGCGAAAGACCGTCCCGTCGGCAAGGACCAGCGCGGCGGGTGCGAAATTGGCCATTTAATGAAGCGGATACGAAAAGCGGGAAAGGCTGTCGCCCCTCCCGCTTCATTGAACGAAGGATTATAGGCCCAAAACGTCGGCCATGCTGTACAGGCCGGGGGCTTTCCCTTTGAGGAACTTCGCGGCACGCAGGGCGCCGCTGGCGTAGGTCATGCGGCTCTGCGAGCGCACCGTCACTTCGACCCGCTCACCCGCGCCGGCGAAGATCACCGTGTGCTCGCCGACGATGTCGCCGCCGCGGATCGAATGGAAGCCGATCTGCTTGGCGGGACGCTCTCCGGTATCCCCGCTTCTGCCGAAGACCAGATCCTTCTTCTTCAGGACGGAGGCGATGATCTCGCCGAGCTTCAGGGCCGTGCCGGACGGCGCGTCGACCTTGTGCCGGTGGTGCGCCTCGATGATCTCGACGTCGTAGGCGTCGCCGAGGATCTTCGCCGCGGTCTCGGCGAGGACGTACACCGCGTTCACCCCGACGGCGAAGTTGGACGCCATGACCATCGGGATGCGCCTGGCGGCGTCGGCAATGGCCTTCTGCTGCAGGTCCGAAAACCCGGTCGTCCCGATCACCATGGCCTTCGCGTGCTTGAGATGCGCCAGCGTGGCTTCGGGGCGGGTGAAATCGATCACTACGTCCGCCGACGACAGGGACTCGTTCTCCGAAGTAATCGTCAGGTTCCCGGCCGGCTTGCCAACGCCGGCAACGTCGTGCGCCACCACGACCTGGATCTCGCGGTCCGCAGCCGCCGCCTCGATCAGCGCCTGGCCCATGCGACCCCCGGCACCGGCGATTGCGACCCTCACTGGGTCGCGCCCGCGGACACCGCGTCGCCGTCCAGGCGCGTGAGCTTGCCGTCCTCGAAGAACACCGCCAGCTTGCGCTGCTCGCGCTTGCCGCCGTGCGGCTCGCGCCAGTAGACGTAGTCCCAGCGCTCGGCGTGGAAGATGTCGATCAGCAGCGGCGTGCCGAGGATCAGGCGCACCTGGTCCTTGCTCATGCCGGGCTTGAGCTGCACCACCATCTCCTGCGAGACGAAGTTGCCCTGCTGGATCTCGATGCGGTACGGAGTGACGCCCGGAATCTGCGGCACATAGCCGCAACCACCGGGAAGCACCGCCGCCAGCAGGAAAAGCCGCTTGAGCATGCGCCTATAATGACAGCCGATGAGCACGGTGCAAAGCCTGAAGGACAGCGGCCTCAAGGCGACCCTGCCCCGGCGCAAGATCCTGGAGCTGTTCGAGACCAGCAAAGTACGCCACCTGTCGGCCGAGGACGTGTACAAGGCGCTGATCGCCGAAAGCATCGATGTCGGCCTCGCCACGGTCTACCGGGTGCTGACGCAGTTCGAGCATGCCGGCCTGCTCGCGCGCCAGCACTTCGAGGCCGGCAAGGCGGTGTTCGAGCTCAACCAGGGCGGCCACCACGACCACCTGGTGTGCCTGCAATGCGGCCGGGTCGAGGAGTTCTACGACGCGGACATCGAGCGGCGCCAGACCGAGGTCGCGCGCCAGCGCGGCTTCCGCCTGCACGGCCATTCCCTGGCGCTGTACGCCGACTGCATCAAGAAGGACTGCCCCCACCACCCGTAACCGATTTACGCTGGGCCCAGCAATTCCGCCGCGTGCTTGCGGGCGGTCTTCTCCGCCCCGCCGAGCATCCGGGCGAGCTCCGCGATCCGCGACTCGCGGTCGAGCTTCGCCACCCTGACCTTCACCCCCGAGCGCGCCACCGACCACTGCTCGTTGCCGCTGGCCGCGACCTGCGGCAGGTGCGTGACGCACAGCACCTGGCGCTGGGCGCCGAGCCGCTTGAGCGAGCGCCCGATCGTCTCGGCGACCGCGCCGCCGATGCCCGAATCGACCTCGTCGAACACCAGGGTGCCGACCGGCGAGGCCTGCGCCGCGACCAGCTGGATCGCGAGGCTGATGCGCGACAGCTCGCCCCCCGACGCGACCCGCGCCAGCGGGCGCGGGGGCAGGCTCGGATGGGAAGTGACCTCGAATTCAACGTCCTCGGCGCCAGCACTGCCGGGTTGACTTGATTCTCTAAGAGAAACCGAGAAGCGCCCTCCGGGCATGGCGAGCTGCTGCATCGCGGCGCTGACGGCCTTGCCGAGCGCTTCGGCCCCGGTACGCCGTTTCGCCGACAGCTTCTTCACCACGACGCCGTAGCGCGCGCGGGCCGCGCCGACTTCGCGCTGCAACGCCGCAGGATCGACCGCCAGCTCGAGCTCGGCCAGCCGCCTTTCCAGCTCGGCAAAGCGCTCCGGCAGCTGCTCTGGACGGATGCGGTGCCGGCGCGCCGCCGCGTGCAGGGCCTCGATGCGCGCCTCGGTCTCGCGCAGGGCTTCGGGATCGAGCTCAACGCGCGAGGCGTACTGGCGCAGCGCGCGCACCGCCTCGCCCGCCTGCGCCTCGGCGGATTCCAGCAATTCCAGCACCGCGCCCATGCGCGAATCGTGGGCCGAAAGCGCGCGCAGCCGGCTCGCCACGGCGGCGAGCTGCGACAGGCAGGCGCCCTCGGACTCCGACAGCGCCTCGAGCGCGGACTGCGCGCCGCCGAGCAGGCTCGAGCCGTGCTGCAGCCGCGTGTGCTCGGCCGAGACCTGCTGCCACTCGCCCTCGCGCAAAGCAAGCTTTTTCAGGTCGTCGCGCTTTTCCTGCAAGTCCACGCGCTCGGCCTCGCGCTGCGCGAAGTTCTTCTCGGCCTCGTCGACCAGGGCCTGCAGGCGCTTCCAGGTCCGGTACGCCTCCGAGGTCTCGAGGGCCAGCTGCTCCGCTCCCGCCTGGGCGTCGAGGAGCGCCCGCTGCGCGGCCGCGCGCAGCAGCGACTGGTGCTCGTGCTGCCCATGGATGTCGACCAGGCGCTCTCCCGCGCTCTTCAGCTGCGCCAGCGTGGCGGCGTGGCCGTTGATGAAGCAGCGCGAGCGGCCGCCGCGGTCGATGGTCCTCCTCAGGATGACCGAGCCGGGATCGCCGGCGAGCTCCGCCTCCGCGAGCCAATCGATCAAGGGGGATTTTTCCTCGACTTCAAATTCCGCAGACAGCTCGGCCCGCTCCGCGCCCTCGCGCACCAGCGCGGCATCGCCGCGCCCGCCGACCAGCAGCTCGAGGGCGTCGACCAGGATGGATTTTCCCGCGCCGGTCTCCCCCGTGAGCACGGTGAAGCCCGCGCCATACTCGATGGACGCCCTCTCGATGATGACGAAATCGCTGACGTCGAGCGCGCGCAGCATCTACTGCTCGGCGCGGGGCTTTTCCAGCGACTCGCTCCAGCGCAGCTTCTCGCGCAGCGTGGCGAAGTAGCGGTAGCCGGGCGGGTGCACGAAGCGCGCGACGTCGGCGGAGCGCTTCAGCACCATGCGGTCGCCCGCCGCCAGGTCGGCGAGCGCCAGGCCGTCGAAATGGGCGCGCGCGTCGAGCGCGTGCACCAGCGCGATCTCGATCACGCTGCGGTCGCTGACGCTCACCGGCCGCGCCGACAGCGTGTGCGGATTGAGCGGCACCAGGGTCAGCGCCGGGACCGCGGGGTGCAGGATCGGGCCTTGCGCCGAAAGCGCGTAAGCGGTCGAGCCGGTGGGCGTGGCGACGATGATGCCGTCGGCGCGCAGCGCGTAGACGAACTCGCCGTCGAGCGACAGCTCGAACTCGATCAGCCGGCCCTGCGAGCCCTTGCCGATCACCGCCTCGTTGAGCGCGATCGTGCGTAGCACGGTCTGGCTGCCGCGGATGATCTCGGCGTCGAGCAGCGCGCGCTCCTCCACCGCGTACTTGCCGTCGAGGATCGCGCCGATGGCCGAGCGCATGTCGTCGTGGCCGATGTCGGTCATGAAGCCGACGCGGCCCTGGTTGATGCCGACCAGCGGCACGCGGTGGTGCACCAGGTCGCGCGCCGCGGCGAGCATGGTGCCGTCGCCGCCGATGACGATCGCGAGATCGGCGCGCTTCTCGCCCTCGGGCAGCACTTCGCAGCCGCGCTCGAGCAGGTAGGCGCGCATCTCGCGCATCGCCGACTCGATCGCCGGGTTGCGCAGCTTCCCGATCAGGGCGATGCGGCCGAACTTCGGCGCGGTGCTGGCGGGAGGCATGCCGGTCGAGTGTACAATGAATTCCATGCTCGACAAGCGCGCCCAGATCCTGCTCAAGACCTTGATCGAGCACTACATTACCGAGGGTCAGCCGATCGGTTCGCGCACCCTGTCGAAGCACTCCGGGCTCGATCTTTCGCCCGCCACGATCCGCAACGTGATGGCCGATCTCGAGGAGCTCGGCTTCATCGCCAGCCCGCATACTTCGGCCGGCCGCGTGCCGACGCCGCTCGGCTACCGCGTGTTCGTCGACACGCTGCTGGTGGTGAAGCCGCTCGAGTCGAACGCCCTGCAGCGCATCGAGGGCGAGCTGCATCCGGACAACCCGCAGCGCGTCATCCAGGCGGCCTCGCAGCTGCTGTCGCAGCTCACGCAGTTCGCCGGCGTGGTGATGACGCCGCGGCGCCGCACCGTCACCTTCCGCCAGATCGAGTTCCTGCGGCTCTCGGAGAAGCGCATCCTGCTGATCGTGGTCACGACCGAAGGCGACGTGCAGAACCGCGTGCTGCTCACCGAGCGCGACTTCTCCGCCTCCGACCTGCTGGAGGCGGCCAACTACCTCAACCAGAACTACTCGGGCCAGAGCTTCGAGGACGTGCGCGGGCGCCTGCACGGCGAGCTGAGCGAGCTGCGCCACGACGTGATCGCGCTGATGACCACCGCGCTCGACGCCGGCACCCGAGCGCTGTCCGAAGGCGCGGGCGATTACGTGATCTCGGGCGAACGCAACCTGCTGTCGGTGCAGGACCTGTCGCAGGACGTGACGCGCCTGAAGCAGCTGCTCGAGCTGTTCGAGCGCAAGACCTCGCTGGTCCAGATCCTCGACCTGTCGCTGCGCGGCCAGGGGGTGCAGATCTTCATCGGCGGCGAATCGGGCGTGGCGGCGCCCGACGACGTCAGCGTGGTCACCTCCCCCTACAGCGTGGATGGCGAGGTGGTGGGCACGGTCGGCGTCATCGGGCCGACGCGCATGGCCTACGACCGGGTGATCCCGATCGTCGACGTCACCGCCAAGCTCCTCTCCAGCGCGCTGTCGCAGCACTGAAGAGCATCCTCCTCGTCAACCTCGGCACGCCTGCGGCGCCGACGCCGCAGGCGGTGCGCGCCTTTCTCGCCGAGTTCCTGGCCGATCCGCGGGTGGTGAAGCTGCCGCGCTGGCTGTGGCTCCCAATATTAAATCTTGTTGTTTTGAGAACGAGGCCCAAGCGTTCCGCCGAGAAATACGCCCAGATCTGGACGCCGGAAGGCTCGCCGCTGGCGGTGCACACGGTGCGGCAAGCCGCGCTGCTCCAGGAAAAGCTCGGCATCCAGGTGAAGTACGCGATGCGCTACGGCGAACCTTCCATAGAAACATCCCTGGAAGAACTCGCCGAGCCGCTCGTCATTCCGCTCTACCCGCAGTACGCCGAGAGCACCACGGCGAGTGTTGCCGACCGGCTGCCGCCGGGCACGCCGATGCTCGAGGACTTCCACGACCACCCGGCGTATATCCGCGCGCTGGCGGCGAACCTGCGGCGCCACTGGCAGGAGCACGGCCGCGGCGAGATGCTGGTGATGAGCTTTCACGGCCTGCCGCAGCAGCAGGCTTTTCTCTACGAAACACAGTGCCGCGCGACTGCCCGCCTCTTGGCCGGGGAACTGGGGCTTAAGGAAAGCGAAACCCAGGTCACTTTCCAGTCGCGCTTTGGCTACGCGGACTGGCTCGAGCCCTACACCGAGCCCACGCTGCGGCAGCTGGCGCGCGCCGGGCTCGAGCGCGTCGACGTGGTGTGCCCGGGCTTCGTCTCCGACTGCCTGGAGACGCTCGAGGAGATCGGCATCGCGGCGCGGCACGCCTTCCTCGCGGCCGGCGGGCGGCGCTTCTACCTCGTGAGCTGCCTCAACGAGTCGCCGGAATGGATCGAGGCCTTGGCCGAGCTGGCGCGCGGCAAGGGATAGACCGGCTCGTTCATCTCGCGCGCGAAGAAGGCATAGCGGTTGCGCCCGAGCTCCTTGGCGCGGTACATGGCGGCGTCGGCGCTCTTCAGCAAGCGCTCGCCGACGACGTCGTCGCGCGGATACAGCGCGATGCCGATGCTCGCCGAGACCGAGAGTTCCTGGTGCTGCAGCTCGAGCGGCTCGGCCATGGCCTCGAGCACTCGGCCGGCCACCGCCGCGGCCTCCTCCGGCCCGCGCACGTCTTCGAGCAGCACGGTGAACTCGTCGCCCCCCATGCGGAACAGCAGGTCGGCTTCGCGCACCGCGCGCCGGATGCGCTCGGCGGCGACGCGCAGCAGGCGGTCGCCGGCGTCGTGGCCGAGGCTGTCGTTGACGCGCTTGAAGAGGTCCAGGTCGATGAACAGCAGCCCCAGCGGCCAGCCGGCGCGCTTGGCGCGACGCATCGCCGCCTCCAGGTGCTCGGTGAAGCTCGCCCGGTTGGGCAGCCCGGTCAGCGCGTCGTGGTAGGCCTGATGGTGGATGCGCTCCTGCTGCGCGACGCGGCTGCGCTCCTGCTCGCGCAGCAGCCGGCGGTAGCGCGCCAGGATCAGCTGCATCACCAGGTACACCAGCACCATCGCCCCCAGCACCGGCCCGAGGATCTTCCATTGGCCCTGCTGCATGGCGGCGACGACCTCGGTGACGTCGGTGTAGACCTCGATCACCGCCTCGACCGGAGCGGCGTCGTAGACGTGCACCGGCACGTAGGTCTCGAGGACGTGGCGCTCGGTGATCGCGCCCTCCCAGCTGTCGAAGCGCCCGCGGTAGGAAACGCTGCTGTCCGGGTAGCCGTCGCGCGCGCGCCGGAACCCGGCCTGCGCCGAGTAGTCCTCGCCGATCTGGCGCGGGTCGGTCGAGTACACGGTCAGGCCGTTCAGGTCGTAGATCTTGACCTTCACCACATTGAGCCCGCCGGAGAGCCGCCGCAGGTCGCGGTCGAGCGCGGCGACCTCGGCGCGGCCGGCGAGGGTGGCGCGCGGCAGCGAGGCCGCCTGGCGCACGAAGGCCGCATGCGACGGCCAGATGGCGTTGGCGAAGGTCTTGGTCAGGGCGACGCTGGCGTGGGTCTCGCTCGTGACCATCGAGTCGTACAGCAGGTTGCGGTACAGCAGCGACAGCGCCACCACCACGGCGATGAGCACCGCGAGCGCGAGCAACTGCGAGTACCGCAGGAGCGCCAGCATCGTGCCCAGCATAGGGACGCGCGGGGCCGGGCACACTCAGGGGCTTCCTGAGGCTCCGCGGGGAAACCCCCGGGGGGTGGCCCGCCATGACAATCCCTTTCACCCTTGAAAGCGCCCCGCCCCACCCCCATGATCGTCCGGATGCAGGAAGAGAGCGCTCAACCCGGCGACAAGCCCCTCGAGGAGCTGCTGGCGGACGCCCAGGCCAAGATCGAGCAGCAGCGCGACAGCCTGATGCGCGCCCTGGCGGACGCCGAGAACGCCCGCAAGCGCGCCCAGTCCGAGGCCGCCGCGGCGCGCAAGTACGCCCTGGAGCGGTTCGCCGAGACCCTGCTGCCGGTGATGGACAGCCTGCAGGCGGCGCTGGAAAGCGGCGACACCAGCGGGATCGACCTGACCCTGAAGCAGCTGCAGGCCGCGCTCGAGAAAGCGAGCATCCGCGAGATCGACCCGAAGCCGGGCGAGCGCTTCGACCCCCACCGCCATCAGGCGATGGCCGCCGTGGAAGCCCCACCCGGTGAAATGCGCGACCCGAACACGGTGGTGGCGGTCATGCAGAAGGGCTACAGCCTGCACGACCGGGTGCTGCGTCCGGCGCTGGTCACGGTTGCAAAAAGCAGTTCAGACCCCATATCAGACAAAGACTTGGACTAAGCGAGACTCCCCATGGCAAAGATCATCGGCATCGACCTCGGCACCACCAACTCCTGCGTCGCGATCATGGAGGGCGGCAAGCCCAAGGTGATCGAGAACTCCGAAGGCGCGCGCACCACGCCTTCGGTCGTCGCCTACACCGAGGACGGCGAAGTCCTGGTCGGCGCAGCGGCCAAGCGCCAGGCGGTCACCAACGCCAAGAACACCGTCTACGCGGTGAAGCGGCTGATCGGCCGCAAGTTCGACGAGAAGGAAGTGCAGAAGGACATCAACCTGATGCCCTACGGCATCGCCAGGGCCGACAACGGCGATGCCTGGGTGGAAGTGCGCGGCAAGAAGCTCGCGCCGCAGCAGGTTTCCGCCGAGGTCCTGCGCAAGATGAAGAAGACCGCGGAAGACTACCTCGGCGAGGAAGTCACCGAGGCCGTGATCACGGTGCCGGCGTATTTCAACGACTCGCAGCGCCAGGCCACCAAGGACGCCGGCCGCATCGCGGGCCTGGACGTGAAGCGCATCATCAACGAGCC
>CAZNVH010000079.1:0-22621 GCA_964576525.1 uncultured Enterobacteriaceae bacterium
GCTGCGAGATCGGGTTGGCGCCGGCTTCGGCGATGTGGTAGCCCGAGATCGACACCGAGTAGAAGTTCTTCACCTGGTTCTCGATGAAGTACTGCTGGATGTCGCCCATCACCTTGAGCGAGAACTCGGTGGAGAAGATGCAGGTGTTCTGCCCCTGGTCCTCCTTGAGGATGTCGGCCTGCACGGTGCCGCGGACCGCCGCGAGCGTCCTTGCTTTTATCTCTGAAAGCTCCTTTTCAGTGGGTGTTCGACCCAGCTTTTCCACCTGCTGATCGATCGCGGCGTTGAAGAACATCGCCAGGATGGTCGGCGCCGGGCCGTTGATGGTCATCGACACCGAGGTCGCGGGGTCGCACAGGTCGAAGCCGGCGTAGAGCGCCTTCATGTCGTCGAGCGTGGCGATCGACACGCCGCTGTTGCCGACCTTGCCGTAGATGTCGGGGCGCTCGTCCGGATCGAAGCCGTACAGCGTCACCGAGTCGAACGCGGTCGACAGGCGCTTCGCCGGCATGTCGCGCGACAGCAGGTGGAAGCGCCGGTTGGTGCGGAACGGATCGCCCTCGCCGGCGAACATGCGCGTCGGGTCCTCGTTCTCGCGCTTGAAGTGGAACACCCCGGCGGTGAACGGGAATTCGCCCGGCAGGTTCTCGCGCATGCGCCAGCGCAGCAGCTCGCCGTGGTCCTGGTACTTCGGCAGCGCCACCTTGGGCACGTGGGTGCCGGAGAGCGAGGTGTGGGTCAGCCGCGTGCGCAGCTCCTTTCCGCGCACCTGCACTACCCGCTCGTCGCCCGAGTAGGCCTTGGCGGTCTCGGGCCAGCTTTCGAGCAGTTGCCTTGCCTCGGGGTCCAGCGATCTCGCCTTCAGAAGTGAATCAACTTCTGGCAAACCCCGACCCAGCATGGCCTGCGTCGCTTCGAGCTGCTGCCGCTCCCGGGCGAGGCGCGATTGCTCCTCGACATGCCGGTGGTAGCCGCGCACGGTTTCGGCGATCTCGGCGAGGTAGCGCGTGCGCTGCGGCGGCACGATCGAGTGGATGCCCGACGAAACGCGGCCCGCCGGCCGGGGCAGCGCTCCCGGCTTTTTCTTCAACTTCAATTTTTCTGCAACAGCATGGTAGAGCGCGGTCACGCCATCGTCGTTGAAGCGCGCGGCGATGGTGCCGAATACCGGCATCGTTTCGGGCGGCGCCTTGAACTCGTTGCGGTTGCGCTGCACCTGCTTGCGCACGTCGCGCAGCGCGTCCTCGGCACCGCGGCGGTCGAACTTGTTGATGGCGACGAAGTCGGCGAAGTCCAGCATGTCGATCTTCTCGAGCTGGCTGGCGGCGCCGAACTCGGGCGTCATGACGTAAAGCGAAGCGTCGGCGTGCGGCACGATCGCGGCGTCGCCCTGCCCGATGCCCGCGGTCTCGACCATCACCAGGCCGTAGCCCGCGGCACGGCAGGCCGCGATCGCGTCGCCAAGCGCCGCCGACACCTCGCCGCCCGAGCCGCGCGTCGCGAGCGAGCGCATGAAGATGCCCGGCCCGTGGATCGCGTTCATGCGGATGCGGTCGCCCAGCAGCGCGCCGCCGGTCTTGCGCCGCGTCGGGTCGACCGAGAGGACGGCGATCTTGATGGCGTCTCCCTGATCCAGAAGCCAGCGGCGCACCAGCTCGTCGGTAAGCGAGCTCTTGCCCGCGCCGCCGGTACCGGTAATACCAAGCACCGGGGCGGGGTTTGCCTTTGCTCTTTCCAGAAGAGAGTTTCTGTCCTGAAAAACCCCGAGCTCCAATGCAGTGATGGTCTGCGCGAGCGTCTTCGGGTCCTTGCGCGCCGGATCGAAATCGCAGCGCGCCAGCATGTCGTTGATCATGCCCTGCAGGCCCATGCGCTGGCCGTCCTCGGGCGAGTAGATGCGCGCCACGCCGTAGTCCTGCAGCTCCTTGATCTCGGACGCGACGATCACGCCGCCGCCGCCGCCGAACAGCTTGATGTGGCCGCCGCCCTGGCCCTTCAGCAGGTCGACCATGTACCTGAAGTACTCGAGGTGCCCGCCCTGGTAGGACGACACCGCGACGCCCTGCACGTCCTCCTGCAGCGCCGCGCTCACCACCTCGTCGACCGAGCGGTTGTGCCCGAGGTGGATCACCTCGGCGCCCGAGGCCTGCAGGATGCGCCGCATGATGTTGATCGACGCGTCGTGGCCGTCGAACAGGCTCGCCGCGGTGACGAAGCGGATCTTGTGCTTCGCCTTGTAGACGAGCTTGGCGGCGTCGGCCAGGTCGGTCATAGGAGCGCCAGCCTAGGTGACGTTTACGTTAACGTCAACTGACGGCGCTACTCGGGCTTGATGCCGACCTCGGCGGTCACGCGGCGCCAGACGGCGAGCTGCTCGCGGGTGAACGCGGTCAGCTCCTCGGGGGTCGAGCCGCGCGGCTCGAAAGCGAGCTTGCCGAAGGCCTCGCGCACTTCGGGGCGCTTGAGCAGCGCGATCAACTCGCGCGACAGGCGGTCGGCGATGTCGCGCGGCATGCCCTTCGGCCCGAAAATGCCGCCCCAGGGTGTGATCGACAGGCCGGCCAGCCCGGATTCCGCCATGGTCGGCGCGTCCGGCAGCAGCGAGCTGCGGCTGGGCAGCAGCGTGGCGAGGGCGCGCAGCCTGCCTTCCCGCACCTGCGGGGCCGCGGCGCCCGGGGTGGCCATGGCGAAGTGCACGCGGCCGCCGAGAAGGTCCACGAACAGCGGCCCGTCGCCCTTGTAGGGCACGTGCACGAGATCGAGCTTTTCGCGCTGCACGAGCTGCGCCGTGGAAACCATCGCGGTGCTGTTGCCGCTGCCGTAGTTGAGCTTGCCCGGGTTGGCGCGGATATAAGCGAGCAGCTCCTTCATGTTGGTCGCCGGCACGCTCGGGTGGCTGAAGACGAAGAAACCGAACTGCCCGATCATCGACACCGGGGTGAAGTCGTTCACCGGGTCGTAGGGCGGATCCTTGCGCACCGCCGGCACCCACGAGAACGCCGTGTTGGTGGCGTAAAACAGCGTATAGCCGTCCGGCGCCGACTTCATCGTCGCGTCGGCGGCGATGGCGCCGTCGGCCCCCGGCTTGGTCTCGATCACCACCGGCTGGCCGAGCGCCTGGCTGAGCGGCTGCGCGAAAATGCGCGCGCCGACTTCGGCCGCGCCGCCCGGGGGAAACGGCACGATCAGCCGGATCGGCTTGTTCGGGTATTGCGCCTGCGCGGTGCCGCACAGGAGGCCCAGCGCGATTGCGGCAGCAAGCTTTTTCATGTCAGTTCCTGTAGCTCGGGTCGATGGCGTCGAGTTTCCGCTTCAGGGCGGCGAATACGTCTTCGCAGGTGCGCTTCTCGCCCTGCCCCGACTCGCGGACCGATTGCGCGATCGCCTGCGGCGTCACCGGGTACAGCACCCCGGCCGCGCTCGCCGCGATCTGTACGTCGCAGGCGCGCTGCAGGGTCCAGAGCGTGAGGAACGCCTGCGCCACGCTCGGGCCCCAGGCGAGCAGGCCGTGGTTGCGCAGGATCACCGCGCGCTTGTCCCCGATGTCGCGCACCAGCCGCTCCTTCTCGCCGGGCTCGACCGTGATGCCCTCGCAGTCGTGATAGGCGACCTGGCCCTGCAACATCGCGCCGTAGAAATTGTGCGGCGACAGGCCGTCCTTCAGGCAGGCCACCGCCATGCCGGTCGTCGTGTGGGTGTGCATGATGCAATGCGCCTCGGGCTGCGACTGGTGCAGCGCGGAATGAATCACGAAGCCGGCGCGGTTCACGGGCCACTTGGTCTCGCGCAGCGTGTTTCCTTCGAGGTCGATCAGCAGCAGGCTCGAGGCCGTGATCTCGCTGTAGTGCAGGCCGAAGGGATTGATGAGAAAGCGCGGCTCGGGCCCTTCCACGCGCAGCGTGATGTGGTTGAAGATCAGCTGGTCCCAGCCGAGCGTGTCGAAGATGCGGTAGGCGGCGGCGAGCTCGACCCGCGCCTTGCGCTCGGCCTCGGTCATCGGCGCTTCCCGCACGGGACGCGCCGCAGTTTCCAGGTAGATGGTCATGACCCTAGTTTACTACCGGCCCCTGGCGCGTAGCGCGTCCTCCCCTACCGCAACGCGATCACGAGGCCCGGAACGGAATCGCTAGGATGCCGGAGAAGCTCGTCGAGACGCGGGCGTCGCGGTGGGCGTCGAGCCCGATGCGCATGCCGGTCTGCCCGCCCGCCGGGGCCACGGTGTAGGTGCCAAACAGCCGGTCCCAGACCGCGAGGCAGAAACCGTAGTTACTGTCGCGCTCGGTCTGGATCACCGAGTGGTGGATGCGATGCATGTCCGGGGTCACCAGCGCGTGGCGCAACGCGCGGTCGACCGCGGTGGGCAGCGCGACGTTGCCGTGATTGAAGAGCGAGCTGGAGCTCAGGAGCAGCTCGAACAGCAGCACGGCGAGCGCCGGCGCCCCGAGCGCCACGATGGCGGCGAACTTGATCGCAGTCGAGAGCAGAATTTCGAGCGGATGGAAGCGGATCCCGGTGCTGGCATCGAACTCCGGGTCGGCATGGTGCGCCGCATGCAGTCGCGCCAGCAGCGGCACTGCATGGAGCACGACATGCTGCAGGTAGAGCACCAGATCCAGCGCGACGAGAGCGACTACGATCGCCGGCCATCCGTCGAGCGCGGCCTGGTTCAGCAGCCCCCAGCCGCGCACAGCGGCGAGCTCCGCCACGCCGATCGCGCCTACCGGCAGCAGCACTCGCACTAGCAGCGCGTTGAACACGGCAACGCCGAGGTTGCTGCGCCAGCGGCGAGCCTTCGGCTCGCGCGGCTCCCGGCGCGGCGCCAGCGTCTCCCAGGCGAGCATCGCGCCCAGCACCAGCGCGAACGCGCCGATGCGCAGGAGCGCCTCGTGCTGCAGAATGAATCCCGTATCCATGGGGTTCGCTGTATTCAACTGATTGGTTGAATAGTAGAATAGCCGTGATGACCAAGTCAAGCGACACCGGCAAGACCCGGCTCTACGAGGCCATCGGGCGTGTCGCGGCGGCCCTCGGCAGCGCCGGGCGCCTGCAAATCCTGGAGTTCGTGGCGCAAGGCGAGCGCAGCGTCGATGCGCTCGCCAGGATGACCGGGCTTTCCGTCGCCAACACCTCCAAGCACCTGCAGGCGCTCAGGCAGGCTGGCCTGGTCGGCGCGCGCAAAGAGGGGCTATACGTGTACTACAGCCTCGCCGGCGACGATGTCACCGCACTGGTCGCCGCCCTGCGGGCCGTCGCGGAGCATCGCGCGGCCGACGTGGAGCAGATCCTGCGCGTCTGGCTCGCGCACCGGGACGAGCTGGAGCCGGTTCGCGCGGTGGAGCTCCTCGACCGCGCCAAGAAAGGCCTGGTCACGGTGCTCGATGTGCGGCCGGCGGAGGAATATGCAGCGGGGCACGTTCCTGGGGCGATCAACGTGCCGCTCGACAAGCTCGAGTCCTACCTGTCGAAGCTGCCCAGGCGCAAGGAGGTCGTGGCGTACTGCCGCGGCCCCTACTGCCTCATGTCGTTCGAAGCGGTCGCGAAGCTGCGCAAGCGCGGCTGGCAGGCGCGGCGCCTCGAGGACGGCTTCCCGGAGTGGCGCGCCGCGGGCCTGCCGGTCGAATCCTAGGACCTAGACGCACATGACGACGTTCTCGGTTCTTGACCCTGTAGCCGCTACAAGGTTTCGAATGCCGGCATGAGCAACGCCTGCTGCCAGGTCCCGCCCCCGCCGCGCAACGACCTATCGTACCGCCGGGTGCTGTGGATTGCCCTCGTCGCCAACGCGGCGATGTTCGGCATCGAGCTGGCGGCGAGCATTTTCTCGGGGTCGACCGCCCTCGCGGCCGACGCCGCCGACTTCCTCGGCGATTCGGCGAACTACGCACTCAGCCTCGGCGCGCTCGCGATTGGCGGGGTCTGGACTTCCAGGGTCGCTCTGCTGAAGGGCACGGCGATGTCGGTGTATGGCATCGCAGTGCTTGCCTACGCAGCCTGGCGGGCGTGGCTCGGCGTCGCGCCCGAGCCGCTCACGATGGGCGTTGTGGGCCTGCTCGCGCTCGCCGTCAATGCAAGCGTCGCCGTGGCTCTCTACCGCTTCCGCGAAGGCGACGCCAACATGCGCTCCGTCTGGCTGTGCACACGCAATGACGTAGTCGCCAATGTCCTGGTGCTGGTCGCGGCTGTTGGGGTGTTCGGCACGGGGACGGTGTGGCCCGACGTAGGCGTCGCCGCGATCCTCGCTGTCCTCGGCCTGTCCTCGGGCCGCATCGTCATCCGCCAGGCGCGCGCCGAGCTCGGCGCCTAGCCGTAATTCAGCGAGGTTGCCCGCCGACGGCGTACCTGGCGAGCCACAGAGCCGCGGGCGGCACGACAAGCCATTGCAGCAGGGGCGAGACCCCGATCTCCAGGCTGCCAAGCTGCAGCCGCGGCATCGATTCGCCGTAGGTCCAGCTGCGCAGGATCGTGATGTTCATCCACTCGCTGAAGACGGTGTAGCCGACGCCGAACACCAGCGTTAGAAGGCCGGTTCGGCGCCATCGCCATCTTGCGAGGGGGCCTTCGCGGCCGGCGATCAAAGCCAGCAGTAGCGCGATGGAGCCGATGAGCACGTCGCCCAACGCGCAGTGCATCACCGAGAAAGCGATGTACGCGAGCTCCGCCTCCTGCCAGAGCGCGTAGAGCCGCACATGGGCGGCTTCCCAAGCGAGGTTGAGCGCCGCAAACCACGGCAGGTAGGCGCGTCCGATCAGCCGCCATGCCGCGCGGTCACGGTACCAGAGAGCCGCGCTCACTTGCCCTTGCCGCGATCGGCGATCTGCGACCAGCTCTGCCCGGCGTCCCTGGAAACGTACACGCTGCGCTCGAAGGTCACGATCGCATACTCGAGCCGGCGGGCGGGGTTCTGCGCGATATAGGCAATCGCGTCGTCTTTCAGCGGCGGCAAACGCACCTGCGCCGGAAGTCCGCCGGCGAGCGGCGTGCGCAGCAATCTCGCCTGCCCATCAAACGCCCCATACCAGAGGAACTTGGCTTCGAGATCGAAGAGCGCCGACAGTCCCTCCCCCGAGGCAACCCTTGCAAAACGCTCGCCCGAATCGCGCGACAGGTACAAGCCCTCCGAGGTTGCCACCGCCACCGTCGCGGCGTCGTCGGGATGGACGGCCAAGGCGCGCGGCTCGCCGCTGAGCCCCGCCGCGCCCGCGCGCTTCCACGCGAAGCCGTCGTTCAGCGTGTAGTGCAGCCCCGGCGCCTTCATGCGCGAGCTCGGCGCGGGGTTCCAGACGTAGATCGCGTTGGTATTCCAGCCGGTCGCGAGCAGGTGGAAATCGGTCTCGCCTTCCAGGCTGAGCTTGTCCCAGGTCTTGCCGCCGTCGCGGCTGCGAATCAGGCCGAAGGGATTGACCAGGCCGGAGCGCGGCGCGGGATGGCCACTGCTGTAGATCCGGTCCCGGGTTGCGGCGAACCCCATGTAGTCGTGCTCCGGCCCCGGAGCCTTGGACCATTTGCCGTCCTGGTAGAGGGCAAGGCCGTGGTGGCTCGGGACCATCAGCTGCCGGCCGTCGGAGCTGTAGGCGAGGCCGTGCACGTGCATCAGCGTCACGTTCTGCGCTCGCGCCGGGAGCGCGACAAGGAGAAACAGAAGGGCGATTCGCAGGATCATCGTTGCCTCGCGTTGTGCAGCATTTCCGCGCGCAGCTTCGCCACTTCCGCCGACCACTGGGATGAAATGTAGGCGAGCACCGCGCGGATCTCCGCGTCCGACAGCTGGCCGGCGAAGGCCGGCATGTCGCTTTGATAGCCCGGCGGTGCGTAGGGCGGCACAAGTCCCTGCCGGGTGATGGCGAACAGCACCGCGTCGGGATGGTGCCAGGTGTGGCCGCTGTCGTCGTGCGGCGGCGCCGGCATGCGGCCGTTCGGCAGCTTCCTGCGCCAGTCGGGCTGGCCTTCGAGTTTTGTGCCGTGGCAAGCGGCGCAATGCTGCGCATAGATCGTCTGGCCGAGCGCGAGCTGCGCCGGATCGGGCCGCGGGTCGTCGCCGCAGCCCGCCAGCGCGAGCGCCACCTCAATGACGATGGTCGTGGTGCAGATCGGGAAAATGCGCATGGCGGTGGCGCAGCGGCTGGTGGCGATGAGGGTGCGAATGAGGCTCCGGACCTTCGTCGCCGCGATGCGCGTGCTGGTGATGGCTGTCGTGCAGGTGGCGATGCTCGTGCTCCATCGTTTCGTGTTGGTGCTCGTGCCCGTGGCGCTCGGTCACGGCAAGCCAGGTACCCACGGCAGTCAGTGCGACAGCCGCAGCGAACAGCGGGGTCACCGGCTCCCCCTGGAACCCGATGGCCAGCGCGGCACCGAAGAAAGGCGCGGTACCGAAATGCGCCGCAGTTCGCGCGGCGCCGAGGTGGCGCAGCGCGAGGACGTACAGAACCAGGCTCGCGCCGTAGCCGATGGCCCCGACCCCGAGCGCAGCCAGCCAGGTGCCGTCGGGAATCGCCGGCGCGAGCACCAGGCCGATAGCCGTATTCACACCGCCGGCAACCAGCCCTTTCCACATGGCAATCGCATACGGGTCGGCCAGGGAGATGCGGCTGGTCAGGTTGTTGTCGAGCGCCCACAGCAGGCAGGCGCCGAGCACGGCGAGGGCGGGCAGCGACACGGGGACCGCGACGCCCGGAGCCCACGCCAGCAAGGCGCCAGCGCACAGCGTGAAACCCGCGGCGATCCAGATGCGCCTCGCCACTGCTTCGCGAAAAAGGATCGCCGCGAGCAGCATGGTCAGCACGCCTTCGGCCGCCAGCAGGAGCGAGGCTGCCGAGGCCGCGAGGCCGCTCAGGCCCCACACCAGCAGCACGGGCGCGACCAGGCCGCCGGCGACGATTGCGCCGGCGAGCGCGGGCAGGTCGCTGCGGCTCAAGGCGGCTTCGCCACGCGCAGTGCGGCGAACCGCGCGCGCCGCGGCGAGGCCGAGAAACGATCCCAGATAGAGCAGTCCCGCGAGCAGCACGGGATTGAGCGTGCCGGCGATCGGTTTGAGCGCCGGCGCCGCGGCGCCAAAGAGCGCCGCCGAGGCGAGCGCCAGCAACGCGTACCGCTGAAGCGTGAAGTCGATCACGCGACCCGCACCACCGCCGTCATCCCGCTTGCCTGGTGCTCGAGCACGTGGCAATGAAACATCCAACCACCCGGGTTGTCGGCGACGAACGCGATGTCGGCGCGACTCCTCGGCTCGAGAAGGACCGTGTCGCTCCACTGCTCACGCGCGAGCGGCTTGCCGTCGCGGGACAGGATGCGAAAGGTGTGGCCGTGGAGGTGGATGGGGTGGTACCAGGCCGTTTCGTTGACGAGCTCCAGCACGTGGGACCTGCGGTGGGACAGGGTAAGAAGCGGCGCGTGGTGATGATGGTCGTGATCGTCCGCCATCGGCTCGCCATTCACGGTCCAGAACATGCCTTTGTGCCGCGCCTGGCTCGGCATGGCGCCCATCGCGCCGCCGGCGAATACCACCCGGTGCCGCTCGGCCGCCGTGGGATCGGGTCGCGCGACCGGATTTGCCGGCAGGGCTGCAACCGGCGCAAAGACGGCGCGCAGCGGGCTCTCCGCCGAGTAGGCGATCTTCAGAAGCTCATAGGCATTGCGCGGGTAGAAGCGATCCGCGACAAGGTGCCGGCTTCCCGGCGCTTCCGTGCAGTCGAGCATCAGGTCGGCACGCATGCCCGGCCCGAGCAGTACGCGCGCGGCGGAATGCGGCGCGACGGGATGACCGTCGAGCGCAATGACGGTCGGATTGTGCCCTTCGAAAACCAGGCCGTAGATCCGCGCCGATGCCGCGTTGATGAGGCGCAGGCGGATGCGCTCGCCCGAGCGCACCGCGAAGGTATCGCGCACCATGCCGTTGACCGTGACGGTGTTGCCGACACGCCCGTCGTGGCTGGCCGCCATGGGGTTCGCGAACCCCCCGTCGATGCGCGCCTCGCGGTCGAGCTCCCAGTCCGACAGCACCCAGACGACGTCCCGATCGACCTGCGGCGGCTCGCGCTCTGCGACGATCAGCGCACCGTAGAGCCCGCGGCTGATTTGCTCGGGGTTGCCGAGGTGCGGGTGGTACCAGTAGGTGCCCGCATCCGGCAGATCGAACTCGTAGACGAAACGGCCGCCATTCGCCGCGATCGGCGGCTGCGTCAGGTGCGGCACGCCGTCCATCGCGTTCGGCAGCCGGATGCCGTGCCAATGCACGGTGGTCTCCGCGCCGAGCGCGTTCTGGACCTCGATGCGCAGCCGCTCGCCCTGCCTGAAGCGCAGTACCGGTCCCGGCACCGTGCCGTTGTAGGCCCAGACTTCGGTCGCGGGATGCGCAGCGCCGGCGAGCGATTGGCGCGCCGGCGCGGCGCGCAGCGTCCTTTGCGCGGGCGGGAGAAGGACGCATCCCGGCGCCAGCGCGATCGCCGCGCCGCCAGCGAGACCCGCTCCAATAAACGCGCGGCGATTCATCAATTGCGCGTCACTTGATCGAAGTGATCACGAACTGTTGGCCCTGCTGCACGAATTCGAACTCCACCTTCTTGTCCTTGGCGAGCTTGTCGAGCATTGCCTTGTCCTTGACGGCGAACGCCATGGTCATGGTCGGCCAGTTCAGGCTCTTGATCGGATCATGCTTGAGCGTCACTTTGCCACCGGCGCGGTCGATATTGGTCACGACGCCGGTGCCCTTGTGCGAGGCGGCGCCGCCCTTCATCGGCATGTCCTTCATGTCCATGCCTTTCATGTCCATGCCCTTCATGCCGGACTGCGCGCCGGCCAGGGTCGGGATGGCGATCAGCAATGCAAGCACAGCAACTTTCATCGGAATTCTCCTTTCAGGGGATTGGACCGCCGGCGCAGCAAAAAGTACGCCGCCGGAATGACGAACATGGAAAGCAGCGGGGCGGTGAGCATGCCGCCGATCATCGGCGCGGCGATACGCTGCATCACCTCGCTGCCGGTGCCTTCGGACCACATGATCGGGATCAGGCCCGCCACGATCACCGCCACGGTCATGGCCTTAGGCCGCACGCGCAGCACCGCGCCCTCGTCGATCGCCTCGAGCAGCCGCTCGGGGCCGTGGCGCTCGATCGCGTGCTTGAGGTAGATGAGCATCACCACGCCGAACTCCGCGGCGAGGCCGGCCAGCGCGATGAAGCCCACCGCGCTCGCCACCGAGAAATGATGGCCCAGCACGTAGACGGTCCAGAAGCCGCCGACCAGCGCGAACGGCAGAGACGCCATGATCAGCGCCGCCTCGTCGAAGCGCCGGAACGTCAGGTACAGCAGCAGGAAGATGATCGCGAGGGTGAACGGAACGACCACCGCGAGGCGTTTCTTCGCCCGCTCCAGGTACTCGAACTGCCCGGACCAGTGGACCGACACTCCCGGGGGCAGCTTGACCGCGCCTTGCACCGCGCGTTGTGCGTCGGCGACGACCGAGGCGAGGTCGCGGCCGCGAATGTCGACGTAGATCCAGCCGGCAAGGCGACCGTTCTCCGAGCGCAGCATCGGCGGCCCGTCGCTGATGCGCAGGGCGGCGACCGCGCCGAGCGTGACCTGGGCGCCGCCGTCGGTGACGATCGGCAGCGCCTTCAGCTTGTCGAGGGAATCGCGCAATTCGCGTGGATAGCGCACGCTGATGGGAAAGCGCCGGCGGCCCTCGACCGTCTCGCCCACCGTCTCGCCGCCGATCGCGCTCGACACCACCGACTGCACGTCGGAAATGTTCAGCCCGTAGCGCGCCGCCGCGGCGCGATCGATCGCGACGTCGATGTAGCGCCCGCCGCTGACGCGTTCGGCGAGCGCCGAGCTCACACCCGGGACGTCCTTCACCACGCGCTCGATCGCCTGCGCCGCGGCCTCGATTTCCGCGAGGTCGTTGCCCGCCACCTTGATGCCGAGGGGACTCTTGATCCCCGTCGCGAGCATGTCGATGCGATTGCGGATCGGCGGGATCCAGATGTTGGTGAGCCCGGGCACGCGCACCACGCGGTCGAGCTCCTCGATCAGCTTCTCCGGCGTCATGCCGACGCGCCACTCGGCGCGCGGCTTGAGCTGCACGGTGGTCTCGAACATTTCCAGCGGCGCCGGATCGGTGGCGCTTTCCGCGCGGCCGACCTTGCCGAAGACGCTCTTCACTTCCGGCACGGTGGCGATCAGCCGGTCGGTCTGCTGCAGCAGCTCGGCGGCCTTCGCGGGCGAGATTCCCGGCAGCGCGGAGGGCATGTAGAGCAGGTCGCCCTCGTCGAGCGGCGGCAGGAACTCGCCCCCGAGGCGCGACACCGGAATCCAGGTGGCGGCGAGGACCACCGCGGCGGCGAGCAGCGTCGCCTTCGGCCACTTCAGCACGCCGGCGAGCAGCGGCCGGTACGCCGCGATCATCAGGCGGTTGAGGGGATTGCGCCGCTCCTCGGGTATCCGGCCGCGGATGAGGTACCCCATCAGCACCGGGATCAGCGTCACCGCCAGGATCGCGGCGGCGGCCATAGCGTAGGTCTTGGTATAGGCGAGCGGCGCGAACAGGCGCCCTTCCTGCGCTTCCAGCGCGAACACCGGGATGAAGGAGAGCGTGATGATCAGGAGCGAGAAGAACAGCGCCGGCCCGACCTCGGCGGCCGCCTCGGCGATCACCCCCCAGCGCTCTTCGCCTTCGAGCGTCCTGCCTTCCAGCCGCTTGTGCGCGTTCTCGACCATCACCACCGCCGCGTCCACCATGGCGCCGACGGCGATCGCGATCCCGCCCAGCGACATGATGTTGGCGTTCACGCCTTGGTGGTACATGACGATGAAAGCGGCGAGCACGCCGAGGGGCAGCGTCACGATCGCGACCAGCGCCGAGCGCAGGTGCAGCAGGAACAGCACGCACACCAGGGCGACGACCACGAACTCCTCGATCAGCTTCTCCCGCAAGTGGGCGATGGCGCGCTCGATCAGGCCGGAGCGGTCATAGGTCTGGACGATCTCGACGCCCGGCGGCAGGCTCGCCTTCAGGGACTCGAGCTTCGCTTTCACCGCCGAAATCGTCTCGAGGGCGTTTTTCCCGGCGCGCATCACCACCACGCCGCCGGCGACTTCGCCCTTGCCGTCGAGCTCGGAGATGCCGCGCCGCATCTCCGGTCCGATCTGGACCCGAGCGACGTCGCCGACCCGCACCGGCACTCCGGCCTTCGAGGTCGCGAGCGGGACGGCGCGGAAATCGTCCAGCGTCTTCAGGTAGCCGCTCGCGCGCACCATGTACTCCGCTTCCGCGAGCTCGACCACCGATCCGCCGGCCTCGCGGTTGGCGTTCTGCAGCGCCTGCACCACGCGGGTATGGGAAATGCCATAAGCGCGCAGGCGGTCGGGATCGAGCACGACCTGGTACTGGCGCACCATGCCGCCGATCGAAGCCACCTCGGCCACGTTCGGCAGCGCCTTGAGCTCGTACTTGAGGAACCAGTCCTGCACCGCGCGCAGCTCGCCCAGGTCGTGGCGCCCGGAGCGGTCGACGAGCGCGTACTGGTAGATCCAGCCGACCCCGGTGGCGTCGGGTCCGAGCGCGGGCTTCGCCTGCGCCGGCAGCCTCGCCTGCACCTGGTTGAGGTACTCCAGCACGCGCGAGCGCGCCCAGTACGGGTCGGTGCCGTCCTCGAACAGGATGTAGACGAAAGAGTCGCCGAAGAACGAGTAGCCGCGCACCGTCTTCGCCCCGGGCACCGACATCATGGTAGTGGTCAGCGGATAGGTGACCTGGTCCTCGACGATGCGCGGCGCCTGGCCGGGAAAAGCCGTGCGGATGATCACCTGCACGTCGGACAGGTCCGGGATCGCATCCACGGGCGTGCGCATCAGGGCGTAGATGCCCCAGGCGGCCACCAGCGCCGCCGCCATCAGGACCAGGAAGCGATTCGCGACCGAGGCGCGGATGAGTGCGGCGATCATGGCGCCTTCCGGATCCTGGCGATGCTGTAGCTGCCGTCCGGCTCGCCCTTGAGCTCGAACTCCACGCTGTCGCCCGGCTTGACCGCCTGCAGCGCCGCCTTGTCCTCGAGCGCGAAGCCCATCGTCATGCGCGGCCAGTTCAGCGACGCGATCGGCTCATGGTCGAGCTCGACGCGGCCCTTGGCCGCATCGATCGCCGTCACCTTTCCCCTGCCCTTGTGGGTGCCGCCTTCCAATCGCGACAAAGTGCTCCTGAGGCTCGCCTCGGAATCGATCAGGAACTGGCCGGAAGCCACCACGCGCTCGCCTTCCTTCAGGCCCCCGAGGATCTCGGTGCGGCCGCCGCTCTCGCTCCCGGTCTTCACCGGCGCCGCGCGGAAGCGCTCGCCTTCCATGACGATGACGAGCGAGCGCGTGCCGGTGTGGATCACGGCCTCGGAGGGCACGGCAAGCGCCTTGCGGGCGGCGGACACGATCAGCACGTCGGTGAACATGCCGGGCTTGAGCGCCAGCCCCGGATTGGGCAGCGTGATGCGCGCCTTGAGCGTCCGCGTCTGCGCATTGAGCTCCGGGTAGACGTAGTCGAGCCGCCCTTCCAGCCGGCGATCGGGCGCGTTCGGCAGCCGCACCTGCGCGCGCTGCCCCGGTTTCAGCATGGCCGCCTGCGCTTCCGGAACTTCCACCGTGATCCAAACCGAGGAAAGGTCGGTCAGCGTGAACGCCGCCGTCCCCGCCTGCACCATCGCGCCTTCGCGCACGCTGAGCTCGGTCACGATCCCTGCGATGGGCGCCACGATCGGGATGCGCCGGCTTGCGGCGCCGTCTCGCTCGATCCTCTCGATGTCGCGCGGACGCAGGCCGAGCGACTCGAGCCGTTTCCGGGCAGCCTGCGCCACGGAAGCATCGCCCGGGTCGGCCTGCGCCATGCGGCGCGCGAGAAGGTATTCCTCCTGCGCGGCGAGCAGCTCGGGAGCGTAGATCTCGGCGAGCAACTGGCCGGCGCGAACCGGCTCGCTCACCGCTCGCACGTGGAGGCGCTCCACCCAACCCGACACCCGCACCTCGGCACGCGCCATGCGGCGCTCATCGGCCTGGACGTAGCCAAGGGCGGACAGCTCCTGCTGCAGCTCGACGACTTCGGCCGTTGCGCTGCGCAGTCCCAGGTTCTGCTGCACCTGCGTGCTGACCGTCACGCCGCCCGGCGCCTGCTGCTCGTCGGCGTACACCGGCACGAGCTGCATGTCCATGAAGGGCGACTTCCCCGGCTTGTCGAACTTTTGCTGCGGATACATGGGATCGCGCCAATAGAGGACTTTGCGCGAGCCGTCGGCGCCGGCGGGCGCCTGCGCCATGTCGCGGTGGGCCCGCTGCTGGCCGAAATAGAAGCCGCCCGCGGCGAGCGCCGCGGCGAGCGCGATGCCGATCAGCCATTTCATCGTTGGTGCCCTCCGTACTCCTCGAAGTACTGCAGCGCGATGCGCGCCCTGGCTCTCGCTGCCGTCACGGCGAGAAGCTGCATCCGCGCGTCGATCAGGCCCCGGCGCGCTTCGAACACCGTGGCGAGCGGCGCGGCACCGGCGCCGTGCTGAGCGGTGAGCGTGTCGAGCCGGGAGCGCGCGTCAGGCAGGATCGACGACTCCAGGTTCTTCAAGCGCTCCTCGGCGATGCGCCATTCCGCATGCGCGGAAGCGAGCTCGGCCTGCAGCTGCTGCAGGTGGTCGGCGCGCTGCTCGCGGGTACGCTCCGCCAGCTTGAGCTTCGCCACCAGCTGCGCGTCCTGCTTGCGTGCCGCGAACAGCGGCAGCTCGAACGCGACCTGGAACATCACCATGTCGGAGCGGTCGCCGGAGCGTGCGTAGTACCCGACCTCGAAAGAACTGTCGGATTTCCTCGCTTCGCGCGCGAGCGCGACGTCGGCGTCCGCCACCACCTGCGCCTGGGCATGCATCGCGTGCTGGGGATGCTGCGCCAGGGTAGCGCGCAGCGTTTCTAGCGGTGGCGGCGCATTGAACACGGGGAGGCCGTCCGGGAGGGGCCGGTTCGCAGCGTCCGGCAGCCAGCGCGCGAGCGCCGCCCTCGCACGCTCGGCCTGCGCCGCAAGCTCGAGACGGCGGTCGGTGGCCTGGCCGAGCGCCTGGCGCGCCGCCAGCACGTCGGACTGCGATCCCCGGCCGGCGCCGAGCGCGATGCGCGCAAGCTCGACCGAACGCTCGTGCTCCCGCGACAACTCGGCGACCTGGCGTTCGGCGGCGGCGGCGTTCCACGCCTCCACCCAGGCCACGCCGACGTCGCGCAGGATCACCTGCATCAGGGTGTGCGACTCCGCGAGAAATTGACCCGCCTCGGCATGCGTGCGCTCGGAGCGCAGCCGCCGCTTGTCTCCGCCGGGGAGCGTCTGCTCCCAGCTCAGTCCAACCTGGGTCATGTCCTCCCGCGCGCTCGGAAAGTTGCGCGTCGGAAAGTTGAGCGCGCCGAGCTTCAGCCGCGGATCGGGCAGCGCCCCGTCCGCCAGCGCGGCGTTCTGCGTCGCGCGATACGAGTGCTCCAGCGCGCGCAGTGCCGGCTGGCTCTCGAGCGCGCGGGCGCGCGCCTCCTCGAGCGTAAGAACCTGCGCGCCGAGCGGCGCGCTCGCCGCGGCGATCAGCGCCGCCGCGCAGTACCTGAAAAGCCGCATACATCCTCCGTGCGAAAAGCGTCGCGGCACCGGCGAGCGCCGGCGCCGCCTACTTACGAACGGAGAATCAGATCAGCAGGGTGCGGAACAGGATGCGCGGTGGCGGCCCGGCCACCGGCAAGGGAATCTCGGCCGCCGCAGGCGCGGCCCACTGAACCTTGGAATGCAGCATCAGCAGCGGTGCCGCGGCAAGCCCCTGGAGGTTGAAGGCAGGCTTGTCCAGAGTCTGGCTGCCGGCGACGCAGTGCATGGCGCACATGCTCACGTCCATTCCTTGATCGGTCTCGTGGCACGCGACCTCGCCCGACGTCGCGGACGTTACTGCACGTGCCGCCGAGCGCTCGCTCATTTCGCACGCCGCGAAGGCCAACACGGCCTGACCGGCGAGGAACAGCCCGAGCAGGAGCCTCGCAACGCGGTGTCGGGTATGCCTCGAAAACATTAGGGTCATTCTACCGTCAGTGGCGAGGTCCTGCTTCGTAGCCCCGCAGATGGTCGTACCGCGCCACCTGCTCCTCGTTCAGTAGCCCCCGCGTGCGCCGATGGGTCTCCAGGTGCGACAGCCGGTATTCGCCCTCGATTGCGGCCGCTTCCTGCACCGCCTTCCCCAGCGCGCCCGGTTCCACCTTGCCGCTGCGGAATAGCGCGTCGATCGCCCGTTCGGCGTCCACCCGCCTTGCGCCGATCGCCCTCGCTTCGGCCTTGTGCGCGTCCATCAGCCGCTGGACCGCGGCCCGCTGCCCGGCACTCAGGCCGAGCTGTTCCGCGAGCTCGAGCACATGCATCGGGCCGGGGAAATGATTCAGCTCCGCCGCTTTTGCGTAGCCCATGCCGGCGCCCGCGCGGTACTGCTCGATCTCCTCGGCGCTCAGCGCCTTGATGTCGCGGCCTTGCTGCCCCGCGTGGTGCTGCGCCTGGGCCGCGGCCGCAGCGGCGAATGCGGCGATCAGCAGGACGATCTTCATCCGGAATCCCTTCGGGTTGCGGCCTGGGCGAGGCCGTTAAGAATCGGGCAATCGGGGCGCTCGTCGCCGTGGCAGTGGCGCGCGAGGTGCTCGAGCGCGCCGAGCATCGCTTCCAGCTCGGCGATGCGCTCGCGCAGCTCGGCCGCATGACGCTCGACCAGCTTCTTCACATCGCGGCTCGGCCTGCGGCGGTCGCGCCAAAGGCCGAGCAGGGTGCGAATGTCATCGATCGCAAAGCCGAGTGCGCGCGCCTGCCGGATGAAGCCCAGCGTATGCACGTCGCTCTCCGAATACGAGCGGTAGTTTGCCGGGCTGCGCCCGGCCTTCGGCAGAACGCCGATGGCTTCGTAGTGCCTGACCCGCTTGGCATTGATGCCGGCACGCCGGGCCGCTTCGCCGATATTCATCCCTCAGATTGCACCTTCCCATGATGGGAAGGTCAAGCCCTGCCTACTTCCTGGCTTCGCCCAGCCGGTCGACCATGCCGAGCACCGCCCGAATCTGCGGCCCCGCCTTGGTCGCGTACTGGGTCCCGGTGTAACCCCACCAGTCCCAGCAGCCGCGCGGGTTGTAGACCCCCCAGGTGCGCGCGATCGCCTGCGGGTAGAGCACCACCAGGCGATTGCTGTCCGCCCAGCGGTTGTAGCCCGCTTCGCGCACGAAGCGCTCGCCGACCGCCTCGGCGCCCTGGCGGCAACCGTGGAAGGCGACGTGGACGCGGCAGCGCTCCGTATCGCAAGTGCGAGGCATGTACGCGTAGCCGGAGTCGGCCATGCTGATCGAACTTGCTTTTGCAAAGTCATTCTGATCAAAAGCGAGCAAGCGGCCATCGGGCTTCGCCGCGGGCGGCGACAGGCTTCCGAGCAGGTAGCGCAGCAGCTCGCCGGCGGCGTCGTAGTTGCACGCGTTGATGAACGGCGACTCGGTCGCACCGCAGGCGGCTCCGGCGCTTTCGGTGATCATGGCGTGGCCTGCAGGTTTGTCCTTGATGAGAACGTAGTTGGTGTTGAAAGTTGCATAGAAGCGGCCGAGCCCATCCACAACTGCGGGGGCGACGGTTTGATCTTGCGTACCCGAAAAAAGCCAGACGCGCGCGGCGGCGAGGTTGGTGGTCGGGTCGATCGCGCCCTCGCGCGCGAAGCGCTCGGCGTGCGCCTGCAAGACCCTCGCGTCGGGTAGCGGGTTCCAGGCGCCCGGCGCCATGCAATTGTTCGTCGCGGTCCAGAGGCTGCCTTGCGCGCAGTAGTACGGCGCGGCGGCAAGCGCGGCGACGCCTTTCACGCGGCTCGAGTGCGCGACGTGCAGCTGCACCGCCATGGTGCCGCCGGAGGATAGGCCCGAAACCGTGACGGCCCTGGTGTCGGCATCCTGCCCGGCGAGGCGGTCCGCCGCCGCGGCGATATTGCAGGCCAGGACCGCCGCGAGAAGCGGAACCGCTCTCACTGTCCTGGGAAGCGCCGGCCGAAGTCGCGCAGCACTTCGCGCGCGCAGTTGTGTCCCGGCGCGCCGGTCACGCCGCCGCCGGGGTGCGCGCCCGAACCGCACAGGTAGAGCCCGCGCAGCGGCGTGCGGTAGTCGGCGTGCCCGAGCACCGGCCGCGACGACCAGAGCTGGTCGAGCGAGAGCTGGCCGTGGAAGATGTCGCCGCGGGTGAGGCCGAATTCGCGCTCCAGGTCGGCCGGCGAGAGCGCGCTGTGCGCAATGACGCTCGCGCGGAATCCCGGGGCATGCGATTCGACGACGTCGAAGATGCGCTCGATCGCCTCGCTCTTGCGCGCGCCCCAGTCGGCATCCGGCGAGAAATGCTGGCAGAACAGGCTCGCGACGTGCGCGCCCTTCGGCGCCAGGCTGTCGTCGAGCGTGCTGGGAATCACCATCTCGACAATAGGCTCGCGCGCAATGCCTTGCGCACGAGCGTCCAGGTAGGCGCGGTCCATGTAGCCGAGCGAAGGCGCCATGATGATGCCGGAAGCATGGTGCGGGCCGCTTTCCGGCAAGCAGGAAAAGCGCGGCAGCGCGGACAGCGCGACGTTCATGCGGAAGGTGGCCGAGCCGCACTTGTAGCGCTCGATGCGCTCGCGGAAGTCGCGCTCCAGGCGCGCCGGATCGACCAGCTTCAGGAACAGCAGTTTCGGATCCACGTTGGCGACGATTGCGCGCGCCTCGACCTCGACGCCATCCTGCTTCACCACTTTTCCGTCCAGGATCCTCGCGACCGGCGCATTGCACTCGATCTCGACGCCGAGCCTGGCCGCCTCGGCGGCGAGCGCCTGGCTGATCGCGCCCATGCCGCCGATCGCGTGCCCCCAGAGGCCGCGCTTGCCGTTGACCTCGCCGAAGCAGTGGTGCAGCAGCACGTACGCCGTGCCGGGGTGATAGGGGCTGGCGTAGGCGCCGACCACCGCATCGAAGCCGAATGCGGCTTTCACCGGCTCGGACTCGAACCAGTCTTCCAGCCAGTCGGCGGCGCTGCGGGTAAACAGGCCCAGCAGATCGCGGCGCGCCGCCATGTCGAGTTTCTTCAGCTTTATCGCTGAAGAAAACAAGCGAAAGAAATCCCGTGCGCCACCTCCGACGTTGGGCGGCGTTTCGAGCGCGAACGCGCGCAGGACGTCGGCGACCGCCTCGAGCTTCTTCCAATAGGCCGGCAGGTTGCGGGCGTCGCGCGCCGAGAACTTGGCGAACTCGCGCTGCGTCGCTTCCACGCCGCCGCCCACCTTCAGATAGCCGTTTTCCAGGGGAAGAAAATTGGACAGCGGCCGCTCGACGATCCGCAGCCCATGCTCGGCGAGGCGCAGCTCGCGAATCACCTTGGCCTGCAGCAGGCTGACGGTGTAGGACGCGACCGAGTTGCGGAAACCCGGGTGGAACTCCTCGGTCACCGCCGCGCCGCCGACCACCGCGCGGCGCTCCAGCACCTTGACCTTCAGGCCGGCCTTCGCCAGGTAGCAGGCGCAGGTGAGGCCATTGTGGCCGGCACCAACGACGACCGCGTCGTACCTCATCGCTAAAGGCGCGCGCCGCTCTCCGGATCGAAGTAGTGCGCGTGCTCGGGACGGTAGCGCAGCGGCAGCTTGCCGGTGCGCGCCTCGACCGAAGAATGCAGGCGCGCCGCAATGCGCGTGCCCTCGGCCGCGGCGACGTGGCCGTACACCAGCGTGTCGGCGCCGAGCGGCTCGATCAGGTCGATTTCGGGGACCAGCATGGCCTCGGCCTCGGCGCACTGCTCGAGGTGCTCGGGGCGGACGCCGAGCAGCACCCGGCGGCCCTCGCGCTCCGCCGGGATCAGGTTCATCGGCGGCGAGCCGATGAAGCTCGCGACAAAGGTGGTGGCGGGCTTGGCGTAGACCTCGAGCGGCGCGCCGATCTGCTCGGCGCGCCCGGCATTCATGACGATCATGCGCTGCGCCAGCGTCATGGCCTCGATCTGGTCGTGCGTGACGAACAGGCTGGTGGTGCCAAGGCGGCGGTGCAGCGCCTGCAGCTCGGCGCGCATCTGCACCCGCAGCTTGGCGTCCAGGTTCGACAGCGGCTCGTCGAACAGGAACACCGCCGGCTCGCGCACGATCGCCCGGCCCATCGCCACGCGCTGGCGCTGGCCGCCGGAAAGCGCGCGCGGCTTGCGCTCCAGGAATTTGGCGAGCTCCAGGATGTCTGCCGCTTTCCTGACTCTTGCGGAAATTTCCTCCTTCGAAAGACCCCTGATGCGCAATCCATAGGCCATGTTGTCGTACACGCTCATGTGCGGATAGAGAGCATAGTTCTGGAACACCATGGCGATGTCGCGGTCCTTCGGCTCGAGCTTGTTGACCACGCGGTCGCCGATCGCGATCTCGCCCGCGCTGATCGTCTCCAGGCCCGCCACCATGCGCAGTAGCGTCGACTTGCCGCAGCCCGAGGGGCCGAGAATGACGATGAACTCGCCATCCTTGATCTCCATCGACACGCCATGGATCACCTGCAGTTCCGGCGTGTAGCTCTTACGCACGTCCCGGAGCGATACGGCGGCCATTATTTCCCGCTCATTTTTCTGTTTCCACGAGGCCCTTCACGAACCATCTTTGCATCAGCATCACCACCAGCGCGGGCGGCAGCATCGCCAGGATCGCGGTCGCCATGATCAGGTTCCATTCGTTGGCGGCGTCGCTGCCGACGATCATGCGCTTGATGCCGATCACCGTGGTGTACATGGACTCGTCGGTGGTGATGAGCAGCGGCCACAGGTACTGGTTCCAGCCGTAAATGAACTGGATCACGAACAACGCCGCCATGGTGGTCTTCGACAGCGGCAGCAGCACGTCCCAGAAGAAGCGCATCGGGCCTGCGCCGTCGACGCGTGCGGCCTCGGCCAGCTCGTCCGGGATGGTCATGAAAAACTGGCGGAACAGGAAGGTGGCGGTGGCCGAGGCGATCAGCGGTATCGTGAGGCCGGCGTAGGTGTTCAGCATGCCTAGGTCAGCGACCACCTTGAAAGTCGGGATGATGCGCACCTCGACCGGCAGCATCAGGGTGACGAAGATCATCCAGAAGAAAAACATGCGCAGCGGGAAGCGGAAATAGACAATGGCGAACGCCGAGATGACCGAGATCGCCATTTTGCCCAGTGGAATCACCAAAGCCATCACTAGGCTGTTGATCAGCATCGATGCGGCCGCCGCTTTGGATCCCTTGGTGGAACCCGCCGTCAGAACCTGCGAGTAGTTCTCCACCAGCTGGTCCCCGGGCCACAGCTGCATCGGCACCTGCATGATCTGCTCGAGCGTCAGCGTCGAGGCGACGAAAGTGATGTAGAGCGGAAACGCGACCGCCAGCACGCCGAGGATCAGCACGGCGTGCGAGAGGAAGGTCAGCCAGGGACGGTTTTCGACCATCAGTACTGCACCTTCCGTTCAACGAACCGGAACTGCGCCACCGTCAGCGCAATCACGATGAACATCAGGATCACCGACTGCGCCGAGGAGCCGCCGAGGTCGGCCGCCTTGACCCCGTCGTGGTAGACCTTGTAGACCAGGATATTGGTCGCCTGCCCCGGGCCGCCCTGGGT
>CAZNVH010000080.1:0-47631 GCA_964576525.1 uncultured Enterobacteriaceae bacterium
CAGCAGCACGTCGGCGTCGGAGTGGCCGGCGAGACCCATGTGGTATGGGATCGTGACCCCGCCGATCACCAGCTTGCGGCCGGCGACGAAGGGATGCACGTCGATGCCCTGCCCGATCCTCATGCGCGCCTCCCCAGTATGCCTTCGGCGATCGCCACGTCCTCCGGCCAGGTGACCTTGAGGTTCTCGCGGCTGCCCGCGATCAGCCGCGGCTTCAGCCCCATCTGCTCGACCGCGGCGGCCTCGTCGGTCGGCGTGCCCACGGCGCGCTTGAGCGCCTGCGCCAGCAGCCCGGCACGGAACATCTGCGGGGTCTGGGCGAGCCACAGCCCGGCGCGCTCTTCCGTGGACTGGATCCTGTTTTCGAAGGATCGCTTTACGGTTTCCACGATCGGCAGCGCCAGGATTCCGCCCACCTCGTCGTTCTCGGTCTCGCGCATCAGGTTTTCCAGGTCCTTGCGCGGCAGGCAGGGACGCGCGGCGTCGTGCACCAGCATCCAGTCGTCGGCCTGGACCGCCGCCATCGCCGCCACCAGGCCGTTGTACACCGAATCGCGGCGCGTCTCGCCGCCGCAATAGAGGGGCTCGAGCCGGCCGGCGAAGGCGCTCCAGTCGTGGGTGGAAAACACCGCATCGTCCGGCGCGAGCACCACGAACACCGACTCGACCTGCGGCACGCACACCGCCTGCACCGCGTGCCAGAGCATCGGCTTGCCGGCGAGCGGCAGGTACTGCTTCGGCTCCGGGGCGGCGACGCGCGAGCCGCTGCCGGCGGCGGGAATCAGGGCGTAGGTGGCCAAGGAAGTTCTTTTAATTCAGGACGATATAATTACACAGGTCACGCTTCTGATGCACCGCGATTCGCTGATTCCCGCCCGCAGGCGCTACACCCGGCTCGCCGGATCGGCCGACGCGCTCGCGATCGCACGCCTGGCCGGTGAAAAGCCGCTCGCGGTATTGAGCGCCACCGCGCTCGATGCCCAGCGCCTGGTCGAGGAAATCCGCTGGTTCGCGCCGCAGCTCGAGGTCTGCATGCTGCCGGACTGGGAAACGCTGCCCTACGACCAGTTCTCGCCGCACCAGGACCTGGTGTCGGAGCGCCTGGCGACCCTCTATCGCGTCCAGCGCGGCGAGTTCGACGTTGCAGTGATTCCCGCGCCGACCGCGCTGGTGCGCCTTTGCCCGCCGGCCTACATCGCCGGGCACACCTTCTTCATCGAGAAAGGCGCGCGGCTCGACCTGGAGAAGCTCAGGGCCCAGCTCGCCACCGCGGGCTACCAGCACGTCACGCAGGTCATGGCACCGGGCGAGGTCTGCTTCCGTGGCGGGCTGATCGACCTCTACCCCGCGGGCGCCGCGCTGCCCTTCCGCATCGACCTCGACGACGACGTGGCCGAGGCGATCAAGACCTTCGACGTCGACACCCAGCGCACGCTGTACGCGGTGAAGGAGATCCGCATGCTGCCGGCGCGCGAGTTCCCGCTGAACGACGCCGGCCGCGCGCGTTTTCGCAGCCGCTGGCGCGAGCTGTTCGAGGGCGATCCTTCCCGCAAGGGCCTGTACCGCGACGTGTCGAACGGCGTGCCCGCGGCCGGCATCGAGTACTACCTGCCCCTGTTCTTCGACTCGCTCGCGACGCTGTTCGACTACCTGCCCGCCGGCACCACGCTCGCGCTGCACGGAGACGTGAGCGGCGCGATCCAGGACTTCTGGCGCGACGCAGCCTCGCGCTACAAGCTCGCCGGCGGCGATCCGGACCGGCCGTTGCTCGCGCCGCCGCAGCTCTTCGTTCCGGCCGAGGAGTTCTATGTGCGCGTGCAGGGATTTCCGCGCATCGACCTGCTCGACAAGCCGGACCCGGAGGACAAAGGCAGCGAAGCCTTTGCCGCCTTGCCGCTGCCGCCGGTGGCGGTCGACCGGCGCGCGCAGGACCCGCTCGCGGCGCTGAAGCGCTTCCTCGAGACCTCGGTGACACGCGTGTTGATCGCCGCGGAATCGCCCGGGCGGCGCGAGACCATGGCGAGCTATTTCGCCGAGTACGGGCTGAAGCTGCCCTCGTGCGCCAGCTTCGAGGAGTTCCGCAAATCGCCCGCGCCCTTCGCGCTGTGCGTCGCGCCGCTCTCGCGGGGCTTCCTCCTGCCCGCCGAAGCTTGGGCGGTGCTCACCGAGGCCGAGCTCTACGCCGGCGTGGTGCGCCGGCGCGGCCGCGTCGCGGAGAAGCGCAGCTCGGTCGAAGGCATGCTGCGCGACCTGTCCGAGCTCAAGATCGGCGAGCCGGTGGTCCACGAGCAGCATGGCATCGGCCGCTACATGGGTTTGCAGGAAATGAATTTCGAGGAAGGCAAGAGCGAATTCCTGGTGCTGCAGTACGAGGGCGGGGACAAGCTCTACGTGCCGGTGTCGCAGCTCGCGGTGATCGGGCGCTACAGCGGCGCCCAGCCCGAGGAGGCGCCGCTGCACAAGCTCGGCAGCGGCCAGTGGGACAAGGCCAAGGCGCGCGCCGCGAAGCAGGTACGCGACACGGCCGCCGAGCTGCTGGCGCTCTACGCGAAGCGCGCCGCGCGGCTGGGACATGCGTTTTCCATTAAGCAGCATGACCTGGAGGCGTTCGCCGACGGCTTCGGCTTCGAGGAAACCCCGGACCAGGCGGCGGCGATCGAGGCGGTAGTCGCCGACATGGCCGCGGGCAAGCCGATGGACCGACTGGTCTGCGGCGACGTCGGCTTCGGCAAGACCGAGGTCGCGCTGCGCGCCGCCTTCGCCGCGGTCTCCGACAGCAAGCAGGTGGTGATCCTGTGCCCGACCACGCTGCTCGCCGAGCAGCACTTCCAGACCTTCTCCGACCGCTTCGCCGACTGGCCGGTGAGCATCGCGGAGCTGTCCCGGTTCCGCAGCGGCAAGGAAAGCGCTGAAATCATCCGCAAGCTCGAAAGCGGCGCGATCGACATCGTCATCGGCACGCACAAGCTCCTGTCCCGCAACGTGAAGCTCGCGCGCCTCGGCCTGGCGATCATCGACGAGGAGCACCGCTTCGGCGTGCGCCAGAAGGAGGCGCTGAAGCGCCTGCGCGCCGAGGTCGACGTGCTGACGCTCACCGCGACGCCGATCCCACGCACGCTGGCGATGTCCCTCGAGGGGATACGCGACTTCTCGGTGATCGCCACCGCGCCGCAAAGGCGGCTGGCGATCAAGACCTTCGTCGCGCCCTGGTCGGAGGGCCTGATCCGCGAGGCGGTGATGCGCGAGCTGCGGCGCGGCGGCCAGGTCTATTTCCTGCACAACGAGGTCGACTCGATCGAGCGCATGCGCGAGCGGCTGACCAAGCTGCTGCCGGAGGCGCGTATCGCCGTGGCGCACGGCCAGATGCGCGAGCGCGAGCTGGAGCGCGTGATGCGCGACTTCACCGCGCAGCGCAGCAACCTGCTGCTGTGCTCGACCATCATCGAGACCGGGATCGACATCCCGACCGCCAACACCATCGTCATCAACCGCGCCGACAAGTTCGGGCTCGCGCAACTGCACCAGCTGCGCGGGCGCGTCGGCCGCTCCCACCACCAGGCCTACTCCTACCTGCTCACGCCGCCGGACGATGCCTTGAGCAAGAATGCGATCAAGAGGCTGGAAGCCATCCAGATGATGGAGGAGCTCGGCTCGGGCTTCTACCTCGCGATGCACGACCTCGAGATCCGCGGCGCCGGCGAGATCCTCGGCGAGCAGCAGTCGGGCGAGATCCAGGAAATCGGCTTCTCGCTCTACGCGCGCATGCTCGACCGCGCGGTGCGCCGGCTGAAGGCGGGCAAGGCCCCGGGCATCGAGGACGCGGCGGACATCTCCACCGAGGTGAACCTGCACGTCCCGGCGCTGCTGCCCGCCGCCTACTGCAGCGACGTGCACGAGCGGCTCTCGCTCTACAAGCGCCTCGCCGACGCCGAGACCCGCGAGGCGCTCGACGCCATGCGCGAGGAGCTGGTCGACCGCTTCGGCGAGCTGCCCGAGCCGGCGCGCGCCCTGCTCGAATGCCACCAGGTGCGCCTCGCCGCGCGGCCGCTCGGCGTGGCGCGCGTCGACGCCACGCATGAGGCGGTGCAGCTCCAGTTCGTCAAAAACCCGCCGCTCGACAGCGCCAGGGTCCTCGAGTTCATCCTGCGCAAGGGACGCCAGGCGCGGCTCGCCGGGCCGGACCGGCTGCGCGTCGAAGCCAAGCTCCCCGCCTGGCAGGAGCGCGCCCAGGCGGTGAAAGACATCCTGCGGCAGCTCAGCGCATGAACCTGGTGATCCAGGGCCCTGCCCTCGAGCGCCAGCAGGTCGAGGAAGCGGCTCGCCTGACCGGAACCAACCGCATCGAGCCCCTTGCGGATCGAGCCTATCGGCTGCGCTATGCCTTACGCAACCACGCCGTAGGCCCTTACTGCGAGCGGCAAAGCATCGACCATGCGTGGATGCCCGAGGGCCGCCGCTTCGCGGACCTGAAGCTGCTGGCGATGGACATGGACTCGACGCTGATCACCATCGAGTGCATCGACGAGCTCGGCGAGCTCGCCGGCCGCAAGGACGAAATCGCGGCGCTCACCGCGCAGGCGATGCGAGGCGAAATCGAATACCGCGAAAGCCTGCGCCAGCGGGTCGCCGCCTTGAAGGGCCTGGACGAAAAGGCCCTGGCGCGGGTCTACAAGGAACGCCTGAAGCTGACCGCGGGCGCCGACCGGCTGGTCGCGGCGTGCAAGAAGCACGGCGTGCAGCTGCTGCTGGTCTCCGGCGGATTCACCTACTTCACCGAACGTCTCCAGGAGCGGCTCGGCATCGAGCACACGCTCTCGAACGTGCTCGAAGTGAAGGACGGCAAGCTCACCGGCGCACTGGTCGGCGAGATCGTCGACGCCGGCGCGAAGGCGGCAAAGTTCCGCGCGGTCCTGAAGGAGCTGGGCGCCGGAAAAGAGCAAAGCGTCGCAATCGGCGACGGCGCCAACGACCTGACGATGATGGCCGAGGCCGGCACCTCGGTCGCCTTCCACGCCAAGCCGGTGGTGCGCGCGCAGGCGAGCTGCGCGCTCAATTGGTGCGGGCTCGACGCGGTGGTGAACCTGTTCGAATAGGAATTCGGGGTCAGGGTCGTAATTATTCGGCGTTGCGTAGCGATGCGAATAATTACGACCCTGACCCCGAATTCCCTATTTGGCGGCGATCACCATGATCTCGACCAGCGCCTTGGGGTCGGCGAGCTTCGCCTCGATGCAGGCGCGCGCCGGCAGGTTCTTGGGGTCGACCCAGGCGGTCCACACCTCGTTCATCGGCGCGCGGTTGCGGATGTCGGTGACCCAGATCGTCGCCTGCAGGATCTTCGACTTGCTCGAGCCGCACTTGGCGAGCAGGCGGTCGATGTCGTCGACGATCTGCTGGGTCTGGCCCTTGACGTCCTGGTCGATGTTCTTCGCCACGATGCCGGCGAGGTAAACGGTGTCGCCGTAGACCACGGCTTGGGACAGGATGGCGGTGGGGTCGTGCCGGGTGATGCTCATCGCGGGTTTCCTCCTTTTAGGGTTTGTCGGTCGTAGCCGGCGACCTGCTTGTAGCGGTCCGACAACGCCGCCAGCTCCTGGGCGCTGATCACCGCTTCAATGCGCTCGAACGGCCGGTCGCCGGTGCGCTCATAGACCTCGCGCAGGATGGCGTCCGGGGGGTTTTTCCTATTCTCAAGCACCACGCGAGAAGTAACTCCTAATCGTTTGTTTTCATATGACTTAATGTCGTCGATGTTGTCCGCCAAGCAATCCGCATCGAGGATCGCCTGCCCCGCCCCGTTCGAGCCGCGCGGCACCATCGGGTGCGCCGCGTCGCCGAGCAGCGTAACCCGGCCGAAGCTCCAGGCCGGCAGGGGGTCCTTGTCGACCATCGGGTATTCGAGCACCACCTCGGCCGCGCGCAGGAAGGCCGGCACGTCGAGCCAGTCGAAGCGCCAGCTCTCGACGCCGGCGATGAAGTCCTCGACCCGCGCCGCGCGGTTCCAGTCCCAGCCCTGGCGGCGCGGCGTCTCGATCTCCCACAGCCAGTTGACGAGCTGGAGCTTCGTACCGTCCACGGATTCGTCTACGTTATTTCGGATCGGGTAGTGCACCAGCTTGCCGGTGGCGAGCCAGCCGGCGCGCAGCATGGTCGCGCCGGACAGGATCGGCTTCCAGCGCGTCACCCCGCGCCACATGTTGACCCCGGTGTAGTGCGGCTCGCCTTCGGCGGGATAGAGCTGCCTGCGGATCACCGAATGGATGCCGTCGCAGCCGATGGCCGCCTTTCCTTCCACGGGGGCGCGGTCCTTGAAACTGAGCCTGACTTTCGCTTCGTCCTGCTCGAAACCGGTGCAGTGCCACCCCAGGTGCAGGCCGCCCTCTCCCAGCCGCGAGCGCACCGCGTCCAGCAGGATGGTGTGCAGGTCGCCGCGGTGGATCGAGAACTGCGGCGTCCGGTACCCGGCGCGCCGGCCGAGCGGCTCCTTATAGATGAGCTGGCCGAAGCGGTTGAAGAACGCCGCCTCCTGCGTCTCCACGGCCACCTTCGCCAGCGCCGGCTCGAGCCCGAGCCCCGCCAGCACCGCGGTGGCGTGCGGCAGCAGGTTGACGCCGACCCCGATCGCCTTGATCTCGGGAGCGGATTCGAAGACGCGGCACGGAATCTCCCGCGCGTGCAGCTCGAGCGCCAGCACCAGACCGCCAATTCCGCCGCCGACGATCAGGACCGGGTTCACCCCACCCACTTTCGGGCGTTGCGGAACATCTGCATCCAGGGCGAATCCTCGGGCGAGCCCGGCGGCGACCAGGACATCTGCACGTTGCGGAACACGCGCTCGGGGTGCGGCATGACGATGGTGAAGCGGCCGTCGGGCGTGGTCAGGCCCGTAATGCCTTGCGGCGACCCGCTCGGGTTGTAGGGATAGGTCATGGTCGGCCGGCCGCGGTTGTCGACGTAGCGCATGCAGACGATGGAAGGGCTGTCGATGTTCGGCCGGCCTTCGCCGTGGGCGGTGACAATCGGGATGCGGCTGCCAGCCATGCCGGCGAACAGGATCGAGGGGCTGTCGACGATCTCGACCATCACCAGCCGCGCCTCGAACTGCTCGGAGCGGTTCTTGACGAAGAGCGGCCAGCCGCTCGCGCCGGGAACCAGCTCGCGCAGCGCGCCCATCATCTGGCAGCCGTTGCAGGCGCCGAGCGCGAAGCTGTCGTTGCGCGCGAAGAAGCGCTCGAACTCCTCGCGCGCCCTCGCATTGAACAGGATGGTCTTGGCCCAGCCCTGCCCGCCGCCCAGCACGTCGCCGTAGGAGAACCCGCCGCCGGCGGCGAAGCCCTTGAAGCCGGCGAGCGACGCGCGGCCGCCGATCAGGTCGGTCATGTGCACGTCGACCGCCTCGAAGCCGGCGCGGTCGAAGGCCGCCGCCATTTCGACCTGGCCGTTTACCCCCTGCTCCCGCAGGATGGCGATACGTGGCCTGGTTTTTGAGTTTATTAATAGATTCTTCTCGTTAAACGTCAAAAACACGGAGAGACCCGGATCCTCGGGCTCGATAATCCGGTCGTACTCCTCGCGCGCGCAGTCCGGGTTGTCGCGCAGCGCCTGCATGCGCCAGGTGGTCTCGCTCCAGGTGCGCTGCAGGTGGTCGCGCTTGGCGACGAGCACCGTGCGGTTGTTGCGCGTGATGCAGACCTCGTCGCGCTTGTTGAGCTGGCCGACGACGTGCGCGTGCTCCTCCAAGCCCGCCGCGCGCAGCCCGGCCATCAGCTTCGCGCGGTCGGCGGCGCGCACCTGCAGCAGCGCGCCGAGCTCCTCCGTGAACAACCCCCGCAGCGCGAGGTCCTTCAGGCGCCCGGCGAGCTGCTCCTCGGCGTCGCGCTTGAAGGCGTCGACATCGTCGGGGTCGGCCGCGATCGCATCCAGGCTGAGGGTCACGCCGCAGCGCCCGGCGAACGCCATCTCGCAGGCGGCGGCGAACAGCCCGCCGTCGGAGCGGTCGTGGTAGGCGAGGATCAGCTCGCGATGCTGTTGAATGAAGCCGAAGAACTCCTTGAGGCGCGCGGGATCGTCGACGTCCGGGGCGTCGTCGCCGAGCTGCGAATACACCTGCGCCAGGATCGAGCCGCCTAGGCGGTTACGCCCGCCGCCCAGGTCCACCAGCACCAGTTCGGTGTCGCCGGCGTCGGTGCGCAGTTGCGGCGTGAGCGCCGCGCGCACATCGCTCACCGGCGCGAACGCCGATACGATCAGGGACAGCGGCGCCACCACCTCCTTGTCGGCCCAGGCGGTGCGCATCGACAGCGAATCCTTGCCGACCGGGATCGACACGCCGAGCGCGGGGCACAGCCCCAGGGCCACCGCCTTCACCGCGTCGTAGAGCGCCGCGTCCTCGCCGGGAGAGCCCGCCGCGGCCATCCAGTTGGCCGACAGCTTGACGTGGGACAGGGACTCAATTTTTGCGGAAACGATATTCGTCAGCGCCTCGCCCACGGCCATGCGCGCCGAAGCCGCCGCGTCGATCAGCGCGAGCGGCGCGCGCTCGCCGATGGCGAACGCCTCGCCGGCATAGCCTTCGTAGTCGCGCAGCGTCACCGCGCAGTCGGCCACCGGCACCTGCCAGGGCCCGACGCAGGGGTCGCGCGCGCACAACCCGCCCACGGTGCGGTCGCCGATCGAGACGAGAAAAGTCTTGTTGGCCACCGCCGGGTGCTGCAGCACCCGGGTGGCTGCCGCGGCAAGCGTGATCGGCGCGAGCGAAAGCGCCTGCAATTCGCGCTTTTGGCGCCGCACGTCGCGCAGCATCTTCGGCGGCTTGCCGAGGATCACCGCCAGCTCGACGTCGACCGGCCTGCGCCCGAGCAGCGGATCCTCGACCGACAGGCGGCCGTCGGCGGTCGCGGTGCCGAGCACGGCGAAGGGGCAGCGCTCGCGCTCGCAGATTGCTTTGAAACGGTCTAAATCTTGTTTTGAAATGGCCAGGACATACCGCTCCTGTGCCTCGTTGCACCAGATCTCGCGCGGCGACATGCCGCTGTCCTGCACGGGAATCGCGCGCAGATCGATGCGGGCGCCGCGCGCCGCGCCGTACGCCAGCTCGGGCAGCGCGTTCGACAGCCCGCCCGCGCCGACGTCGTGGATCGAAAGGATCGGATTGGCGGCGCCGAGCTGCCAGCAGCGGTCGATCACCTCCTGGGCGCGGCGCTGCATCTCGGCGTTGTCGCGCTGCACCGAGTCGAAGTCGAGGTCCTCGGTGTTGGCGCCGGCGCCCATCGACGAGGCCGCGCCGCCGCCCATGCCGATGGCGAGGCCCGGGCCGCCCAATTGAATCAAAAGACTTTCTGGAGGAATCGATTCCTTGTGGACGTGCCCGGCCGCGATGTTGCCCAGGCCGCCCGCCAGCATGATCGGCTTGTGATAGCCGCGGTTCTGGTACTCGAAGGTTCGAAAATAGCCGCAGAGATTCGGGCGCCCGAACTCGTTGTTGAAGGCGGCGGCGCCGATCGGCCCCTCGAGCATGATGTCGAGCGCCGAGGCGATGCGCCCCGGCCGGCCCGGATCGTCCCGCTCCCAGGGCAGCTCGTGGCCGGGAATGCGCAGGTGCGACACCGAGAAGCCGACCAGCCCGGCCTTCGGCTTGGCGCCGCGCCCGGTGGCGCCCTCGTCGCGGATCTCGCCGCCCGAGCCGGTCGCCGCCCCCGGGAAGGGCGAGATCGCCGTCGGGTGATTGTGCGTCTCGCACTTGATGACCACGTGGGTCAGGTCCTCGTGTTTCGAATAACTATGGTTCTGGTCAGGAAAAAACCGTTGCGCTACGCCGCCCTCGATGATCGCGGCATTGTCGGAATACGCGCTCACCGTGCCCTGCGGGCTGGCGGCGTGCGTGTGCCGGATCATGGCGAACAGCGACTGCGGCTGGCGCACGCCGTCGACGATCCAGTCGGCGTTGAAGATCTTGTGCCGGCAGTGCTCCGAGTTCGCCTGGGCGAACATGGTGAGCTCGGCGTCGGTCGGGTCGCGCCCCATCGCGCCGAAGGCGCGCTGCAGGTACTCGACCTCCTCGTCGCTCAGCGCCAGCCCGAGCCTCGCGTTCGCCTCCTTGAGCGAATCCGCGGGAACCAGCGCCAGCGGCCGGGGCGAAACCTGCTCGAACAACTTCGCCGCCTCGTCGAACGAGCGCAGCACCGCCTGCGTCATGCGGTCGTGCAATAGCGCAGAAACATCGCTTGTCGCAGCTTCAATGTGAAATGCGGTCCCCCGTTCGATTCGCCGCACGCCGGCAAGCCCGCAATTGCGCGCGATGTCGCTCGCCTTCGACGACCAGGGGGAGATCGTACCCAGGCGCGGCACCACCAGGTAAAGCTCACCCGCGGACGCCCCGGCCGGCGGCGAGCCGTCCTCGAGCAGGCGCTCCAGCCGGCGGCGATCGTCGGCGGCGAGCTCGCCGGCGGTCTCGGCGAAATAGCAAACCTCGGCGGCCACGGCGCGCACGCGGGGGTCGAGCTTCTTCAGGGATGCGAGCAGCCTGGCCAGGCGGGACTCCGACAGCGCCCGCGGGCCTCGGAGCCGAAGGAGGCGTTGCCGTTGCACCTAATTTCTGACCTGAGGCTCCTTCAGCGTGCCGCCGAGCTGCAGGGTGGCACGCAGGGTCTGCGCCGCGACCTTGACGTCGGCGACGATGCGCCCGGAGAGCGCGCCGTTCGGGGAGATGTCGACGCTGGCGCCCGCATTCATCTGGCCGGCGCTGAGCGTGATGCTGCGCGCCGCGATCGAGCCGCGGTCATAGGTGGCCTGGCCGTTCATCTCGTTGAACTGCGTGCGGCCGGTGGCCTGCTTGCCGGCGGTCTGGATAGCGCGCGACAGGTCGATCGAGCCGAGCACGCCGCGGGTCACGGTAAAGCTGCCGTCGAGCCGGCCGCCGGACGCGAGCTTGGCGGGGTCGGCTCCGCGCATCGAGAACTTGCCGCTGCCCTCGGCGCGCCCGTCGGACAGCAGCGCCGGGGCGAACACCGCGGCGTTGATGCTGCGCGCCGTGATCACGCCGTCGGCGGCGTAGCCGTCGCTCCAGCGCACGTTGGCCGTGCCTGAAACCGTCCCGTTCAGGATCTGGCCGTCCCATTCCGACACGCTCAGCCCCTGCGAGCTAGCACTGCCCTTGGCGGCGAATTTGGACATCGAGATCTCGGAGGCGAACGGCAGCGTGAAGGTCGCCGCGCTCATCTCGAACTCGATCGACGAGCCTTTCGGCACCGCCTTGATCACCAGCGCCTCGGGGCCGCGCACCGTGGCCGCGCGCAACGCGCCCTCGCCGTCGTAGAACAGGTCGACTTCCAGGCCCTTGGGCATCGCCAGCGGCCCGGTCAGCTCGAGCTGCTTGAACACCAGCCGCTCGACCGAGAAATTGTCCGCCTTGATCTTGGCGAACAGGCCGTCGCCGAGCTCGCTCTGGGCGAGCTTCAGGCCCTCGATCTCGATGCGGCTAAAAGCCTTCTTCGGACCGGTCAGGGCGCCGAACTCGGGGGTGGCGCGCACGGTGGCGATCTTGGTCTCGCCGATCACCACGCCGCTGAACTTGAGCTGCAGCCCCGTCACCAGCGACACGCCGGCCGAGGAGATCTTCACCGGGCGGCCGAGTGCGTCGGTGGCCGCGCGCTCGTAGTCCTCCACCCCCACCGGCATGACGTGCACTACGCCGACCGCCACGAGCAGCAGCATGAACAGGCCGATCGCGATCGGCTTGCCCAGGCCCTTCTTGGTGCGCTCGGCCTTGGCGGTGTCGCGGTGCGCCGGGCCGAGCTGGCGATCGCGGCGCGCCTTCAGCTCGGCTTCGGCGGAGAAGGCGTCGGCGCCGCGCGTCGCCTTCGCCTCGAGCCTCTCGTCCTGCTTCGCTTTCTTCTCGCGCTCTTCGCCCTCGTGCTTGCGCTTCTCCTCCTCGTCCTTGAGCCGGTCCTTCTCGTGCTCCTCGCGCTCGCGCAGATCGGCCTCCTCCTTCGCGCGGTGCTCCTTCTCCTCGCGCTTGGCGCGCTCCTTCTCCTCGCGCTCCTTGCGCTCGGCGTCCTCCTTCGCGCGACGCTCCTCCTCCTCCATCCGGCGCCGGATCTCCGCTTCCTTCGCCTTGCGCTCGGCTTCCGCTTGCTCCTTCTTGTCCTCATCCTCGCGGGTGGTAAAGGACTCGAGGTCGGCGAGCAGCGTGTCGGAGAAGCCGCCGCCGGCCGCGGGCTTGGCCGCCTCCGGCTCCGTCTCCTTTTTCTTCTTGGCCTTGGGCTTCTCCTCCTCCTCTTCCGGCTCCTCGGCCTTGCGGCGCGCCTTGCGCTCCTCTTCTTCCTGCTCCTGTTGCCGGTCCTGCACCTTGCGCCGCGCGTCGCGCATCGCTTTCTCGGCGCGCTCGCGCGCTTCTTCCTCCTCCTGGCGCTTCTGGCGCTCGGCGCGCTCGCGCTCCTCTTCCTCTTCCTCGCGCTTCTTGCGCTCGGCGCGGCGCGCCGCTTCTTCCTGTTCCTCGCGCTTGCGCCGCTCGGCGCGCTCTTCCTCCTCGCGCTTGCGCTGTTCCTCGTGGCGCTTGCGCTCCTCTTCGAGCTTGCGGCGTTCCTCCTCCAGGCGCTTCGCCTCTTCCTTCGCCTTGCGCTCGACCTCCCGGCGCTCTTCCTCGAGCTTGCGCTTCATCTCCTCCTGCTCGCGGCGCGCCCGATCGGCCTCTTCCCGCGCCCGCTTGGTTTCGGCTTCGGCCTTCGCCTTCGCCTCGGCAGCGAGCTTGGCCTCGGCATCGGCGCGCGACTTGGCCTCCGCCTCGGCGCGCAGCTTGGTCTCGGTTTCCGCACGCACATTGGCCTCGGCCTCAGTCTTGGCGCGGTCGCGATCGGCCTGCTGCTTGCGCTCGGCTTCCTCGCGCGCCTTGGCAAAGGCGTCCTGCTGCTGCTTGGCGACCTGGTCGGCCTTGGCCTTTTCCCCCGCGCTGGGCGGCGGCGGCGCCGGCGGGATGGTGACGGTCTGTTTCGGCGGCGTCGGCGTGGCGCGCGGCGGTGCCTGCGGCGGCGGCTGGGGTTTCCCCTTCGACGACGCCGACATGGCCGCGGTGAAGTCGAGGTCCGATGCCGCGTCCATCGGCGCGGTCGGCGCCGAGGGCTTGCCTGCGGGCTTGGCGCCGGCGGCGGACTTCGCCCCCGCCCCCGGAGTGCCGGGCGAGACCTCGCGGACGAAGCCGCCCTTGTCGAGCTCGCCGATCAGCTTCTCGAACGCCGGGTCGAAGGTCTTGCCGACCTTCTGCGCGACCTCCGCGAGCGTGGCGCGGCCATCGATTGCGGAGAGCACCACGCGGTCCGGCCGCGAGAGCTGGCTCGTCTTGCCGGAAGCTTCCTGGACTCCCTTCCCGGACTTCGAGTAGATGGCGGTCGGGTTCATCTAGCTTTTTGTCATTTTACCGTGCCGTAGCCGCCGCCGCCGGGCGTCTCGATCACGAAAATGTCGCCTGCGGCCATTTCGGCCTGGTCGAAGGGCCCAAGCTCGGTGCGCCGGCCGTCGGCCCGCAGCACGTAGTTGTGCCCGGCCGCGCCCGGCTCGCCGCCCGCCATGCCGTGCGGTCGCACCCGCCGGTGGCCGGAGAGGATCGCCGCGGTCATCGGCTCCAGGAAGCGGACCCGGCGCACCGCGCCGTGCCCGCCGCGCCGGCGGCCGCGGCCGCCCGAGCCGGGGCGGATCTCGAAGCTCTCGAGCAGCACCGGGAAGCGCCATTCGAGGACCTCCGGGTCGGTGAGGCGCGAGTTGGTCATGTGGGTCTGGACCACGTCGGCGCCGTCGAAGCCGGGGCCGGCCCCGGAGCCCCCCGCGATGGTCTCGTAGTATTGGTAGCGGTCGTTGCCGAAGGTGAAATTGTTCATCGTGCCCTGCGAGGCCGCCAGAACGCCGAAGGCGCCGTAAAGGGCGTCGGTGATGCATTGCGAGGTTTCCACGTTGCCGGCCACCACCGCCGCAGGATAGCGCGGCCGCAGCATGCAGCCTTCGGGGATGTGCACTTCCAGCGGCTTGAGGCAGCCGGCGTTGAGCGGGATGTCGTCGTCGACCAGGGTGCGGAACACGTAGAGTACCGCCGCCATGCAGACCGCGGACGGCGCGTTGAAGTTGTTCGGCTGCTGGGGAGAGGTGCCGGAGAAATCGATCCTTGCGGCCCTGCGCTCCCTGTCGATCTTGATCGCGACTCTTATGATCGCCCCGTTGTCGAGGGGAAGCGAGAAACTGCCGTCCTTGAGAACGCCGATGACGCGCCGCACCGACTCTTCCGCGTTGTCCTGCACGTGCCGCATGTAGGCGCGCACCACCTCGAGGCCGAAGTGCTCGACCATGCGGCCGAGCTCCTGCACCCCCTTCTCGTTCGCCGCCACCTGCGCCCGCAGGTCGGCGATGTTCTGTTGCACGTTGCGCACCGGGTAGCGGCCGGCGGTGAGCAGCGCCGCGGTCTCGGTCTCCCGGAAGCGGCCCTCTTCGACCAGCAGGAAGTTGTCGATCAGAACGCCTTCCTCCTCCACCACCTTCGAGCCGGGGGGCATCGAGCCCGGCGTGATGCCGCCGATGTCGGCGTGGTGGCCCCGCGAGCCGACGTAGAACATGATTTCTTGTTCTTGAAAGACTGGTGTTATCACCGTCACATCCGGGAGGTGGGTGCCGCCGTTGTAGGGCGCATTCAGGACATACACGTCGCCGGGCTTCATCTTCCCGGCGTTCAGCCGTATTACGGTCTTGATCGATTCGCCCATCGAACCCAGGTGCACCGGCATGTGCGGCGCATTGGCGATCAGGTTGCCCGAGGCGTCGAACAAAGCGCAGGAAAAATCCAGCCTTTCCTTGATGTTCACCGAGTAGGCGGTATTCTGCAGCCGCAACCCCATCTGCTCGGCGATCGACATGTAAAGGTTGTTGAAGATCTCGAGCATCACCGGGTCGACCGAAGTGCCGATCGCGGTCTGGTTTTCCCTGGGAACGACTCTTTGCAGCAGAAGATGGTTGAGCGGCGTGACCTCCCCCCGCCAGCCGGGCTCGATCACGGTGGTCGAGTTCGCCTCCGCGATGATCGCCGGCCCGTCGATGCGGCTGCCGGGGCCGAGATCGTCGCGCCGGTACAGCGGCGCCTCGCGCCAGGTCCCGCCGCTGAACATCCGGACGATTTCCACAGGGTCTGCCTGCTTCCGTTCAGGGGTCCTTTTTTCCTCAAAAACTTCTCCTGCCGCCACCGCCTCGACCGACACCGCTTCGGCGACCAGCGGCCGGCCGGGCATCAGGAAGGAGAACTGCTTGCGGTAGGCGGCCTCGAACTGCCGCTGCATCGCCTCGGGCGTGTCGAGCGACACGGCGAGCGCCGTGTCGGTGCCCTCGTACTTCAGGTGCGCGCGCCGCACCAGCCGCACCTCCTGCGCCGGGATTCCCTGGGACAGCAGGTCGCTGCGGGCCTCGTGGCCGAGCTTGCCGGCCAGCTCGTCGAGCGGGTATTCGCCGAGCTTCAGCTCGACCGCCTGGCTGCGCATCGCCACCTGGTCGGCGAGCCCCATGCCATAGGCCGAGAGCACCCCGGCGAGCGGGTGGATGAAGATGCGCGTCATCGCCAGGGCGTCGGCCACCAGGCAGGCGTGCTGGCCGGCCGCGCCGCCGAAGCAGCACAGCGCATAGCGCGTGACGTCGTGGCCGCGCTGCACTGAAATGTGCTTGATCGCGTTCGCCATGTTGCCGACCGCGATCTGGACGAAACCCTCGGCGATCTGCTCGACGGAGCGGCCGTCGCTGATTTTCGCCTTCAGTTGCCTGAATTTTTCTTCACCCGATTGAAAATCCAGCGATTGGTTGCCGCTCGGTCCGAACACCTGCGGGAAGTGCTTCGCCTGGATCTTGCCGAGCATGACGTTGGCGTCGGTCACGGTGAGCGGGCCGCCGCGGCGGTAGCAGGCCGGGCCCGGGTTGGCCGCAGCGGAATCCGGGCCGACGCGGTAGCGCGCGCCGTCAAAGTGCAGGATCGAGCCGCCGCCCGCGGCCACGGTGTGGATGCTCATCATCGGCGCGCGCAGGCGCACGCCCGCCACCCGGGTCTCGAACTCGCGCTCGAGCTCCCCGGCATAGTGCGACACGTCGGTCGAGGTTCCGCCCATGTCGAAGCCGATGATGCGCTCGAAGCCCGCGGCGCCCGCGGTGCGCACCGCGCCGACGATGCCGCCCGCCGGCCCCGACAGGATCGCGTCCTTGCCCTGGAAGCGGCGCGCGTCCGTCAGCCCGCCGTTCGACTGCATGAACAGCAGCGGCACGCCGCCGAGCTCGGCGGCCACCTGGCCGACGTAGCGCCGCAGGATCGGCGACAGATAGGCGTCGACCACCGTCGTGTCGCCACGCCCGACCAGCTTCATCAGCGGGCTCACCTCGTGCGACACCGAAACCTGCGTGAAGCCGGCCTCCCGGGCGAGCGCGGCGGCGCGCTGCTCGTGCTCCGGAAAGCGGTAGCCGTGCATGAAGACGATCGCGATCGAGCGATAGCCTTGCTGGACCGAATCGATGAGTTTTGCCTTCGTATCCTCGGAATTGAAGGGCAAAACCACGTCCCCCCGCGCACCGACCCGTTCCTCCACCTCCACGACTTTCGAATACAGCATCTCGGGGAGCACGATATGGCGCTCGAAGATGCGCGGGCGGTTCTGGTAGGCGATGCGCAGGGCATCGCGGAAGCCGCGGGTGATGAACAGCACCGTGCGCTCGCCCTTGCGCTCGAGCAGCGCATTGGTCGCTACCGTCGTGCCCATCTTGACCGCTGCGATCGCCTGCGCCGGAATCGCCTCGCCCGGCCCGAGCGCGAGAAGCTCGCGGATGCCGGCGAGCGCCGCATCGGCATAGCGTCCCGGGTTTTCGGACAGGAGCTTGCGGGTGGCGAGCGTGCCGTCGGGCCGGCGCGCCACCACGTCGGTGAACGTGCCGCCGCGGTCGATCCAGAACTGCCAGCGCGTAGTCATGCAGGCATCTAAAATGCGCATCCTAACTTGAACAAGCAGGACGCTTCCCCTCGTCTCACCGTGCTGCTCGGCCTGCTGGTCGGGCTGCCCGCGCTCGGCACGGATCTTTTCGTGCCGGCGCTGCCGGTGCTCGCGCGGGCGTTCGACGCCGAGGTCGCCGTGACGCAGCTCGCGCTCACCGCGTACTTCATTGGCCTCGCCGCCGGCCAGCTCCTGTGGGGCCCGCTGTCGGACCGCTTCGGGCGCAGGCCGGTGCTGCTTGCCGCGCTCGCGCTGATGCTGGTGTCCTCGCTCGCGGCGGTGTCGGCCGGCTCGGTGGACGCGGTCACCGCGGCACGCCTGGTGCAGGGCTTCGCCATGTCGAGCGGCGCGGTGGTCGCGCGCTCGGTGGTGCGCGACCTCTACGCCCACGAGCAGGCGGCGCGCCTGCTGGCCCGCGTCACCATCATCTTCAGCCTGATTCCGATCACGGCGCCCCTCGTCGGCGCACTGCTGACCAGCGGCGGCGGCTGGCAGGCGGTGTTCTGGTGCCTGGCGCTCGCCGCCGCGGCGCTGCTCGGCGCGGTCGGCGTCGGCCTGCCCGAGACCGCGCCGGCCGAAAAGCGCTCGGTGCACCCGCTGCAGATCGCGCGCACCTTCGCCTCGATCCTGCGCGAGCGGCGCTTCGTTGCGCCGTTCCTGCTGGTGCTGTGCTCGCACCTCGGCATCCTCGCCTGGGTGTCGAACTCGGCCTTCACCCTGGTGAGCGGGCTCGGCGTGACGGTCGGCGCCTACAGCTTCATGTTCTCCGCGGTAATGCTCGGCCAGATCTCTGGCGCCTGGTCGTCGAGCCGCCTGGTGCTGCGCCTGGGGATCTCGCGCCTGCTGCGCATCGGCGCCGCGCTCATGCTGTGCGCGGGCCTTGCCGGCGCGGCGCTCGCCTGGGGCGGGGTCGCGCACTGGACCGCGGTGGTGCTGCCCTTCTTCGTCTTCCTGTACGGCACGGCGCTGATCGTGCCGAACGCCACCGCGGCGGCCCTGTCGCCCTTCCCCGGCGCCGCCGGCACCGCCTCCTCCCTGATCGGGGCGATCGGCTTCACCGCCGGCGCGCTGGTCAGCATCGCCCTCGGTGCGGCGTTCGACGGCAGCGCGCGGCCGATGGCCACCGTGGCCGCGATCGCCGGCATCGCCGCCTTCAGCTTCGAGAGATTCCTGCTGCGTGGAAAAGCTTGATGCGGTCGTAATCGGCGCCGGCGTCGTCGGCCTGGCGGCGGCGCGCGCGCTGGCGATGGCCGGGCGCGAGGTGGTCATCGTCGAGGCCGAGGACGCCATCGGCACGCACACCAGCTCGCGCAACTCCGAAGTGATCCACGCCGGCATCTACTACCCGAAGGGCTCGCTCAAGGCGCGCAGCTGCCTCGCTGGCAAGGCATTGCTCTACGAGTACTGCGGCACGCGCGGCGTGCCCCATCGGCGCTGCGGCAAGCTGATCGTCGCAGGGAATGACGCCCAGCTTCCCGAACTCGAAGCGATTCAGAAGAAGGCGCACGCCAATGGCGTCACCGACCTCGCCTGGCTGACGCGCGAGCAAGCGCGCTCGCTCGAGCCCCAGGTCGAGTGCGTCGCGGCGCTGCATTCGCCCTCGACCGGCATCATCGACAGCCACGCGCTGATGCTCGCCTACCTCGGCGATGCCGAGGCGCACGGCGCGATGCTGGCGCTGAGGAGTTCTTTCCGGGGAGCTGTAGTCCAGGACGGCGGGTTCGAGCTGGACGTGGAAGGCAGCGAGCGCATCTTTTCGAGGATTCTCGTCAATAGCGCCGGTCTGCACGCGCCCACAGTCGCCCGCCTGATCGACGGCTATCCGAAGGAAAAAGCCCCGCGAGAGCTCTATGCGAAGGGCAACTATTACTCGCTCGCGGGCCGCTCGCCGTTCTCGCGCCTCGTCTACCCGGTGCCCGAGCCGGGCGGCCTCGGCGTGCACGTGACGCTGGACCTCGCCGGGCAGGCGCGCTTCGGCCCGGACGTCGAATGGGTCGAGCGCATCGCCTACGACGTCGACCCGAGGCGCGCCGAGCGCTTCTATGCCGCGATCCGGCGCTACTGGCCGGGGCTGCCCGACGGCGCGCTCGCCCCCGCCTACGCCGGCATCCGCCCCAAGACCGCCGGTCCCGGCGAGCCGGCGCCCGACTTCGCCGTGCAGGGGCCGCGCGAGCACGGCGTCCCCGGACTGGTGCATCTGTTCGGCATCGAGTCCCCGGGGCTGACCTCGAGCCTGGCGCTGGCCGGCATTGTGCTGGAAGAACTAAGCTAAGATGCAGCGTCCTGCATAGGAGAAAGCCGATGATCGCGCGTTGCACGATACTTTTCTTGGTGGTTTTTGGGACTGCACAAGCGCAGACCAAATGGGACATGCCCACGCCCTACTCCGAAGGCGAGTTCCACACCCGCAACGTCAAGCAGTTCGTCGAGGATGTGCACAAGGCCGCGGCCGGCCGGCTCGAAATCGTGGTGCACGCCAACGGCTCGCTGATCAAGCACCCGGACATGCTGCGCGCGGTGTCCACCGGCCAGGTGAACATCGCCGAGTTCCTGCTGTCGCAGTTCGGCAACGAGGACCCGGTGTTCGAGGCCGACAACATCCCGTTCGTCGCCGCGGGTTACGACGATGCCTGGAAGTTCTACCAGGCGCAGAAACCGCTGCTCGAGAAGAAGCTGCAGGGGCGCGGGCTGACGCTGCTCTACTCGGTGGCCTGGCCGGGACAGGGCATCTATACGAAGGAGCCGCTGAAGAGCGTCGCCGACCTGAAGGGCACCAAGTTCCGCACCTACAGCCCGCTCACGGCGCGGCTCGCCGAGCTGCTCGGCGCCAGCCCCACCGTGGTGCAGGTGCCCGACGTACCGCAGATGTTCGCCACGGGCGCCATCCAAGCCATGATTACTTCATCAGCGACGGGCACTTCTACGAAGGCTTGGGAATACGTCAAGAACTACTACGACACCAGCGCATTCCATCCCAAGAACGCAGTGGTCGTGAATACGAAAGCCTTCTCGCGACTCCCCGCCGACCTGCAGCAGGCGATGAAGCGCGTCGGCTCGACCGCCGAGACGCGCGGCTGGGGCATGTCGAAGGTGCGCACGCTCGAGGCGAACGAGCTGCTGGTCAAGAACGGCATGTCGATCCATCAGCCCGACGCCGCGATGAAGGTCGCGTACGGGCACGTGGGCAAGCAGATCCTCGATGAATGGCTGAAGAAGTCCGGCGCCGAGGGTCAGTCCATCATCAAGGCCTACAGAAGCAGCAAGTAGCCTTTTGAGGCGGTTCCTCGACCGCCTCTACGCCGCGAGCGGCACCCTCGCGGCGCTGTGCCTCGCTTCGATCTGCGCGCTGATGCTGGCGCAGGCCTTCGGCCGCGGCGCCGGCATCCTTATCCGCGGCGCCGAGGACATCGTCGCCTGGCTGTGCGCCGCCTCCGCCTTCCTCGCGCTTGGCTACACCTTCCGCCACGGCGAGCTGGTGCGCGTCGGCCTGTTCATCCACCGGCTCGGGCCGCGCGCGCGCTGGCTTGCCGAGATTTTCGCCCTCGGCCTGACCGCCGCCTTCGTCGCCTACATGCTGTGGGCGTCGGGCCGCTTCGTCTACGAGAGCTGGCAGTTCAAGGAGGTCGCGCAGGGGCTGCTCCGCGTGCCGATCTGGATCCCGCAGCTGAGCTTCGTGCTGGGGGTGCTGATCTTCTTCATTGCCGTCCTCGATGAATTGATTCTTGTATTGAGAAAACAAAAACCTACCTACCAACGGGCCGAGGAGGCGCGCATCGCCGCGCAAGACTTCTCGGAGACGGTATGACGCCCCTCGCCGCGGGGCTGGTCCTGTTCGCGATTCTCCTGGTCCTGCTGGTCGGCGGCGTGTGGATCGCGATCGCGCTCGCCGCCGTGGCCTGGTTCGGGCTGCAGTTCTTCACCAACACGCCGCCCGACGTGAACCTGTTCCAGTCCTTCTGGGGCTCGAGCGCGTCGTGGACGCTCGCCGCGCTGCCGCTGTTCGTCTGGATGGGCGAGATCCTCTACCGCACGAAGCTCTCCGACGAGATGTTCGAAGGGCTGTCGCCGTGGCTCGGCTGGCTGCCCGGGCGCCTGATGCACGTCAACATCCTCGGCTGCGCCATCTTCGGCACGGTCTCCGGGTCCTCGGCGGCGACCTGCGCCACCATCGCCAAGGTGGCGCTGCCCGAGCTGAAGCGCCGCGGCTACGACGAGAAGACCTGCCTCGGCTCGCTCGCCGCCGCCGGCACGCTCGGCATCCTGCTGCCGCCGTCGATCATCATGGTGGTGTACGCGGTGGCCGCCGAGGTCTCGATCATCAAGGTGTTCATCGCCGGCCTGATCCCGGGCATCGTGCTGACGCTGCTGTTTTCCGGCTACATCGTGGTCTGGGCCCTGCTCAACCCCGCTAAGACGCCGCGCGAGGAAATCCGCTTTTCGTTCGCCGAGAAGCTGTACAAGTCCCGCCACCTGGCGCCCTGCCTGGCGCTGATCGTGTTCATCGTCTGGGTGATGGTGATCGGCTGGGCCACGGCGACCGAGGCCGCGGCCTACGGCGTGTTGGGCGCCCTAGCCATAGCTTGGTGGTCGGGCGGCCTGGACCGCGGGAGCTTCGTCGCCAGCCTGATGGGCGCGACGCGCCTGTCCTGCATGATCATGTTCATCCTCGCCGGGGCGAGCTTCCTGTCGTCCTGCATGGCCTTCACCGGCATCCCGCGCGCGCTCGCCGAGTGGGTGGCGGCGCTGGCGCCCAACAAGTATCTGCTGATCGCGATCCTCGCCGGCATCTACATCCTGCTCGGCACCGCGCTCGACGGCGTGTCGATGATCGTGCTCACCACCTCGATCGTGCTGCCGATGGTCGAGAAAGCCGGCTTCGACCTGGTGTGGTTCGGCATCTTCATCGTGCTGCTGGTGGAGATCGCCGAGCTCACCCCGCCGCTCGGCTTCAACATCTTCGTGCTGCAGACCATGACCGGCCGCGACAGCACCTACGTCGCCCTCGCCTCGCTGCCGTTTTTCTTCATGATGGTGCTGTGCATCGCGCTGATCACGGCGTTCCCGCAGCTCGCCACCTGGCTGCCCGACGCGTTGATCGGAGTAACCCGCAAATGAGGGGTCCAATCTACCTGACCGAAGACATCCGGCGCATCGAGCGCGCCGCCGGAGACGCGCCGCTCATGGAGCGCGCCGGCGCGGCCGCGGCCGAAGTCGCCCTGGCGCTGGTTCCGGACACGGCCAGGGATGTCCTGGTCCTCGCGGGCCCGGGCAACAACGGCGGCGACGCGCGCATCGTTTCGCGTCTTTTGCAGGAAAGGTTCTTCAGGGTATCCACCGCAGCGCGTTTCGATCAGATCCCCCCGGACAAGAATTGGGGCCTGGTGATCGACGGGCTGTTCGGCATCGGCCTCGCGCGGGAAGTCTCCGGCGACTACGCGGCGATGGTCGACTACGCCAACCGGCAGCGCTGCCCGCTGCTGGCGCTGGACGTGCCGAGCGGCATCCAGTCCGACACCGGCCGCGTGCTCGGCTGCGCGGTGCGCGCCACGCATACGCTGACCTTCATCGCGCTCAAGCCCGGCCTGCTGACGCTCGATGGCCCGGACCATTGCGGCGACATCCGGGTAGCGGACCTGGGCCTCGCGGTGAAAACCCTGCTTGCGCCGTCCGCCTGGGTCGCAACGCCTGAGCTATTTAAGGCAGCGCTCAAGCAAAGGCCGCACAATTTCCACAAGGGAATGGCCGGCTCGCTCGCGGTCCTGGGCGGCGCCGCCGGGATGACCGGGGCCGCGTTGCTCGCCGGGCGTGCCGCGCTCAGGATGGGGGCCGGCCGCGTCCATGTGGGCTTACTCGAAGAATCTCAAACCGTCGACGCGGGTTCTCTGGAGCTCATGCTGCGGCACTCGGACGACGCGCTCGGCCAGGACCTCGACGCGCTCGTCGTCGGGCCGGGGATCGGCCAGGGCGAACGCGCCGAGACGCTGGTCGGCGCCGCCCTCGCCAGCGATCTGCCCTGCGTGCTGGACGCCGACGCGCTGAATCTGATCGCCGGGAACGCGGACTTGCGCCACGCCTGCGCGCGCCGCACTGCGGACACCCTGCTAACGCCGCATCCCGCGGAAGCCGCGCGACTGCTCGCGCTCACCACCGCCGACGTGCAGGGCGACCGCGTGAAGGCGGCGAAGGCCCTTGCCGCGAACCTGAACGCGCACGTGGTGCTCAAGGGCAACGGCAGCATCCTGGTGGCGCGCGACGGCCACTGGTTCGTCAACACAAGCGGCAATCCCGGCATGGCGAGCGCCGGCATGGGCGACGTGCTCGCCGGGATGCTCGGCGCGCTGCTCGCGCAGCGCTACTCGGGCGAAAGCGCCCTGGTCCTCGGCACGCACCTGCACGGCGCCGCCGCCGACGCGCTGGTCGCCGCGGGAACCGGCCCGGTCGGCCTGACCGCGGGCGAACTGATCGAGCCGGCGCGGCGCCTGTGGAATCGGTGGCTGTCCGGCGACCTGGCGCCGCCGCCTAGAACTGGAAGCTGAGCTTGGCGCTGTAGGCGCTGACGTCGCCGCTCTTGTCGGCCTCGAGGTTGAAATTGACCAGCAGGAACTTCAGGCTCAGGCCGACGAAGACTTTGTCGAAATTGAACTGCTCCGACTTCAGGCCGGCGGTGTTCTTCGGATCGCTCTTCACCCATACGCGCCCGATGCCGGCGTAAGGCGTGGCGAAAGCGAAGCCCTTGGACACCGACAGGTCGAGGCCGCCGGTGTCGAGGTTCCATTGCGTGACCCCGCTCACCCGCGTGGCGCTGGCGCGCACGCCGACCGCGGGCCAGATCGTGTCGCCCGGGACGAAGGCCCACTTGACCTCGCCGCCGTAGTAGGTGATGTCGGTGCTCGGCACCTGCGAGTAGCTCGCGCCGATGTCGAAGCCAAGCGGCAGGCCGACCTTGGCGCGCAGCGTCGGGATCGCCAGCGTTTCGCCCACGTCATCCGAACTCGCGCGATCGACGAGGTCCGGGTACTTGAGCTTGGCGCCGGTGACGCCGACGCCCAGGTCCACGCCGGGAAAGCCGAGCGGCGCGGCCGCCGCCATCGGCCGGTAGCTGAAGGCGCTCGCCAGGTCCTCCGACATGAGGCGGAACTCCTCCTGGCTGAGGACCTGGAGGTTGTCGAGCTTCTGGCCCCATGCCGGCAAGGCAAGGGCCGCCAGGATAAGCATCAGTGAGCGCACGTCTTCTCCTTTGTCATTTTCGATGAATTCAAATCTGCTCCTGCAGGAACTGTAGCACCAGCACCTCGTCCCGGCGCAGCGCCGCGCCGGGACGCCGGTGCCGGCTGCGCCGCAGGGGCGGCGGCACCGCCACGGTGCGGCCCATCAGGTAGGCCCGCAGCAGCATCGGGTGCACATAGTACTTGCGGCACACCGCGCGCGTGTTGCCCAGCCGTTCGGCGACCGCGTCCACCGCGGCGACGATGTTGCGGTCGGCTTCGCGCCGGCTGACCGCCGCGCCCACGCGCCGCAACTCGACCGCAGCGAGCATGGTGCCACCCCAGGTGCGGAAGTCCTTGGCGGTGATGTCGCGGCCGCTGACCTCTTTCAGGTACTGGTTGACGTCGTCGGAGGACACCGATTGGCGCTTGCCGGCCGCGTCCAGGTACTGGAACATCTCCTCGCCCGGCAGGTCGCGGCAGCGCTGCACGATGCGCGCCAGGCGCGGGTCGGCAATCGCGATGCTGTGCTCGATGCCGCTCTTGCCGCGAAAGCTGAAGCGCAGCACCTTGCCGTCGACCTGCACGTGGCGCCGGCGCAGCGTGGTCAGGCCGTAAGAGCGGTTTTCGCGCACGTACTCGTCGTTGCCGATGCGGATCAGCGTCTTGTCGAGCAGGACCACCACCGCCGCCAGGAGCTGGCGGCGCGTCAGGTCGCCGGCGCGCATGTCGCGCTCCAGCCGCTCGCGCAGCAGCGGCAGCGATTCGCTGAATTCCAGCATGCGGCGGAACTTGGAGCGGTCGCGCGCCTCGCGATACTGCGGGTGGTAGCGGTATTGCTTGCGGCCGCGCGCATCGCGCGCCGTGGCCTGGATGTGGCCTTCGGGATCAGGGCAGATCCACACGTCGCTCCAGGCCGGCGGGATGGCGAGCGAGTTCAGCCGCTTGCGGATCCCCGAGTCCCTGACCCGCTGGCCGTTGGGCAGGTAGTACGCCCAGCCGGCGCCCACGCGCTTGCGCGTGATGCCGTTCGCGCCGTCGGTGACGTAGCGCAGGCCGGCATGGGTCGCCGCCTTGCGGCGCTGGTGCGTGATCGGCGTTTTCAGTCGCAGCGGTAGAACGCCTCTCGCTGCTGCAGGCTGATCGCCGGCAGGTCCTCCGGATCGCTGCTTCTTTTCAGGCGCGGCTCGAGCTCGGCGAGCCGCTTCTCCAGGCGCGTCGTCTTCGGATCGCGGTCGAGCGCGGCAAACCGCTCGCGCAGCAGCATTGCGTCGGCGTCGCGCCGCTCGGCTTCAGCGAGCGCGATCCGGCGCCGCAGCTGCCGCTTCTCGCATTGCACGGGTTCCAGCTCCTTGGAGATCGTCATGAATTCCCGGGCCGCCGGACTCAGCGCATGCCCTGGAACGCACCATAGGCAGAGAACCAGGCCCAGGCGCTTCACGCCACCTTCATCTTCACCTTGGGTTCGGGGTACGGGTAGAGCATGTTGAGCGCCACCGACTGCCCGCTCGCCTGCACGATGCGCACATGCTCGCGCTTGAGCTCGCGCGAGTGCCGCACGCCGCAGGAGTGCGCGATCATGTCGATCTCCTTGTTCATGTTCATGGCGTAGTTCGCCACGCGCAGATACTTCTCCTCCACCACCAGCGCGCGCTGCAGGCGCTTGTTGTGCGTGGTGACGCCGGTCGGGCAGGTGTTCTGGTGGCAGCGCAGCGCCTGGATGCAGCCGAGCGAGAACATGAAGCCGCGCGCGGTGTTGATGAAGTCGGCGCCGACGCACAGCGCCCAGGCAGCGCGCGCCGAGGTGACCAGCTTGCCGGAAGCGACCACGCGCACGCGCTGCCGCAGGCCGGTCTCGATCAGCGCGTCAACGACACGTGGCAATGCTTCCTCTATTGACAGGCCCATGTGGTCGGCGAGCGCCTGCGGCGCGGCGCCCGAGCCGCCCTCGCCGCCGTCGATCACCAGGAAGTCGGGCGCGAACTCCATGCCGCGACGGTGGATGATGTCGGCCGCGTCGTTCATCATGCGCCAGCCGCCCAGCGCGGTCTTGACGCCCACCGGCCGCCCCGTGAGGTCGCGGATCCAGGCCACCTTCTCCAGCAGCTCGGCCATGTTCGAGATGTCGCGGTGCCGGTTGGGGCTGATCGAGTCGCGGCCTTCCGGGATGCCGCGGATCTGCGCGATCTCGGCGGTGACCTTGCCGCCCGGCAGCACGCCGCCCTTGCCCGGCTTGGCGCCCTGCGACAGCTTGATCTCGAATGCTTTGACGACCTTGGCGAGTTCCGTGAGCCTGTCTGCTGACAAATTCCCCTGGGCGTCGCGCACGCCGTACTTCGCGGTGCCGATCTGCATGATGAGGTCGCAGCCGCCCTCGACGTGGTACGGCGACAGCCCGCCCTCGCCGGTGTCCATCCAGCAGCCGGCGACCGTGGCGCCGCGCGACAGCGCGCGCACCGCCGGCGCCGAGATCGCGCCGAAGCTCATGCCGCTGATGTTGACGATCGACTTCCCCTCGAACGGCTGCTTGCAGTAGCCTTCGCCGAGCAGCAGCGAGGGCGTCGGCAGCCGTTCCTCCTCGAGTACCGGGAACGGGTGGTTGACGAAGATCAGCGCGCCCGGATGGTGCAGGTCGTAGGTCGAGCCGAAGCCGATGAGGCCGCCCTCGTTCTTCGCCAGGCGATAGACCCAGGAGCGCGTGGCGCGGTTGAACGGCATCTCGTCGCGGTCGCCGGCGAAGAAATATTGCCGGAAGTACTCGCCCATCTGCTCGCACACGTAGCGCAGCCGGCCGACCACCGGATAGTTGCGCAGCACGCTGTGCTTCTTCTGCGTGATGTCGCGGATAAAGACGAAGCCGAGTACGGCGACCAGCACGATCGCGATCAGCGTGCCGGCGCCGTACGACAGAATATTCGTGAGCATTGCCCCTGTCCCCCTTCCCTCTAGGGCAATGATACTCCGCGGCCACTCAGGAGCGCAGGCGCCTCACCAGGTCGAAGACGGCCGCCGCGTGGCCGCGCAGATTCACTCCGTAGGCGGCGTGGCGGATGACGCCCTTCTTGTCGATCACGAAGGTGGAGCGCACCAGGCACTCGCGGCGCACGCCGTCGGTGGCTTCCTTCTCCTGGATCACCCCGTACTTGCGGCACACCTCGCCCTCGGGATCGGACAGCAGCGCGATGGCGATGCCGTTGCGGTCGCGGAAATCGGCGTGCGTCAGGCAGTCGTCGCGCGAGATGCCGACCACCACGCAGTCGTGCTTGCCGAACTCGCCCTCGTGGTCGGAAAAATCGCTTGTAACCAGGGTGCAGCCCGGCGTGCCGTCGCGCGGATAGAAATACAGCACCACGTTTTTCTTGCCCTTGAAGGCCGACAGACTGACCGTCTGCATGTCGGCGTCGGGCAGCGCGAACGACGGAGCGGTTTGACCCGGTTCGAGCATGTTGCGGCGATTCTATTCCAAATCATTTTTGCTTTGACAAGGATCGCGCGGCGTTTGTCGCTCGCACGCTACCTATAATCGCCGCCATGAAGTCACAATTGCTCGGCGGCTTGACGCCGCGCATTTTCCTGAGGCGTCATTGGCAGAAGCGTCCACTTCTGGTGCGCGGCGCGCTGCCCGGATTCGCCGGCGTGGTGAACCCGCGCACGCTTTGCGCGCTCGCCGGGCGCGCCGACGTCGAATCCCGGATCGTGGAACGCCGCGGCGGCCGATGGGACACGCGCCACGGACCTTTCAGCAGGGTTTCGCTTAAAGAGGCAAATTCAACGCTGCTGGTGAGCGGCGTAAACCTCCACCTGCCCGCCGCCGACGCGCTGCTGCAGCGCTTCGCGTTCGTGCCGCAGGCGCGCCTCGACGACGTCATGGTGAGCTACGCCACGCCGGGAGGCGGCGTCGGGCCGCACGTCGACTCCTACGACGTGTTCCTGCTGCAGGGTCCCGGGCGGCGCCTCTGGCGCATTGAAAACAAGCGCTATGTGGTCGGTCCGGGCGACCTCCTCTACCTGCCGCCGGGCGTGCGCCACGACGGCGTCGCGCTCGAGCGCTGCTTCACCTACTCGATCGGCTTCCGCGCGCCGCGCGGCGCCGAGCTCGGCGCCGCGTTTCTCGACTGGCTGCATGAGCGCGGCCTGCCGGACGCCCGCTACCGCGATCCCGGGCTGGCGCCGGCCAGGCAGCCCGGCCGCGTGCCGGCGCAGATGATTTCTTTTACGGAAAAGCTTCTTGGAAAGATCCGCTGGTCGCGCCGCGACGTCGAGCGTTTCCTCGGCGAGTACCTGAGCGAGCCCAAGCCCCACGTCGTGTTCCGCGCCGGACGCACGCGCCGCGCCCTGGCGCGCTCGACGGTGCGCCTCGACCCGAGGACCCGGCTGCTCTATTCGGGTTCCCGGTTCTTCATGAACGGCGAGAGCATCGGGGTTTTCGGTCAGGAACTGCGCGTCCTTGCGGACCGGCGCGTGGCACCGGGCGGGCGGCTTGCCCGCGCGCCGCTCGCCGGTCTAATCTCCCGCTGGCGGCAGCTCGGCTACCTGCACTACGAAAGGCCCTGATGGACGCGCCGATCTACGAGCGCTTCGACACCACCGAAGGCTTCCAGGCCGCGGTCGACCGCCTGCTGGAGCAGCCGGGGCGCGAGCTGCGCGTGTTCGACCCCGACGGCGCGGCGCTGGGCCTCAACCAGCCGGCGCGCATCGAGCGCCTCGAGCGCTTCCTGCTCGCCAGCCGCACGCGCCGGCTGTACCTCGTGCTGCACGACACCGACCACGTGACGCGGCACGCGCCGCGCCTGCTCACGCTGCTGCGGCGCTTCTCGCACGCAATGCAGGTCAACCGCACGCACGAGGAGATTCGCGAGGTGCAGGACGCGTTCCTGCTGCTCGACGCGATGCACTACGTGCGTCGCCCGGTGGCGGAGCTGTTCAAGGGCGCGATCGGCCTGGGCGACGAGAACGAGGGCCAGGCGCTGCGCGGGCGCTTCGCCGAGATCTGGTCGGCGTCCTACCCGGCGGTGTCGAGCACCACCGCCGGCCTCTAGGGCCTAGATCTCCCGCCAGGCGAAGCCCAGGTCCTGGGTGGCGAGGCCGATCCAGCTCTCCTCGCAGCCCATGGCGCGCGCCAGCGCCGCGCGCGCCAGCTCCGGCCGGTTGTTCTGCTGCGAAAGATGCGCGCCGATCACGTGCTTCAGCCGCGAGCGGTCGAGCGCGGCCAGCAGCCGCTCGGAGTCGCGGTTGTCGAGGTGGCCGAACGGGCCGGCGATGCGCTCCTTCAGCCACTTCGGGTAAGCCCCGCTCCACAGCAGGTCGCGGTCGTAGTTGCACTCGAGCACCAGCGCGTCGAGGCCCGAGAGCATCTGCACGACGTGCGCGGTCGAGGTGCCGATGTCGGTGATCACCCCGAGCCGGGCCGCGCCGTCGGATAGAACGAATTGCACGGGTTCACGCGCGTCGTGCGGCACGGTGAAGGGATGCGCTTCGATGGCGTCCACCGCGAAGCGCTCGCGCCCGTTGATCAGGCGGACCTTTACGCCGTCGACGGCCTTGCCTTCGGCTCTTAGCGCGGCGAGCGTGCCGCGGGTAAGGCAGACCTCGACGCCGTGCGCGGCGGCGAAGGCGAACGCGCCGTCGGCGTGGTCGCCGTGCTCGTGCGTCACGAGGATCGCGCTCACCTGGGAGGGCTGCAGCCCGGCGCGCTCGAGGCGCCGCTCGGTGTCGGTGAGCGCGAGGCCGCAGTCGATCATCACCGCGGTGCCGGCGGCCTCGGCCACCAGGCAATTGCCGCCGCTACCGCTGGCGAGCGAAGCGAAGCGCAGCAATTACTTGAGCTGCTCGTGCAGCAGCGCGAGGATGCGCTGCGCGGTCTTCGAGCGCTCGGACGCGCCTTCCTTGTTGAGCACGTGGACTTCGCTGCCGTTCGGGATCTGCGTTACCTGCACGCGGTATTGCTCGGCCTTCACTTTCGATTCGTTCGAGGCGAACGACAGCAGGCGGTCGATCATCCCCTTGTCCTTCTCCTTCATGTCGCTCTCGGGGTCGGCGTAGCGCACGAAGTACAGGCCCTTCTGCCGGTCGCGGTCCTCCACGGTGAAGCCGACGCGGTCGAGCGCCAGGCCGACGCGCCGCCAGGCGCGGTCGAACGGCTCGAAGACCTGCAGCAGCTCGGTGCCGTCGTTGGCCTTGCGGATCTCGGCCTTGAGCTGCGGCTGGACGGCTGCGGCGAGCTTCGCTTTCTCGTCGCGCGCCCCCAGCCGCACCATCAGCTTGCGCAGGAATTCGACCTCGAGCTCCGGGTCGGACGGGCGCGGCTGCCAGGCGGTCAGCCCGGGCGCCTGGTTCTGCGGGTCGCGCGGCGTGGTGTACACCTCCTGCATGCCGCGGTGGCTGATGTAGACCTCGGTGCCCTTGCCGTCCTGCGTGCGGTCGAGGCGCGTGCGGTACTTGTCGCGCTCCGAGGTCGAGAACAGCTGGTCGATCACCCGGCCGAGGAACTCGCGGACGATGTCGGTGGGGATCTTGGCGCGGTTCTCGGCCCAGTCGGTCTCCATGACGCCGGCCTCGGGGAGCTCCATCTTGATCAGGAAGCCGCTCTCCTGCCAGAAATCCTTGATCATCGGCCAGAGCCGCTCGGGCGGCTCCTGCACCACCAGCCAGCGCTGCGTGCCGGCGCGCTCGATCTTCATGCCCTCGAAGTCGGGCAGCAGGCCGCTGGCGCCGGGCCGCGGCTGGCCGCCGCGCTCGGCCTGGTAGCCCGACAGCGTCGCCGAGCGGCCGCTTTCGGGAACCACGTAGCGGTTGTCGCGCGTGGGCGAGGTCAGGTCCGGCGGAACTTCCAGCGGCGGCAGCGAGCCCGCCGACTTGTAGTCGATCTTGGCTTCGTCGGAAGCGCAGGCGCACAGCAGCGCCAGCGCGCCCGCCGCCGCCAGGCCGCGCATCAGCCGCGGCCTTCCACGACCCTGAGCCCGGGAAGCGCGATGCCCGCCTCGTGCAGCGCCTCGCGCACCGCCTGGTGGAAATTCTCGGCGAGCGGCGACAGCGGCAGGCGCAGGCCGTTCTCGATCATGCCCATCTCGGCGAGCGCCCACTTGACCGGGATCGGGTTCGCCTCGACGAACAGCTTCTGGTGCAGCGGGAACAGCTTCAGGTTGAGCTCGCGCGCCTTCTTCACGTCGCCGACCAGCGCCGCGGCGCACATCTGGCGCATGAGCTTCGGCGCGACATTCGCGGTCACCGAGATCACACCGTGGCCACCAAGCAGGATCAGCGCCAGCGCCGTGGCGTCGTCGCCGCTGTAGATCGAGAAGTTGCGCGGCGCGCGCCGGAGGAGGTCGGTGTCGCGCTCGATGTTGGCGCTCGCCTCCTTGATGCCGATGATGCCGGGCACCTGCGCCAGACGCAGCGTCGTGTCGTTGCCGAGATCCGCAACCGTGCGGCCCGGCACGTTGTACAGGATCATCGGCAGATCGACGGTCTCGGCGATCTTGCGGAAGTGGAGGTAGAGCCCCTCCTGCGTCGGCTTGTTGTAGTAGGGCACGACCGACAGGCAGGCCGTGGCGCCCGCCTTCTTGGCCGACTCGGTGAGCTCGATCGCCTCGGCGGTCGAGTTGCCGCCGGTGCCGGCGATGATCGGGATGCGGCCGCGGGAGTGCTGCACCGCCAGACGGATCAGTTCCTTGTGCTCGTCGAAGTCCACCGTGGGCGATTCGCCGGTGGTGCCGACCACCACGATGCCGTCGGTGCCCTCGGCGACGTGCCAGTCGATCAGCTGCCTGAAGCGCGCGAGGTCGAGCGCGCCGTCCTGCTCCCCCGACTTCATCGGGGTGACGATCGCGACCAGGCTTCCGGTAATCATTCCGGGATTTTAACGCTTCCGGCGTTTCCCCGGATGACGCAGATGCGCTGGACCGCCGCGGGCCGCGGCCGCTCCACCGTGCCCTGCTCGAAAGCGACGAGCGTCAGCGAGGCGAAAGCCTCGAGCAGCTCGCCCGGGCGCAGCAGGAAGGCCGGGTTCGAGGGCTTGCCGTAGCTCTCGTTGCCGGCCATGAAGGTCTCGTAGATCAGCACGCCTTCCGGCGCGAGCGCCTCCGCCAGCAGCGGAAAGAGCGGCCGGTGCAGATAGTTGGTGACCACGATGCCGCCGAAGCGTCGTCCCTCGAACGGCCAGGGGCTGCCGTCTTCCAGGTCCGCTTTCACGAAAGTAATTCCTTCCGGCAAGGCCTGCGCTTCACGGTCAACGGCGATCACCACGAGCCTTCTCTGCATGAACAGGCGCGCATGCCGGCCGCCGCCGCAGGCGACGTCGAGCACCGGCCCGCGCGCGACCAGCGGCATCCAGCGCAGCACCCACTCCGAAGGCGCCTCAGGCGAGGCGTGCGCCATGCTCGGAGAGCAGCTCGCGCAGGACCGAGCGGTGGCAGCTCTCCTCGACCTCGCAATAGCAGCCGACCGAGAAATCGGCGTGCTGCGACAGGCGCGCGAGCAGCTCGAGCAGCCTTTGCGCGGCGGGCTGCGCCATCTCGCGGCGGTAGGCTTTGACAAACCCCGCCCAATCCCGGTGCGCTCTCGCGATCAGCGCGGCGCTCGGCGCCAGATCGGGCAGCCAGAGATCGTAGTAGTCGCGCCGCGCGTAGTCGCTCTTCTTCACGCCGCGCGGCGGCCGCCGCACCGTGCCGAGCCGCAATCCCTCGCCTTGCCGCCTCGCCGAGCCGAGGCGCACGACCCGCAGCATCAGTTCGCCACGACCTTGTACACCTTGAAGCGCCCGGCTTCCTTGCGCAGGAAGTAGGTCTCGTCGTGAGCCCCGCTGACGGGCTTGCCGTCGACCGTGTACTGCTGGCTCATCCTGAACTTGAGGATCACGTCGGTGCCGTTCGGCGCGAGCCGCATCGATTCGTTCGACCTGCTGTAGCTGTAGTTCGAGATGCGGGAGAACATCTTGTTCAGGTACTGCCCGTAGGACTTGGCGGTGAACTGCGTTCCCACCAGCGAAAGCTCCGCGTCCACGGTGAGATGCTGCAGGATCCCGTTGACGTCGCGCCTCTCCGAGGCGCGACCGATGTCATCGGCGACGTCGCGCACCGCGATGCGATCCGCCGTCGGAACCTGCGGCGGCGCCTTCGAGCATCCGAATACCCCCAGTACAAGGAACAGCAGCCCCAGGATCCGTACGGTCGCGCTCATGTTTTCCCCCCTCGTGCGGAATTTACACCGAGACCCGCCCGCGAAGCTTTCTCGGTGCGTCAGCCTAGCTGCAGAGCAGCAGGTTGGCGAACTCGATCAGCATCCCCGGCTTCAGATAGGCCGAGAATGCCGCCGCGGTGACGAAGGACAGCAGCGCCACCCCGATCGCCTTCACCAGGAAGGCATTCCTGGGGGTCATGCGGCGGCGGCTGCCCGGCGCTCGGCGATCGGCTTCTCGTTCACCGGCAGGTTGATGAGCGCAGCGAAGACGCCGAGGGCGATCGACAGGTAGAACGCGCCCAGGTAGCTTCCCGTGGTGTCGTACAGGTACCCGGCGAGCCACACCCCGACGAAGCTGCCGATCTGATGGCCGAAGAACACCACGCCGGTGAGCGTGGCCATGTACCGCAGGCCGAAGATCTGGCCCACCAGGCCGTTGGTGAGCGGCACCGTGCCGAGCCACAGCAGGCCGATGCCGACGGCGAAGATGTAAAGGGTGAGCGGCGACAGCGGAAACAGCACCAGCATCGCGATCAGCACCGCGCGCACCGAATAGATGCTCGAGAGCAGGTACTTCTTGCTGAAGCGGCCGCCCGCCCAGCCGGCGCTCAGTGTGCCGATGATGTTGAACAGGCCGATGAGCGCCAGCGCAGTCATGCCGTGCGTTGCGCTCAGGCCCGCGTCGGTGACGAAGGACGGCAAGTGCACGGTCAGCATAGCGATATGGAACCCGCACACGAAGTAGCCCCAGAAAAGCAGGTGGAAGCCGCGCTCGCTCAGAGCCTCTCGCAACGCCGCGCCAAGAGATTGGCCGGTTTTCGGAGAAGCCGGTCGGCCGGAAACCGCGGCCGCGAGCGGCATGATGAGCGCCGTCATGCCAGCCATGATGAGAAGCGCGACGTGCCAGTTGAAGGCGCCGATCAGCAGCTGGTTGATCGGCAGCAGCGCGAACTGGCCGAACGAGCCGGCGGCGGTCGCGACGCCGAGCGCGGTGCTGCGCCTCTCCGGCGCCACCGTGCGGCCGATGACCGCAAGCACCGTCGCGAAGGTCGCGCCGGAGAGGGCGGCGCCGACCAGCAGGCCGGCGGCGAAATGCATGGCGATCGGGGTTTGCGCGAGCGACATGCCGATCAGGCCGAGCACATAAAACGCACCGCAAGCCGCCACTACCCGGCCCGTGCCGTAGCGATCGGCGATCGCGCCGGCCAGCGGGCCGAGCGCGCCCCACACGATCTGCTGCAGGGCGAGCGAGAACGAAAAGACTTCCCTGCCCCAGCCGAACTCGAGGCTGATCGGCTGCAGGTAGAGGCCGAAGCCGGCGCGAGCGCCGAACGCAAGAAAAAGGATGATGCTGCCGCAGACCAGGATGACCGCGGGCGTACGCCACGAAGCTGCTTGCATGCTTCGAGTCTAGCCTACGCCGCGGCCCTGCTCATGCGCGCGTTTCGTATGGATGGAATTCCCGCCGCGCATCCGGGGAAACTGTGCGGGTTCAGGAAGCGAGCTTCTGTACGTTCGGCAGGCTGGTGGCGAGGATGCACTTGCGCAGCACCTCGATCGCCTCGGGACGCGGAAAGCTGCGCCGCCACGCCATGCCGACGCGGCGCGTGGGCACCGGGCGCGCGAAGGGCAGGATGCGGATCAGCTCGCCGCTGCCGCCGGCGCTGACCGAGGTCGCCGGCAGGATGGTGACGCCGACGCCGCCCGCCACCATCTGGCGGATGGTCTCGAGCGAGCCGCCCTCCACCGTGCGCGCGAGCGCGCTGCGGTCCTTGCCGCGCACGACATGGCAGATGTCCAGCACCTGGTCGCGGAAGCAATGCCCCTCGCCCAGCAGCAGCAGGCTCTCGCTCGCCAGCTCGTCGGAAGTGACGCGCTTGCGGCCTTCCCAGGGATGGCCCTTCGGCACCGCCACCATGAACGGCTCGTCGTACACCGCGCGCGTGCTGACGCCGGACTCCTCGAACGGCAGCGCCACCAGGATCACGTCGACTTCGCCGTTCTTCAGCATCTCGGCCAGGCGGTGGGTGAAGTTCTCCTGGATCAGGAGCTGCATCGCCGGCGCCGCGCGCCGCAGGATCGGGATCAGCTTCGGCAGCAGGTAGGGGCCGATGGTGTAGATCGCGCCCAGGCGCAGCGGGCCGGCGAGCGGATCGCGCCCGGCGGCCGCGATCTCGCGGACGCGCGCGGCCTCCTCGAGCACGCGCTGCGCCTGCTCGACGATCTTGTGGCCCGCCGGCGTCACGCTCACCTCGCCCGGCCCGCGCTCGAACAGCTTCACGCCGAGCTCTTGCTCGAGCTTCTTCACCGCCACCGACAGCGTCGGCTGCGACACGAAGCAGGTCTCCGCCGCCTTGCCGAAGTGGCGCTCGCGCGCCACCGCGACGATGTAGCGGAGCTCGGTAAGCGTCACGCGGCGTCACCTACTTTCTTCGAGCGAAGAAGTACAGCGGTATTCCGACGGCCATCACGATCAGGCCGGCGAGGACCAGATTGCCGAACTTCGGTCCGTACGGCGAGTTCGCCACGTAGTCGAAGCTCGACCAGACCATGAATGCGCACATCGCCAGGAATGCCATCGGCACCACCGGGAAGAACGGCACGCGGAATGCGGGCGCTTCGCCCCCGCGCTTGCGGAATATGAACAGCGTGATCCCGGTCAGAAGGAGGAACGCCCAGAAAACCGGCAGGCCGTACGCCACCATCGCCTCGAAGCCGTCACGGGTGGTCGAGCCGGCCCAGATCAGCACCAGGACGATCGCCCCCTGGATGAGCAGCGCGTTCGCCGGCGTCGAGCCGCTCGCGCGCCAGTTCCCGAGGAAGGCGAACCGACGGTAGTCCCTGCCGAGCGCCCAGTTGGTCCGGGCCCCGGTGAAGATCGCCGCGTTGATCGTGGTGAGCGCGGAGACGCAAACCACCAGCGCCACCAGCAGCGCCGCATTCTGTCCCGCGATCAGGCGCATCGTATCGACCGCGATCGCCTTCGACTCCCTCAGCCCGGTCAGGCCCAGCGCGCCGTAGTAGCCCCAGTTGACGAGGAGGTACAGCACGGTGACGAGCACGATGCCGCCGGCCAGCACCTTCACCATGTTGCGGCGCGCCTCGCGCACCTCGCCGGCGAGGTAAGCGCCCTCGTTCCAGCCGCCGAACGTGTAGAGCACGAAGATCATCATCAGCGCGAAGGACCCGCCCCCCGAATCCTTCGCCGGCGCTGGTGGCGCGCTGCCGAGAGCAATGCCGCCGATCGCGATCGCCGCCAGCGCAGCGATGAGCAGGACTTCCATGACCTTCTGCAGCGTCTTCGATTGCACCGTGCCGGCCAGGTTGAGGCCGGTAAGCACGGCGACGCAGAGCGCCGCCCAGATCGCGCCGCTCTGCGGCCCGAACGAGACGATCTGGGAGGCGTACTCGCCGAATACGAACGAAACCGCCGCGATCGCGCCGGTCTGGATCACGGTCATGCGCGACCAGGCGAACACGAAGGCCGTCCCCTCGCCGAAGCCGCGGCGCAGGAAAGCGTACTCGCCGCCGGTCTCCGGAAAGCGCGAGGCGAGCTCCGCGTAAACCAGCGCGCCGCACAGGCAGGCGACGCCGCCGATGATCCAGGCGGCGAAATAGTGCGTGGCGCTCGCGGCGTTGCCGGCGACCAGTCCCGGGAGCTTGAAGATGCCGACGCCGATCACCATCCCGGCGACCAGGAAGATCCCGTCCGGGACCGACAGCAACTGCTTCGGAGCTAGCGCGTTCGGGTCGCCGTCCAAGGAAAGCTCCTCTGGTTGTTGCCGTCGGATACCGTGACCTCGCCGGCGATCTGCTCGCCCTTGACCGCGCCGACGAAATAGTGATGCCAGGCGCGGCCGTTGACGATGCCGGTGACGATGATCTTGATCTCTTCGCCGCGCAGCCGGCTGTTGCGCACCAGCAGGTCCCTGCCCTGCGCCGCGACGTCGATGTCGAGCACCTGAAACTGCTGGTTTACCTGAAACCTCCATTGACCTCCGTGCGCGGGAAGATCGCTCGTCCAGACGCCCTTGGCGTCGGCCGGCACGATCCAGAGCTCCACGCGCGACACGCCGCCCACGCCGACCGGTTTCTCCGGCGCGCGCATCTCCAGGCGCTCGTCGGGCGGCCAGTCGCCGATGCCGCCGTCGTGCGACACGATGCGCGTGCCGGGCTTGAGCGCCAGCAGCCGCGGCAGCAGCTTGGCGTTGAAATCGGGCAGCAGGTAGAACGCGACCACGGTCGCCGCCGAAAGATCCGTCTCGAAGATATCCCGGACCGCGAACCGGGCCCGGTCTTCGACGCCGGCCTTCCTCGCGTTCTCGGTGGCGTGCTTGACCAGGCTGGGATCGAGGTCGACGCCCATGCCGCGCGCGCCGCGCTTCGCCGCCTCGATCACGATGCGGCCGTCGCCCGAGCCGAGGTCGATCACGTAGTCGTCGCGGCCGACCTCGGCCATGCGCAGCATGCGCTCGACGATCTCCATCGGCGTGACGACGTACGGCACCGTGCCGTCGTCCCAGGCCCAGGCCGGCTGCTGGGCGCTAACCGGCAGCGCCGCCATGAGTGCGGCAACTATTAGTACCTTCGGGTTCATGCAGGGCGACTAAGTCTAATCGGTAGCTCGCAAAACCCGGGCCGCTAGAATGGGCGCCACGCCCCGGTAGCTCAGTGGATAGAGCAGCCCCCTCCTAAGGGGCAGGTCGCACGTTCGATTCGTGTCCGGGGTGCCAAGGCTGGCCCGCCGGGCGGCCTCTGACAAGATATTAAGTCATTTAATAACAGTTAGTTATCCATGATTCGTGACAGACTGGCACTCCCCCCTGCGCAGTTGTGCCTTTGCCCCCTTGTCCAGCCAGGCGTAGAGTGCGAACCATGAAATTCGCCAAAACACTGTTGGTAGCGCTGATCGGCCTCGCCGCAGGCGGGTGCTCGGTCCTCGACTACAAGTCCCTTGGCGGCAAGGAAACGCTGAAGAACGCCCAGGGCCACGTGATCGGCTTCAAGGAACGGGTGTGCGACTGCAGCGCCGGCGAAGAGATCGACCGGGTTACGCTGTTCACGCCCCGGCTGGGCGAGCAAGGCAGCGTGGTGGCCTACGAGGAGCGCGTCAAAGGCGGCGTCGTCCTCTGGGACCTGAGGGGCAAGCGCATCGGCAGCCGCTACATCGACCTGCGCAGCCGCGGCACCAATGCCCGCAATTCCGGCCTGACCATCGTGTTCCGCCCGCAGGAGGGCGAACGTATCGCGCTGGCGCAGGTCACGATCGACGAGATCCGGCAGCACCTGCAGCTACAGAACTAGCCCGGCACCCCCCGGGCTGACGTCCGCACCGCCTCCGGCGCTGCGGATTTTTTTTTCCCGGCCTAGTCCCGCAGGCTCGCCACCCAGCCGCGGTCGATGCGGTCTTTCCACCACCACACCCAGCGGCCCTGCGCCATCCAGGCGCCGCGCTCCGCGATCGCGTAGCGCGCGCCGCAGCTGAGCAGTATCAGGGCCCTCTTCTGTGGCCGGTAGCGCTCCAGCGGAGCGCCGGCGAGCATCCGCCTCAGGTTGGCCGCGAGATGCTCGCCGTGCCTGACCGCGAACACGCCCGATTTCGCGTGCGGCGCCCCGCGCAGCGTCGCGCAGTCGCCGAGCGCGAAGACCTCGGGGTGCGCGATGCTCTGCAGCGTGTCGTGCACCAGGAGGAAGCCGCGCTCGTCCGCGGCGAGCCCGGAGTCCTGCAGCCAGGGATGCGGCAGCGCCCCGGTGGTGAGCAGCACGAGGTCGAACTCCTGCCGCGAACGCCCCGCCACCACCTGCAGCCCTGGCTCGATCGCGCTGACCGGCATGCCCGGCCTGAAATCCACACCGATGCGCCGCATCCGCGCTACGGCGCGCTGCGCGAGCGGCTCGGACAACGCGGCCTTCTCCGAGTACAGCGTGACGCGCGCGCCGCGCTGGCGCAGCGCCATGGCGAGCTCGGCGCCGGCCGCGCCCGCTCCCGCCACCGCCACGCGGTCGGCGAAGCGCAACCGGTCGATGAACTCGTCGTAGGGCTTGACCGCCAGCGCGAGCTCGCTGCCCGGCACCGAGTCATCGACCCGCGAGCCGACGTTTAGCGACAGCAGGTCGTAGCCGAGGCTGCGGCCGTCCTCGAGCAGCACCGCCCTGTGGCCGGCGTCGAGGCGCGTGACCCGCGCTTGCTCGAACTCGACATAGGCGCGGTCGGCGAGCGCCGCGACGTCGATCTCGGCCTGGTCGCGCCGGTAGTGCCCCGCCACCAGCCCGGGCAGCATCCCCGAATAGACCTGCTTGGCCAGCGGGCTAATCAGGGTGATGCGCGCGCCGTACAAAGGCGCGGCCGCCAGGCTGCGCAGAACGACCAGATGCGCGTGCCCCGCACCGAGGAGAAGAACGCGCTTCACGCCTTCTGCAGCTTAGCTTCTTCGCGTTTGCGCAGCTCTTTGCGCTGCACCTTGCCGGTCGTAGTCATGGGCAGCGCGTCGATGAACTCGATCTCGCGCGGGTACTCGTAGGGCGCGAGACGTCCGCGCACATGCGTCTGTATTTCTTCAATGAGATTTGCAGAGGGAGGATGTCCGGGCTGCAGCACGATGAACGCCTTGATGATCGCGCCGCGGGTCGCGTCGGGCTTGCCGATCACCGCGGCGTTCAGCACCGCCGGGTGCTTCACCAGGCAGCTCTCGATCTCCGCGGGGCCGATGCGGTAGCCCGCGCTCTTGATCACGTCGTCGGAGCGCCCCTGGTACCAGAGGTAGCCGTCCGCATCCATCCTGCCCTGGTCGCCGGTGCAGCCCCAGTCGCCGATGAACTTGTCCTGCGTCGCCTGCGGGTTCTTCCAGTATTCGAGGAAGAAGACCGGGTCGTTATCCTTCTTCACCGCGATCTCGCCCAACTCGCCGCGGGGAACCTCGACCCCCTGGTCGTCGATGACCGCGACCCTGTGACCCGGATAGGGACGGCCGATCGAGCCGGGCTTGACCGGCCAGGCCGCCTGGCAGTTGCCCACCACGTAGTTGATCTCGGTCTGGCCGAACATCTCGTTGATCGTGACGCCGAGGTGCTCGCGCGCCCACTCGATCACCGTGACGCCGACCGACTCGCCGGCGCTCATCACAGATCTTAAGTTTAAAGAGAATTTTGTCCTGGGTTCAGGAACTGCCTTCATCATGAGCTTCAAGGCAGTCGGAAAGAGAAACGAGTTGCGCACGCCGTATTTCTCGAGCAGGTAGTACGCCTTCTCGGCGTCGAAGCGGCCGCGGTAGCCGAGGATCGGCACGCCGAACAGCCACGAGGGCAGCAGCGCGTCCATCAGCCCGCCGGTCCAGGCCCAGTCGGCCGGCGACCAGAACAGGTCGCCCTTCTGCGGGAAGAAATCGTGCGAATGCACGAAGCCCGGGACGTTGCCGATCATCACGCGGTGCGCCTTGAGCGCACCCTTCGGCGGCCCGGTGGTGCCGCTGGTGTAGATAATCAGCGCCGGGTCTTCGGCAGAGGAATCGATGCAGTTGAAGTTGCTGTTTGCTTTCTGAAGAAGTTCTTCAAACACGTGAACGGACGACTCCCGAGCCCCCCCGACCCCGATCACATGCTTCAGATGGGAAAGGCGCTCCTTGATCGCCCACAGATTGGCGATCGTGGTCGGCTCGACGATCGCCACCGAGGCTTCGGCGTGCTCCATGCGGTACTCGAGCGCGTCGGGGCCGAAGAGGTGCGACAGCGGCAGCGCGACCGCGCCCATCTGGAATACCGCGATGTAGGCGATCGCGGTCTCGGGCCGCTGCGGCAGGATGATCGCCACGCGCTCGCCGCGTTTCACGCCGAGCGCGGCGAGCGCGTTCGACAGGCGGTTCGCCGCGACCTGGATGTCCCAGAAGGAATACGCCGCGGTCGCGCCGGACTCGTCCTCCCAGTAGAGCGCGAAGCGATTGCGGTCTTCGGCCCACTGCCCGCAGCACGCGCGCGCGATGTTGTAGCGCGCCGGAACGTCCCAACGGAAGCTCCGGTAGAGCTCGTCGTAGCGGTCGGGCATGCGGGGATTCTATACTTCGGGCATGACGCCAGCCGCCCTGGTCTTCGACGCGTACGGCACGTTGTACGACGTGCATTCGGTGCTGCGGCGCTGCGAATCCTGCTGGCCGGGAAAAGGCGCCCAGCTCTCGCAACTGTGGCGCGCGAAGCAGCTCGAGTACACCTGGCAGCGCAGCCTGATGCAGCGCTACGCGCCCTTCTCCGCCGTGACGCGCGAGGCGCTCGCCTACGCTTGCGAGGCCCTCGGGCTGGAGCTCTCGGCGGCACAGGCGGAAGCGCTGATGGGCGAGTACCTGGAGCTCGCGCTGTTTCCGGACGTGAGGGCGACGCTCGCGAAACTCCCGGGGAAAAAGGCCATCCTGTCCAACGGCTCGCCCGACATGCTGCTGCCGCTGGTGCGCGGATCGGGGCTGGAATTCGACGCCGTGCTGAGCGTGGACGAGCTGCGGGTCTTCAAGCCCGCGCCGCAGGTCTACGCGCTGGCGTCGCAAAAGCTGAACACGCCGAAAGACAGGATCGGCTTCGTGTCCTCCAACTGCTGGGACGCGCTCGGCGCCAAATCCTATGGATTCCTCGTGTACTGGATCAATCGCGGCGGCGCGCCCGCCGACCGGCTGGGCTTCAAGCCCGACCGTATCCTGAAGAGCCTGGATGAAATTCTGCGGTAACTGCGCCGCGCCGGTGGTGAAGCGCGTGCCGCCGGGCGACAACCTGCCGCGCTGGGTGTGCGATCAATGCGGCGAGATTCACTACCAGAACCCGCGCCTGGTGGTCGGCTCGATCCCCGAGTACCAAGGCAGGCTGCTGCTGTGCCGGCGCGCGATCGAGCCGCGCTACGGCTACTGGACGCTGCCCGCCGGGTTCATGGAGAACGGTGAGACCACCGCGCAGGCGGCGCTGCGCGAGACGCTCGAGGAGGCCGGCGCGCAGGTCGAGCTCGGCGCGCCCTTCACGCTGATCTCGGTGCCGTACGTCAACCAGGTACACCTGTTCTACCGCGCGCGGCTGCACGAGCTCAACTTCAGGCCCGGCGAGGAAACCCTGGAGGTCGCGCTGTGGGAGGAAGCCAAGATCCCGTGGCAGGACATCGCCTTCCGCACCGTCGGCCTCACGCTCAAGCGCTGGTTCGCCGACCGGGGCGGCGGCGCTTTCGGCTTCCATGGCGAGGACCTACAATAAACCGCAACAAGGGGAGGCTGCGATGAAGAAGAACGTCCTATTCCTTCTACTGCTGGCGCTGGCGCCCGCCGCCCTGGCGCAGGCGCCCGCGGCGGCGCCGAAAATCGATCCCGCCAACACCGCCTGGATGCTCACCGCGTCGGTGCTGGTGCTGTTCATGACCCTGCCCGGCCTGGCGCTGTTCTACGCCGGCCTAGTGCGCATGAAGAACGTGCTGTCGGTCCTGATGCAGTGCTTCGCGATCACCTGCATCGTTACCCTCGCCTGGCTGGTGGTCGGCTACAGCATCGCCTTCGGCGACGGCAACGCCTGGTGGGGCGGCCTCGGCAAGGCCTTCCTCGCCGGCGTCGACGTGAAGGCGGTCAAGGGCAGCATCCCCGAGACCGTGTTCGCGATGTACCAGCTCACGTTCGCCATCATCACCCCGGCGCTGGTAATCGGCGCTTACGCCGAGCGCGTGCGCTTCGGCGGCATGCTGCTGTTCACCCTGCTGTGGGTGCTGCTGGTGTACTGCCCGATCGCCCACTGGGTGTGGGGCGACGGCTGGCTGCAGAAGATGGGCCTGATGGACTTCGCCGGCGGCACGGTGGTGCACCTGAACGCCGGCGTGGCCGCGCTGGTCTGCGCCGTGGTGCTCGGCCGCCGCCGCGGCTTCCCTGACACCGCAATGCCGCCGCACAACATGACCATGGCCGTGACCGGCGCCGCCATGCTCTGGGTCGGCTGGTTCGGCTTCAATGCCGGTAGCGCGCTGGCGGCCGACGGCAGCGCGGGCATGGCGATGCTGGTCACCCATATAGGCGCCGCTTCCGGATCGCTCGCTTGGCTGATCTGCGAATGGCTGCGCTACGGCAAGCCTTCGGTGCTCGGCATCGTGACCGGCATGGTGGCCGGACTGGGCACCATCACGCCGGCCTCCGGTTTCGTCGGCCCGATGGGCGCGATCGCGATCGGCGGCGTCGCGGGCGTGGCCTGTTTCTTCGCGACCACCTGGATGAAGCGCTCGCTCAAGATCGACGACTCGCTGGACGTGACTCCGGTGCACGGCGTCGGCGGCATCATCGGTACGCTGCTCACCGGCGTGTTCGCGGCGGCAAGTCTGGGGGGCGTGGGATACCCCGAGGGCATGACCATGGAAAAGCAGGTCTTGGTGCAGCTCACCGGCGTCCTCGCGGTCGGCGCCTGGTCGGGCATCGTCACCTGGATACTGCTCAAGCTGAGCGACGCGGTCACGGGCATGCGCGTTTCCAGCGACCAGGAGACCGAAGGCCTGGACACGGTGGAACACAACGAGAAAGGCTACAATTTGTAGGAATGCAGCGCCGTGAATTCGTTAAATTCTGCGCCGCGTCCGCCGCGGCTGCCGGAGCGCCCGCGGTTGCCGCGGCCGACGCCACCCCGACGCTCTATGGACGGGTCAAGCTGGTGCGCGCCGACGGCGCGCCGCTCAAGGCGGCGGCGGTTCCCGCCGAGCGCAACCTGATTTTCCATTACCCGTTCGCCGCCACACCCTGCTTCCTGCTCAATCTCGGGCGACCTGCCCGGGCTTCCGCGCGCCTGGTGACCGCCGACCAGCGCGGCTACGAATGGCAAGGCGGCGTCGGCGCGCGGCGCTCGATCGTGGCCTACTCGGCGATCTGTGCGCACCAGCTTGCGTACCCGACCAAGGAAATCAGCTTTATCAGTTACCGCAGCGAGAGGAGCGCTCGCAACCGGCTGGCCAACGTGATCCACTGCTGCGCGGAGCACAGCCAGTACGACCCGGCCGAGGGAGCGCGCGTGCTCGCCGGCCCGGCGCCGCAGCCGCTGGCCGCGATCCTGCTCGAACACGACGCGAAGACCGACGAGCTGACCGCGGTCGGCACGCTGGGCGGTGAAATGTTCAACCAGTTCTTCGCCAAGTACGAGACCAAGCTCGCGCTCGAAGGCGGCGCGCCGCGCGCCACGGCGGCGGCGACCAGCGTGGTGCACGAACTGGAAAACTACTGCCGGCAGCAGGTCAAGTGCTGACCTGGTTGGAAAGGGATGATCCCTTTCCGCCGGTGGACACAGCGCTAAGGGATCCCAACGGACTGCTGTGCGCCGGCGCCGATCTGTCGCCGGAGCGCTTGCTCGCGGCCTACCGCCACGGCATCTTTCCCTGGTATTCAGGCGACGAGCCGATCCTGTGGTGGTCGCCGGACCCGCGCATGGTGCTGTTTTGCGACGCGCTGAAAGTCTCGCGCTCCCTCGACAAGAGCGTGCGCAACAAGGGCTACGTGGTCACCGCTGACCGCGGTTTCGAAGAAGTCCTGCTGAATTGCTCGAAGACCAGAAAAGACGGGGCCGGCACCTGGCTCGGCAAGGACATGCGCCGCGCCTATCTTGCCTTGCACCGGGCCGGGCACGCGCATTCCGTCGAGACCTGGCACTCGGGCAAGCTGGTGGGCGGGCTCTACGGGGTCGCCATCGGGCATGCATTCTTCGGCGAATCGATGTTTTCGCGAGCCACCGATGCCTCCAAGGTCGCGCTGGTGGTCCTGGTGGAGACGCTGCGCGCGCGCGGCTACCCCATGATCGACTGCCAGCAGCGCACGCCGCTGCTGGCCTCGCTGGGCGCACGCGAGATACCGCGACGGCAGTTTTTGCGCCGTCTCGCAGCATTGGTAAACTATCCCCAACCACCGGAGCAATGGACCCGTGTCCCGGCTTAACGACCTACCGCACGCGGTATTGCAGTTCTACGTAACTGCGCCTTACCCGTGCAGCTACCTGCCCGAGCGCATGGCGCGCTCGCAGGTCGCGACGCCGAGCCACCTGATCAATACCGAGCTCTACGGCGAGCTGGTAAAAGCCGGCTTTCGCCGCAGCGGCATCTTCACCTACCGGCCGCATTGCGACAGCTGCCGCGCCTGCGTGCCGGTGCGCATCCCGGTGCAGGAGTTCTGCGCCAGCCGCTCCCAGCGGCGCGCGTGGCAGCAGCACACCGACCTCACCTGCCAGGCGCAGCCGCTCAAGTTCCGCCTGGAGCACTACGCGCTGTACCTGCGCTACCAGTCGCGGCGCCATTCGGGCGGCGGCATGGACAACGACAGCCGCGACCAGTACTCGCACTTCCTGCTGCAGAGCCGGGTGGACACGCGCCTGGTGGAGTTCCGCAACAGCGGCCAGCTGGTGATGGTGTCGATTGTCGACTATCTGCCCGACGGGCTGTCTTCGGTCTACACGTTTTTCGAGCCCGAGCGCAAAAACGCGAGCTTCGGCACCTTCAACGTGATCTGGCAGATCCAGGCCTGCCGCGCGCTGGGGCTGCCCTACCTGTACCTGGGCTACTGGATCAAGGAAAGCCCGAAGATGGCGTACAAATCGCGCTTCGTGCCGATCGAGGGCTTCGTCGGCGGCGAATGGCGCCGCCTCGAGGCAGCGGATCTGGAATAGCGCATGCTCTATGCGCTGGCGCGCCCCCTCCTCTTCGCGCTCGATCCTGAAACCGCACACCGCGCCGCGCTTGCGTTCTCCGGCCTAGCCGGTCTCTTACTGCCGCGGCCCGCGCCCTGCCCGGTAAGAGCCATGGGGCTCGAGTTCGCCAATCCCGTCGGACTCGCCGCGGGACTCGACAAGCACGCAGAACATGTCGAAGCGCTCGGCGCGCTGGGCTTCGGCTTCCTCGAACTGGGCGGCGTGACGCCGCGGCCGCAGCCGGGCAATCCGCGCCCGCGGCTGTTCCGCATTCCTCAGGCGCGGGCGATCGTGAACCGCTACGGCTTGAACAGTGTCGGCGTGGACGCATTCGTGGAAAACCTCAAGGCGGCAAGGCCCAAAAGCGTCATCGGCGTCAATATCGGCAAGAACAAGGACACGCCGAACGACAAGGCCGCCGAGGACTACGCGCTCTGCCTGGAAAAGCTGTATCCGCATGTGGACTACGTCACTCTGAACATCTCCTCGCCCAACACCGTTGGGCTGCGCGATCTCCAGAGCGCGGAGATTCTTGAAAATCTTGTAAAGCAGGCCAAACTAAAACGTGAACAACTTCGTCAAAAGCACGGCCGCAACGTCGCGCTGGCGCTGAAGATCGCGCCCGAACTGGACGATGCCGCGATCCGGGACATCGCGGCGGTCGCCCTGCGCGAGAAGATCGACGGCATCGTCGCGACGAATACGACCGTGTCGCGCGCGGGCGTGGAGGGACTGCCGCACGCGGCGGAACAAGGCGGCCTCTCGGGCAAACCGTTGCGCGATGCTTCGACCCGCGTGCTTAAAATCCTTGCCCAGGAACTGAAAGGCGAAATCCCGCTCATCGGCGTGGGCGGCATCCTTTCCAGCGCGGACACGGTCGAAAAGCTCGATGCCGGCGCGTCGCTGGTGCAGATCTACAGCGGGCTCATCTACCGCGGCCCGGCTCTGATCGGCGAGTGCGTGTCGGCTTGCCTTGCCAGGAAATGAAACGGATCGCGGTCGCGCTGGTGGACGAAGCCCGCTGCATCGGCTGCACGCGCTGCATCGACGCCTGCCCGGTGGATGCGATCGCCGGCGCGCAAGGCTTCATGCACACCGTGATCGCGGCCTACTGCACCGGCTGCAAGCTGTGCCTGCCGCCCTGCCCGGTAGATTGCATCGACATGGTCGCCGCACCGGGCCCCTGGACCGAGGCGGACGCGAAGGGTGCGAAACGGCGCGCCGCCCTACGGAAAAAAAGAATCCTCGATGAAAGACCCCAAACCACTTCCCCCGACCGCAAGGCAGTCCTCGCCGCGGCGCTGAAGCGCAAGGCACGCGCGTGAACCCCGCCAAGCGCCGCGAGATCTTCGAGCGCTTCCGCGCGGCCAACCTGCATCCGAAGACCGAGCTTGTCTATCGCACGCCCTACGAGCTGCTGGTGTCGGTGGTGCTGTCCGCGCAGGCGACAGACAAGTCGGTCAACCTGGCTACAGATAAGTTATTCAGGGAATTCAATACGCCGGCAGGCATCGCGAATCTCGGGGTGGCGGGCCTGGAGGAGTTCATCCGCACGATCGGCCTGTTTCGCACGAAGGCGAAGAACGTCGTGGCGCTATCGAACA
>CAZNVH010000081.1:0-189963 GCA_964576525.1 uncultured Enterobacteriaceae bacterium
TAGCCTTGGCTCTTGAGCACCGTGGCCATCGTCACGTCGACTTTCTTCCAGCCTTCCTTGGCGCCGGGCACCCCGACCTTGGTCATGCCGCTGCGAACCGGGACCGAGCCGCTGATGAAGGCCGCGCGACCGGCGGTGCAGCTCTGCTGCGCGTAGTAGTCGGTGAAACCAACGCCTTCCTTGGCGATGCGGTCGATGTTCGGCGTCTGGTAGCCCATCATGCCGCGGCTGTTGTGGCTGATATTCTGGGTGCCGATGTCATCGCCCCAGATGACGAGGATGTTGGGTTTCTTCGCCTGCGCATGCGCGCCGGCGGCGAACAGCACCAGCAAGGTGGCCAGGAAATAGCGTTTCATTGAGTCGTGCCTTTCGATTGTTTGTGTTTGCTGGTTTCCCAGTCCTGCTGCGTCATCACCAACCTGAAGCCGATGTGCGACATCGGGTTGTACGGATCCGTGCCGCGCCTTGCGCTCGGGCGATACGAAAGGCAATAGTCCACGTTGCACAGGAACGAGCCGCCGCGCGTCACGCGCTTGGGCGCGTGCACCGGCACGCCGCGCTCGTCCGGGTCGTAGCTCTCGGACGGGCCCTGCGGATCGGAGACCTTCTTCAGTTTCGCCTGCTCGCCGAAGTGGTCGGCGCCGTACCAGTCCGCCACCCACTGCCAGGCGTTGCCGGTCATGTCGTACAGGCCGTAGCCATTCGGCGGAAAGGTCCGCGCGGGCGAGGTGCCGGTCGCGCCGCCCGCCTTCGCGCTCACGATCGGCTTCACCACCGGAAAGCGCTCCGTCTTGCCTTCCCAGATGTTGGCCATAGGCTTGCCGCCGGGCATGAGGTCATCGCCCCACGCGTAGGTCGCCTGCTCCAGTCCGCCGCGCGCGGCGAACTCCCATTCGGCTTCGGTCGGCAGGCGCTTGCCGGCCCACTTTGCATAGGCGAGGGCGTCCTCGTAGGACACCTGCACCACGGGATGATCGTCCTTGCCTTCGATGCCGCCGCGCGGCCCCTGCGGGTGGCGCCAGTCCGCGCCAGGCACGTACGCCCACCACTGGGAATAATCATTCAGCGGCACCGGCTCGCTGGTGCCGACAAAGACCATCCCGCCGGGAACGAGGGCGGAGTCCGGCGGCCGGGGCGTGCCCGGCGGGAGCTGCACGCGGAGCGTTTCCCAGTCGGGCTTGCGCTCGGCGGTGGTCTTGTATCCGGTGGCTTCGACGAAGGCGCGGAACTGAGCGTTGGTGACGTGCGCTTCGTCCATCCAGAAGCCGCGCACGCGCACCGGATGCGCCGGGCGCTCATTGCGCTGCGCTAGCTTGTGGTCGCTGCCCATCAGGAACTTGCCGTCCGGCACCCACACCATCCCTCTCGGGCCGCGCACGCCATCGCCGGCGACCACGACGGGCTCTGGCTGCGAGCGCTGTGCGAGTTTGGCCGCGCCGACCCCGAGGCCGGCGATCAGGATCACGCCGGCCGCGGCCCAAAGAACGCCGCGCGGCAATTGCCGTACCTCTGGACTGGGCTGCGGTGACTGGATCGCTTCGGCTTGCTGGTGCCGCTTCTTGTACGAGTTCCTACCCACGTGGGCGCCATTCTGGCACAAGACCCTGCGTGCCAGCGGGCGTCTGGAAGCGCGCGTCGATACCGAGGCCGGGAACCCAGACCAGATCGTCGCCGCTGAAGAGCAACGGCAGGCGCTCGCGCTGCCAGGGCGGCACGCCGGCTTCCTGGAACAGGTTCTTCAATGTGCGCCGTGGGCGGCCCGGATCGAGCTGCAAGCGCTCTCCGCCCGAGCGCAGGCGAATGCTGAGAGGCTGGTGTTCGGGGGAGATGCCCTTTCCACGCGCCTTGCGAAAGCGCAGCTCGCCGCCCAAAGCCGGAATCTTCAGGCGCGCTTCGCCTTTCCACTCCATGGAGGAGAACGGCGACCGGATTGTCGAATCAATGGAAAGTTTTCCCCGATAGACCCGCAAGGTAGCGCCGTCGTGCGCGATCGCGGTGCGCGTGCCGCCCGCGGTCAGCTGCTTCAGCATCTCGACCAGCTTCGCCTCGCTCGGCGCCTTAAGGCCTTTCGCGCGCAGGAACTCCCGCAGCAGCTCCTGCCGGCCGATCTCGCGCCTGGACAGGTGCCGCGCCGCGCGCGCCAGGGCTTCCTTCCATTTCGGAAACCTTTTCTCCAGCAGCGGGCCGATGCCGTGGCGGATGAAGTTGCGCGTCAGCGCCTCATCGGCGTTGCTCTCGTCCTCGATCCAGGCGAGCTTGTGCTGGCGCGCATAGGCTTCGATCGCCTTGCGCGGCATGCCGAGCAGCGGCCGCCAGTAGGTCTTGCCGCCGCGGCGGCTGCGCTCGGCCATGCCGCTCGCCCCGCGCGCGCCGGCGCCGCGCAGCAGGTTCATGAGGACGGTCTCGGCCTGGTCGTCGAGGTTGTGCGCGAGCGCAATGACGTCGGCTTTTGATTCTCGAAATGCCGCGTGGCGCGCGTCGCGCGCAGCCGACTCGAGGCCCTTTCCGGCCCTCCGGACGCTTACCTTTCGCACCACCAGGGGGACCTTCAGGCGCTTGCACAGCCGCCGGCAGAACGCCGCCCAGGCGTCGGCGTTCGGGCTCAGGCCGTGGTGCACATGAATTGCTTCCACGGAAAAAACCTTCTCCCGTGAAAGCAGATGCAGAAGGACGGTCGAATCGACGCCCCCCGAGAGGGCGACTGCGACGCCCTTAGCGCTCGGTCGCTTCCTTGAACTTGCCATGGCTCATCAGGCGCTCGAGGCGGGTCTCGACCAGCTCCTTCGGCTTCATCTCCTGCAGCTGCTTCAGCGCCTCGGCGAGCGCCTTCTTCAGCGCCTGCATCGCCACCTGCGGGTCACGGTGCGCGCCGCCCAGCGGCTCGGGAACGATCTTGTCGACCAGGCCGAGCGTCTTCAGCCGGCTGGCGGTGATGCCGAGCGCGTCCGCGGCCTCGGGCGCCATGGTCGAGTCGCGCCACAGGATCGAGGCGCAGCCCTCGGGCGAGATCACCGAGTAGATGGCGTACTGCAGCATCAGCACCACGTCGCCCACCGCGATGGCGAGCGCGCCACCCGAGCCGCCCTCGCCGATGATGGTGACGATGATTGGCGAGCGCAGCCGCGCCATCTCGAACAGGTTCCTGCCGATCGCCTCGGACTGGCCGCGCTCCTCGGCGTCGATGCCGGGATAGGCGCCCGGCGTGTCGACGAAGGTGAACACCGGCAGGCCGAACTTCTCGGCGAGCTTCATCAGCCGCAGCGCCTTGCGGTAGCCCTCGGGCTTGGGCATGCCGAAATTGCGCGCGATCTTCTCCTTGGTGTCGCGCCCCTTCTGGTGGCCGATCACCACGCAGGCGGCGCCGTTGAAGCGCGCCAGCCCGCAGACCATCGAGCTGTCGTCGGAGAACACGCGGTCGCCGTGCAGCTCCTCGAATCCGGTGAACAGGTTGTGCAGGTAGTCGAGGGTGAAGGGGCGCTGCGGGTGGCGCGCCACCTGCGCCACCTGCCACGGCGAGAGCTTGCCGTAGATGTCCTTGGTGAGGTTCTGGCTGCGCTTGGTGAGGCGCTGGATCTCGTCCGAGATGTCGGCCGCCGAGTCGTCCTGCGCGAAACGCAGCTCCTCGATGCGGCTCTCGAGCTCCGCGATCGGCTGCTCGAATTCGAGGAAAGTCGTTTTCACGGGGTCAGTATTCTACCGGGACCGGGTCGAGCGAGCGCCACAGGTACCAGGTGGCCGCCGAGCGCCAGGGACGCCAGCTTTCACCAAGCTTGCGCATGGTGCTGAGCGCAATTTTGCGGTTGCGGAAATAGGCAACGCGGATGCCTTTCTGCAGGCCGAGGTCGTCGAGCGGAAAAACGTCGGGCCGCAGCAGGTTGAAGATCAGGAACATCTCCGCGGTCCAGCGCCCGATGCCGCGCACCTGCACCAGGTCGGCGATCACGTCCTCGTCCGCCATGCCGGGCCAGCGATGCACCTGGACCTTGCCGTCGGCGAAGTGCTGCGCGAGGTCGGCGATGTACTCGGTCTTGCGGTCCGACAATCCGCAGGCCCGCAGGCTTTTTCTGTCCTTTGCCACAACTGCCTTGGGGGTAATTTCCTGACCAAGGCAAATGCAAACCCGGTTCCAGACGCTTTGCGCCGCCTTGACCGAGATCTGCTGCCCGACGATGGCGCGCGCCAGCGTCAGGAACGGCTCGCCGCGGCGCACCAGGTGCACCCGGGGCCGCGAGCGGATGATGGCGGCCATCACCGGGTCGCGCCGCGCCAGCGCGCGCTTCGCCTTGTCCCAGTATTCAGGCTTCATGCACGGGAAGATTGGTCAGCAGGTTCTGCGGCTTCATGCGCACCACTTCATCCTGCATCGACAGGGCGAGGTACACCGTGCGCCCGGCGATGTCCGGGCGCATCGCCGCGGGATCCTCGAACTGCAGGCTGAACAGCGTCAGGACGTTGCGCATGCGCCCGGCGTCCAATTCGTTGCCGGCCCACAGCTCGTTCAGGATGGCGCTCGACTCGGCGTCGAGGCCGACGTGCCAGGCCCAGCGCGGCTCGTCGATCTTCTGAATCGGGCTGATCTTCGTCCCGGTTCCAAAGAAATGGAGAACCCAGGCCTCCATGACCCGGCAGAAGGCGTCGAGCGCCGGCCGGCCGTAGGTCAGGCTGATCACGGTGTCGTGGCGCGACTCGCGCTCCCAGTACAGCGCGGCGTTGGCGCGGTCGAGCACGTCGAGGTCGGTCTTGGCGAGGTCCCCTTGCGCCTCGACGATCAGCCTGCCGATCGAGCCGTAGCGGTTGCCCGAGGCGTGCATCTCGACCGTCTCCAGGTCGGCGAGCAGCACGTGGCCGTCGCGGATGGTCGCCTTCTGCTCGCGAAAGAAAATCTCCGCGGCGCGCAGCTGCAGCGCATCGTCGGTGCCGTCGAGCAGGTTCCTGAGGATGACGTGCGCGAGCTGGTCGACGAACATCGGCGGCACGTCGATCGCCGTCTTGAACAGGCTCATGTAGCAGCCTTCGACGGTGCCGGCGTCGAGCAGCCTCTGCCGGAACCTCAGCAGGATGCGGTAGTTATCCCTGGCGTCTTGGTCTTCGACGGCATCGAGCTGGGCTTCGGTTATGGCCCGGCGCGGCTCCTCCATCAGCAGTTCATGCAGCTTGATTTCTCCGACGCCCGAGTCCTCGACCGGATGGATCTCCGGCCGCAGGTAGTAGGCGCGCAGGAAGTCGTCGGTGACTCGCAGCCTGCCGGCCGGGTCGCGCTCTAGGAGGTGAAAGCCGCTGTTACGCCAGAACTCAGGCAGGCGCGAGGACCAGGCGCGAGTGCGACGCCACGTGCTGCTTGAGGAACTCCATCTGGTCGGCGAGGATCCGCCGGTTGGTGAGGATCAGGTACTCGGCCTTGTTCGGCACGTACGGCGTGTAGAGCAGTTCCAGGCCGCATTCCTGCGGCAGGCGGTTCCTCTTGTGGCCGTTGCAGTGCCGGCAGGTGGTGACCACGTTCATCCAGGTGTCGCGCCCGCCGCGCGACAGCGGCGTGATGTGGTCGCGCGTCAGGCGGAAGTAGCTGAACTCCCCGCCGCAGTAGGCGCACATGTGCCGGTCGCGGCGGAACAGCTCCCGGTTGTTGAGCGGCGGCACCTGGTTGAAGCCCTTGGCGGCGAGGGCCTTGCCCTTGATCGCGACGATGGAGTGCGCGGTGATGCTCGAGCGCTCGCCGGTGACCCGGCAGATGCCGCCGTAGTAGGTGAACTTCTCCTCCCCGAGGGTCCACGCCACCAGGTTCTTGGCGTAGTAGAAGCAGGCCTGCTGCCAGCTGATCCAGCGGTGCGGCACGCCGTGCGCGTCTAACGAGAGGATGAGGGGCTTATCCATGGCTTGGCGGAGCATTCTGCCAAGCAATCTACGGGAAAACAAGGGACTGCGCGGGGAACTTCTAATTCTTGTCGACCGCTTCCTTGAAGCCCTGGCCGGCGGAGAAGGCCGGGATGGTCTTCGAGCAGATCTTGATCTCCTTGCCGTTCACCGGGCTGCGCCCGGCGCGCGCCTTGCGCGTGCGCGGCAGGAAGGTGCCGAAGCCGACCACGGTTACGCGCTTGCCTTTCGCCACGTTGGCGACGATCGCCTCGAACAGCGCGTTGACGACGTCGCCTGCGGCGACCTTGCTGACATTGCCGGCCTTCGCCGCAACCTGGACCAGATCGGACTTGGTGACGACCTGTGGCATGCGCCCCCCCCTTTGCTGCGAGGGAGAATCCTATCCAAACCAAATTCGAAACACAACGCGCCGCGTGTGATGTTGCGCACGGCGCGCTACAAACATTTATGATTCGGGTTCAAGGAGGAGTTAAACATGATGAAGTTCCTTAAGCTTGCGCTCGCCGGTGTCGTCGGCGCTGCGCTCGCCACCCCCGCGGCTGCGCAGACCACGCTGACGTTCTCGAGCTGGGTGCCGCCGACGCATCACCTGACCATCTGGCAGGTCAACTGGGCGGCCGACGTCGAGAAAGCCACCGGCGGCCGCGTCAAGTTCCAGTCGCTGCCGAAGCATCCCTCCGCGCCTCCGGGCACCTTCGACGCGGTGCGCGACGGACTGATGGACCTTTCGTATGTCACCGCAAGCTACACGCCGGCGCGCCATGCGCTGCCCGCCATCGCCGAGCTCCCCGGTGCGGGCGCGACCGCGGTGATCAACTCGGTGGCGTTCAGCCGCATCCACTGGAAGCATTTCCAGAAAGTGGGCGAGTACAACGGCGTCAAGCTGCTGGCGGTGTGGACCCACGGGCCGGGGCAGATGTTCAACACCAAGCGCGCCATCAACAGCCTCGCCGACCTGAAAGGCATGAAGATCCGGACCGGCGGCGGCATCGCGGAGAAGTTCGGCAACTTGCTGGGCGCCTCGGCCTTCGTCAAGCCGGCGCCGGAGTCCTACGAGCTGCTCGCCTCGGGCGTGGCCGACGGCGTGTTCTTCCCGCTTGAATCGATCATCTCGTTCAAGCTGGACAAGGTGCTCAAGCATGCCACCCTGTTCCCGGGCGGCTTCTACAGCTCCTCGTTCGGCTTCTTCATGAACCAGGACAAGTGGAACAAGCTGTCGCAGCAGGACCAGGCCATCATCGAGAAGCACGGCTACGAGTACGCCGCGCGCAGCAACGGCCAATCGTGGGACACAGCCGACCAGAAAGGCCTGGACGGCCTCAAGGCAAGCGGCGTGAGCATCGCCAACGCCAACCCCGCCTTCGTCAAGGCAGTGATGGCCCAGGCGAAGCAGCTGGACGACGAGTGGATCAAGGGGGCCAACGCCAAGGGCGTCGACGGCACCAAGGTGCTTGCCGAGTTTCGCGCGGAGTTGAAAAAAGTCGCCGCCGGGAAGTAGCGGTCCTCGGCTGACCCAGCCCGGGCAGGTGATCGAAGCAGGCCGAACCTGGGAGAGGCGGATCGACGCCGTGCTCGGCGTCGCCGCCTCGGCGATCCTGTTCGCCATGATGCTGCTCACTTTCGTCGACGTCGTGGCGCGCTACCTGTTCAATTTCCCTCTGCGCGGCGGCTTCGAGATCACCGAGCTGATGCTGCTGGTGCTGATCTTCGCCGGCCTGCCGCTGGTTTCGCACGCCGATGAGCACGTCACCATGGATTTCATCGACCGCATCCTGCCGCCGCGCGCCGTGACGCGGGTGGTACGCGCGGCGCATGCGCTGTGCGCCGCGGTGATGTTCTTCCTCACCTGGCAGGTCTTGATCAAGGCCGGCACCATCGCCGGCTACGGCGACACCACCGATGTCCTCAAGATCCTGGTCGGTCCGTTCGTGTACTTCATGGCGGCGATGATCCTGCTGACCGGGCTGGTGCACCTCTACAAGGTGTTCGCGCCCGGCGCCGCGCGCGCCTCGCAGGCGAGCACCTGAGCCGATGACCGAAGCGCTCGTCGGCCTGCTCGCGATGATGCTGCTCGCCTTCGCGCGCATCCCGATCGCGCTCTCGATGGGCATCGTCGGCATCGTCGGCTACGCCTACATGCGCGACTGGAGCTGGGGCTCGGCCTTCGCCACCGCCCAGACCAAGATCTACGAGACCGGCCGCAACTACACCCTGTCGGTGGTGCCGCTGTTCATCCTGATGGGTAATTTCGTCACCCGCGCCGGCATGTCGCAGGAGCTGTTTCGCGCCGCCTACGCCTTCATCGGCCACCTGAAGGGAGGCCTCGCCATGGCGACCATCGTCGCCTGCGGCGGCTTCGGCGCCATTTGCGGCTCCTCCATCGCGACGGCGGCGACCTTCGCCAAGGTGGCCTATCCGTCGATGAAGAAGTACGGCTACTCGGATGCGCTCGCCACCGGCTCGATCGCCGCGGGCGGCACGCTCGGCATCCTGATTCCTCCCTCCACCATCATGGTGATCTACGGCATCATGACCGGCACAAACATCGGCAAGCTGTTCGCCGCCGGCATCCTGCCCGGCATCCTCGCCATCCTTCTGCTGTGCGCGGCAGTGCAGTACGTGACCTGGCGCGACCCTAAGGCCGGCCCGCCTGGCGAGCGGCTGTCGTGGCGCGAGCGTTTCGCGACGCTGGATGGGGTGGTCTGGTTCGTCGCTCTGGCGGTAGCGCTTCTAGTCGCGGTGCAGCTCGGGTGGCTGCCCGGCGACGATGCCGCCGTGATCGGAGCGTTCGCGGTATTCGGCCTGTCGCTGGTCTACAAGGGGGTCACCAGCGTGATCGCGCTGTTCACGCTGGTGATGGGCGGCATCTACGGCGGCGTGTTCACCGCCACCGAAGGCGCGGGCGTCGGCGCCATGGGCGCGCTGGTGTTCGCGCTGGCGCGGCGCGCGCTCAACTGGAAGTCGCTCTACGCCGCGCTGCTCGAGAGCGCGCGCACCACCTCGATGCTGTTCCTGATCCTGATCGGCGCGCTGATGTTCGCCGAGTTCGTCAACATCACCAGCATGCCGACCGACCTTACCACGTTCGTCACCAAGTTCCAGGTGAACCCGATCGTGGTGGTGGCGGTGATCATGATCATCTACGTACTGCTCGGCACGGCGATGGAAGAGCTGTCGATGATCCTGCTGACGGTGCCCGTGTTCTTTCCCCTGATCGTGCACATGGGCCTGGACCCGATCTGGTTCGGCGTGCTGATCGTCGTCGTCGTGGAGATCGGCCTGATCAGCCCGCCGGTGGGCATGAACTTGTTCGTCCTGAAAACGCTGCTGCCCCAGGTGCCTACGCAGACCGTGTTCCGTGGCGTGCTGCCATTCGTGCTTGTGGACTGCGTGCGCCTCGCGATCCTGGTTGCCTTCCCGGCGATTTCGCTTTACCTGCCGAGCCTCATGAAGTAGGAGATGCAGACATGAACCAGCGCGACAAGACGTACTTCAAGGATCGCGCCGCGTACGTCAAGGGAACCTTCGCCTACTGGTCAAGAAAATCAGGGTTGAACCCGCCACCCTAGGCAGTCATTCAGGAAGCGCAGTGTCAGGACGCACCGGCATTTTTTGCCGCTCGCCCAAACCCGCCCTCTGCCAGAAGGCTTCATTGGGAAAACAACCTTCGGCGTCAATGGAAAATTCGGGCCTGATGCGGTTGAGAAAATGCATTTCGATCGCGCCCAGGTTCTTCACCTCGATGCTGCCACGCGGCTCGGTGTCGAAATGGGCCTCTACATAATGGAAGGTGCTTGAGGAAATGTTGATACGCCCGGGTTCGCAAGCCTGCTCCAACCGGGCCGCAGCATTCACTGCCGTACCCCAGACATCGTAGGTATACCGCCTCGACCCGACCACACCGGCCACGACCGGACCGGTGTTGATTCCGATGCGCTGCAGCCAGGGCTTGAGCCTGAGCTGCTCGCGCTGGCGATTGCTTTGCGCAATCGAACGCTGCGATTGGAGCGCCGCCAGGCAGGCATCCAGCGGATGGGTGTTGTTCTTCTCCGGCAGGCCGGCGGCGCACAGGCAGCCATCGCCCACCGTTCGTACCGTCACCACGCGATTGGCGGCCGCAATCTCGTCGAAGCTGGCGAAATTCCGATTGAGTTGCTCGATGAGCCGCGCCGGCTCCATGCCCTCGGTCAGGAGCGTGAAATCCTTGAAATCGGAAAACAGGATCGTGGCCATTTCAAAGTAGCGCGGCTTCACGCTGCCCGCGCTCTTGAGTTCCTGCGCAATGGCGGCCGGAAAAATACTGTGCAGCAGCAGGTCTGACTTTCTACCGGCCTCCTCGGCCGCCTGCCTGGCAACGTCCAATTGCGTGAGCAGGGTGTCGCGCGCCAGCAACTGGCGGCGCAATTCCAGCAGCGACATCGACTGCCGTGCCAGCCGGCGCACCGCCTCGCGCTGCGCGGGCGACAACTCGTGCGGCGCGAAATCGACGATGCAAAGAGTCCCGAGCACGAACCCTTCGGGATTGATCAAGGGCATCCCGCAATAGGCGCGGAGATGCGGTTCGCCGACGACCGTGGGGAATTCCTTGAAGCGCGGGTCCTTTGTCAGATCCGGAACGTAAACCATGTCGTTGGCGCAGATCGTTGTCGAACAAACGCTCACTTCCGGCGGACATTCCGTCATCGCCGGCAAGCCGTAGTTCGACTTGAACCACTGCCGACGCTCGTCCATCAGGCTGATGAGGGCCACGGGGAATCCGCAGATCTCGGCCGCGATCCCGGTCAATGCGTCCTGCTCAAATTCTGGCGGCGTATCGAGGGCCTGATACGTGGCGAGCGCCGCGAGACGCTTCGGATCGGACAACACGGTCCGGAGGGGGTTCATGAACTGGCGCCCTGAGAGCTCATCCCGGCCTTCCTGTGGGTGTCAGGCGGGAATGTAGCTCAGTCCGCATCGAATCGGCGGGGTTTCAGGCGGGGCGCCGCTCATTGCGCCGGCGAACGACCGCTCTCGACTGCGGGTTCAACCGGTCAAATCTTCTTGCCGCCGCTGTGCGTGACGGCACCGCGGTGCGCTGAACCGACCTGGGCGGCGTACTTCTCAAGGGCGCCGGATAGGTTGCGTCTGGGAATTCTTGCCTTGCGTCGCGAAAGCTCTGAATTCCCCACCTGCAAAATCAACGTCCCCCTGGCAGCATCAATTCGAATCCTGTCCCCATTGCGGACCAGTCCCAGCGGGCCGCCGACCGCCGCTTCGGGCGAGACGTAGCCGATCATCATGCCGCGCGTGGCGCCCGAGAAGCGCCCGTCGGTGAGCAGCGCGACCTTCTCGCCCATGCCCTGCCCGTAGATCAGCGCCGTGACGCCGAGCATCTCGCGCATCCCCGGCCCGCCGCGCGGGCCTTCGTAGCGGATGACCAGCACCTCGCCTTCGCGATACTTCCTGGCGCGCACCACCTCGGCGCAGGCTTCCTCGGAATCGAACACGCGCGCCCTGCCCTCGAACGCCAGCGCCTTGAGGCCCGCGACCTTGATCAGCGCGCCATGGCGCGCCAGGTTGCCTTTCAGGACGACCAGACCGCCCGTGGGCATGATCGGGGTTTTTCTGACGACTTCACCGTCGGCACCCGGGTGGTCCTGCAGCGCTTTTTCCAGCGTGGTTCCTGAAAGGGTCAGGCAGTCCCCATGCAACGCTCCCCTTTTCAATAATTCTTTCAATACAACAAAAACCCCACCCACGGCGTGCAGGTCCTTCGCCAGGAAGCGCCCGCCGGGTTTCATGTCGGCGATCAGCGGCGTGCGCTTCGCGACGCGCGCGAAGTCGTCGAGCGAGAAGCGGATGCCGGCCTCGTGCGCGATCGCGGGAATGTGCAGCGCGGCGTTGGTCGAGCCGCCGGTCGCCGCCACCGCGGCGCAGGCGTTCTCCAGGCTCTTCTTCGTCACCAGCTCGCGCGGCAGCGGGCCGCCATTCCTCAGGAGCTGCATCACGGCGTCGCCCGCCCGGCGGGCCAGGGCGCTTCTTTCCTCGGCGACCGCCGGCAGCGTGGCCGAGCCCGGAAGCGCGAGGCCGAGGGTCTCGGACACCATCGCCATGGTGTTGGCGGTGAACTGTCCGGGACAGGAGCCGAGCGTGGGGATGCAGACTTCCTCGAGCTCCCTGAGGTCCTTCAGCGGAAAAGTGCCCGCCATCACGCCGCCGACCGCCTCGTAGGTGTCGAGCACGGTGACGTCGCGTCCGCGCCAGCGCCCGGGCAGCGCGGCGCCGCCGTAGACGAACACTGACGGCAGGTTGAGCCGCACCATCGCCATCATCATGCCGGGCAGGGTCTTGTCGCAGCCGGCGAAGGTCACCAGCGCGTCATAGGCGTGGCCGCGCGCCACCGCCTCGACGCCGTCGGCGATGATCTCGCGCGACACCAGCGAATAGCGCATGCCGCCGTGGCCCATCGACATCGAGTCGGCCACCGAGATCGAGGCGAAGTCGAACGGCACGCCGCCCGCCGCGCGCACCGCGGCGCAGGCCTCGCGCGCGAACTCGCCGAGCAGCGCGTTGCACGGCGTCACGCGCCCGTCGGTCGAGGCGACGCCCACGAAGGGCTTCTGCAAATCAGCGTCTTTCAGGCCCAGGGCGCGCAGGAAGGCGCGGTGCGGGGCGCGATCCAGCCCCTCGACCGTGATGCGCGACGGCAGTTTCTTGGTTATTCTCACGCAACAAGCATTCTAAGGAGGAGAACATGGCCCGCGCGGTCCTCGCCCTGCTGTTCTTTGCAAGTTTCGCCTGCGGGTCGCAGACCTACCCGGCGCGCGCCGTGCGCATCGTGGTGCCGTTCGCGGTCGGCGGCCCGGCCGACATCTACGGGCGCTTCATCGGCGCCAAGCTCTCCGAAACGCTCGGCCAGCCCTTCGTCATCGAGAACCGCCCGGGCGGCGGCTCGATCGTCGGCACCGACGTGGTGGTCAAGGCGCCCGCCGACGGCTACACGCTGCTGGTGATGTCGAACACGCATACGGTCAACGAAACGCTGATCCCGAAGAAGCCCTTCGAGCTGATCCGGGACCTGGCGCCGATCAGCGGCATCAACTACTCCGACCTGCTGCTGGTGATCCATCCCTCGGTACAGGCGAACAACCTGCGCGAGCTGATCGCGATGGCGAAGGCGTATCCGGGGAAGCTGTTCTACGCCTCCTCCGGCCCGGGCACGCCGTACCACATGGCCGGCGAGCTGTTCAACTACATGGCGGGCGTGGACATCACGCATGTTCCGCACAAGGGCAGCGACCAGGCGCGCATCGCGATCCTCGGCGCGCAGGTGCACATGATGTTCGACGCGATCACGACCATGGCCGGCCAGGCGCGCGCCGGCAGGGTGAGGGCACTCGGCACCACCGGCAAGTCGCGCTCGGCCATTACGCCCGAGATTCCCACGGTGTCCGAGGCTGGCGTGAAGGGCTACGAAGCGACCATCTGGCTCGGCCTGATGGCGCCCGCGGCCACGCCGCGGCCACTCCTCGACCGCCTGAGCGCCGAGACCAACAAGATCGTCAATTCCGCGGAAGTGAAGGAGGCCTGGGCGAAGCAGGGCGCCGCGCCGATGGGCATGACGGTGGACCAGTTCGGCCGTTTCCTGCGCGAGGACGTGCAGAAGTGGTCGAAGCTGGTGAAGGACACCGGCATGAAGGTCGATTGAGCGACAAGGCCGAGATCCTCGAAGTCGTCCAGAACTGGGCCCTGTGGCGCGACGCCGGAGACTGGGAGCGCTTCCGCACCGTGTGGCACGACGACGGCTGGATGACCGCCACGTGGTTCCAGGGCCCGGCGGCGAAATTCATCGAGGTGAGCAAGGCCGGCTTCGACAAGGGCGTGAGCATCCTGCACTTCCTCGGCGGCTCGAGCATCGACCTGAAGGGCAACCGCGCGGTGGTGCAGACCAAGATGACCATCAGCCAGCGCGGCGACGTCGACCGGGTGACCGTCGATGTGCTCTGCACCGGCAGGTTTTTTGATTTCTTTGAAGAAAGAAAAAACAAATGGGGCATCGTGCGGCGCCAGCCGGTCTACGAGAAGGACCGCATGGATCCGGTCGACCCCTCGGCCAGCCTCAAGCTCGACCCCGACGTGCTCGGCTCCTTCCCCGAGGGCTACCGCCACCTCGCCTACCTGCAAACGAAGCTGGGGTTCAAGATCAAGCACGACCTGCCGCAGCTAAAGGGCGAGGCGGTCGAGCGGCTGGTCCGGCACGGCCGCGCCTGGCTCGAGGGCGCCGCGTCGCCTTTTCCCGATGGAGAAAAGCCATGACCCGCAAGGGAAAACAGACTCTGGCCATGAGCGCCGACGAGGTGAAGCAGTTCTGGCGCGACTTCTGCGAGCGCAAGGGAATCGACGCCGCGACGCGCACGCGCGGCGACGCGAAGATCGAGGGCGACCCGGAGTACTGGGCCGACCAGACGATGCTGCGCCTCCTGGATGAAGTAGCGACCTAGTAGAGCAGGAAGGGCCGGCGCTCCTCGCGCCACGCCGCCTCGTCGGGCTGCGCCAACGCGTCGAGGTCCGCCGCCCCCGCCGCCGGATCGTCGACCCAGCCGCGCAGCGCGGGACCGCCGTTGATGACGTCGATCGCGAGCCGCGTCTCGTACTCGTAGGGAAAATCGCGCCACAGCGCGTAGTCGGGGCGCAGGCGGCGCAGCGCCTTGAGCGCCGCCGCCACCAGGCGCCACGGGCGGAACGCGTCGTGCCGGTAGGCCGCATCCTCGACGTGGACCTGCAAGCCGGCGCAAGGCTTTCCCGCGTGCTTGTGGAAAGTCGGCTCGAACCAGCAGGGCCGCAGCCGGCAGCCGGCGAGCCATTGCGGTGCGAGCCTTGTCATTTCTTCAAGGAGTTGTCTTACGTCGAGATCGGGAGCACCGAGCAGCTCCAGTGGTCTTGTAGTGCCCCTGCCCTCCGACAGCGTGGTGCCTTCGAGCATCACGGTTCCCGGGTAGCAGCGCGCCATCGACAGATTCGAGGCGTTCGGGCTCGGGTTGACCCAGGGACGCTCGCCGAGCGGCCAGCCGTAGCCGGGGGCCTTGTCCGGTTGCCAGCCTTGCATCTCGATCACCTTCAAGTCCAAATTCAAATTCATCGAACGAGAGAACCAATTCGATGCCTCTCCCAAGGTCAGCCCGTGGCGCATCGGCAGCGCGCCCGCGCCGACGAAGCTCTCCCAACCGGCTTGCAGCTTCAGCCCCTCGACCGGGCGGCCGGCGGGATTGGGACGGTCGAGCACCCACACGCTCTTGCGATGCTGCGCGGCGGCCTCGAGGACGTAGCGCAGCGTCGTGAGGAAGGTGTAGACGCGGCAGCCGAGGTCCTGCAGGTCGACCAGCAGGACGTCGAAGCTGTCCATCATCCGCGCGCTCGGGCGGCGCAGCTCGCCGTACAGGCTGAACACCGGGATGCCGAGCCGCAGGTCGCTGTAGTCCTGCGACTCGACCATGTTGTCCTGCTTCTCCCCGCGCAGGCCATGCTGGGGACCGAACGCCGCCGTCAGTCGAATATCGGTCCGCGAAAGCGCATCGAGCGAATGCGCCAGATCCTGCGTCACCGAGGCCGGGTGGGCGAGCAGCGCGACGCGGCGCCCCGCCAGCGGCTTGCGCAGGGCGGGCTCCTCCAGCAGGCGGTCAATCCCGAGCTTCATCGAGCTGCAGCGCGAACGCCTCGCGGTGGTGGAAATCGGGCTTGCCCGGCGGGTGCCTGAGGGCCCAGTACGACAGCACGCCGCTCTCGTCTTCGATCACTGCTGCAAGGCCGACGCGCCGTTTTCCATGATGGCGCAAAGGGATGATAGCCGCGAGCTCCAGCCGCCCGGGGCTGCGCCGCACGGCGATCTGCGGCGCCGGCGCCCCGGCGAGCGGCCGGCCTTCGCGATAGCGCTCGAATTCATACGCCGCCCATTCGCCCGAGGGCGAGAAATTGAACTCGCGGTAGCCGGGCCCGCCCTCGTCCGCGACGAACAGCTCGCAGCAGGTCTGCCGCCACAGGCCTTCGACGACCCGCGCCGGCCGCTGCAGCGGGATGCGCAGGCGGTCGATGTCGCCCTCGAGCACATAGGTGACGCGCGGCGGATCGCGCTCGAGCCGAGCTTCTATACTACGCAGCGCCCGACATTCGCTTGCAGGATGACATTCGAGGAACGGCATGCCGCGCCAGCCTACCAAAGAAAAAGGGGCCTGCTTTTGACGGCGGGGCGGGGCCTCGGCGCGGTTGCCGTGGCGGCGCTTGCCGCCCTGGCGTTCTTCGCGCCGCCCATGGGGTCCTCAGTGTTCGCCGCCGCGGAGTTCGCTTTCCTGGCGTGGCTGGCGGCGCAGGTGCGCGGCGCCCGCGCGGCAGTCCTGCTCGCCGCGGCGCGCGAGCCGCTCGAGCCCGACGAAGCCGAGATCGTGCAGCGCTACCCGTTCTATTTCGCGCGGCCCGCGCTGGCGCGCGACTGCGCCTCGACGCTCGCCGCGGCCGGCCTCGCTACGCTGGTGCTGGTGCCGTGGCTGATCTACAAAGTCGCCTGGCCGCAGGCGATCTTGATCGGGATCTTCCTGTTCGCGGTGGCGCGGCTGACGAAGCTGCTCAGCCCGGTCTACGCGCTGCGGCTGGCGACGGCCAAGGGGGACCGCGATGCCCTGCGCCTGCTCTCGGCGCACGACGGCGCCGCGCGCAAGCTCTCAGCTGCTCTTCATCATGTCGAGAAGCCAGGCGCCGACAGCGAAGGCGGGCGGTAGGAACACGCCGAAGTTGACCACCGACCGGATGCGGTTGCGGTCGGCCTGCTCGAACTGGGGATGCTTGTTGGTCGGGCTCGCCCGTTCCTGCACCTGCTTTTTCACGAACATGTATTCGGCGAAGATCAGCAGGACCGCGACCCCGAAACCGATCAGACCGCCCAGAAGAGCAGGATGCATGACAATTCACTCTAGCGTAATGTCGAAAACCGGGCAAACCTGTGTTTCATCGCGTTGACCTGATGCATTTCGCTTTTGACACCACGTTCGTGCGCCAGCTGCCGGCCGACCCGGTGCTCGTCAACGTGCCGCGCCAGGTCGCCGACGCGTGCTACACACGGGTCGACCCGACCCCGGTGGCCGCGCCCCGCCTGCTCGGCTGGTCACACGCCCTGGGCGAAGTCCTCGGAATCGAAAAGCCGGCCGGCGGCCCCCTGGTCGAAGTCCTCGCCGGCAACCGCTTGCTGCCGGGCATGCAGCCCTACGCGGCGCGTTACGGCGGACACCAGTTTGGCACCTGGGCGGGTCAATTGGGCGACGGCCGCGCCATCACGCTCGGCGAGCTGCGCGCGGCCGACGGCACGCGCCAGGAGCTGCAGCTGAAGGGCGCCGGCCGCACGCCCTACTCGCGCACCGCCGACGGCCGCGCCGTGCTGCGCTCCTCGCTGCGCGAATTCGTGTGCAGCGAGGCGATGCACTTGCTCGGCGTGCCGACGACGCGCGCCCTCAGCCTCGCGGCGACCGGCGAGCCGGTGATCCGCGACATGTTCTACGACGGCAACCCGCAGCCCGAGCCGGGCGCGGTCGCCTGTCGCGTCGCGCCCTCCTTCGTGCGCTTCGGCAACTTCCAGATTCATGCGGCGAATGGGGAGACGGATTCCTTAAGAAAACTGCTTGGTTTTGTCATTCAACAGCACTACGCCGGTCATTCCCCTGAAAGTTTCTTCCATGAGGTGTGCCGGCGAACCGCGCTCCTGATGGTCGACTGGATGCGCCTGGGCTTCGTGCACGGGGTGATGAACACCGACAACATGTCGATCCTCGGCCTGACCATCGACTACGGCCCCTACGGCTGGCTCGAGGGCTACGACCCGCAGTGGACGCCCAACACCACCGACGCGCAGGGCCGGCGCTACTGCTACGGCAACCAGCCGGGGATTGCGCAGTGGAACCTGGTGCGGCTCGCTGAAGCGCTCCTTACTTTAGTTTCTGAAGATGAACTGAAAAAAGGCCTCAACCTGTATGCCGAGACCTACAACGACGCCTTCCCGAAAGCGCTGGCGCGCAAGCTCGGGCTGAAAGCGCCCGACGAGGCGCTGACCGGCGAGATGTTCGAAGCCCTCGGGGAAGCCGAAACCGACTTCACCCTGTTCTTCCGCAACCTCGCCCTGGTAAAAGAGGATTCGCTGCTGCAGCCGCTCGCGCCCGCGTTCTACGCCGACGTGCCGCGGCCCCGGCTCGAGGCCTGGCTGCGCCGCTGGCTGGCGCAAGGCCCCGACCGCAGCGGCATGAACGCAGTGAACCCGAAGTACGTGTTCCGGAACTACCTGGCGCAGCTCGCGATCGACGCGCTCGAGCGCGGCGACGCTTCGGTCATGGAGCGGCTGCTGAAAGTGCTGGAGCGCCCCTACGACGAGCAGCCCGCGCACCACGAGCTCGCCGCACGGCGCCCGGAATGGGCGCGCCACAAGGCCGGCTGCTCGGCCCTGTCGTGCAGTTCATGAGGCCAGAGTCTCCTCGAAGAGCTTGAGCGCCGCTGCGCCGAACTGGTGCATGTTGGCCAGCCGGTCCCTGTTGCCGGTCTTCAGCGTCATGGAAGCTTCCCTGGGACCGCTGACCGCGAGGCAGACATGCCCCGCGGGGTCGCCATAGCGGTTCCCGGTAGGGCCTGCGGCCCCGGTCTCCCCCACCCCCCAGGTCGCCCCGAACCGGTCCAGAGCGAGGCGTGCCCGCACCAGGGCGTTTCCCTCGGTGGCCGAGCGGTGCCCCTCGAGCAGCTTTTCGTCGAAATCCCGCAGCGCCTCCCAGGCCTGGCGGGTATAGATCACCATTCCGCCCCGGCAATACGCCGAGGCCCCCGGCACCGCCAGCAATGCAGCGGTAATAAGTCCTCCCGCGGCGGACTCGGCGACCGCGACGGTCTCGTTGCGGGCCTTGAGGAGGCCGGCGATCCGCTCGGCCCGCTCGATCAGTTGGCGCATCTTCGGATATTAATTAATTAACAGACCAACGCCCCGGACCGGGGGTACTCTCTGTCTGGGGCGGGCGATGAGACTCAACACTACGTTGGTGATCAATCCGAAGGGCGGGTCGGGCAAGACCACCGTCACGACCAACCTCGCCAGCTATTTCGCTTATATCGGCGTTCCCGTCACGGTGATGGATTTCGACCCGCAGGGGTCGAGCCTCAACTGGCTGCGCCTGCGCCCGCCGCACGCGCCGAAGATCCACGGCGCCAACGCCGCGCCGCAGAAGTCCGGCTTGCGCAGCGTGCAGATGCACGTTCCCGACGACACACAGCAGCTCATCATCGACGCCCCCGCCGGCGCCTCGGGCCTGCTGCTGCAGGAAATGCTCGGGCGCGCGCACAGCATCATCATCCCGGTGTCGCCCTCCTCGATCGACATCCACGCCACGGCGAATTTCATCCGCGACCTGCTGCTCACCGGCAGGATCCGCACGCGCAACATCCGGCTCGCCGCGGTCGCGAACCGCGTGCGCAAGTCGAACCCCGTGTACCAGCCGCTCGAGCGCTTCCTCGCTTCGCTCAACCTGCCGCTGCTCGCGCGCCTGTCCGACTCCGACGTCTACCTGAACGCCGCCGAGACCGGCGTCGGCATCTTCGAGATGGACTTCGCGGTCTCGGTGGCCGAGCGCCAGCAGTTCCTGCCCCTCGCCGAGTGGATCGACAGCCGCGAGCCGGCCGCCGACGTCAAGGTCCAGATCGCCCCGGTGGTGTCGCGCCCGGCGGCCCCGCTTGCGGCCAACGTCCAGTCGATCCCCGGCGTGCTGCGCCCGGGCCTGCGCGTCATCAGCAGCAGCACGATCTCGCACCCGCGCTTCCGCTAGACTCCTCTCTACAGAGGAGGGGTCGCCATGGTTGTTACCCAGCTCGAAATCGATCAGCGCATCTACGACCTGTACGACGAGTACTGCCACGGCGGCATCGACCGGCGCGAGTTCCTCACCCGCTCGGCGGCGATCTGCGCCGCAGGCCTCGTCATGGCGCAGGCCCTGCTGCCGCGCTACGCGCAGGCGCAGACCATTTCCTTCACCGACTCGCGCATCAAGGCGCAGTACGTGAGCTATCCCTCGCCCGGCGGCACTTCCGGGACCCTGCGCGGCTACCTGGTGCAGCCGGCCGGCAATGGCCCCTTCCCGGTGGTGCTGGTGGTCCACGAGAACCGCGGACTCAACCCCTACATCGAGGACGTCGCGCGGCGCGCCGCGGTCGACGGCTTCCTCGCCCTCGCGCCCGATGGCCTCTCCCCGGTCGGCGGCTATCCCGGTAACGACGACGACGGGCGCACGCTGCAGGCGAGCCTCGACCAAGCCAAGCTGCGCACCGACATGCTGAACAGCGCGCGCTTCCTGAAGACGCACAAGGCCTCCACCGGCAAGCTCGGCGTCACCGGCTTCTGCTGGGGCGGCGGCACCACCAACTTCCTCGCGGTAGCGCTCGGCGCCGACATGCATGCGGGCGTGCCGTACTACGGCGCCGCCGCCGAGACCGCGGGCGTGCCGAAGATCAAGGCGGCGCTCCTGGTCCAGCTCGCCGAGAGCGATCCGCGCATCAACGAGATGTACCCCTCGTACGAGCAGGAGCTGAAGAAGGCCGGCGTGCGCTACCAGATCCACTCCTACCCGGGCACGCAGCACGGCTTCCACAACAACTCGACGCCGCGCTACAACGAGGCTGCAGCGAAGCTCTCCTGGGAACGCACCATCGCCTTCTTCAAGAAAAACCTGGCCTAGCGGTGCAGTACAGCCCGGCCGGCAAGTTCGAGATCGAGGTCAGCGAGGTCGAGTTCCGGCGCACGGCCAAGGGACGCGTGCTGATGGCGCGCATCTACCAGCCGCAAGGCAAGGGGCCGTTCCCGGCCCTCCTCGACCTGCACGGCGGCGCCTGGAACACCAAGGACCGCTTCGCCAACGAGCCGATGGACCGCGCGCTGGCGGCGAGCGGCGTGCTGGTGGCGGCCATCGACATGACCCTCGCGCCGGAGGCGCCCTACCCGGCTTCGGTCCAGGACGCGCACTACGGCATCCGCTGGCTGAAGTGGAAGGCGCCGACGTGGAACGGCGATCCGGCGACACTCGGGCTGATGGGCAGCTCCACCGGCGGCTACGTCGCCGAGCTCCTCGTCATGCGCCCACGCGATCCGCGCTACGGCGCGCACCGCCTGAGCGAAGCACCGCACCTGGATGCGAGCGTCGCCTACGCCGCGACCCGCTCGCCGATCAGCGATCCCTGGGCGCGCTTCCAGCACGCCGAAAAGCGCGCCCGCGAGCATATGGTCAAGTACACCAAGACCCACTTCGTCCCGTGGGAAACCATCCACGAAGGCAACCCGCAGGAAATCCTCGAACGCCGCGAGCCCGTGTCCCTGCGCCCGCTTCTGATCATGCAGGGCTCCCTCGACGACAACGTCCTCCCTGCCCTGCAGGAAAAATTCGCCGCCACCTACCGCTCAGCCGGCGGCGACTGCCAGCTCCACGTCTTCGACGGCTGCGAGCACGAATGGGTCGCCAAGCCCGGCCCCCAAACCGACCGCGCCCACGAGATGGTGAAGGCCTTCATCGCCAGCAATCTGCCCGCCGCGCGCTGCGCGGCGTAGTCAGGGGTGCGCCTGTGCGTCCTCGCGGCATCTAACGTCCGGTTAAGCGGTGCGCGCAGTCTTTGCGCGCATTCGGCTTGAACGCGTGGTTAGAGAGCGCCGTGCATGATGCTCGGCATAGGCGTCCAGCAACCGACGGATCATGCGTTGATACTGCGTGTTGTGCTTCTGCGCCTCGCTCTTGAAGAACTCCACGCTGCGCTTACTCAGCGCGATCGTGACTTTGACTCCCTCATCCCGGAAAACGAGATCCTCCGGGTTCGGCAGGAAATCAGAGACGACCTTTAGGTCTCCGAGGGGCTCGTCCGTGTACCTGATTTTCTCGCTCATAGATTCGCTTCCCCTTCCGCCAGTAGCCGGCACCGAAGATTCGGATTACGTCGTCGCGATAAGTGAACCGGACGGTGAGAATCCCACCGTCAACCCAACCGAAACAGTAGAACCGCGGCTCGCCTGAGCTGTGGGTTTGGTCTTCCGCGATGACACGCCGTGCGTCAGCGAAGGCGATCTGCGCCATCGCGAAGGCCACCCCGTGCTTATCCTGGTTCTGCTGGTCCTTGTTCGGATCCCAATCGAACCGAACCTTCGCCATTGTGAAAGGCTAGCACAGATATGGCCCACAAGCCATATCATCGTATGGCTATACGGTGACGATTCAGCTACGCAGCGGAAATGAAAAAGGGCCTAGCGCATTCGCTAAGCCCTTGTATGTCTGGCGCGCCCGGCAGGATTCGAACCCACGACCCCCTGGTTCGTAGCCAGGTACTCTATCCATCTGAGCTACGGGCGCGAAGGGCGCGATTATAGCAGGCGCTCCCGAGCGCCCACGCCGCTCAGAGCTCCTTGCCGATCTTGCGGTCGAGCGAGTACGGGCCGCCGCCGCGCAGGGCGATGGCGAGCATGATGAGGCCCCACATGAGCGGGTACTCGTAGCCGCGATCGGTCCAGCCGAACTTCGGCAGGTGGTGGTAGACGATCACGCACATCTCGATGGTGGCCGCCGCGGCCCAGAAGCGCGTGAACAGGCCGAGCGCTATGCACAGCCCGCCCAGCGTTTCAATGGCGATGAGCGCTATCGCGAGCGGCTCGGCGGGCGCGATGCCGCGCTTGACCAGGGCCATGTTGGCGGTGGCGGTGACGCCCATCATCAGCTTGGGCCAGCCGTGCGGGATGAGCATCAGGCCGACGGTGATGCGGATCAGCGCCCACGACAGGGGCTCCACGCATTGGTAGAACGACTGCAGTTGCGGAAAGACGAGCTTCGGCGGGTTGGCTTCCATGTTTTTCCTCCCTCCCTTCAGGTAGATTGCTCCAAAAGGAGATTCCGATGAGCTTCGTACTGGCAGTGCAGCTCCGCATCAAGCCGGAAAACGTCGACAACTTCATGAAGCGCGCATTGGAGAACGGGAAAGCGGCGCGCACCACGGAGCCGGGATGCAAGCAGTTCGACATCCTGGTCGATCCGAACGACAAGACGAAGGTGATGCTGTACGAGGTCTACACCGACGACAAGGCGTTCGAGGCGCACCAGCAGACGGCGCACTTCAAGAAGTACCTCGCGGAAGCGGTGCCGCTGCTCGCGTCGCGCGAGCGGATGGTGTGGAAGCGCGCCGCGCCCTGAGGATTTAGAGCAGGACCGAGCCGAGCACGCCGCCCGCGGCGAGGAACCACAGCGGGTTCACCTTGGTGAGGATGACGCCGGCCGCGGTGGCGAGGGCAATGAGCCACAGCCGCCAGTCGAAGCTGCCATCGGGCGTGGCAAGCACCACGCCTCCCGAGAGGATCATCGCCACCACGATCGGCGCGATGGCGCGCTGGATCGCCAGGCGCCAGGGCGAGTCCTTGAAGCGGTCCCACAGGTCGACCACCCACCACGCGAGGACCGCCGCAGGGCCGCACATCGCCGCCAGCGCGACCAGCGCGCCGGTGAGGCCGGCGACGTGCCAGCCGACCAGGCTGGTGATCAGCATGTTCGGACCGGGCGCCGCCTGCCCGACCGCGAACGCCTGCATGAACTCCGCGGGCGACATCCACTCCTTCACTTCGACCACGTAACGCTGCATCTCGGGCATCACCGAGGGCAGTCCGCCGACCGAGAAGATCGACAGCACGCAGAAGTAGAGCGCCAGCTCGAGCAGCGTCATAACCACCCCCGCCGCGCGGCGAGGATCGACAGGGCGAGCGCCACCGGCAGCACGATCACCAGCGAAACGCGCGCCACCGCGACGCACAGGAAGCAAGCCGCGATCACGACCAGCACCGCCGGCTTCTTCGCGATCGGCCGTCCCAGCTTGATGGCGGTGCCGATGAACATGCCGGCGCCGGCCGCGCCGACGCCGGTGACGATCGCGCGCAGCATCGGGCTGGTCTCGGCGAAATCCGCATAGAACGCGTACAGCGTCAGCACCCAGACGAACGGCAGCGCGAACAGGCCGAGAAAGGCGACCAGCGAGCCGGCCAGGCCGAACCAGCGCTTGCCGAGCACGATCGAGGCGTTGCCGACGTTCGGCCCGGGGAGGAACTGGCACAGCCCGATGGTCTCGGTGAAGTCCTCGGGCGTCATCCAGCGCCGCTCCTCGACCATCACGCGGTGCGCCCAGGGCATGACGCCGCCGAAGGAGCGCGCGCCGATGGAAAGGAAGCCGAGGAACAGCTCGGCGAGGTTGCGGGGTGGGCTGACCGGCATTTTTTCCAGCACAATATACGTCATGCGCGCGCTAGTCGCAGTCCTGCTCCTCGGGGCGGTCGCCTGTGCAAGGGCACAGCCCCTGCCGATCTTCGACGCCCACGTCCACTACAGCCACGACGCCTGGGACGTGGTGACGGTCGAGCAGGCGATTGCGATCATGCGCAAGGCGGGACTGAAGCGCGCGCTGATCTCGAGCTCGGGCGACGACGGACAGCAGCGCCTGTTCACCGCCGCGCCCGACCTGGTGATCCCCGAGTTGCGCGTCTACCGCAGCCGCGGCGAAACCGGCACCTGGTTCCGCGACGAGACGCTCATTCCTTACCTGGCGGAACGCCTGGCGAAGTACAGGTACGTCGGCATCGGCGAATTCCACCTCTACGGCGCGGACGCCGATCTTCCCGTGCCGCGCCGGATGGTCGGGCTGGCGAAAAAATACAATCTGTTCCTGCACGCACATTCCGACGTCGACGCGGTCGAGCGGCTGTTCCGGCAATGGCCGCAGGCGAAGATCCTCTGGGCGCACGCCGGGTTCGACCGGCCGAGCGCGTCGCGGAGATGCTGCGCAAGCACAAGAACCTGTGGGCCGACCTCGCGTTCCGCACCGACCATGCCTCGGGCGGCAAGGTGGACCCGGCCTGGCGCGCGGTCTTCATGCAGTTCCCCGACCGCTTCATGGTCGGCAGCGACACCTTTACTCCCGAACGCTGGCACTACATCCCCGAGCACGCCGACTGGTCGCGCCGCTGGCTCTCCGACCTGCCGCGCAACGTCGCGGAGCGCATCGCATGGAAAAACGGCGAAGAGCTCTTCGGCTCGCTGCTGCAGCGGCCGGACTAGCGCTCGCCGGCGCCGCGGGCGCCTGCGAACCCGCGCTTCAAGGCACGCGCCTCGAGTCCGCGCGCTTCGTTCTGGTTTTCAAGCCCGAGGCAGTTTCGGTGGCACAGCATTTCGCCCTCGAGGTTGCTGTTTGCAGCAAGACCTCGGTTTCCCCCGAATCGATAAAAATCGATGCGCACATGCCGGACCACCGGCACGGCATGAACTACGCGCCGACGGTCAAGGCGCTCGGCCCGGGCCGCTGGCGCGCCGAGGGGCTGATGTTCCACATGCCCGGGAGATGGAAATTCGTCTTCGAGCTGCGCGCCGCGGGCCGTAGCGATCGGCTGGCCTCCGAATATCGTCTTGCGGAGGTCAATTTCTCGAAGGAAGAAACCGCAAGGATCCTGCAGCACGGCCCCTGGCCGCCGCCGGCGCGCCGCGACGCGAGCAACCGCGTGTCGGGAAAGCCGGAAGCCGCCGCGCTCGGCGAGAAGCTGTTCTTCGAGCCGCGGCTCTCCGGCACCGGCTCGGTGCTCTGCGCCACCTGCCACGCGCCGTTCAAGGCCTTCCAGGACAGCCGCGCGCGCGGCTTCGGCCTGCAGGAGGTCGATCGCAACACGCTCAGCGTGGTGAACGCACGCTTCTACCGCTGGTACGGCTGGGACGGCGGCCACGACAGCCTGTGGTCGCAGAGCATCCGGCCGCTGCTGGATGAGCGGGAAATGCGATCGAGTGCCCAAGGGGTCGCTCAAGTCATGAGAACCCTCTTCTCCAAGGAGTACGAAACAGCGTTCGGACGAAAGCTCCCGGCCGACAGCGAAGAGCTGCTGGTCGACGTCGGCAAGGCGCTGGCTGCATACCAGGAGACGCTGGTGAGCAGCCGGACGCCCTTCGACGATTTTCGGGATTCCCTGGAACAGAATGATCTTGAAAAAATGAACCGCTATCCAGCGGCCGCGCAGCGCGGGCTGAAGATCTTCGCCGGCAAGGGCAACTGCAGCACCTGCCACTTCGGGCCGCACTTCACCAACGGCGAGTTCGCCGACACCGGCGTGCCGTTCTTCATCGCGCCCGGGCGCGTCGATCCCGGAAGGTCCGAAGGCCTGAAGCGGCTGAAGGGCAATCCGCACAACCTGCTCGGCCGCTACAACGACGATCGCTCGAAAGCCAACGCGGTGGGAACGCGCAACGTCGAGGCCCAGCACCGCAATTTCGGCGAGTGGCGCGTGCCGGGCCTGCGCAACGTGGCGCTGACCGCGCCGTACATGCACAACGGCAGCCTGGCGACGCTGCGCGACGTGGTGCGGCACTACTCGGAGCTGAACGAGGAGCGGCTGCACGCCGACGGCGAGCGCGTGCTGAAGCCGCTGCGCCTGTCCCAGGAGGAGGCGGACGACCTGGTGGCGTTCCTGGAGTCGCTGTCGCCGCTGTGACATCAGCGGACGAAACTTGTCAGTCGGGTGACGCTTTTGGCCATGCGGAAAACCGCCGCGTTAAGCCTGCGCGACGCCACATACTTCTCATTGCCGACAACAATATATGAGACATGGTGAACTTTGACGCTTCAGCCCGGCAGCCAGCCCCATACCATGGTCGCGTCACCTCTTAGAAGGGAGTCGACCATGAGTTGGAAAAACGTACTTTCGATACTTGCAGCAGGGGCGTTGGTCGGGCTGCCGTTCGGGACCCTCGCGAATGACCGTGACGGCCGCGACGGCGACCATGCGAAGAAGAAGAAAGCGGAGCGCGATGCCCGCTTCGAGCAGCAGCTGATCACGCGCTATACCGTGATTGCCGGATCCCCGGCGAACGCGACCTCGCTGGTCAAGGGACTGCACAACGACACCACGGTGGTGCTGACCCGGATAACCACGACAACGACAACCGTGCCCGGCGTCCAAAACCCCCCGTGCCCGTCGCCCCGATTCGAGCAACCCCCCGGCTGCGGCCAGACCACCCCGCCTACGACGACGACGACGGAAGTGGTGGAGACCGAGTCGTTCGATCCACCGACCAAGCGCATGGGGTACAAGCAGGTGGCGATCACGCTGGCGATGATGGAAGCCAAGCTGAAGGACCTCAACCCGTCCGTGGTCGCCGCGGCGCCGGCGGAGATCAAGGCAGTCCTGACCGGCACGCCCAACGGCATCCTCACTTTGCGCGCGGCGAAGAAGAACTGGCACCAGATCGCCCGGGCCCTGGGCTTCACGGTCCATGACGGAAAACCGAGGCCGGTGAAGGGCAAAAAGCACGACGACGACGACGATGACGATGACGACGACTGAGCGTCGCTCCGGCTAGATCACCAGGAGCATCAGCTTTCGGGGCTGCCCGGCGACGGGTGGCCCCGAACTTTTTTCGGCTACAGGAACCGCAGCCTTCTCAGGCCCAGCGCCGCGAGGAACGCCAGCGCGGCAAAGAACCACCACGCGGCGGCCCAGCCCGCCAAGTCGCGCAGCAGGCCGCTGAAGAACAGCGCGCTGCCCATGCTGAGCGCGGAGACCAGGGCCCAGCCGCCCTGGTAGGCGCCGCGCCGCCCCGGCGGCGCGAGGCGCGCCACGGTCGCCGGCACGGCGGAGCTGAAGACGACCTCGGCGAAGCTGAACACCACGGTGCCCACGAGCAGCGCGGCGGCGACGCCGGGAACAGCGGCATAGCAAGCGAGCGCCGCCGCGACCAGCATCGCCGCGGCGCCGAGGAAGCGCATCGGTCCCTGCATTTGCCCCGACCTCTCGATGCGCGCCGCCACCGGCAGCGCCAGCGCCGCGACGAGGATGCTGTTGGCCCCGAGCACCAGGCCGATGTAGCCCTCGCCCACGCCGGCGTCGGCGGCAAAGAGCGGCGTCGCCGAGACGACCAGCCCCATGCTGAACGGGAAGATGAAGCCGACCGCGGCGAAGCGCAGCAGGTTCGCGTCGCGCAATCCCTCGAACAGCACGCCGCGCACCGCACGCTCGAGCGGCAAGCTCCCGCGCAGCGCGAACGAATAGAGCAGCGCCACCAGCACATACCCCGCGCTCGCGGTGGCGGCGAGGAAGCCATAGCCCTGCTCGGCGACATAGCCCGCGGGCATGACCCCGAGCGTGTACGCGACGCTCATCGCCGTGTAGTTGAGCGCGAGCGCGGACTGCCGGCGCTCGGGCGGCGAGAGATCCAGGAGCAGCGCGTTCGCCACCGGCATGTTCACCGAGCCCGCCAGCCCGAGCGCGAGGCTCCAGGCGAACAGGCTTGCCGGCCCCTCGACCAGCAGGAAGCACGGCAGAACCCCCGCGGTGAGCGCCGCCGAGGCGATGAGCAGCGAGCGCCGGCCGATGCGGTCGGACAGCGCGCCGAACAGCGGCGCGGCGAGGCCGCGCAGCAAATGCTCGCAGAGGAACGCCACCCCCACCGTGGCGAGGTCGATGCCGGCTTTCTTGACGAACCAGATGCCGAGGAACGTGACCAGGCTCATGCGCGCGGCGACGGCGATGAAGTTCGCCGCCACTACGATCCGGATCCTTCGATCGAAGTCTAGAAACCCCAGTAATCCAGCCCTTCGGGCAGTGGCTCGCCGATGGTGAGCGAGGCGAGCCCGGCGTACTGGCCGTCCGAGTAGAGCAGCGGCTTGCCCTTCTTGCCGAACTGCACCTGCTCGACCTGGCCGAGGAAGATGGTGTGCGTGCCGTGCACCAGCTTCTTCACCACGCGGCAGTCGAACGACACCAGGGCGTCGAGCAGCACCGGCGAGCCGGTCGCCAGGCGCGTCCAGTCGCGCGACTTGAAGCGCGCCTCGCCGCTCTGCGCGCCGCTGAAGCTGGTGGACAGCTCCCAGTCCTCGGCGCGCAGCACGTTGACGCAGAACGCCTTGCTGCTGGCCACGGCGCCGTGGGTCGTGGCGAGCTTGTTGATGCAGGCGAGCACCGTCGGCGGGTCGGCGGTGGCCGAGCACACCGCGGTCGCGGTCATGCCGTAGCGGTGGCCGGCGGCGGCGCTGGTGACGATGTTGACCGCGCCGGCGAGCGTGCGCATGCCCGTCCTGAACTGCTCGGGATCGACAGGCTGTTCGATCAGGCGCGCCTCCTCCTTCATGCGAACATTCTACTCATGGAAACTCACAGCTTCGTTCAGCAGGCCCTGGTCTACCTCGCCGCGGGCGTCATCGCGGTGCCGATCTTCAAGCGCCTCGGCCTCGGCTCGGTGCTCGGCTATCTCGCCGCCGGCATGGCGATCGGCCCCTGGGGACTCGGGCTGATCGCGCATCCCGAGACCGTGCTGCAGTTCGCCGAGTTCGGCGTGGTGATGCTGCTGTTCCTCATCGGCCTGGAGCTCGAGCCCGATCGCCTCTGGGCGCTGCGCCGCTCGATCTTCGGCATGGGCGCGGCGCAGGTGGTGCTCACCGCGCTCGCGGTCGCCGCGGCCGCCTGGGCGCTCGGCCAGCCCTGGCCGGTGGCGCTGGTCGCCGGCATGGCCTGCGCCATGTCCTCGACCGCGATCGGCCTCGCCACGCTGCAGGAGAAGAACCTGCTCGCCACGCCCGGCGGCCAGGCGAGCTTCGCGGTGCTGCTGTTCCAGGACCTGGCGGTGATCCCGCTGCTGCTGCTGGTCGGGCTGCTCGGCGAAGGCAAGGCCGCGCTCGACTGGCGCGCGGCCGCCATCGCGCTCGGGCTGATCGTGGCGATCATCGCCGCCGGCCGCTTCGTGCTGCGCCCGGTGCTGCGCGTCATTGCCGGCACGCGCCTGCGCGAAGTGTTCGTGGGCTTTTCCCTGCTCCTGGTGCTCGGCATTGCGGCGCTGATGGAGTCGGTCGGGCTGTCGATGGCGCTCGGCGCTTTCCTCGCCGGCGTGCTGCTTGCCGAATCGGAATACCGCCACGAGCTCGAGCTCGACATCGAGCCGTTCAAGGGGCTGCTGCTCGGCCTGTTCTTCATCGCGGTCGGCATGGGGATCGACCTGGGATTGTTCGTGAGAATCCCCCTGATGGTCCTGGGGATTGCTTTTGGAATTGTTTTTCTGAAGATCATTCTCCTGTTTCCGATCGCCAAGACCTTCGGCTACTGCGGCCGCGCCGACGCCACCCTCTTCGCCATCGCCCTGTCGCAGGTCGGGGAGTTCGCCTTCGTGCTGTTCGGCGCCGCCGGCAGCCTGCTGCCGCGCGACACGCTGGCGGTGCTGAACGCGGCGGTGGCGGTGTCGATGCTGACTACGCCGCTGCTGGCGATGCTCTACGAGCGCGTGCTCGCGCCGCGCTTCGCCCTCTCGGCAGAGCGCGACACCGACGTGGTCGACGAGGCGCACCCGGTGATCGTCGCCGGCTTCGGCCGCTTCGGCCAGGTGGTGACGCGGGTGCTGAACGGCATGCGCATCCGCGCCACCCTGATCGACCATGACCCGAACCAGGTCGAGCTGGTGCGCCGCTTCGGCTCCAAGGCCTACTACGGCGACGCCACGCGCGTCGACGTGCTGGAGAAGGCCGGCGCCGACCGCGCCCGCCTGCTGATCGTCGCGCTGGACGATCCCGAGGCGGCGATGCGCATGGTGCAGCGGGCAAGGCGGCGCTTCCCGGGCCTGAAGCTGCTGGTGCGCGCGCACAGCCGCAGCGACGCCTACGAGTACGCCGAGCTGGGCGTGCCGGCGGTGCGCGAGACCTTCGGCTCGGCGCTCGACGCCGCCGAAGGCGCCTTGCGCGCCCTCGACTACGGCCCGGCGGTGGCGCGGCGCGTGGTGGAGCGCTTCCGGCGCCACGACGAGGAGATGCTGGCGGCGCAGGCGCCGCTGCGCCAGGAGGAAAAACAGCTGCTGGCGCTCAACCAGCAGGGCCGGCGCGATCTCGAGAAGCTGCTGTCGCGCGAATCGCTGGCGCCGCTCGCGGAGAATGAATCCGGCGCGCAGCACCCTTGACTCATCGCTTGGGTTTAGGCGTAACATGACTTGATGCTGCGCCGGAGGACGCCCGCCGCTTCACCCGAAGAAGCCACGCCGGGCCGCGTCATCGAACGCCCCGACGGGTTCTACTGGGAATCGAAGGCGACCAAGGAGTTGCGCGGCCCTTACGAGACTCGCGCCGAGGCCGAGGCGGACCTGCTGTCCGGCGGCGCCGCCGACGCCGTGCCCGAGGTCGGCGAGACGCTGCAGGAGGCCGAGTCCGAGCTCGGCATCTCGGAGTGGATCGACCCCGATACCGGCGGCCCGGCGGAAGACAACGTCCCCCGCATCGAGGACCACTAGGCCGTCAGAAGCGGGCCCGGCACTTCACGCCGGCCGGGATGCGGTTGCCGGGATTGGGAAGCAGCAGGCGCACCCCGAAGGTTCCGCTCGCCGCGTCGATCGTGCGGTCGACGACGTCCACCTGCGCCGAGTAGGAGCCGCCGATCGGCTGCTCGGGAACCACGCGCGCGCGCTGCCCACGCTTGATCTTGCCGAACTGGGCGACCGGCAGGACCAGCTCGACGTGCAGCGGGTCGATCTCCATCAGCTTGAGGATCGGGTCCTTCTGGTTGGAGCTGGTGAGCTCCCCGGGGTTGAGCAGCAGCGCCACCACCACGCCGTTCACCGGGCTGTGGATCGAGCGCTGCGCCAGCACTTCCTCGGCGCGCTTCACCTCGAGCTCGGCGAGCTTGCGGCCTTCCTGGACCGCGCGCCACTGCTCCGAGGCGAGACGATGTTCCGCCTCGGCCTCGTCCTTGGCGTTCGCCGAGACGAAATTGCGCTTGTGCAGCTCGTCGGCGCGCTCGAGCTTCTTCTTGCTGAGGTCGACGCGCGCTTCCGCGGCTTTCAGCTCGCCCTCCATCTGCGCGCGCGAGCGCGCCAGGTTCAGCGTCGCCTGCTCCGGGCCCGAGGCGAGCTTGGCGAGCAGGGCGCCCTTCTTCACCAGGTCGCCGCGGCGCACCAGCACCGACTCGATGACGCCTTCTGCTGAGGAACGCACGTCCACTGCCTGGCGCGCCTCGATCAGGCAGTCGAACTCGCCCTGGCCGTCCTGGGCAGCCGCCCCGGCCGAGAGCATCACGGCCAGGAAAATCATCGAACTCAAGGTCGTTCGCATTCCTATTCCGGTCGTCCCGTAAAGGCGAGCAGGTCGCTCAGGTGGTCGTCGACGCGCAGCAGCTCACGGCGCGTGCGCGCGTGATGGCGTTCGGCCGTGCGCTGCGCGACGCCGAGCAGCGGCGCCGCGAGCCAGCCCGGCAGCGCCTTGCCGCCGCGCGCCGGCAGCCTGGCCAGCCGCGCCGCGGCGCCGCCGAACAGGTCCTGCACGATCTCGTCCTCGAGCGACACGATGGCCTCGAAGCTGCCGGGATCGCCCTGCCGGCCGCCGCGCCCGAACAGCTGGCGGTCGATGCGGCGCGCGTCGTGGCGCTCGGTGGCGAGCACGTGCAGGCCGCCGAGATCGGCGACCCCGGGGCCGAGGCGGATGTCGGTGCCGCGGCCGGCCATGTTGGTGGCGACGGTGATGCGGCCGCGCTCGCCCGCATTCGCGATGATCTTGGCTTCCTCCTGGTCCTGCCGCGCGCTCAGCACCTGGTGCGGCAGCCCGGCCGCGCTCAGCAATCCGCTCAGGTGCTCGGAAGCCGCGACCGAGCGCGTGCCGACCAGGACCGGCCGGCCCTCGCCGTGCCGGCGGCGCACGGCTTCGACGATCGCCGCCCACTTCGCGACCGCGCTGGCGTAGACCCGGTCGGGCAGGCGCAGGCGGCGCACCGGCCGGTTGGTCGGAATCGTGACCACCGGCAGGCGGTACACCGACCAGAGCTCGCGCGCCACCTCGCGGGCGGTGCCGGTCATCCCGGCGACGCGCAGGTAGCGGCGGAAGAAGCGCTGGTAGCTGATGCGCGCCAGCGTCTCCTGCTGCCCGGTGATCGGGCAGCCCTCTTTCGCCTCGATCATCTGGTGCAGGCCGCGCTCCCACGAGCGGTCGGCCATCACCCGGCCGGTGTACTCGTCGACGATCTGCACCTTGTTCGCGCGCACCAGGTACTGCTTGTCGCGCTGGAAGAGGTACAACGCCGAGAGGGCGCGCCGGATGAGCTCCTCGCGCCGCCGCGGGCCGATCCAGATGCCGCCGTAGGGCTCGGCGAGCCTGGCCGCGCGCCACCGGCCGCGCTCGGTGAGATCGATCTCGTGCTCGCGCGGACGAATGGCGAAGTCCAGGCCGGAGGCGAGGCTGCGCGCCATGGCGATGGCCTCGCCGTAGATCTGCGTCTCCTGCGAGGTGTCGGCCACGTTCGAGATGATCAGCGGCGTGCGCGCCTCGTCGACCAGCACGCTGTCGGCTTCGTCGACGATGACGAAGCACAGGCCGCGCAGCAGCAGCCGGCCGGTGCGCGGGTGCTCGGCGTGCAGGCCCTCGACCTGCAGATGCAGCGGCCGCGCCTCGCGGCCGAGCATCAGGCGGTCCTTGAGGTAGTCGAACACCAGCTGCTTGTTGGTGCAGTACGTGATGTCGCAGGCGTAGGCCGCGCGCCGCGCCTCGGGCGTCATGCCTTCGGTGATGGTGCCGACCTTGAGGCCGAAGAAGCTGTAGATCGGCTTCATCCAGGCCGCGTCGCGCAGCACCAGAAAATCGTTCACCGTCACGATGTGCACCGGAATGCCGGCGAGCGCCGCGGCGCAGGCGGGCAGCGTCGCGGCGAGCGTCTTGCCCTCGCCGGTCTCCATCTCGGCGACCTTGCCCTCGAGCATCACGCGCCCGCCGAGCAGCTGCACGTCGTAGGGACGCATGTTCAGGAGGCGGCCGGCGCCCTCGCGCGCGATGGCGAAGACGCGCGCCACCAGCTCTTCCTTCAGGCCTTCGCTGTAGAGCCGGCGCCTGAGCTCGGGCACGCCGGCCCGGATCTCGGCATTGCTCAGCGCGGTGATTTGCTGCCCCTCGGCCGCGACGCGCGACAGGAACTCGGCATGGCCCGGGTTGCGGCCGTAGGCGCGCTGGCGCACGAAGCCGGCGAGGCTCGCCGCGGCGCGGTCGAGCCAGCCGTCGCGCAGGTCCTCGCGCTGCGGATAGCGGCCGAGCGCGATGCCGGGGCGCAGGACCGCGGTGCTAGACATCGAAGCGCCTCAGGAAAAGCTGGCGCAGGCCGCGGTACACCTGGAACCCGACCGGCTCGAAGCCGTGGTTGAAGCGCACATACACGCGCGCGCCGAGGTAGGACGAGCGCACCTCGGGAGGCAGCGCCAGGTCGAGCTGGAATACGCGTCCCAGGGCGGTGACGCCCTGGTTGTCGCGCGGGTCCACCGCAAACAGGCCCCCGCCCACGCTGCCGAGCGCCGGCGAAGGCAGCTGGCGCGAGCCGCCCGGCACCTCGCGGCGGATCTGCGCCGGCACCGGGTCGGCGCCCCAGCCGGCGAGCATCACCGCGACGCTGCGCGTGCGGCTGCGCACCTGCGCGATGTCGTCCTGGCTCACCGCGACGCGCGCGGTAAGCTCCTGCGGCTCCACCACGTAGCCGAGCAGCTGGCCCTTGGTGACGAAGCGGCCCGGCAGGTCCACCGCCTGCGGCACGACGAAGCGCCCGTTCGCCGGGCTCTTCAGGATCAGGTCGGCTGCGCGCTCGCGCGAGCGCGCGAGGTTCGCCGCCACGGAGGCCATCTCCTCGCGCACCATCGCAGCCTGCACGCGGTCGGTGACCTGCAGCGCGTCGTACTGCGCGGTGAGCTCGTCGAGCTGCGCCTTGAGCAGCGCGACGCGGGTGCGCAGGAACGGGTCCTGCGCCTCGATCAGCGGCTGGCCGCGCACCACCTGGCTGTCGGCGGGCGCCAGCAGGCGTTCGACGAAGCCTTCGGTGCCGGCGCGCACCTGCGCCTCCTCCGGCACCCACACCACGCCCTCGGCGCGCGTCCAGCTCGGCGCCGGCACGACCAGCAGGATCGCAGCCGCGGCCAGCACCAGCGCGGCGCTGGTCGCCACCGCGCGCGGGCGGTTGCGCCGCAGGCCGGGGTGCGAGCGAAGGAACGACAGGGCCTTGGCGACCGGCACGACGATCTGGGTGGCGAGCGCCCACAGCGCGAGCAGCACCCCGACGATGAAGAACTTGCTGGCGATGAACACGATGATCACGAACATGATGAAGGTGCGGTACACGAACGAGGCGATGCCGTAGAGCACCATCCAGACGCGCTCCCCCGGGGACTCGGCGGGCGAGTTGGCGTCGGGCGCGCCGAACACGTAGCGCTGGAAAAGGTAGCCGAGGTACTTGTTGGCGCGCGTGCCGAGGTTCGGAATCTCGATGGCGTCGGCCAGCACGTAATAGCCGTCGAAGCGCAGCAGCGGGTTGCCGTTGAACAGCAGCGTGGAGATGCCGCTGATCAGCATCACGTTGTAGGCGATGGCGCGCACCGCGCCGGGCTCGACCGCGAGCCACACAAACAGCGCCAGCGCGCCGAGGAACAGCTCCACCACGATGCCGGCGGCGCCGACCGCCATGCGCTGGCGCTTGTCGCGGAAGCCCCAGGCCGACGAGGCGTCGACGTAGGGCACCGGCGTGAGCACCAGCAGCATCACCCCGATCTCGTGCACCTCGCCGCCGAACTTCTTGGTCACGTACGCGTGCCCGAGCTCGTGCAGCGCCTTGACCGCCGGATAGATCAGCCATAGCAGCAGCAGGTTGTGCGGCGCGAGGATGCGGTCGACCACGTCCTTGGTCAGGTCGGTCCAGTGCGTGACCGCGAGCACCGTGCCGGCGCCGACCACGGCGAGCCACAGCAGCACGCCGACCCAGCCGAACAGCCAGCCCAGGTAGGGCAGCGTGCGATCGAGGAAGCGGTTCGGGTCCCAGAGCGGAAAGCGCAGCGCGAGCGGCGTCCACAGGCGGCGGCGCCACTCCATCCGCTGGTGCCGCTGGTAGCGCCGGAAAACCTCCTGGCCGTCGGGCGACACGTCGCAGAGCAGCGCGTCGGCCGAGTGCAGTTGCCCCAGCAGCCGGATCACCTCTTCCTGCGTCGGCGCGGCGTCGCCCAGGTGCTTGCCGGTGGCCTCCCAGAGCTCCTGCACCGTGCGCGCGCCGTCCATCAAGCCGATGAAATGGTGCGCCGCGGGCGAGAAGCGGTGCGAGCGCCCGGCGGCCTGGTCCTGCAGCACGAACCACACGGCGCCGCGATACGCGTGGCGGTGGATCACGGCGTGCGCGCGGATGCGCGGCTTGAGCGCCGCGACCCGGTACCAGGACGGGGAGAGCAGCGCGTCGCTCACGCCTGCTCCCGGCCGGCGCGGCTCACGGCCACCACGACCAGACCCACATCCGGAACCAGTGCACGATCTTGTGGGTCCAGATCCAGCCGAGCTTGCGGCGCTCGACGTGGATCTTGCCCACGCCCTCCATCCCCGGGCGCAGCTTGTCGACCCCGCCGGTGACGCGCGCCTCGACGCGGAAGAAGTTGCGGCCCTCTTCGACCGCCGACACCGGGGTGATCTTCTCGACCTCGATCGGCAGCGGGTCGTGCGGCATGCTGGACAGCGCGAGCTGTCCGCCCTGCCCCACGCGCACCTCGGTGATGTCGCGCTCGTCGACCTTCATGATCACGCGGTAGGCGTCGAGCGGCGCCAGCTCGAACAGCACGTTGCCGCGCTCGACCGGGGCGCCGAGCGACTGCGACAGGTCGCCTTTCACCACCACCGCGTCGAACGGCGCCACGATCTTGGTGCGCGCGAGCTGCTCGTCGATGAGCGCGAGCTGCGCCTCGGCCTGCTCGAGCTGCGCGCTCAGCACGCGTACCCTGGCGCGCTGGTGACTGGCCAGCGCCTCGCGGTATTCGCTCGAGCGCTGCGCGCGCTGGCTCACCCATTTCAGGCGCTCGAGGCGCAGGTCGCGGTCGTCGAGCGAAGCGAGCAGCGTGCCCTTGCGCACCACGTCGCCGGCGCGCGCGCCGGCCTCGGCGATGTAGCCCGGCAGCGCCGCCGCAATCGCGCGCTGCACCGTGCCCTCGAGCGTGGCGTCGGCCGTGACCTGGTAGTCGCCATCGACGATGGCGAGGAACAGCGCTGCCAGCACGAACCCGCCGACCCACAGCTTGAGGGCGACGTGGCGCGGGCCGACCAGGTTGCGGGCGTGCAGGGACAGGCTGTCGATCGCCTTCTGCGCGAGCCAGCGGTCCTCCCTGCGCTTGACGTCGAGCACCGGGCCCACCAGGAGCGCGGCGTGCTCGCACAGCTCGACCGTGCGGGCGTCGAACTCCTCGCCGGTCGGGCGCTCGAGCACCACCGCGCCGAGCACCGTTCCGCCGGCGGTGAGGGGGATAGTGCACACCGTGCCGGCGCCGTGCACGCGGGCAAGCTCGGCGTGCGCCCGGGTGACCTGGAACGGCCCGTCCTTGCGCGGCGGGTGGATCACGGTGGCGAGCTGGTCTGCGGCCTCGTCCATGGCGGCCTCGAGGGCGCGCACCAGGTTGGTTTTCTTGCCGAAGGCGGCGCTGTGGGAGAGCGCGCGCAGGATGATGTGGCGCCCCTTCATGAAGCCGATGCTGACGCGCTCGCAGCCGAGCATGGTGGCGAGCTCGGTGGCGACCGCGGTGGCCGCGCCCTGGAAGCGCTCGTGCTGCAGCGAGGTGGCGATCAGCTCGAGCACCGTGACCAGGCGCGCCTTGCTGGTGAAGGTCTTGCGCCGCGCCAGCGCCTCGAGCCAGCCGATGCCCCAGCCCAGGCGCTGCACCAGCTCGCGCAGCGCCGCTTCGCTGCGCCCTTCGACCTCCAGCGCCGCGGCGCCGTAGAGCTGGTCGTCGACGATGACGGGGTGCGCGATGAACACCGGCTCCTGCCGGCTGCTGCCGCGCTTCGCTCCCTGCACCGCGACGCGCCGCTCGGCGAGCGCGCTTTCGATGACCGCGGCGAGCTTGGGATGGCCCTGGATGCCCTCGGGCCAGAGCGCGACCGGGGCGAAGGTCGCAGACTCGGAGCCGCGCAGGACTACCGCGCCGCGCACCACCCGGTCAAAGGACCGGCACTGGATGTCGAGCCAGGCGGCGCAGAAGCCGGCCGTGTCGGTGGCGTGCGTGAGGCGGGCCCAGGACTCGGAGTCGAAAGACTCCGGCTCTCCTTCACCCGCGCGCCGCGAATCGGTGATCGACCTGATGCCATCGTGCTCTGCCAACCCGCGCCCCCCGCCCCGGCATTTCCGGGGCGGCTATCGTAGCCGGTTTGCCCGGGGGGCAGCCAGCTTACGGCTTGCGGCCTCGTCCCGGACCGTTGTTCGGCGGCGGCGGCGCCGGATCCGAAGTCTCCGGCTCCGGCGGCGGCGGGGCGGGATTCTCGGCCGGTAAGGCGGGGCCCGAACCGCCGGCGGCGGCGGAGCCGTCGATCGCGACGACCCGCGTGCCCGCCTCGAGCGTGCCGGACATGATGGTTCCGCTCGCCGCGCCGTCGTGGCCGAAGCCGAGCAGGTGGCCGATCTCGTGCATCACGACGCTGAGCAGATCCATGCGGCCGTACGCCGGGCTGGAGGCCGGCGCCTTCAGCGCGCCGTCCGGGCTCTGCCCCGGGTATTCGGCATCGTCGTAGGGCGTCGCGTCGATGAACCAGCCGTGCCCGGCGGCGTTGAGGTCGATGACGACCACGTTACCGACGGTCTGCGCGAGCGACTGGCCCTTCAGGTCGCCGACTACGAACACCACACCCTCCAGCGCCGCCCAGATATCCGCGCCGCCCAGCGCCTGCGACCAGCGCTCGACGGCAGCGGCGATGATCGGGTCGAGCTGCGCCTGCGTGACGTTCGCATCGGCCGGGGCCGTGGTAGTCGCGACCGTGGCGGCGAGCAGGTTCTCGGGCGCGGGATCCGCGAAGCGCGAATCGCTGGTCTTGAGCGTGAAGTCGTCGAAGCTCGCCGCGCCGCCGCGCGTCATCGTGCCGAAGGCGCCGTCGACCACCACGGCGTTGAACGCGTGGCCGACCACCGCCTTGCCATCGACCATCACGCTCACCGTCGAGGCGGCAAGGGAGATGAGCAGCTTGTGGTTCTGGCCCGCATTCAGCACCAGGGGGGCGGAGGCGTCGACGCTCCACGTGCCGCGCGCGAAGTGGCCGATGAAGATGCGGTCCGCCACGGTGTCGGCCAGCACGAACTTGAAGTCGCTCGGCGAATAGAGGTCGAACACGAAGCCCGCCGTCGCGGCGGTGCTCAGCGTCACGCTGAGCTCGGTGCGCGCGTTCGCCTGGAGGCCCTTCTCCAGCCCCAGGTCGACGAGCGACATCGCCGGGTCGGCGCCCGCGCCGTCGTAGCGCCCGGCGGCGAGCTGCCAGCTGCCGAGCTGCAGGCCGGTGAAGAGGTCGGCGACATCGTCGTCGAAGGTCTCGGTGGTGATCAGCGTGAACGGCCGCTCGAGCACCTTGACCTGGATGTTGTCGAGCTTGCCCTTCGCGTTCTCCGATCCGAAGCCGACGTAGCCCCAGTTGAGGTTCGACGGCACGCCGTCGATCATGCGCGGCGCGAAGGCGTAGCTGAAGGACAGCGAGTTGTCGACGGTGACGGTGACGACCAGCCCGTTCACCGCGACCAGCATGTTGTAGAAGGTGTCGGGCTTCAGCTTGACGTTGGAAGCCTGGATGTCGACGTGCCAGCCGCTCGCGTCGCGGTGGCCGAGCTGGATCTTGTCGAGCGACACGTTGATGCCGGCGAACTTGAAGTCGGTCGGCGAGTGGTAGTCGAAGATGACGTACGAGTTGGCCTTCCAGCCGCCCGTCGGCTTGACGGCGTTGATCGTCGCCTGCAGCTCGTAGTAGCTCGGCAGCTGCTCGCCGACGTGGTAGATGGTGACCGCGTCGCCGCTCGGCGTGGTCGCCGACATGAAGAGCGCGCCGCCCTGCACCGTCCAGGTGCCGCTGTCGGCCGAGAAGCCCTGCGTCGAGCCGTTGTTGAAGTCGGCGCTGCGCAGCACGTCCTTCTTGCCCTGGGTGTTGCCCGGCTGCGGGTCGTCGGGCGCGCCGGTCTGGTCCTGCCACCAGTTGTCGCGCTGGCTCACCAGACCCATCTCGCCGTGCGGCTCGCCGTTGCGCGCCGGATCCTCGCCGGTGTCGGCGGCGCGCGTGCGGTCGGCGCCCGCGCCGCGCGACAAGTCGTAGAGGAACTGTTGCAGCGCCGGGCTGATCATGCGGCTGATCGTCGACATGCCGAACGGCGAGAACGGCACCAGGTAGCTGTTGAACTCGCCCGCCCAGTCGATCAGGCGGTCGCCGCCGGTGTTGGCGATCAGCACGTCGCGGCCGGCGCCGCCGTAGGCGAAGTCCTCGTAGCTCGACTGCGGGCCGTCGGGCACGTTGTTCTCGCCGCTCGCCGAAGTGTGATCGTCGTCGGCATTGAGCAGGTCGGCGCCGAAGCCGCCGAACATCCAGTCGCGGTCCGTGCCGCCGACCAGCCAGTCGTTGCCCAGGTCGCCGAACATCATGTCGCTGCCGTCGGCGATCGGCGCAAGGGCGCTGGTCCGCGCGTCGAAGTTGAGCAGGAACGGCGTGCCGGTCTTCGTCGGGTCGGGCAGGCCGTTCGCATCGAGGAACACCTGCCGCATCGGGTTGAACTCGTCGTAGGCGACGAACTCGTCGGCGCGCAGCTCGCCGAAGCGCAGCACGTTGCCCGGGTTGAACGGCCGGTCGTAGTGCATGGCCAACGCCTCGGCGCCCGACATCGCGTCGTCGCCGGCGCCGCCGTGCAGGAAGTCGTTGCCCAGGCCGCCGTAGACGATGTCGTCGGCGTCGGCCGGGTCGAACAGCGGATCCTGGCCGGCGATGTTGCCATCGACGTTGAACGGCGTCAGGTTCACGGTCTTGTTGAGCGGCCCGGTCGGGAAAATCACCGCGGTGTTGTGGTTCCCCGGCGTCTGGATCTGCAGCTGCGCTGCCGCGGCAAGGCCATAAAGCGGCTCGGCGGTGCCGTTGCGGCTGGTGTAGATGCGGCCGTCGTCGCCCAGCACGCCGTCGTCGCCGGCGCCGGCCGCGATCCAGTCGTGGCCGTAGCCGCCGATCAGGTCGTCGTCGTGGCTCTCGCCGAAGAGCACGTCGGAGCCCTTCATGCCGTAGATCACGTCGTCGCCCGACTCGCCGTGCAGCTCGTCGGCCGCGCCGATGTCGAGCGCCGCGGCGGCCGAATTGAAGTCCATGCCGCCCGGCGTGTAGTCGAGCAGCTTGACGGCGCGCGGGATGATCTTGCCGCGGTCAGGCAGTGAGGCGCCGTTGGTGTAGTTGTCGTACGCGAAGGTCAGGTACGGCCCCGTCGCGCCGACCAGGCGGTACACCGTCGCGTTGTCGCCCGCGATGGCGTCGGCATCCTGCGCGTGGCCGTCGACCGCGGTGTCGCCGAAGGTGTTGCGGGCGAGATCATCGACCGTGCCGGCGCCGCCGAAGACGAAGTCGGCGCCATCCGGCCGCAGCAGGCGCGTGGTCAGGCCGAAGAGCTCGGAGCCGCCGCCGATCAGGTCGTCCTGGCCGAGGTTGCCGAAGATTACGTCGGCGCCGCCGCCGCCTTCGACGTAGTCGTCGCCGTCGGTCGTCCGGTTCTCAGCCGAGGGCAGGACGACGAGCGCGTTGCTGCCGTCGCGGTAGGCGTCGACGGTGAGCGCGGTGGAACCGTCGCCCTGGATGATGTCGTCGCCTAGCTGGCCGAAGATGACGTCGTCGTCCGGCCCGCCGGCGAGGTAGTCGTCGCCCCAGAGGTGCGTGGCGCCGCTTTCGATCGCGAACGAGTGGTCGAGGATGGTGATGTCGCGGCCCTCGACGCCGTCGGGGTTCAACCGGAAGAAGCCGGTCACCAGCACCTGGTCGTCGGCGTCGTAGATCAGCCCACCGGCGAGCTGGCGCGCCATGCGGCTTTGCGCGTCGCCGCGGCGCAGGACCAGCGCGTTGTCGCCGGCGATGACGTCGTGGCCGAAGCCGCCGTCGATGGTCTCGGCGCCGTCCCAGCCGCCGGCGACGGTGTGCCCGCCGACGATGTCGTCGTCGTGGTTGCCGGCGAAGATCGAGTCGCCGTTCTGGCCGCCGATGATGATGTCCTCGCCGTCCTCGCCGTGGATCGTGTCCAGCCCGCCGAAATGGATGTCGAGCACGTCGATCGAGGTGAAGGTGAACGAGTCGGCCAGGGTCGAGAGCGGCAGGTCGCGGGCGATGACGCCGCCGCCGAGCGTCGCCTCGGCCTTGCCGTGGTCGCCGAACACGAGGTCGTTGCCGGCGCCGGCATGGATCCTGTCGCCGAGAGTGCCGCCGAAGATGAGGTCGAAGCCGGCGCCGGTGACGATCGAATCGGCGCCACCGTGGGTCGGCGCGAAGCTCGAGAGCCGGTCGATGTCGTTCGGGTTGGCGTCGAGGACCACGTAGTCGATGAAGCCGTTGTCGCCGAAGACGATGTTGTCGCCGTGACCGGCCGCGATCGTGTCGGCCAGCGTGCCACCGATGATGATGTCGCGGCCGATGCCGGTGGTGATGGAATCGTTGCCGCCCTGGTCAGTAGCCACCGAGGTGACCAGGCCGAGCGTGATCGGCTGGCTCGAGAACTGCGGTGCGTTAGCGGCGGCGGCGCTGATCTCGCCGCTGTCGCCGAAGACGATGTTGTGGCCGTTGCCCGCGACGATCGTGTCGCCATTGACCGGCGTGAAGATCAGCGTCTCGGGCGCGCCACTACCCGCGATTTCGATGCCGACCCAGAGTTCGCCGTCCTCGCCGCCGATGACGATGTCGTCGCCCGAGCCGGTGGTGATCGTGTCGTTGCCGCCGTGGTCCGGATCGAGCGACCAGATGCGGTCGATGTCGGCCGCGGAGTTGTCGTCGCCGGCGAGCAGGCCGCCGCGCTCGCGCGCCGCCCAGTCGATCAGACCATTGTCGCCGAACACGATGTTGTTGCCATCGGGCCGCGCGGCGGTTTCGCCGAAGTTGGCGACGATCGTATCGGCGTCGATGCCGCCGATGACGATGTCGCGGCCAACGCCGGTGGTGATCGTGTCCGAGCCGCCGACCAGGGTGGCGACGCTGGTGACGCGGCCGAGCGTGATCGGCTGCGTCGCGGTGCCCCAGTCGGGCGTGCCGTCGGCGGCGGCGCTGATGTCGCCCGCGTCGCCGAAGACGATGTTGTCGCCGTCGCCCGCCACGATGGTGTCGCCGTCGGTCGCCGCGGCAACCACGATCTCCGGTGCGCCGCTGCCGGCGATCTCGATGCCGACCACCAGCTCGCCGTCCTCGCCGCCGATGACGATATCGTCGCCCGAGCCGGTGGTGATGGCGTCGTTACCGCCATGGCTCGGGTCGATGGTCCAGATCCGGTCGATGTCCGAGGCATCGAAGTCGTCGCCAGCGAGCAGGCCGCCGCGCTCGCGCGCCGCCCAGTCGATCAGGCCGGAGTCGCCGAGCGCGATGTTGTGGCCGTCGCCGATGCTGATCGTGTCCGCATCGATGCCGCCGATCACGATGTCGCTGCCGGCGCCGCTTGTGATGCTGTCGGAGCCGCCGATCAGTGAACCGACGGACGTCACCAGGCCGAGGCTGATCGGCTGGGCGCTGAGGAAGCGCGTCGTGCCGGCCGAGGCCGTGATGTCGCCGGCATCGCCGAACACGAGGTTGTTGCCGCCGCCGGCCATGATCGTGTCGCCGTCGGTGGTATCCGCGGCCACGGTCCTCGGGGTCGTGACGACGCCCTCGATGATCACGTCGTTGACCAGCTCGCCGTCCTCGCCGCCGATGATGATGTCGTCGCCCGAGCCGGTGGTGATGACGTCATTGCCGCCGTGGCTCGGATCGATGCTCCAGATGCGGTCGATGTCGGACGGATCGAGATCGTCCGCCGTCCAGTCGATGAGTCCCGAGTCGCCGATGACGATGTTGTGGCCGTCGCCGGCCTGGATCGTATCGGCATCGATGCCGCCGAGGACGATGTCGTTGCCGCTGCCGGTCGTGATGCTGTCCGAGCCGCCGATCAGCGATTCGATCGTCTCGACCAGGCCGAGCGTGGTGGGCAGGCCGGGGATCTGCGGCGCATCGGCGACGGCGGCGGTAATCCGGCCGTTGTCGCCGAAGACGATGTTGTTGCCGTTGCCGGCCACGATGACGTCGCCGTCGCCGCGCACGCCATCGGCTGCCGGCACGCCGAATGCATCGTTGCCGACCAGCTCGCCGTCCTCGCCGCCGATGATGATGTCGTGGCCATCGCCGGTCGTGATCTGGTCGCTGCCGCCGGCGTCCGGATCGATCGACCAGACGCGGTCGATGTCGCCCGGGTTGCCGTCGACGACCACGTAATCGACGAAGCCGCTGTCGCCGATCACGATGTTGTTGCCCTCGCCGGCGGCGACGGTGTCGTCGTCGATGCCGCCGAAGACCAGGTCATGGCCGGCTCCGGCCGTGATGGTGTCGAGGCCGCCGACCACGGCATCCAGGGTGATCGCCAGGCTCACCAGGCGGGCCGCGCCGTCGGTCTTGTCGCCCGGGCCGCCGTGGCCGAGCACGCTGACCGCGTGCGCCTCGAGAATCGCCAGTGCCGCGGCGTCGATGCCGACGCCGGCGATCGCCGGCACCGGCTGGCTGGCGTCGAAGTAGAGCACCCGGCCGCGGTCGCCGAAGATGATGTCGCCGCCGCTGCCGCCGGTGATGGTGTCGTCGTCCTGGCCGCCGAAGATCACCAGCGGCCGGGTCGAGCTCGAAGCCTGCACCGTGTCCATGTCGGACATCAGCATCAGCGCATCGGTGCTATCGAAGGTCTCGATGGTCAAGGCCCCCGCCGGCTGGCGGATCTCGACGCGCAGCATCGGGCTGAGGAACGGCTCGGCGCCGATGATGAGGCCGATGGTGTCGGTTTCGGTGTTCACGCTGAACCGGCTCGGATCGAGCTCGACGCCGTCGACGAACACCCGGATCTCGTCGGCCAGCGTGCGGTGGTCGCCCGCGCCGATGTCGGTCGCGAGCTGGATCGAGTGGTTGTACGGCCCCTGCGTGTTCAGGACGAAGAAGCCGTCCTCGCCTTCGTCGAGGTCCACCGTCACCCTGTCGTTGCCCAGGCCGGTGTTGAGCGTGGTGACGGTGCGCACCCCGGCGCGCTCGTGCGAGCCGTCGACCGTGATCGTGTCGTCGCCCCAGCCGGTCCAGACCGTGATGCCGTCGGCGAAGTTGGCGTCTGCGTCGGCGCGATAGGTGATCGAGCCCTGCGCCAGGCCGACGATGAAGATTTCCGCGTTCGCGGCGACGTTCGGATCGCGCGCGAAGGCCGCCGCGTACGAGTCGGTGATCAGCACGTTGGCGTCGCCCGCGGTGGCCGCCTCGTCGCTGATCATGAGGAGGTGCCGCCCGGCGCGCGCATCGATGTTGAGCGTGCCGCGGATGTCGTTCAGATGACCGGTCAGGAAGTCGACGACGTCGTCGAAGTCGAAGTCGGCGTCGGAAGAGACGTAGATCTTCTCGTCGCCGTCGTGCAGCACCATGTTGGTGGTCGTGCCCGCGGGCGTGCTGCGCACGTTGACCACGTCGTCGGAGCCGATGTCTATGTTCAGCGTATCGACGTCGTAGTAATTGATGCCGTCGACCCGCAGCGCCAGCTCCACGGAGCCTTGCAGCGCGGCCACGCCGGCGGGGCTGGTGTTGACATCCGCGGCCTCGATCGCGAGGTGCTCGAACGCACCGCGGAAGGTGATGAAGAAGTCGTTGCCGTGCTTGGCGACGGCGAGGTTGTCGGTGAACGGCCGCGCCGGGTTGCGCGTCGCGGCATCGAACGCCGGGTCGATGTCGCGCGATGCGCCGTTCGGGTTGAGGATCGGGCTCAGCGCCTTGAACAGCTTCAGCGCGGTGGCGTCGTAGGGAATCGGCGCCGTGGTCTGCCCGAGCAGCGTGATGGTGAAGTGGCCCGCACTCGCCTCGACGGTCAGCGTCTGCAGGTTATTGACCCGGATCCCGTCGGTGAGCGTCGCGACCTGCACGTCGACGAGCGCGCCGAGCTCCGCCACGAGGTGGGTGCTGGCGCGCGTCTCCGCCCAGCGCGGCTGCGGCAGGTTCACGCCGGCCGCCGCGCCGCCGAACACGATGGTGTAGGTCACATCGTCACCGGTGCGTAGCTCGCTCACCTGGATTCCGCTGACGCCGTAGAGGACCTCGAGGCGAGCCTTGACGGTCGCCGCATCATCGGCCAGGAAGTCGAGCGTCACCAGGGCGTAGCCGGTCTCGCGCAGCACGTGGTCGGTCTCCGGCAGCCCGGTCTCGGAACCGAAGCCGTCGAGGCGCAGCTGGTACGTGCCGCTCTCGGCTTGCACGCGCAGCGTATGCGTCTCCAGGATCGGCGCCACGCGGCCGTCGCGCAGCGTCGCGGTGAGCACGTTGGCCGAGGCGTTCGGGTTCGGCGTGAGCCCAAGTCGGATGCCGTCCCACTCGAGCTGCGCGAAGTTGATCCCCGCCTGGGAGCGCACGAAGCTCACGACGTAGGTGACGTCCTCGGTGGTCCGCGTCTCGGCCACCTCGATGTCGTCGAAGCCGTAGAGCCCGGCGAGCCGCGCCTTCACCTGCGCGGCGCTGAGCGCGTAGTCGAGGGTGACCGTGCCGAAGCCCGCGGCGGACAGGGTGTACGTGCCGCTCGCCGCCTGCACGAAGATGGTCTGCGTCTCCGGCACGGTCGGCATGTCGAGGCCGGTGAGCGTGGTGCTGGTCAGCAGGCCAACCGCGTCGTCCGGGTCGCCGGAGTCGTCGAAGTTGACGACGTCGCCCTCGCCCTCGCCCGTGTCGATGGTGAGAAGCGCCGCCACCTGGTCGGCGATGAGCTGCTCGCTCTGCACGTCGACCGTGTCGTCGCCGGCGCCGGTCGCGATCTCGGTATGGCCCGCGATGGTGCGGACGTGGACAGTGTCGTTGCCCGCGCCGGTATCGATGTTGGTCGCGCCTTCATGCGTCGATTCGACCGTGAAGACGTCGTCGCCGCTGCCGAGCTCGATGTTGAGCGCCTCGATGCCGGCGTAGCTGATGCCGCCGGCGATGACCTGGCCGCTGATTACCGCATCCCCGCCCATGCCCAGGCCGGTGAGGCGGCTCTCGGTGAGTACGCCGACGTCGTTCGCCGGGCTGTTGCCGTTGAACACGTTGATCGTGTCGACCTGCGTGTTCTCGTCGACGCGCACGTTCGGGTTGAGCGCGGCGACCGAGAACTGGTCGCCGGCGTCGGGCCGGATCTCGGCGCCGGCGTCGTTGCGCGGCCAGCCCGACTTGAAGGTCACGGTGCTGCCCGAGACCAGCGGCGCGAAGTCGTTGGCCGAGCCCGTCACGCCGGCGGTGAGCGCCTCGGAGAGCTTGCGCGTCAGCGCGGCGACGTCGGCCGCGCCGGTCACTTCATAGAAGTGGTCATCGAGCTCGAGGCGCCACACGTCGGTGGCGCTCACCGGGCCGTCGAAGATGAACGCGGCCTGGGTCCACTCGATGCTGCTCGAGCCGAGCAGGCTCTGGTCCGGCGTTCCGCTGATCTCGGCTGCGCCCTCGGTCGAATCCGTGGTCGGCGCGTTGGCGATGCTGAAGTCGAGGCTGAAGGCGGCGCCGTTCACGCGGCTGATGAACAGGCGCGAGGTGCCGAGCAGGCTGATGCGCGTCTCGACGTTGTACGTGGCGGCCGGGATGGCCCCCGCCAGGCCGAGCGCGATGCGCGAGAGCACGTCCTCGCCCTCGCCCACTTCGAAGCTGCGCGCGATGCCGTCGAGATGCACGGTCCAAACCTCGCCCACTCTCGCGCTGCCCTGCAGCGAGACCATCGCCTGCTTCCAGGAGATGTTGTCGGCGTCGGCCGGGTCGGGGATGCCGAAGAACGTGGCGGCGGCGCCCGGCGCGGCGCCGTTGCGCTTCAGGCTCACGGTGAACGGATCGCTGCGCGCCACCGACAGGATGTCCTGCGACACGCTGTCGACCTCGAGCCTCGTGCCCTGCAGCGGCGACTGCAGGAAGATGAACTCGAACGGGAAGTCGTTCATGCGCGGGTCGAAGCCCGGGCGCTCGCCGGTGACCGCGTTGACGTGGCGCGCGTTGCGGTCGACCACGACCGCCTGGCCGAGCGCGTTGCTGGCGGCGGCGCCGACGCTGCCTTCGGCGAGCGGCAGGTTGGTCTCGCCCGGCAGGCGGAACGGGTCGTTGAGGAAGCGCTCCTCGTTCACCTGCACCCCGCCCTCGATTTCCAGCGGGCCGCGGATCGCGTTGACGCGCTCCTCGAAGGCCGGGAACACCAGCGCGTCGGAGCCGTCGATGAACTCGTCGTCCACCGCGGCCACGGTCACGGTCTGCGGCACGAACCAGTCGGCCGGCGTGAAGCGCAGCTGCGGGGTGACGCTGGCGGTGCCGTCGCTGTCCGGATCGATGCTCAGCGCGGCGCTGAACGCGGCGCCGTTGTGGCGGCCGATGGTGAGCACGCGGCCGACCACGCCGGCGTTGTAGGTGGCGCCGGCGCCCTGCACCACCGCGGTGCGCAGGCTGCGCGCGATCGACGCGAGGTCGTCGCCGAACAGCGCGGTGTAGTGGAACGCCTGGGTGCCGAGCAGCAGCGTCCAGGTCTCGCCCGCGGCCGGCGTGCCGGTGAGCTCGATCTCGAACGCGTTGCCCTCCAGCGCGCGGATCTCGACGCCGCCCTGCGTATCCGGGGTGATGCGGAACTCGGCGAAGAAGGCCTTGCCGCTCGCCGAGGTGATGGTGAAGCCCCGGCCGCTCGCGTCCATGGCGGCGTTGTAGGACGGGTCGCCGTGGATCGCGTCGCGCAGCGCGGCTGCGATGCTCTCGATCGTGCTGCCGGACCTGCTGAAGGACTTGGCGGCGAGGCTGTCGGGCCTGCCCTCGGCGTCCAGCGGCGTGAGCGTCACGCGCCAGGATTCGGTCGGCACCGGCGTGCCGCCGAGCTGCACCCGCGCCTGCGGCGTCGCCACGCGCACCTGGACCTCGTTCGCCTGGCCGAAGTCCGCGGCCGGGTCGAACACCAGGTCGCCGTTGAAGCTGCGGGTGGCCCACGGCATCACGTCGACGATCACCTCGTGCGTGGGCGCGCCGGTGAGCACCACGTCGAAGCTGTCGATCACCGGGCTGTGGTCGGCGAAGCTGTCGAACAGGTCCGCCGGGTCGAAGGAGATGTTGAAGCGGCTGTCATCGCTCAGCGGCAGCGCGAAGTTCTGGTCGAGGACGTATTCGCGCGTCTCGGCGTTGTAAGCGAGGATCTTCGCCTGCTGGCCCTTGCCGTCGCCGTCGACGATGGCGAGAGTCTTGCCGGCGAGCTCGATCACGTTCGGGTTGGTCGCGTGGCGCTGCAGCGACACCAGCAGGTTGTACGACTGCTCGTTCGCCACGCCCTCGACGCGGTCGAACAGGCCGCGGTCGTTCGGCGCGTAGTCGACGAACGAGCCCACGCGCAGCAGGTAGCTGCCCTGCTGGCTGAACACGTACTCGATGAACGGATCGCGGTTCGAGCTCGAGCCGAGGTCGAGGTGATTGCCGCTCACCAGGTTGCCGGCATGGTTGACGCCGAAGCGGTCGGTGGCGAGCGGGTTGACGAGGTCGAGCTCGCTGAACAGCTCCAGCGTCAGGCTGGTGGTGAAGTTGACGTACACCGTGCGCGTGACGAACACCGGCAGATAGATGTCGATGCCGAAGATCGAGAACAGGAAGCGGTTCTCGATCACGGTCTCGGTGCCCGCGGCGACCGAGCCGCTCACCAGGTTGGCGTTGTCGATGTCGAACACGCCGCGCACCTTGCCGCCCTCGCGGCGCACGTCGAGCGTGAACGGATCGTCGCCGGCCTGTCCGGACAGCGCGCTCGCCACGTCGCGGATCGAGATCGTGGCGCCGGCCGCGGTGGCGCTGTAGCGCGGGTCGGCGTTGATCGCCAGCGCGAGCTGGGTGGCGATGGTGGCGAGCGTCTGCTGCGAGGTGGTGAAGCCGCTGAGCGGCACCGTGAACTTGTAGGCGATGCCGTCGACCACCGCGGTCCAGGTTTCGCCCGGCGCCCACGGCTGGCCCTGCGCGGTCAGGGTGAAGTCGACCTGCAGGAAGTGGTTGCGGTTGTCCGGGGTGGACGCGAACGGGTCGGCCGCCGCGGCGCGGATCTGCTTGATCGGCCCGACCGCGACCGGGCTGCCGTCGGCGGCGCGCACCACGATCCGGCCGCCTTCGACGTTGGCGGTGGCGCCGATCAGGGCCTTCAGGCCGGCGAGCACGTCGCCGAGGTCGTCCACACCCGTGACCACGGTGAAGCTGTGGGTCGTGCCCGCGACCGTGAGGCGCCATACGTCGCCGAGCTGCACGTCGACCGGACCCGACGGATCGAGGCGCACGCTCTGGCTCCAGCGCAGCTCAGGGGTGCCGCTCACCACTGCCTTGGCCTGGTTGGCATCAGCCTCGACCGAGAACTCGACCGTGAACGCAGCGCCGTCGAGGCGCGTGATCGCCACCGTGGCGCCCTCGGCCGCCGCGGTGTAGCCCGTCAGCGGATTGATCAGCGCCGCGAGCGCGAGTGCGACGTCGGCCGGGGTCTGGCCGGCAAGAACGGTATGCGGGTACTCGAATCCCTCCACCGCGATGACCCACTTGTCGGCGGCGTTCGACGGCCCGGTGAGCGCGACCGTGGTGGTGACATCTCCCAGCGCGGCGACGCTGCCGGTGCCGGCGGCCACGATGCGCAGCTGCGGATGCTGCGCCGGGAACGCCGTGCCGTCGACACGCGTCAGCACCACGACGTTGCCTTCGACGTCCGCCGAGTAGCCGGAGAGCGCGTCGAGCGCGCTCTCGAGGCCGGCCGCCACATCGGCCAGGCCGTGCAGCGCGCCGACCAGGTGAGACGCGCTAAGGATCGAGGTTACGTCGACGAACCAGCGATCGTCCTCGTTGACGTTGCCGCTCAGGGTCAGGCTGACGCTCTCGGGATCGGTCGACGCCACCGTGCCGCCCGACGCCGAGTCAATGTCGAACGAGGTGGCGAAGCCCGCCGCACCCAGGCTCGTGATCACGATCACGCCGCCGGCCTCGAGGTCGGCGAGGAACCCGCCCGCGAGGTTCACGTCGGAGGCGAGCGCAGCGGCCATCGTGGCGAGCGAAGTGCTGGTTGCAATGTGGCTGGCGGAAACATCGCCCGCCAGCAGCCACGTGTCACCCACGCTGACCGGGTCGTCGAGATCGACCACGGTGCTGGTGCGCGCCTCGACCGTCCCGGTGCCCACGGTGAACGCCACCACCGGCGCGCCGCCGGCGGTCTTCGTCACGACGAGCTGCGCGCCGGCGAAGGTCGCCGAGTAGCCGTCGACCAGATCGATGGCGGCGGCGAGCGCCGAGGCGCTGCTGCCGCTGTACGGCGAGGTGTCGACCGTGATCGTCCAGGCGCCCTCGACCGGCGTGCCGAGGGTGACGAGCGCCGCGCCGGCCGCGCCGATCGTGGCGCTGCCGGCGGCCTGCACGTCGAGCGACACGGCGAAGGCGCCACCCGCCAGGCGCGTGATGATGAGCTGCAGGCCCTCGATGTCGGCCGAGAAGCCGAGGGTGCCGTCGACGTCCGCGGCGAAGTCGGCGAGGACATCGGCGAGGCTGCTGCCCGACCCGATGAAGGTCGCGGTGTGGCCGTCGAAGTCGAGCGTCCAGACGTCGCCGTCGTTCACCGCGCCGAACACGATGATCGCGCGGCTGGTCGCAGTCGTCGACACCGTGGCGGCTCCGTCCGCCTCGATGCGGAAGGTCGGGGTGAAGGCGCCGCCCGCCGGCCGGGTGATCACGACCTTGGCGCCCTCGGCGGCGGCGGTATAGCCGTCGGCGGCGTTGATCAGCGCGGCGAGCGCGGCGGCGACCGCGTCAGGCGTCTGGACGCCGACCACCAGGTGGCCGTAGTCGGTATCGAGGTGGATGATCCAGCGGTCGCCGGCGTTGACCGGGCCGGCGAGCGTCACGGTGCGGGTGGTTGCGGTCGTATCGTCGACCACCGCGCTGCCGGACGCGGTCACGCTGATCTCGGCGGTGAAGCCCGCGGCCTTGCTCACGGTGAGCGTCGCACCGCTCGCGACCGGCGCGTATGCCGAGGGGATCGCCAGCTTGAGGCCGGCGACGATTCCGGCGAGGTTGTCAGTTGCACTTGAAATATACGAATACGGCGTGCCGTCCAGCGTCACGGTCCAGGTCTCGCCCGGCCGCGCCGGGCCCGACAGGCTGAACAGCGCCTGCAGCCACTCGATGTCGGCGACCTGGGTGGCGAGCGGCGTGCCGGCGATGAGCGCGCTGCCCGCCGGCGCCGCGCCCTTGATCGAGAGCGCCACGCTGAACGCCGACGCGGTCCGGGTCACTTGCAGCGTGTCGCCCGTGACGTTGACGGTGTAGCTGCCATCCGTGATCGCGCCCTTCAGGCCGGTCGCCACGGCGTGGCGGTCGTCGCCCGAGACGGCTGCATAGCTGTACGGCGCGCCGTTCAGCGTCACCGTGAAGATCTCGCCGGCGACGACCGCACCGGCGAGCGTGATGCTGGCGTCGGTGAACACGATCGCGGCGCCGTGCTGGGTGAGCGCGGTCGTCGAGCGCGTGACGTCGCCGGCGGACTGGACTTCCTGGGTGAGGCCGTTGCGCGGCACGCCGTCGACCGGCAGCCCGCGCAGGTTGAAGCCGCCCTGGTCGCGGATCACCAGGTGCCACTCGCCGTTCGAGTCCTGCGTCACCGCCGACGGCAGAACCGCGCCGTCCGGATGGTCCGGGATCGACAGCTTGAAGCGGGCGTCGAGCGCCGCCTGCAGGCCGCGCGCGACGTCCTCGAGATCGTCGCCCGCGTTGGCGACGTAGGCGTAGTTGCGGTAGCGCAGGCCGAGCGTCCACACGTCGCCCGCCTTCACCTCGCCGGTGAGCATCAGGTCGAGGTGCTTGAAGAACGGCCCGCTGTCGAGCACGTTGTTCGGCGAGGAGCCGACGTCGACCTGCACTGCCTGCGCGTCCAGCATCTCCTGCGTGACCTCGAACGAGAACACGTCGAAGCTGCCGTTGCCGGTGCCGCGCACGCGCACCGTCGGCGTGAGGAAGTTGGCGTCGCGGCTCGAGCCCGAGCTCGCCGGCAGGCCGGTGTTGCCGATGGTCTGGTCGAAGAAGGTGAAGAAGTTGGCCGGCGAGCCGATGAACTGCGGGGCGGGCAGCGTGTTGTTGGTCTGCTCGGTCTCGAGCACCGCCTCGGACGCGAACACGAAGCCGTGCACCTCGTGGGTCTCGATCGACACCTGCAGCTCGTAGTCGACGCCGTTGGGCAGGCCGCCGGCGCCGAACGGATACCACTTGCCGACCTCGAGGAAGTAGGTGCCGTCCTGCGTCAGGTTGACCGACAGGTAGTCGTCCAGCCAGGCCGTGCTGCCGCCGGCGCCGGTGGTCGGGTTGGAGTAGCCCGGCCCGAAGGCCACCGGCGTGGCGCCGGTGAGGTTGCCGGCCTGGTTGAACACGCCCTTGTACAGGATGAAGCGGCTCGCCCAGAGGATCGCGTCGCCGAAGGCGAAGCCGCGGTCGAGGTCGAACACCGCCTTGACGCCGTTGCTCCCGGCCTCGGCCAGCATGTCGAGCGTGACCTGGAACTGGTAGAAGTCGTTCTCGCCGTTGCCGGTGGCCAGCACGGTGAGGTGCGGCAGCCAGGTCTGCGGCTGGCCGCCGATAAAGGTCTCGGCGCCGATGTCCGGGCTGGCGTTGTCGTTCCACTTTGCGAGGTCGAGGTCCTGCGCCACGAACACCGAGTCGTGGATCTCGCTCTCCTTGATCACCGCGACGCCGAAGTCGCCCTTGAAGCGCGTGCGCTCGACGACCGATGCGCCGGCGAACGTAGCGTTGGCGTTGATCTGGTTGCGCAGCGCCTCGGCGACCTGGCGCAGCTTGTTGCCGGACTGGGCGGTGGTGGTGAACGACTGGGTGATCGTCTGGCTGACGGCCAGGGTCGCCGTGTTGACGAGCTCGCGCTTGAGCGTCACGGTCCAGACGCTGCCGGCGGCGATCGAGCCATTGCTGTCGTTGAAGAGGGCGATCTCGGCGTGGTCGAAGTTCGCCGGATTCGGCGCGGCCGAGACCACGATGTTGCGGTTCTGCGTGGTGACGCTGAACACGTAGTCGAAGCCCGCCGGGGGCGGCGGGTTCGGCGCGGTGAGCATGATCACGCTGAAGGGCTCGAGCACCACGCCGGTGACGCCGCCCGAGCCGAGCACCACGTTGCGGCTCGGCTCGACCACCACGGTGCTGCCGTTGGTCTCGATGATCAGCACGCCCGGCGCGTCGTCGTCGGTCAGCATCACGTCGACCGAGGCCGGCTGCGTCGCCCCGGTGAGCGCCGGCGCGACGAAGCTGTAGTCCTTGCCGCCGATCTTGACCGTCCAGGCGTCGCCCTGGGCGATGAGCTCGCCGCCGGTCAGGGTGATCGCCACCGAGCTCGCGCTCAGCATTTGGAGGGTGGCGGCGCCGAACGGCAGCGTCACGCTGTCGATGCTGGCGGTTCCGGCGAGCGTGATCGTGCGGCCGTCGGTGGTGGCGGTGAGCCCGCTCGCGGTGTCGGCGTTGATCGCCGCGGCGAGGCCGATGGCGGCGTCGCCCAGGTCGAGCGACTTGAAGCGGCTGCCGGCCTCGAATACGTAGTCGATCTCGGACGCCGGCCCGGACTCGTCGTCGAGCGTGAGGGTCCAGGCGTCGCCCTTCGCCAGCGTGCCGGCGGCGGCGAGGTCGATCCTGACCTTCGCGTAATGGGTGGTGCTGGCGGGGCCGGTGATGCCGGCGCCGGACTCGGTGCCGCCGCCCGCTTTCTCGAGCACGACGCTCGCCGTGAAGGCGGCGCTGTCGAGACGGTTGATGGCAAGCGTGCCGTCGGCCGTCGACTCGCCGATGGCGTAGAACGCGCCCACCGCGCTGCGCAGCTTGTCGCGCAGGCCGGCGGCGACGTCGGTGAGACTCTGGCCGCTCGCGATCGCCTGGCGCACGGTCACGCCGTTCAGGCTGAGCACCCAGACGTTTCCGGTGGTGAGCGCGCCCGTCAGCTGCACGCTGACCTGGTCGACGAAGGCGAAGCTCGAGGCCCCGGCGTTGATCAGCGCGCTGCCCACCGCGGCGTCGATGCTCACGGTGAACGCCGCGTCGTGCTCGATGGTGAGGCTGGCGCCGCTCGATTGCGCGCTGTAGCCGGCGATGGTGTCGGCGTTGACCGCGGCCGCGAGGCCGGCGGCGACGTTCTCGATGCGCACGTTGAGGAAGCTGTCGATGCCGCTCGCCAGGCGGTGCGCGATGCGCGAGAAGTGCGTCGACTCGCGCGCCGCGTCGTCGACCGCGCGGATGGTGAGCGCCTGCGGCAGCTTCCAGCTGCTGGCGGTGAAGCTGAGCGTGCTGACCGGCGTGGTGCCGCTGAACACCTGGATCTGCGCGTCGCGCAGCACGTCGATCACCACGTTCGTGCCGGGCGCCGGCGCGCGGCTCAGCACCACCGCGTAGCTATCGGAGGCCGGGATCGCCTGGCCGCCCTCGGCGACCAGGGTGACATCGTCGGGACCCAGCACCCCGTTGCGCACGCCGGTCTCGATCACCACCACCTCGGCGGCGTCGTCGTCGATCACCTCGGCGCTCACGCCCGGCAGGATCAGGCCGTCGTACTCGCCGCCGTCGTCCGGGCTCGCGCCCTGGATCACGGTGTGCTGGATGTTGATGAAGCGCCGGCCCTCGGCCTGCAGGTCGGGCAGCGCGAACACCGTGATCTCCTGCGGGATGAACCAGTTGTTGCGGTCGAAGAGCAGCGACACGCCGTTCTCGCTCGGCACCGAGCTCGGGCCCACCTCGCCCGCCACCATGCCGATGCCGCGCGCGCCGGCGCGCTGCTCGCCCTCGCGCAGCGGCACCGCCGCGGCGGTGACGCGCACGCTCTCGGTCGGCGAGCGCGTGAGCACGATGCGGTAGGTGACCGCGATCAGGCCGGCGCGCGGGTCTGCTGGGTCCGAGAGCCAGTTGTCGGCGCTCTCCTCGAACACCAGCAGGCGGCCGTCGAGCACGGTGACCACCGCGCCCGGCTCGTCGTTGTCGATGACGTTGGCGGAGACGTCCTGCACGAAGATGTCGCGGTAGTCGGGGTCGTCGCTCGACACGCTGTTGACGATCAGGCCGCTGTGGCCGGTGAGGCTGCCGCTCACCACGGTGATCGCGTTGCCGTCGTTGCCGCCGCCGACGTTGAAGCTGTCGCTGCCCATGCCGCCGACCAGCTGCAGCGCCACGTTCTCGTTGGTGCTGCGGATGAAGAAGCGGTCGTTGCCCTCGAGCGCGTCGACCACCACCTTCTCCACCCCGGCGTAGGTGACGAACAGGCCGGCGCCGAACACGCCCTGCGCGGTGACCACGAAGTCGTCGCCGAACTCGGTGCCGACCACGGTCACGGTGTCGAAGCCGTCGCCGCCCTCGATGCGCACCGGGGCGTTGACGGTGAAGGCGATGAAGTCCGCGCCCTGGCCGCCGTTGATGTTGGTGAACGGCGCGTCCGGATCGTTCGGGTTGACGCGCACGAAGGCGCGCACGCGGAAGCTGTCGTCGTCCTCGTCGCCGAACAGGAACAGCTCCGCGGTGTTGTGGTAGACGGTGAAGCTGTCGCTGCCGAAGCCGCCGAACAGCGTGGTGTTCTGGCTCACGCCGTTCGACAGGAAGCCGCGCGTGGTGGCGGTGGTGGCGAAGTAGTCGTCGGACGCGAGGCCGTTGTTCGGATCGCGATCGTCGCGCGGCGAGGCGAAAATCTGGCCGATCTGGAAGCTGTCGTCGCCGGCGTCGCCGAAGATCACGGTCGGCGACAGCGTGTCGTCGAGCACGAAGGTGTCGTTGCCTTCGCGGCCGAAGATCACGAAGCGCCCGTCGATGTCGCCGTCGTAGTTGACGCGCTCGATCGCGCCGCCCGCCAACGGCTGGCGGTTGTCGTCGACCTCGACCGCCGCCACCATGCCGCGCGTGCCGGCGAGGTTGGCGCGCATCAGGAAGAAGTCGGCGTCGTTGGTGCCGTAGATCACCAGGTCGTCGATGCCCGCGTCGTCGTCGGTGTGGCCTGACGCGTCCTCGACCTTGATCAGCGCCGAGCCCTGGCCGGCGAGCCCGATCTCGTAGGTGTCGCTGCCGAACTGGCCCTGCAGCGTGAGCACGTCGCCGACGCCGTTGCGGAAGGTCTGCACGCCGAACTCGTCGAAGTTGACGCGCACCACGTCGTTGCCGCCGCCGAGCTGGATCGTGGTCGGCGCGCCGGTGGCGATGATGTCGATGTTGACGACGTCGTTGCGCACGTTGGTCGCCGGGGTCTCGTCGCCGGTGTGGATCTGCACCGGGTACGGATGCGTGCTCTGCACGAAGAACTGGTCGTTGCCGCTGGAGAGCGCGAGGGTCAGCGACTCGAAGTCGGTGTAGAGGATGCCGAGCGTCATACCCAGGCCCGTGATCTCGGTCGCGGTGAGCCGGCCGATGTTGGCGCCGGTGTCGCCGCTGTCGAACACCTTGAGGATGTCCGCCCCGCCCTGCGCGGCGAGCGTCAGGCGGCCGTGCAGGATCAGGTTCAGGGTGCTGCCCGGCAGCGGGTTCGCGAGATCGGTGGTGCTGCCGACCTGCACGGTGTCGTTGCCTAGGGCCGTCTCGACGCGGGTCGGGCCGGCGATGCTCAGCACGTTCAGCTGGTCGTTGCCCGAGCCGAGGACCAGCTGGTGGTCCTCGAATCCGGAGTAGTCGACGCGCCCGAGCATGTCGAGGCCGGTGAGGCGCGTCGCCGTGAGCACGCCGGTGTTGTTGTTGCCGTCCGCGGAGTCGTCGACGTCGAGCCGGTCGCTCGTGCCGCCGCCGGCGTTGAGGGTCAGCACGCCGTCGATGTGGTCGACGGTGCCATTCACGTTGAGGAACGAGAACGCCGCCCTGTCGGTCTCGACGTACCTGGCGTAGCTCGACGCCGCCGGCAGCGTGGTGGTGCCCGTGGACGTCCACAGGCCGGCGTAGCTGCCGACGTGGAAGACATCGTTCCCGCCGTGCGCGGTGATGGTGACCGGGGCGGCGATCGAACGCACCGCCACCTGGTGGTTGCCCGCGCCCAGGTCGACGTCGACCGTCACCGGATCGAGCGGCGTGTTGGACGAGGCGCCGAGGTGCGTCTGCACGATGGTGAGCTGGTCGTTGCCGGCGCCGAGGTCGATGTTGAGGACGCCGACGTTGCGGAACAGCAGCTCGCCCGGATCTGCGGCCACCGGGGCGTTGGTGGCGCTGATGAGCAGGCGGTGCACTTCGGTCAGCTCGCGCACCGGGTCGGCGGCGGTGTAGAAAGCGATCTCGCCGCCGAGGTAGCGCTTGGGCTCGTTGCCGAGATGCAGGCGCGCCTCGCCGCCGGCGTATTTCTGCGCCTCGAACTCGCCGTCGACGAGGACGAACACCTGTTCGCCGCGCGTGTGGTTCTTGAGGCCCATGCGGTAGGTGACGATCACCTGCGAGCCCTGCACCACCGCGCCGCCCGGGGTGACGCTGAGCGTGTTCGCCGCCACGTCGAAGGTGAACTGCGACGCGGTGAGCATGGTGCCGGCGAGCTTCACCGTGATGTAGCCGCCGATGAAGTCGCGCGAGAGCTGGAAGGTCTGGCTGGTGGTCGCCGTGAACGAGAAGCTCTCGGAGAAGTTGCGCCCGATGGTCTCCTGCGTGTAGAGCAGCACGTCGCCGTTCTCGTCGAGCGCGAGGTTGCCCTGCACGTCCGCGACCGGCTGGCCTACCTGGAGCGGCTCGGTGCCGTTGTACAGCACGGTCTCGCCCGGCTGGTAGACCGACGGCGTCTGGATCACCACCTTGAACGTCGCGTTGAGGAGGTTGATCGACGGATCGAGGATGGTGACCTTGTTCGCCGCCGTGTTCACGCTGAACCCGCCCAGCGCCAGGCTGGTGATCTCGGTACCGCGGTAGACGACGACACCGACGAGGTCGCCCGCCTTGATGTCGTACGCGAGCTGCAGCTCAGCCGTGCCCGGGTTGACGAAGGTCGCCGGGGTGTACGCCGCGCCGGTGCGGCCGCCCTCGACGATCTGGCCGTTCGCGTCGATCACGTCGTAGGCGCGACTGCCGCGATCTTCGATCAGCGGCTGGCCGGGCAGGTGCACGAAGAGCTGGCGCACCTCGACGTTGTTCTTCGTCTCGGCCTGCAGCTCGTCCGCCTCGGAGAGCGTGATCGTGAGGCTGTCCGCGCTGATCGCAGCGATGATGTAGAAGCTGTCGCCCGCGGTGTTGTTGAACTGCGAGCCGGTGACGTAGATCTTGTCGCCGACCGCGAACTGGTCGAGCTTCCAGTTGCCGGCGCCGCGCGTCATCGTGTCGGCGTTGCGGCCCTGGGCGTTCACCCCGTCGGCAAACGTCAGCGTCGGGTTCTGCGTGACGCGCACCGGGTTGAACACCAGGTTGCCGGCCTCGTCCTTCGTCAGCTCGCCGCCGAGGTAGCGCTGGAAGGCGCCGTGCGCGTGCACCACCGGGTCGCCGAAGCTGTGCAGCACCGGATCGCCCGCCTTGTAGCGCAGCTGGTTGCCGAACGGATCGCGCACCGGGTCGCCGGTGAAGAGGTCGAACATCAGCTCGCCGCCCGAGTAGAAGAGCGGCTGGAAGCTGAACGGATCGATCACCGGCTCGCCGCCGAGGTAGAACTGCTGGTCGGGCGAGTCGGCGCCGTCGTGGAAGGCCGGCCGGCCGTTCACCAGGTCGTTCATCGCGAGCTGGAAGGCGTCGACGATCGCCGCCACGTTGCTGTCGTCGCCAGTGTTGACCACGTTGATGGTGTCGGAGCCGCCGAGCGCGGTCTCGGCGTCCTCGATCCTCACCCAGGCGATCGCCGTGACGCGGTTGACGCGCACGAGCGACGGCGCGTCGTCGCGCGTCGCCGCCATGAAGGTCACGTGCCGGCCCTGCAGGCCGCGCGACACGTCGTCCGGCGCGCCGGTGAAGGTCGTGTCCGACACGCCGGCGGTGTTCTCGTCGAGCGCGACCGCGAAGGTATCGCCCTGGCCGCCTTCGTGGCCCGGATGGACGCCCAGGGCATCGAGGTCGAAGCCCTCGAACGTCTCGTCGGCCGGCGAGCCGCCCTGGCTCACGCGGACGTAGCGCGCGAAGGAAAGCGTGCCCAGGTCATAGGAGCGCACGTTGTCGGCCGACGCGTCGCCGGCGATGCGCACCGTCGTCACGTGCACGGCGTTGAACCAGTTCACGCCGTCGGCGCTCGCCTGCACCGTGATCAGCCCGAACTCGTCTCCACCGACCTCGTACAGGTTGAAGTCGGCGCCGGCCTTGTTGTAGGCGAGCACCGAGGGCAGCTTGTCGGTGAGCGCGCCGGTGGTCGTGACGTAGAGCAGCGATCCGCTCGTGAAGTCGGTCATGAAGGAGCGGAAGTTCTCCGCCTGCTCGCCGGGCTCGTCGGTCAGCGTGTCGCCGTCGTTGTCGAGATCGTCGTCGTCGGCCAGGGTGAAGCGCGTCAGCCGCTTGTTGCCGGCGGCGTCGACGTACACCGGCAGCGCGCCCGCATCGGTCTCGGCGACGGTGATGATCACCGGGATGCCGGTGAGGTCATCGTTGGTGGTCTCGCGGCCGTCCTCGTCGAAGTACAGCGGATCGCTGCCCTCGAGCTTCTGCTTGCCGAACTCCGGCCGGCCCATCGTCTGGATGAAGTCCTCCTGCACCGCGCCGGTGGCGTCCAGCACCACCACGCGCACGCGCAGCTCCCTGTTGGCGTTGCCCGGGATCTTCTCGACGATCGGCGCCAGCTCGGGCAGGCGGTAGCGCGTGCCGCTGAATTCCAGCGTACCGGACAGGTTCGGGTCGGTGTTGATGAACACTTTCGGCACGAACGCGATCACGTCGGCGCCGAAGTCGTCCTCGGTGAGCGGGATCTGCCGCTCGAGGATGTGCGCGTCGCCGTCGATGAACAGGCGCCCGGTGAGGTTGGCCAGGCTGCCGCCCGCGTTCACGTTGACGAAGTCGTCGCCCGCGCCGGTCATGATGCGCGTCTCGCCGCCGATCTTGCGCACGTTGATCGTGTCGACGCCGCCGCCCGAGGCGACGGTGACGCGCGTGCCGGCGGGCACGTCGTCCAGCATGAACTGGTCGTTGGCCTCGCCGAGGCGCAGCTCGAGGTTCTCGATGCCTTGGATCTCGACGCCGTAGTACCGGTTGGTGTCGAGCGCCAGCTTGCCGCCGTGGGCGAAGTCCGGGATGCCGAGCCCGGCGCCTTCGAGGCTGAGGAAGCTGTCGGTGAGCGGCACGCCGTTGTCGACGTCCTGCGCGAAGACCGGCGCGCCGTTCGCGTCGACGCCCACCTGCACCATGCGCTGCAGCGTGCGCATAGTGAGCTGGCCGGCCACCGAGCCGCCGGTCGCGGGCGTTTCCTGGCCATGCAGGATCACGCGGTCGCCGGCGTCCTCGAACTGGTCGCCGCCGACGATGGTCAGGCGGCCCTTGATCTCGGAGGCGTCGAGCGTGCGCGCCGCCTTGAAGGCGAAGGGCGGCGGATCGACGGTGACCGGCGCCGGCTGGACCAGCTGGGTGCGCTCCTCGTAGCGCCCGATGCGGTAGTCGATGTGCAGGTTGTGCACCGTGATCTCGATCGTCGGGTCGAACAAGAAGCCCCACCAGTCCCAGTACGCGCGGGCGCTGATGCCGGTGAAGGTGGGCCGGTCGACCTCGAACAGCGGGATGAAGTGCTTCCAGGCCCGCTCCCAGCCGTCGAACAGGCGATCGAGCACCCGCTGCGTCGCGCCGACCGGGTCGTGCCACCCGCCCTGCGCGATCCAGTCGAAGAAGCTCACGTTGAACGTGTAGCGGGTGAAGTCGAACGCGTAGGCGTCGAACACCAGCTCGGGCGGCAGCGCGACCTCGATGGCGGGCGGGACGTAGGTGAACGACGGCGGATCGAAGATCAGCACCGGGTGATCGCCGCCGATGTGGATCGTGTCGTCGCCCGAGCCGCCGACCACCGTGGTCTCGAACGCGCCGCTGGTGGCGAGGACGTAGATCTCGTCCGGCCCGCCGGCGCCATCCACCTCGATCGCCTCGACGCCGGTGAAGGTGACGATGCGGCCGGCGCCGGCAATGTACTGGTCGGTCACCACGAAGACGTCGCCGATCGGCGTGCCGACCACCACGATGGTGTCGATGCCCGGGCCGCCGTTGATGAACACCGGCCCGTTATCCAGGTAGTCGTAGCGGTTGAAGCCCGTGCCGCCGAACAGGTTGGCGAGGTTGGTGATCTCGTCCGGGTTCTCCGGGTTCTCGCGCAGCACCAGGAAGGTCTTGAGCAGGAAGCGGTCGTCGCCCGAGCCGCCGTGCAGGAAGAGCTTGGCGCGGTTGTGGTTCACCTCGAAGCGGTCGTTCTGCGCGCCGCCCATGACGAACAGCGAGGCCGAGTTGCCGTTGGTCATGTTGGCGGTGTCGGCCACCGGCACGCCGTCCGGGAACTCGAGCGTGCGGTTGCCGGTGTCGGGAATGAGCGGCACGGTGCCGATCACGATCTCGTCGTCGCCGCCGCCCAGGTTGATGATGGTCGGCACCACCGTGTCGTTGGAGAGCACGCGGTCGTTGCCGCTCAGCGTATTGATGATCACGCGCTCGACGTTGCGGTAGACGACCAGCATGCTCGACACGTCGTTCGCCAGCACCGAGCCCGAGCGGAACGTGCCGCTGCCGGCGGCGTTCAGCGTGATGTTGTCCGCCAGCTGGGTGCCGTTGATGATCAGCAGGTCGACGCTCGCGCTCACGCTGTCGACGATCTCGACGCGGCCGCGGTTGTCGAGCGGGATGGTGATGATGTAGTGCTCGGCGTTGACGGAGTCGTTGCCGCGGCTGTCGAGCGTGGCGCGGCCCTGCCACGGCGACACGCTGAGCGCCGTCGTGCCGATGAACACCGTGTTGTCGATGTCGTTGACGACGATGGTGTTGTTGCTCGTGCCGCCGCGGATGTTGGCGCGCTCGAAGATGTGCTTGATGTTCTCGACGATGGCGGCGCCCGGCGCGAAGCGGTCGCCGGTATCGGCCGGCGTGAGGCTCGGGTCTTCCTGGGTCTTGACGATGTTCTCGAGCTGGACCTCGGTCAGGAAGGTCACGCCGGCGGCGAGCGGCGTATCGGAGCCGCTCTTCCAGATCACGCCGGTGATGAAGAAGTCGTTGAACAGCGCCATGTCGAGGTCCTGCGTCTCGACCAGCACGTCGATCTCGTTCTCGTCGGCCTCGTCGACCTGGCCGTCGAGGTCGTCGTCGAGGTCGTTGAACGCGCTCGGGCTGGCGTCGAAGAACTCGTCCAGGCCGAAGCCGCCGGTGACGGTGTCGTTGCCGGTGCCGCTGTCGATCAGGTCGTTGAACGGCGTGGCGATGATGCTGTCGTCGCCCGCGGCGGCGTAGACCTTGAGCGCGATCATGTCCGGGTAGGCGATGGCGTCGGCCGGATCGGAGTCGCCCAGGCCGCTGGCGTCGATCTGGTCGTTGCCGGCGAAGGCGTTCAGGATCAGCGTGTCGCTCTCGCCCGCGTCGCGCGTGGCGTTCATGAGCGTGAAGTCGGTGAGCAGCGCGCCGGCGCCGTTCTTCAGCAGCAGCGAGATGTTGGTCACCCGGCCGCCGACCGCGTCCTTGGCGAAGATGTTGACCTGGTCGACGGCGCTCGTGCCGTCGATGGTGATGACGTCGGTCGCGCTGTCGTCGGCGACGATGCGGTTGCGCGCCTCGATCTTGGTCTTGACGCCGGTGCGGAGGTGCAGCACGTCGGCGACCTGGTCGCGCTCGATGAAGAGGACGCGGCCCTGGGTGTCCGTGATGCGCCACTTCTGGTTGGCGGTGACCTCGGTGACCGTGGCGCCGGTGGGCGTGAAGGTCCACTCGTCGGCTTCGTCGATCTGCCCGTCCTCGTCGTCGTCTTCGCCGTTCAGGTTCATGCCGTTGAGCGCGGTGACGAAGAAGGCCGGCAGCGGGCTCGTGGTGCTGCCGTGCGGCAGATCCTGGATATTGGTGACGTCGAGGTTCTGCACCACGATGTCGCTGTCCTGGTCGTCCACCAGGCTGGTGGTCGGCAGCAGCGTGATCTGCTTGCCGGCGTCGATCGTGACGCGCACCACGTTCGAGCCGCCGAGGAACGGCACGGTGATGGTGTCGGCGCCGGTGCCCATGTCGATCACCAGGTCGGAGATGCTGCTCGCGGTGATCTGCGCGCTCGGCGTGCCGCCGGTCAGGCGCGCCACGCTGATGGCATTCGAGAGCGGCGTGACCGCGAGCACGTCGGCGCTGGAGGTGGCGCTGATGATCAGGAAGTCGTCGCCGTCCCCGCCCTGGATGTTCGTCAGGATCACCTCGCCCACCGACCAGAGCGCCACGTCCACTTTGCCGACGCCCGGCACCGTCTGCGTCTCGTACACCGTGCCGGCGATCAGCCAGCGGATGATGTCGTCGCCGTCGCCCGCGTCGATGGTATCCAGGCCGCCGCGGCCGTCGATGTCGTCGCCGCCGCCCTGGCCGAGCAGCACGTCGTTGTTGCGGCCGCCGCGCAGCGTGTCGGCGCCCGCGCCGCCCTCGAGGCGCGCCGCGCCCGAGCCGTTGTGGATCAGGTAGTCCTCGCCGTCGCCGCCGAACAGGTTGGCGGTGAAGCCGGCGAGGCCGACGTCGAGGTAGTCGATGTCCTCGTCTCCGTACAGGTCGGCGTGGCCGCTGCCTTCATGCATCAGCGCGTCGTTGCCGGTGCCGCCGTGCAACTCGACCGCCGCCAGCACGCCCTCGCGCACCAGGATCTGGTCGGAGCCGTTGCCGGCGAAGGCCACGATCTTCCGCACGCCGGCGAAGATCTGCTCGCGGCCGCTGAAGATCACCTTGATGCGCTCGCCGCTCGCGTCGCCGCCGAGGTGCTCGAGGATGTAGGACTCGTTCGCCGCGCCCTCGGCGATGCCGCGGTTGGCGTTGCGGCTGCCCATGTTGAGGAACAGGATGCCGCTGCCGCCGTCGAGCGCGCTCTGCGTCCAGACGTTCGGGTCGCCGGACTGGTTGCCGGCGAGGAACACCGGCCGCGGCAGCTCGATGTAGCCGAGCGTGAACTCCATGTGCACGCGGATGCGCACGAACAGGATCTTGATCGAGGCGCTCGCCTCGGCGATCAGCGGCACGCGCCCCGCGCCCTCGGCGGTGAGGCTGAAGTCGACGTCGATCGAGCCGAAGTTGATGCCGAACGCCCGCACGCTCACGCCCGCGTGCGCGACGACGCCGAAGCGGTAGAACTGGGTGGTCGGGTTCTGGTTGAGGAACACGTGGAAGCTGAACTCGCCCACCATGCCGAAGCTGCGGCTGCCGAGCACCATCTCGCCTTCGACCAGGATGTCGAAGTGGCCGCTCGAGCTGAACCAGCCTCGCACGCCGAGGGTGGCGAGGCCGAAGAAGTTCATCGACGCGCCGAAGTCGACGTACCACTCGCCCTCATCCAGGGTCAGGACGTTGGCGGTGACGCCGGAGCCGACGTTGAAGCTGCCTTCGCCGATCTGGATGATGAAGAAGGCGTTGAAGGTCATCACTTCCAGGATCTTCACGTCGCCGCTGAGCTCGAGGCGGAACGACTTCGCGCCCAGCGTCTGACCCGCGAGCGAGCGCTGCACGCCCGAGGTGTTGAGCAGCATCTTGCCGTCGGCCTTGATCTTGATGATCTCGAACAGGCTGGCTTCGACGTGGACCTGGAGCACCAGCGCCAGGCCCGCCTCGTTGACCGAGGTGTTCGGCAGGTCGGTGTAGATCGCCGCGCCGCCGCTCGCCTCGATGCTGATCGGCCCGAGCTCGAACTCGATGTCGAATTCCAGCTGGAACAGATGGTCGGTGATGCGGATATCGACCATGCCGGAGGCCGAGGCGAAGCCGAGGAAGGTGACCGAGCCCTCGATATGCAGGTGGAATCCGGGCGCCACCGTGCCGCCCGGCAGGGTCACGGGCGCGTTGCCGGTGTTCAGCTCCAGCAGCGCGTGGGCGCTGAAATTGAGGCCGATCGCTCCGCCGAAGCCCACATCGAGATCGAACGAAATGCGCGCGACCACGCCGCGGCTGTCGATCAGCAGGTCGCCGGCGATCTTGGTCTCGCCGATCGGCCCGAGCATCAGCTTCGCCTCGAGGCTGAGCTGGAAGCCGTCGCCGCTGATGATCAGGCCGAAGCGGCCGTCGAAGCCGAAGTCGCCGCCGATGATCAGGTGGGCGCTGATGGCCACCGCGAAATACGCTCCCGGACCGGAGACCAGCCCGCCTGCGGGCAGCCCGGCCTCCGGGAACAGCGCCGCCATGGTCGGCGCGGTGCCGAAGATGGTGAAGGTCGCCGAGCCGTCCGCATTGAGGGTGAAGCGGCTGCCGAGCGTGCCGGTGAGCGAGTCCAGCTGGCCGGGGTTGGCGCCGCCCTGGGCCGCCAGGTCCTTGCCGAGCGACGAGCTGGCGAGGTCGATCGTGCCGTTGAGGAACTGGACGTAGCGCTCGGGGATGGTGATGTGCTGGTCGAGGCCGCTGGTGTTGAACACCAGGCGGGCCTTCGCGCCGGCGTCGAACGACAGGCCGCCGAGCGCCGCGCCGATCTGGATCGACACGTCGATGTCGGCGGCGATGCCGGTGTCGTTGATCACCAGCGCGCCGAGCGCGTTCATGTCGAAGAACTTGCTGTTCGAGCCGATATCCGGGCCGAACTCGACCCCGACCGCGACGAAGGCCTTCAGCCCGGTGTCGTCCACCTCGAACAGCAGCAGGCCGTTCATCCGCAGCACCGGGTTGTCGCGCGCGCTGTCGGTATAGACGGTGAGCGAGCCGCCGAGCTGGAAGCTGATCAGGAAGCCGTCGAAGTCGAGCACCACCGGCGAGCTCGGGTCGCCGGTGTTGACCTCGAAGCCGTAGTCGAGGTGGTCGTCGCCGTCCTTGTCGGCGGTGCGCGCAGCCGCGTCGTTCGCCGCGGACAGGAACGTCTGCGCCTCGGCCACCTGCAGGAACTGGTCATCGTTGGCATCCAGCGCCGAAGCGATGTCGGCGAGGGCGATTTCGCGCGTGGCGGCGTCGCCCGCCGAGTACAGGGTGCCGAACGCGTTCAGGCCGCTCAGGGCGCGCAGCTCGCCCACCGTGACCTTGCCGTCGTGGCTGGTGTCGAAGAGCGCAAGCTGCTCGTTGAAGCTCGCGTCGAAGTCGACCACCGCGAAGCCGGAGGTGGCGCCGATGCCGATGTTGAGCGCGAGGTCGAAGCGGCCGATGACTTCGAGGAAGTCGACGCCGACGATGCCGAACTCGAACACGCTCGCCTTGGCGGCGAGATACAGGCCCAGGTCGGTGATGTCGACCGACGCCATCACCATGATGCCCACGTCGAAGTCGGTGATGTGGAAGCCGATCGCGTCCGGATTCAGCTCGGTCGCCGCGTCGACGCTGTGGTCGCCGTCGAGGTCGGTCCAGTACGGCCCGTCGACGCCGATGAACGCGGTGACGTTGGCCGCGCCGATCGTCATGGTGGTGACGGTCTTGACGTCGCCGTTGGTGAGCGTCACTTCCTGCGTCGGCCCGAGCTCGAAGGCCACGCTGCCGGTGAGGAAGACGTTGTCGAGGATCGCGATCTCTAGGAATCCCTGAGCGCGGATGAGCGGGGAGCCCATGCTCAGGTAGACCGGGGTGCCGCCGGTGTTGAGCTCGAAGCCGATCGGATCGAACTTCTCGTCGCCGTCCGCGTCGGCCGCGAGGATGGCGTCTTGATGGGCGTCGAGGAACGCCTGGTTCAGCTGCGACAGAACTTCTTCGACCGTCAGGACATCCGGCGGCGCGCCGCCGATGTCGAGCAGCTCGACCAGCTGGTCGACGGTGCTCAGCGCCTCGGTCGCGCCGTGCGGGCGGTTGAGCGCGGCGTCGAGCTCGGCCAGCGAGATGCTGTGGTCGCTGTTGGCATCGAAGAGGTTGAACAGCGCGCGGCGCTCATCGGTGTCGAAGGTGCTCTCCCAGTCCACCACCGGGAACAGCGGAATGCCGTAGACGCTCGGCGACGACTGGTTGATCTCGACCAGGATGCGCTGCGCCTTGACCGTGACGCCGTCGATGCCGACCAGCGCGACCTGGTCGGCGGTCGCCTTGAGCGCGAAGTACTGGGCGAAGTCGAGCGGCGTGGTCGGCTTCATCATCGCCAGGCCGAAGTCCAAGTCGTCGAGCACCAGGCCCTTGGCGTCGCCGTTCAGCTCCTGCGTCTCGTTGACGTCGACCACGCCGTCGCCGTTCTTGTCGCCGAACGTCTTGCCGTCGACCTCGAGCCAGCCGTCGGCCGCGCTCAGGCTGATGATCAGGTTGCTCGGCAGCGTCATGCCCGCGCTGTAGGTCTGGCCGCCGACGACGGCCGATCCTCCCGTGATGGCGCGCGACGTCAGGGTTCCGGTATCGAACGCCCAGCTGATGGTGCGGTTGGCGTCCAGGTCGCTGGTCCAGTACGGGCCGTCGATGCCGACGAAGGCGTGCACGTTGGACGCGCCGATCGTCATGAAGGTGAGCTCGGTCTGCTCCGCGCCGGTGGCCGGGATGTCGAGGCCGTCGGGCAGGTCGAGCTCGTCGAGGATCACTGCCGCCGCGTCGGTTAGCAGGCCGCCGGTCACCTGGACGGTGTGCACGCGGCCTTTCTCGAAGGCGACGCTGCCGGTGATGTGCACGAACTCGGAGATCCTGATCGTCGCCACTTCGACCACCGCCACGATCAGCTCGCCGCCCGCGAAGTCGAGGTAGATCGGCGCGCTCGTGGTGCCGGTCTGCACTTCGTAGCCTTGCGCCCCGAAGCTCTCCAGGAAGTCGATGGTCGCGGGCTGGAACAGCGCGCCCGCGCCGGGCACGATCGGGCCGCCGAGGTTGAGCTCGACGTGGATGCCCTGGGCCGTGATCTCGAGCACGTCGAGGCCGATGAAGCCGGCGGCGTCGGCGTCGATCTTCGCGGCGATGAAGCGCGGCAGCTGCGCGGCGACCGGCGACTGGAAGATGCCGAGCGCCATGTTCAGGTTCTGCACGAACAGGCCGATCGCGTCCTGGTCGATGATCGGCTGGTCCCAGTCGAAGCCGCCGTCGGGCGGGATGCCGACGAAGGCCGTGGCCTCGCTGATGCCGATCGCGGTGACGTCGACCAGCACGTTCTCGAGGGTGCCGAAGTTCTCGCCGATGTCGATGTTGGCGATGCTCTGCAGGCGGGCGAAGATCGGCGCAATCAAGGCATCGATGCGGGCGACGATGCCGTCCAGCGTGAGCAGGACCTTGGCGATCACCGGGTCGATCACCGCCCTGATCTTGGCTTCGATCTGGTCGAGCGCGCTGGTCAGGCCGGCCTGCAGCGCGCCGCCGACCGAGGCGGCGATGCTGTCGACCGCGCCGCCCAGCGCGCCGTCGAGCGTGTCCTTGAACTGGGCCGTCAGCAGCTCCTTGACCGGCTTGAGCAGCAGGCCGAGCAGGTCGCGCAGCGGGCCCTCCGGCACCCCCTCCTTGATCGGGTTGAGCAGCGTGTCGATCAGGCCGTCGACCGACAGGCTCTGGGTCACGCTCTGCAGCTGCGTCTTGACGCTGCCCGCCACCGCCTCGACCGCGTCCGCCAGCGCGGACTGCAGCTGCGCGCGGATGGTGGCGATGATCGAGTTCACCTGGATGTTGATCTCGGTCTTCACCGTGTTGATGGCGGAGGTGATGGCGGCCTTGATGTCCGCCTGCAGGCCGGTGAGCGTGGTGGACAGCGTGTTCAGCGCGTCGTTGATCGCCTCCACCGCCTCCGCGCCGAGCGAGCCGAGGCTCGCCGGGATGCCGGTCTTGATGGTCACCAGCTCGCGGCTGCCGAGGTCGATCGCCACGTTCGCCTTGACGTAGACGAACTCGGCGATGTTGAGCAGAACGTCGTCGGCCGAGGCGTGGATCTGCCGGTGCGTCGAGGTGAGGAAGGCGGAGGTACCGCCGGTGAGGACTTCGTAGCCCGCGGGATCGAGGTTGCCGTCGAGGTCGCGGTCGAGGTTCTGGATGCGCTGCAGGTTGGTGAGCGTGCCCGCCTCTAGGGGCGAGTCGGTCGCTTTGAAGCTGGTCTGAAGCAGGGCGAGGACGGCGCTCACCGGCGGCGCATTGGCGATGTTGAGGAGCGCGATCAGCTGTTCGGTGGTGGTCAGCGCCGCCGCTGCGCTCGGCTCGAAGTCGATCAGCGCGGCGTCGAGCTCCGCCTCGGAGATGCTGCCGTTGCGGTTGGCGTCGAAGATGGCGAACAGCCCCGAGCTGGCGTCGAAGTTGACCACCGGCGTGGAGGCATCCGTGCCGTCGCCGGTAGCCAGGTTCAGGTCGACGACGACCGACGAAGCGTTGAACTCGAACACGTCGGTGCCGACGAACGCGATCTGCTCGGCCGACGCCTTGAGGCCGACGTAGCGGATGGGGTCTCCCTCGAGCTTCGGCCGCAGCAGCGCGAGCGCGAAGTCGGCATCGTTGATCGCGAGGCCGATCGCGTCGGGGTTGGTCTCGCCGGGATCGATGTCGTTGTCGCCGTCGAGGTCGGTCCAGTACGGCCCGTTGACGCCGAGGAAGATGGTCAGGTTCTCGGCGCCGATGTTGATCGAGGTCACCAGCTTGGTCGAGCCGTTGGTCAGGGTGACGAGCCGCTCCGGCCCCTGCTCGAAGGCGAGCGAGCCCTTGATGAACACGTATTCGCTGATCTGCAGCTCGGCCAGGGCGATCGTGGCGCGCAGCAGCTTGCTGCTGTAGTCGAACTCGATCTCGCCGTTGCCGGTGTCGAGGGCGTAGCCCGGCTTGTCGGTTCCGGCACCGTCGGTATCCGGGAAGGTGGTGCGGAAGTCGACCACCACGGTGTCGTTCGGATTCGAGGGATTGTCGACCGAGTTGAACTCCACGCTGATGCCGGAGGCCTGCAGCTTGAAGATGTCGATGCCGACCAGCCCGGCGAAGTTCGCCGTCGCCTTGAGCGAGGTGTACTTGATCGACTGGAAGGCCGGCGCGGTGGGCCGCATCAGCAGCAGGCCGAAGTTGACGTTCTCGATCGCCAGGCCGACCGCGTCCGGATCGCGCGCGTCGCTGCCCTGGATGAAGTACGGGCCATCGCCGACGAAGATGTCCACGTTGCCCGCGCCGAAGCCGTACGCCGACATAACGCGCGTCTGGCCGTTGCTCAGCTTCACCGTCAGCGCGTCCAGCTTGGTGAACGCGAAGCCGCCCGAGATGTACACGTACTCGTCGATGATCAGGGTGGCGCGCTCGATGGCCACGCGCAGCATCGGCGAGACGAAGTCGATCGCGACGCTGCTGCTGGGGCCGGTGGTGACCGCCAGGCTGCCGCCGGGCAGCGCGGAGAAGTTGATCGCCGGCTTGGCCGCCGGGTTGGCGCCGTCCTTGCCGCCGTTCGCCTCGACGCGGTAGCCGGTGGCGGTGAGCGAGAACGCGCTCGACCCGCCGAGGTCGAGGCCCGGCAGCTCGATCGACTGCGCCGTGGCGCTGATCGCGTAGTAGCTGCTGGTATCCGCGCGGTTGGTCGGCTTGAACAGGGCGATGGCGACGTCGACGTCCTTCAGCAGCAGGCCGACCGCGTCCGCGTTGGGCGTGTCGTCCTCGTCGTAGTCGCCGTCCTCGTCGCTGTCCTCGAAGTACGGGCCCGCGCCGGCGAAGACGTACACGTCCGCCATGCCGATGGTGGTCACCTGCACGTTCTTGACGGTCGTCGTCGCGGCTCCCGCGGGGGTGCTCGAGACGACCGTGACGTTGAGGTTGGACGAGCGGCTGAAGGCGAAGCCGCCGCGGATCTGCACGAAGTCGCCGAGCTCGATCAGCAGGTTGCCGGTGACCAGCAGATCCACGCTGGCCGCCACGTCCGGCACGCTCGCCGGCACGAGGCCCGCCGTGTTGTCGAAGAACGTCGCCCAGTTGAGCTTCGCCGGGTTGGTGTTCGGGTTGCCGTCCTTGTCGCTCGCCTGGTTGATCTTGACGATGCCGTCGGTGACGCTCACCGTGAACCCGTCGATGCCGATGAGCGCCGCCGACAGGCCACTCAGCTCGAGCGCCATGTAGCTCTTGTCGTCGGCGGCGTTGGTCGGCGTGCCGTTGTTGTTCTTCAGCGTGATCAGGCTGAGCGAATTCAGCGAGGCGTAGAAGCCGATTGCGCCGTCGGTATCGAGCTCGTCGTCGGCGAAGCTGCCGGTGGCCTGGTCGTCGTCGCCGTTCACGTCGTCGAGCTCGCCGCCCACGCCGATGAAGACCTCCACGGTTTCCGCACCGCTGAAGGCCGTCGAGCCGAGCGTGAGCACCATCGCCTGATAGACCGTGTCCTTCGCCGTGCCCGTGCCGCCCAGCGCGTGATTCGAGCCGAGCTCGGTCACCGTGCCGAGCTGCAGCTTGAAGCTGCCCTTCGCGATCAGCACGTCGAACGCGCTCAGCGCCACCGAGCCCTGCACTTCGGTGTCCACGCCAGCGCCCACCTGCGGCACGCTCGACGGCACGAGCCCGCTCGCGCCGGTGAAGAAAGTCGTCCAGTCGAGCTTGGCCGGGTTGGTGTTGGGGTTGTTGTCCTTGTCGGTGGCCTTGTTGATCTTCACCGCCACGTCGTACACGCCGAAGGTGAGGCCCTCGATGCCGACCAGCTTGGCCGTCAGGCCGCTCATGTCGAGCGCCATGTAGCTCTTGTCGTCGGTCGGCCGGGTCGGCGTGTTGTTATTGGTCTTCAGCGTGACCAGGCTGAGCGAATTCAGCGAGGCGAACAGGCCAATGCCGCCATCGGTCACCAGCAGGTCGTCGGCGAAGCTGCCGGTGGCCTGGTTGTCGTCGCCGTTGACGTCCTGCAGCTGGCCGCCCACGCCGATGAAGACCTGGACCGACGTCAGTGTGAGCACCATCGCTTGGTATTGGGTGCTCGCCTTGGCCACCGTGCCGAGCTGCAGGCTGAAGCTGCCCTTCGCGATCAGCACGCCGAAGGCATCCAGCGCCACCGAGCCGTACACCTCGGTGTCTACGCCCAGGCCCACCTGCAGGCTCGGCAGCGCGAGACCGGTTGTGCCGGTGGAGAAGGTCGTCCAGTCGAGCTTGGCCGGGTTGGTGTTGGGGTTGTTGTCCTTGTCGGTCGCCTTGTTGATCTTCACCCCGGCGGCGTACACCCCGAAGGTGAGCCCCTCGATGCCGATCAGCTTGGCTGTCAGGCCGCTCATGTCGAGCGCCATGTAGCTCTTGTCGTCGGCGGTGTTGGTCGGCGTGTTGTTGTTGTTCTTCAGCGTGACCAGGCTGAGCGAATTCAGGGAGGCGAAGAAGCCGATGCCGCCATCGGTGACGATCTGGTCATCGGCGAAGCTGCCCGCGGCTTGGTTGTTGTCGTTGTTGACGTCCCGCAGCACGCCGCCCACGCCGATGAACACCTGCACGGCCTCGGCGCCGGCGAAGGCCGTCGAGCCGAGCGTCAGCACCATCGCCTGGTAGAGCGTGGCCTGCGAGGTCACCGCGCCGAGCTGCAGCTTGAAGCTGCCCTTGGCGATCAGCACCCCGAAGGCATCGAGGGCCACCGAGCCGTACACCTCGGTGTCCACGCCCGCGCCCACATTCAGGGTCGGCAGCGCGAGGCCCGTCACGCCGGTGGAGAAGGTCGTCCAGTCGAGCTTCGCCGGGTTGGTGTTCGGGTTGTTGTCCTTGTCGGTCGCCTTGTTGATCTTCACCCCGGCGCCGTACACCCCGAAGGTCAGGCCCTCGATGCCGATCAGCTTGGCCGTCAGGCCGCTCATGTCGAGCGCCATGTAGCTCTTGTCGTCGAGAGCGTTGGTCGGCGTGCCGTTGTTGTTCTTCAGCGTGACGAGGCTGAGCGAATTCAGGGAAGCGAAGAAGCCGATGCCGCCGTCGGTGACGAGCAGGTCGTCGGCGAAACTGCCGGTGGCCTGGTTGTTGTCGCCGTTCACGTCCCGCAGCAGCCCGCCCACGCCGATGAACACCTGCACGGCCTCGGCGCCGGTAAAGGCCGTCGAGCCGAGCGTCAGCACCATCGCCTGGTATTGCGTGCTCGCTTTGGTCACCGTGCCGAGCTGCAGCTTGAAGCTGCCCTTCGCGATCAGCACGCCGAAGGCATCCAGCGCCACCGAGCCCTGCGCCTCGAGCTCCAGATCGGTGCCGATGTCGAGCCCGGGCAGCAGGTTTTCCGGCGTCGAAGGCTCGGTGGTGGCGTTCGCCCAGTCGATCTTCGGCCCGCCCGCCACGCTCGTGAGATTGACCCTGACCTGGGCCTGGTAGATGCCGAAGGTGAACCCGTCCACCCCGACCAGCGCCGCGCTCGTCACGCCCACCTGGACGCCGGTGAAGCTGGTGGTGCCCTTCTTCACCGAGGCGAGCGAGAAGTCCGCGCCGCTCACGAAGAGGCCGAGCGCGCCCGTCGTGACGATCCCGTCGTGCGTGCTGTTGAGCGAGGCGCCCGTGCCGACGAAGAGGCTCGCGCCCGTGATGCTGAACGCCATCACGTCGGCCGCGTCGATCGTGCCGTCAGTTGCGCCGAGGCCGGTGATCTCCGGGTTGCCCGTGACCACGTCGGCGGTGCCGATGTCGATCGTCAGGCCGCCGGCCGGGATCACCGCCACCACGTTGCCGGAGCCGATGCTGAGCGCGCCGCCCGCCACGACATGCGCGATGCGCGCGGTCGAGGTGATCGGCATTTCGGCCGGCGCCGGCAGGTTCTGGCCCGGATCGACCAGGTCGTCGACCGGTTCGCCAAAGATGTCGTCGTCGTCCAGGTCGAGCGCGGCGGTCCAGTCGAGCGCCGGCCCCGGCGGGGTCGCCGGGTCGCGGCTGTTGAACTCGAAGCCCACGCCGACCAGCGCCAGGGTGATGGTGTCGGGCAGGCCGAGCAGCTCCACCGCGACGTCGTCGGCCCGCACCGCCATGTAGCTGCTGCCGTCGGGGTTGCCTTCCAGCACCGCCACGACCACGTTGCCCGAGGTGATGACAACGCCGATGCCGCCGACCGCGATGCTGATCGATTGCGCCGGATCGGCGCCGCCGTCGACGCTGATCGCGTACATGGACAGGTGGCCGTCGAAGTCCTTGATCGTGTCGCCGTTCAGATCCACGCCGACCGTGGTCTCGGTCAGGGCGAAGGTGGCGTTGACGTGGATGATGCCGAACAGGTCGACGCTGATGACCGCGGCGAACGACGTGAGCTCGACCGTGTAGTCGATCACCAGCGACTGCGCCGGCTCGAGGTCCTGGCCCGGATCGACCACGAAGTCGAGCGCGGTGGTCCAGTTCAGCGCCGCGATCGGCTGGCCGCCGCCGTTGGTCGCCTTGTTGATCTTGATCGAGAGGTCGGTGACGGCGGCCTCGAGGCCGGGCACGCCGGTCACGGTCGCCGCGATGTTCCGCGCCTTGACGGCCATGTATTGCGTGCCGTCCGCGAGATCGATGGTCGCAAGGCCCAGGGTTCCGGAGGTGATCGAGGCGCTGATCGCAGCCACGTCCAGCGTGATCGGCGCGTCGACGTTGATGGCCAGGGTCGTCAGGGTGGCGTTCTCGGCCGGGGCGCCATCGATCTCTACGCTCACCGTGCGAATGGAGAGACCGAAGCCGATGCTGCCGGAGAGCGAAACCCCGGCTACGGTAAGGAACGCGCCGCCCGGCCCGGTACCGGCGATCGAGCCGCTGAGCCGCAGCTCGAGCTCGGCCGGCAGGTCGATCGCGAGCGTGCCCTCTTCCAGTCCCAGGTCCTCGCTCGGATCGATGACCAGATCGCCGAACGCACTCGCCCAGTCGAGCCGCGCGAAGGTCGCCTGCGCGCTGTTGTAGTCGAGCGAATCGATGGTCAGCGTGCCCGTCAGGCCGAAGTCGGCGGCGGCCGCGGTGGAGGCGCTCACCGTGACGTCGCCCATCTTCAGCGCCGTGTAGCGCGCGGCGCCGGGGCCCGCCGGGGTCACGCGCGCGAGCGCGAGCTCGCCCGAGACCGTGACGGTCGCGATGCCGGCCACGTCCACGAAAGCGTCCGTGACCACGAGCGCGAAGATCTCGAGCTTGGCGCCGGCGAGATCGGCGGTGCCATCGGCATTGGTATCCACGTCCAGCGTGTGGCGCTCGAGCGCGAAGCTCACCGTGCCGCCGATCGTCACCGGGCCGGCGGTGAGCAGCGCGTTGTCTGCCGGATTGCCCGCGCCCGTGCCCGGAGCGCCCACCTGGCCGGTGCCGGTGACCGTTCCGACCAGCCGCAGCTCGAAGCTCGACGCGTAGTCGATCGCCAGCGTGCCGGCGTCGAGTCCCAGCGCCTCGCTCGGATCGATCACCAGGTCGCCGAACGCGCCCGCCCAGTCGAGCCGCGCGAAGCCGGTCGCGGCGCTGTTGTAGTCGAGCGCGTCGATCGAGAGTTCGCCGGTGAAGCCGAAGTCGGCCGCGTCCGCCAGGAGAGTCGAGACGCTGACGGTGACGTCGCCCATCTTCAGCGCGGTGTAGCGCGCGGCGTTGGCGCCGGCCGGGGTCACGGTGGCGATGGCGAGGTCGCCCGAGGCGGTGAGGGTCACGATGCCGGCCACGGTGACTTCAGCCTCGGTGAGCGAAACGCCGATGACGCCCAGCGTGGCATCCAGGAGATCCGCGTCGCCGTCGCCGTCCGTATCCACATCCACCGTCTGGCTGCTGATCGAGAACGCCACCTCGCCGCTGATGTGCAGGCCGTCGATATCCAGCAGCACCGCGCCCGAGCCCGAGAGGATCTCCGCGGCGCCGATCGTCAGGTCGGCCAGCAATCCCTCGGCATCGTTCGCGCCGGTCGCCGCCGTCCAGTCGATGCGCTCGCCGTCCAGGCGGCTCGACTGGTTGAGCTTCACGCTGCCGGAGACTTCGAGCTCCACGCCGTCGATGCCGAACAGCGCGGCCTGTTCGACGCTCGCCTGGATGCCGGTGAAGCGATCCAGCCCGGAGGTGACCGACACCAGCGTGAAGCTGGCCTCGCCGACGGAGAAGCCCAGCGTCCCCGTAGTCACGGTCAGGCTCGCGCCGCTCACGCTGAAGGACAGGATGTCGGCGTTGCTCAGCGTGCCGAGCGCCGGGTTGCCCGTCACCACGTCCGCCGTGGCGATGGTGAGCGTCAGTCCGTCTTCCGGGATCACCGCCACGATGTTGCCGTCGCCGATCTCGAGCTCGCCGCCGGCGACGACCGACAGCGAGACGCTGCTGGTCAGGCGGTCGCTGAAGTCGGGCAGGAGGTCGTCGGGGTCGTTCGCGGAGCTGGCTGCGTCGAACCAGTCGATCCGCTGTGCCGCGGGGTTGGCGGTGCCCGCAGCGCTGAGAACACTATTGACAAGCACGCTGCCCGAGACGCTGACGAAGACCTCGTCGAGGCCGACGAGGCTCGCCTCTTCAAGGGCGGCTTCGATTCCGATGTACGTCGGGCCGGTGACCGGAGGCCCGGTGGTCACCGGCCTCGCGATTGCGAGGTTGAGCGCCGCGCCGACCACGCCGAAGCCGATGCTGTCGGCAGCCGCGGTGCCGTCCGGGTTGCCGTTGGTGCCGACGAACAGGTTGGCGTCGTGGAACGACACGGCAAGCAGCGAGTAATCCTCGAGCGTCAGGTCGCCGTCGGTGATCTCGACGCTCGGGATATAGGCGATGTGGACGTCGCTTGCCTGGGCATCGACGAAATCGAACGCGTTGATGCGCGCCAGGCCGACGTCGAACTCGAACGCGCCGCTGGCGAAATCGTAGGCGCCGCTGAACGGGATCGGGTCGAGGTCGAACTCGAAGCCCGAGCCGGCACCGCCGCTCGGGCTGCCGAACGACACCGGGATCACCGCGAACAGCTCGCCGAAGGTCGGCGTGTCATCGCCCGTGCTCATCGGGCCGAAACCCGCCGTGCCGGTGCCGAAGAAGTATTGCAGCGCCGGCTGGCGGAACGAGGCGTCGACGATGCCGGCGAGGCCGATCAGGTTGCCGTTGGCGTCCGCCACCTGAAGGTTGATCGGCGACACGTCTTCCAGGAATTGCGCGGCCTCGACCAGCGCGTCCAGCCCGGCCAGCATGCCGTCGCGGATGAAGTCGGGAATCGGGATCTCGAGGTCGTTGTCGGGCACCACCGGGCCGAAGGGCGTCGCGTGCGAGCCGAGCGCGGGGGCCGCCTCGAGGTCGGTCACCCGCAGCTCGACACGGCGGTTCTGCGCCTCGGCGACCTCGGTATTGATCACCGGCTCGTTCTCGCCGCGGCCCTCTACCGTGAGGCGCTCCGGGTCGATGCCGAGGCCCTCGAGGTACTGGGCTACCTGGTTGGCGCGATTCACGGAGAGGATCAGGTTGCTCTCGGCCGTGCCGACCAGGTCGGTGTAGCCGATGATCGTGGCGGTCGCAGCCTCGTTGTGCTTCAGGAAGTCGGCGAAGCCGTCGAGGATGAACATGTCGTCGGCGGTGAGCGCGAATTCCGCGGTGTTGAAGTACACCACCGTCGGCAGGCTCGGGTCGGGCGAAGGCTCGTCGCCAAGCGCCGGGAACTGCAGCGTGCCGTTCTGCCAGTCGGTGAAGAGCTGCCCGAACACCGGCCGCAGCGCCCCGCTCTCCCACAGGGGGTTGTTGCCGCCGCCGGCGTGGTAGACGAGGTCGGTCCAGGTCGTCTCGTCGGCCTCGTTGTACTCCTCCTCGCCTTCCTCGTCGGTCGGCTTGAGGCTTTGCGGGTCGCGGTTGAACTGGATGCGCCGCGGCGTGCCGCCGGCGGCGGGCTCGATCAGGACCGGGCCGGCGACGACGTGGCCGTCGGCCAGGTTGCTGAGCGCGATGCGCAGCATGCCGCTCGTGAAGGTGAACAGGCCGAGGTGCTCGTAGCCCAGGTCCCTGAGGTCGGGGTCGACGCGGTCGTTCGCGAACTGGCGCTGGTTCTTGGTGACGGTGGCGAGCGCCGCGCCGAGGCCGTCATATATGGTGTAGGTGGCGTCGGTCGCCGGCAGCAGGCGCTGGTCGGGGTGGTCCCGGTTGGCCAGGTTCTCGGTCTTCTGCGTGACGTTGGCACGCCACGAGACGTAGACGTTGTAGGCGACCGTGGGGTCGAGCCCCTCGGCCTGCCACTCGGCGGGCTGCGCGTCCGTGTTCTGGGTGCTGACGCGATAGAGCGCGCTCGTGATGGTCGCGCTGTCCACGCGCCAGACATGGTCCTCGTCGATCGACACCAGCCAGGGCCGGCCGTCGCCCTCGGGCACGCCGGGCAGCGTGGAGGTGAGCACGTTGCCGCCGTGCGCGCCGTTCAGGTTGAGCGCCGAGAAGTTGTAGCTGATCTCGCGGCCGAAGATCGCGCTCAGCACGTCGCTGTAGAGTCGGCTCAGCTCGCCGTCGCCCGCGGCTCCGCCGCCGGCGCCGTCGTCGGTGTCTTCCATCAGGAGCAGCAGCTTCGCCAGCGTGACCGCGTTGGCGTAGGCGGCGAAGCCCGCCTTGTCGAAGCTTTCGCTGCCGAGCAGCGCGCCGCGCGCGTCGGAGAAGAACGAGAAGGTGAGCGGGCCGACCACGATGTCGTTGCCCACGGTCTGGTTGTCGGCCGTGGCTGCCGCGGTAATGGTCACCCCCACCGCCGAGCCGGCGCCCAGCGTGACGCTCAAGGTGACGTTCGACGCGATTCGGCCGTTGCCGGCTACCGGCGCCGTCGCGACGATCGCCTGACGGCCCTGGGCGTCGAGCGCCGACGACTGCGTCCCGAAGCCGAGTGCGCTGCCGGTTGCCGTGATGGAGAACGCCGGAACACTGCCGTTCACCGCCACCAGGCGCAGCACGTGGCCGCTCGCTTCGGCGCGCAGCGAACCGCCCAGCCCCGCGGCGCCGATCGCCGTATTGAGGTCGTCGATCAGCCGCGCGGGGAAGCCCGCGTGCTGGGTATGGTCGACCGCGAGGTAGCCGTCGAGCCGCTGGTGGTCGCCCGGCTTGAACACCGGGATCACCGTGCCGCCGATCGTGATGGTGGCGAGATCGAGCTTCGAGTTCGCCTTGTCGAGGAACTCGAACGCCTCGAAGCTGAAGCCCCAGCGCTCTTCGATCTGGTCCTTGATGAAGTCGGTGATGAAGTCCTTGACCTCGTCGATGCCCGCCTCGATCGGGTTGAACAGGGCGCTGATCGGCGCCAGCAGGTCGCCGATGAAGCTGCTGAAGGTCTGCAGCGCGGCGCGCAGGATGCCGAGCTCCTGCGGCAGGCCGAACATCGGCAGCAGGTGCTTGTTGATGAACGAGTCGGTGGTCGAGCTGTCGCCGTTCGGGTCGTCCAGCTCCGCGAACAGCACGTCGATCACGCCGACCGTGGCCTCGGCCTGGCCGCGGATCTCGTTCTCGATCACGCTGTTCGTCGTCGGGTTGAACTCGGGGCCGTCGCTCTCGCCTTCCTCGTTCTGCAGGTCGCGGCGGCTCTGCGGGTCGAACAGGGCCTTGGTCGAGGCGAGGCCGATCTCGCCCCAGTGCCGCAGGCCCTCGTTGATCTCCTCGACCCAGTTGAAGAGATAGCCTTGGATCAGGCCCGCCACCTCGGTGATCGGGTTGCCCAGGCCGATCTGCTCGAGCAGGTCGCCGGCCGGGCCCGCCAGCTCGAGCGGCGAGCCCAGGTCGAGCGCCGCGTTTTCCACCAGGTCGCGCAGCTTGAACACCAGGTCGAGCGCCTTGCCGCGCGAGCCCTGCACCACGAGCTGCTCGTCGCCGTTGCCGGCCTCGTCGCCCGCGTTCAGGTCCTGCTTGACCGTGAGCGTGAGCCCGTCCTCGCTCACCGCCTCCACCAGGTAGTCGGCGTGGTAGTTCTGGAAGCCGTAGGCGGTGAAGCGCATGCCGACGATGAAGCCCTCGTCCTTGAAGCTGCCGGCGGTGCGCACGAACTTGTCTTCGGCCGCGTTAACGCTGATCGTGGCGCCATCCGCGGTGAACGGCACGTGGACCTTGATCTTCTCGTCGCCGCTCGCGGTCTCGTCGGCGAGCGAGCCGCTGACGGTCAGGACCTTCGCCGTAACGCCGGCGACGATGAACGTGCCGTTGTTGGCCGCATTGGTGAAGCCCGAGACCGTGATCTTCTGGCCCGGCTTGAATCCGTCCGCCACGAAGTCGGCGTCTTCGTGGTCGCGCGTGAAGCTGTCGGTCGCGGCGTCCGCCACGAGCCGGTTGGACACCGCGGACTCGTCCTGCGAGGTCGACGGGTCGTTGGCGATCGGCTTCCAGCTCATCTCGACGATCGCGGTCGGGTCCTCGGGGAAGGGCCGGATCAGCGTTTCATAGATGAAGCGGATCGGCGCATCGAACGGGATGCCCGGGCTCGCGTCGTCGCTGACGTCGACGATCGTGACCCCGTCCTCGCCGAAGATCGGCTTGCGGTTCGGCGTGCCGTCGGGGTTGGTGTGGTTGTTGTCGAAGCCCGGCGTGGCGTCGCCGATGTAGGCCTCGACCAGGAAGTGGCGCAGGAAGTTGCCGAGCTCCCGCTGCCCGTCGAGCACCGAGCCGGCGATATCGACCGCATCCGGGAACACGCCCTCGGCGAAGTCGTTGACCAGCGTGTGCGCCCAGTGGTCGCCGGCGGCATGGGTCAGGTAGCCGTAGCCGAACGCCAGGATCTGCGACTTCTCGTCCGCGCTGAACGAGCTGTCGTTCTGGGCGGCCCACGCCATGTCCAGCACGCGCGTGAGCCAGGTCGCGTTGTCGGTCGGGTGGATCGTGCCCTGGCCGACCACCAGGTCCGGGAAGCCGTCGGGGCCGACCGTGCCGGCGTAGTAGAACTCTTCCCAGTTGTCGAGCGCGGCGACGATCAGCGGATGGACGGTGTAGTCCTCGCCGGCGATGGTGATGGTGCCGTCGGGGCCGGCGGTCCCATCCTCGTCCGCCAGCAGGTCCTCGCGCACGTCCTTGGCGATCTCGACGTGGGTGTACGGCTTGAACGCCACCGCGTCGAGCGGGCCGTCGCCGGCTTCATGGGCGTGGCTCAAGCCGAGCAGGTGCAGGGCCTCGTGCCCGACGTACCCGGCCAGCAGCCTGCCGTACTGCCCGGCCGTCAGACCGGCGCCGCCGATGGCGCCGCTGAAGACGAACGCCTGGTCGGTCGGGTCCTGGTTGCCCAGGTCGACCTTTTCGGCCAGTCCAAGGAACGTTCCCCAGGCCGCGAACGCGGAGCCGTCGCCCCCGACATAGATCGTCGAGTACCCGCCGCCGGCCGGACGCTCGAACGTGAAGTGGATGCCCGATCCGGCGAACGCTTCCCGCAGGCCGGCGAGCAGCGCCGAGAGGATCGCGCCTTCCTGTCCTGCCAGATGCTGCGGCGCCGCAAAACTGGGCACGTCGATGTCGAAAACGGTGACCGGCCCGCGGTAGTCGACCCCTTGTGCCCCGCCGACCTCGAGCACGAAAACCTGCTCGCCGGCGGCGCCGGCGCGTGCAGCCGAAGCTTCGGAATCGAGCGCGCCTGCGCTGTCCGAAGTGCCCAGCGCGGGCGGTGCGCGGGCCAAAGCATCGTCGTAAACCGCAGAAATCGGTGCTTCCTCAACGGCGAAAAGCCCCCCTTCATCCCCTTGGGGAGAATCGGAAAGGCTTAAGTCATTGTGGTGCAACGAATCCGCGGCAACGAGGGCAGCGGAGATGGAGCTATCGGCGGGCGGCGCGCGGGCCTGATCCGACGTCGGAGGGAAACTCGCAAAGACCTGTTCCTGCCCGGCTACGGCGAGCGAAGAATCGTCGCCGGAAGCGGAATTTTCGGAGGGAGCCTGGAGGGTCGCGGCGCCGGCCAGCAGGGCCAGCTCGGGCGCCGCTTCGGCGGCGCTGGCTTGCCAGCCATCACCCCACGCCACTACGGGTCCGGATTCGTCTGCTGCACCGCCGTAACCGTCGCCGTCCGCGGCCGAGATTTCGGCGCTGGTCGCAGCATCGATTTCCTCGATGATGACGGCGAACTCGGCACCGTCGCGCTCGGCTTCGTCCTCCAGCAGCGAGCGGTAGATTTCGGTAAGGAGCGGGTCAGCGGATAGGAGGACGCGCGGCTCGAGTGGCTCGAGCAGGAACTTTCCGGTGGACGGCGAGCGCGCCTTGCGCGCGCCGTCAGCGGACGGCGGCTCCTCGTGTCGAGCCTCTTGTTGCCCTTTGTTCAACTCCCCCCCGTCGGCGAGAATGCCGCATTTCCCTGACCTTGTCATGACCGTACCGCAGGACAAATCGGAAATTTTTTCGCGACCGGAACCCGGAGCTGTAAAGGCATCCCTGCAAGGTTCGCGAAGGCGCTTGAAGTCCTTCTTCTAACTTACTGAATAAACGTAGGGAGGCAGAGTTGGCGGAGAGAGAGGGATTCGAACCCTCGATACCGGTTTAAGCCGGTATAACGCCTTAGCAGGGCGCCCCCTTCGGCCGCTCGGGCATCTCTCCGGAGGAGCCGCGATTCTACCCGCGAACCGCTAGGCCTGATCGAGCTCGAAGGCCTTGTGCAGCACGCGCACCGCGAGCTCGGTGTACTTCTCCTCGATCACCACGGTGATCTTGATCTCGGAGGTCGAGATCATCTGGATGTTGATGCCCTCCTCGGCCAGCGTGCGGAACATCTGCGCCGCGATGCCGGCATGCGAGCGCATGCCCATGCCGACGATCGACACCTTGGCGATCTTGTCGTCGCCGCTCACGTCGCGGCACTTGATGTGCGGCTTGACCTGCTCCTTGAGGATCTTCACCGCCCTGGCGTAGTCGTTGCGGTTGACGGTGAAGGTCATGTCGGTCATGCCGTCGTGGCCGACGTTCTGCACGATCACGTCGACGTCGATGTGCGCGTCGGCGATCGGCCCGAGGATCGCGTAGGCGATGCCTGGGCGGTCGGGGACGTCGTGCACCGTGATCTTGGCCTCGTCGCGGTTGAATGCCACGCCGGAAATCACTGCCTTTTCCATCGCCATGTGCGGGTCTTCCTCGAATGTGACGAGCGTGCCCGAGCGCGCCTCCTCCTCGAGCGGCAGCCCGGGGTCGGTGAGGCTCGACAGCACGCGCGTCGGCACCTTGAACTTGCCGGCGAACTCCACCGAGCGGATCTGCAGCACCTTGGAGCCGGCGCCGGCCATCTCCAGCATCTCCTCGAAGGTGATGGTGCGCAGTCGGCGCGCCTCGGGCACCAGGCGCGGATCGGTGGTGTAGATCCCGTCGACGTCGGTATAGATCTGGCACTCGTCGGCCTTGAGCGCCGCGGCGAGCGCCACCGCGGAAGTGTCCGAGCCGCCGCGGCCGAGCGTCGTGATGTTGCCCTGGTCGTCGACGCCCTGGAAGCCGGCCACCACCACGACGAAGCCGTTTTTCAGGTCGTTCCTGATCGCGGCGTCGTCGATGCTGACGATGCGCGACCGGGTGAAGGCCGAATCGGTGCGCACCTTGACCTGCCAGCCGGTGTAGCTGCGCGCCTTGACGCCGAGCTCGAGCAGCGCCATCGACAGCAGGCCGATCGTCACCTGCTCGCCGGTGGCGGCGACCACGTCGAGCTCGCGCGCGTCGGGGTGCGCCTGCACCGCCTCGGCGAGCGCGATCAGGCGATTGGTCTCCCCCGCCATCGCCGAGGGCACGACGACGAGCTGGTGCCCGGCCGCCTGCCACTTCGCGACGCGGCGCGCGACGTTCCGGATCCGCTCGACCGAGCCGACCGAAGTCCCGCCGAATTTCTGGACGATCAACGCCATTTACGTAACTGCCGGAAAAAACGTGAGATTTTACAGGATGCGGTGGAACCAGAGCAGAGAAAGCAGGCCGGCGAGGACCACGAACACTGCCGCCACTGCGGAAAATAGCGCCGTGATTTCGGTCTTCTGCCGCTCCATCACCAGCTTCGAGTTCAGCTGCTCGTAGACTTTCTTCAGGTCAACCGCGGTGCCGGCGTAGAAGTACTCGCCGCGCGTGACATCGGCGATGGTCTTGAGCGTCTCCTCGTCGAGGCGCACGCGCATCGACCAGCCCTCGAAGCCGATGATCTTGCCGTCGGGCGTGCCCACGCCCACGGTGTAGATGCGCACGCCGCGGTCCGCGGCCATGCGCGCCGCCTGCACCGAGTCCGGGCCGGTGGTGCGCTGGCCGTCGGTCAGCAGGATGATCACCGCCGAGCCATAGGACCCCGGCGGCACCGGCTTGTGCGCCGGCGGCTTGGCAAGCTCCTTGCGCCCGGGCTCGGGACCGTAGGTGAGCGTGCCGAGGTCGATCCCGGCGTCGGGGAAGATGGTGGCGAGCGACACGATGATGGCGCTGCCGATGGCGGTGGCGCGCTGCAGCTGGAAGCGGTCGATCGCCGCCACCACGTCTTCGCGGTTCCGGGTCGGCGCCTGCGCCACGGTTGCGGTGCCGGCGAAGGCCACCAGGCCGATGCGCACGTTGTCGGGCTGCTGAGCGACGAAGGCCTTGGCGGCGTTCTGCGCCGCCACCAGGCGGTTGGGCTCGACGTCGGTGGCGCGCATGCTGCCCGAGACGTCCATGGCGAGGATCACCAGGCGATGTTGGGAGGGCAGCGTGATGATCGCGCTCGGCCGCGCCACTGCCAGCAGCATCGCGGCGAGCCCGAGGAAGAACAGCAGCGGCGGCACGTGGCGCCGGATGCGCTGCCCGAGCCCCATCGATTCCTTGATCAGCGCCAGGCTGGCGTAGCGCAGCGCGAGCTTCTTCTTGCGGCGCAGGACGAACAGGTACACCGCCAGCAGCACCGGCAGCGCCGCCAGGAACCACAGCAGCTCAGGCCACGCGAAGCTCATGGTCCCTGAAGTGGTTGCGGCGCCGCTTGCGCAGCTCGGCGAAGCGCCGGATGGTGTCGACCAGGTCCTCGCCGGTGGAAAGCTCGAGCGCGTCGACGCCGGCGTTGCGGAACGCGGCGCGCAGCCGCTCCTCGTGGCGCTCGGCGGCGGCGGCGAAGCGCTTGCGGAAGCCGGCGTCGTGCGTGTCGACGAACATCTGCTCCCCGGTCTCGGCGTCCTGCACCACCAGCATGCCGAGGTCGGGAAGCTTCGACTCGAGCGGATCGTGCAGGCGAACCGCGATCACCTCGTGGCGCTGCGCCAGCTGGCCGAGGTGAACTTCCCAGCCGGGAAGGCTGATGAAATCGGACACCACGAACACCAGCGAGCGCCGCCGCGTCGCGTGGGCCGCTGCGCTGAGCAGCTCGCCGAGGTTGGTCTGCGCGCCGCTGCGCGGCGCCGGCCGCGACAGCATGCTGCGCAGGAGCTGCAGCACATGGCGCCGGCCGCTGCGCGCCGGGATGAAGCCGTCGACCTCGCCGCCGTAGTACAGCGCGCCGACGCGGTTGCCGTGGCGCGTGAGGATGCGCGCCAGCACCGCGACGAAATCCGCCGACAGCGTGCGCTTGCGCACCTCGCCCGAGCCGAAGTCGACCGAAGGGCTCAGGTCGAGCAGGAACCAGGCGGTGAGCTCGCGGTCCTCGTGGTACTCGCGCACATAGGGCGTCTGCAGGCGCGCGGTCACGTTCCAGTCGATGTGGCGCACGTCATCGCCGTACTGGTACTCGCGCAGGTCGGCGAGGTCCAGGCCGGTGCCGCGGAACAGCGTGCGGTAATCCCCCTGCAGCAGCCCGTCGAGCCGACGGATCACCGTCCACTCCAGCCGCCTCAGGACGGCTTCAGGACTTCGCGGCGGCGGCGGCGACTGCGGCGACCTGGACATGGGTGTCGAGCGGCTTGGCGGGGGCGCGCACATGCTGCATCAGGCGCCGGATCAGCTCGTCGGGCGACAGGCCCTCGGCGAGCGCCTCGTACGACAGAACCAGGCGGTGGCGGAACACGTCGGGCACGAGGTCGGTCACGTCCTCGGGCAGCGCGTAGTCGCGCCCGCGCAGGAAGGCGAGCGAGCGTGCCCCTTCGATCAGGTGGATCGAGGCGCGCGGGCTGGCGCCGTAGGTGATGTACTTGCCCAGCCCCTTGAGGCCGTAGCGCTCCGGGTCGCGCGTCGCCGCGGCGAGGCGCACGGCGTACTGCATCAGCGAGGGCTCGACGTAGCCCTTGCGGCATTCGCGCTGCAGCTCGGCAAGCTGCTCGGTGCTCGCCACCGCGGCCGCTTCCTGCGGCACGCCGGTGACCCGCTCGACGATGACGAACTCCTCCTCCTCGCTCGGGTAGTCGACCAGCACCTTCATCATGAAGCGGTCGACCTGGGCCTCGGGCAGCGGGTAGGTGCCCTCGGTCTCGATCGGGTTCTGCGTCGCCATCACCAGGAAGGGGTCGGGCACGCGGTGCGTCTCGCCGGCGATCGTCACCTGGTGCTCCTGCATCACCTCGAGCAGCGCGCTCTGCACCTTGGCCGGGGCGCGGTTGATCTCGTCGGCGAGCAGCAGGTTGCAGAACACCGGCCCGAGCGCGGTGCTGAACTCGCTGGTCTTCTGGTTGTAGATGCGCGTGCCGACCAGGTCCGCCGGCACCAGGTCCGGCGTGAACTGGATGCGGCGGAACTTGCCGCGGATGGTCTGCGCCAGGGTCTTGACGGTGAGCGTCTTGGCGAGCCCCGGCACGCCCTCGACCAGCAGGTGTCCCTGCGCGAGCGTCGCGACCAGCACGCGCTCGAGGAAGTGGTCCTGCCCGACGACGACCTTCTTCACCTCGTACAGGATCTTTTCCATCAGGCTCGAGACTTGTTCCATGCTCTCCTCAGAACGGTGACAGGCCGACGGCGGCCGCGGCGTTCTCGATCGGCACGGCGAAGCCGATGCCGATGAACACGCGCTGCTCGGTCGGGTTGAGCAGGCCGGTGACGATGCCGATCACCTCGCCCTCGGGCGTGATCAGCGGCCCGCCCGAGTTGCCCGGGTTCACGGCGGCATCGAACTGGATCAGGTTGGTCAGCACGCGCTGCCCGGCAGGCGAGCGGTACTCGCGCCCGAGGCCGGAAATCACCCCCGCCGACACCGACGGGCCGATGCCAAACGGGAAGCCGACCGCGACCACCGGGTCGCCCGGCCGCAGGCCCGCGGTCGAGCGCATCACGGCCGACATCAGGTCGTCGGGAATGGTCTTCGCCTGCAGCACCGCGAGATCATGCTCGGGTTGCACCCCGACGATCACCGCGTCGGACTCGAGGCCGTCGTGGAACACCACCTGGATGCGCTTTGCGCCGTGCACCACGTGCAGGTTGGTGAGGATGATGCCGGTGTCGACGATTACCACGCCGGTACCGCTCTGGCTCTCGCGGCCGGAGGGCACGTCGGCGTCGGGCGCGTCGGGCGAGCCGCGCACGTGCACCACCGAAGGCAGGATGCTTTCGTACGCCTCGGCCGCGGTCGGGGCAGGCTTTCTCTCGTCCAGCGCGCGCTGCACCGCGACTTCGACCTCGGCCAACGTGACCCCTTTGCCCGGGGCCAACGCCCAGAGCGCCATCCCTGCAAGGAGAGTCATGAATCCCAGACCCGCGAACTTCAATCGCCGGGCGTGGCGCTGGCGCCACTCGCGCCAGGTGAGGCGCGCGGCGGGCGTAACCGCAGGCTTGGGCTCCGTTCGCGGACGCCCGGAGCTGCTGTAGACCGCTGCGCGTTTGGGCATGGAAGGCGCTCAAATTCTACCCCCTGGACCCGGCGGGGAAGGCCTGGCGGAGAGTGAGGGATTCGAACCCCCGAGCCCTTGCGGACTAACGGTTTTCAAGACCGCCGCATTCGACCGCTCTGCCAACTCTCCGGGACTTGAAAAACCCCTGTAACGGCCGCATTTTATCCTTCGTCGCGGCGCCCGGCGGTTGCAACTTAGGGGCGCTTTGGTAGTCTTAGTCCTACATATAAGGAGGACAACGAATGCAACCCGAACTCAAACCGGTCCGCAGCAACGATCAAGGCTTCGGCCGGGGCTCAAGTTTCGAGCCGGTCCAGGACGTCGCGGGCGCGACGCCGGAGAGCCAGAAGGTCCTGCGCAACACCTACATGCTGCTCGCCCTGACGATGGTGCCGACCGTGATCGGCGCCTACATCGGCATGGCGACCAGCTCGATCATCGTGGCGAGCCCGATCCTCAGCACGGTCGTAATGCTCGCGGCGGTGATCGGCCTGCAGTTCGCCATCGCCGCCAACCGCAACAGCGGCCTGGGCGTGGCGCTGCTGCTGCTGATGACCGGCCTGCTCGGCTGGTGGCTGGGGCCGATCCTGAACGTGGCGCTGTCGATGAACAACGGCATGGCGCTGGTCGGCTATGCCGCGGTCGGCACCGGCATCGTGTTCTTCGCCATGGGTGCTGTCGCCCAGGTGATCAAGCGCGACCTGGCGTTCATGGGCAAGTTCCTGTTTGTCGGCATGATCGCCCTGCTGGTGGCGATGCTCGCCAACCTGTTCCTGCAGATCCCGGCGCTGGCGCTGACCATCTCGACGCTGGTGATCGTGGTGTTCTCGCTGTTCCTGCTCTACGACCTGCAGCGCATCATCCGCGGCGGCGAGACCAACTATGTGATGGCAACGACCGGCGTCTACCTGAGCCTGTTCAACATCTTCGCCAACCTGCTGCACCTGTTGATGGCTCTGGCCGGGGATCGCGACTAACAGAGTTTCCCGGCATCAAAAGAGGGGCGCCTTCGGGCGCCCTTTCTTTTTTAGCGCTCGAAAAGCGCCGTGCTTTCGACGTGCGCCGTATGCGGGAACATGTTCACGACGCCCGCCGCGGCCAGGCGGAAGCCCAGGGTGTGGACCAGCATGCCGGCGTCGCGCGCCAGCGTCGCCGGGTCGCAGGACACGTAGACGATGCGCCGCGGCCAGCTCTCGGGGAACGACTTGATGAGCTCGACCGCGCCCTCGCGGGGCGGATCCAAAAGGACTTTCTCAAAGGGACCGAAGGCCGTGACGCCGGTCTTGAAAAGGTCCACCGTCTCGAACTGCGCTACGAGGACGTTGGCCGCGGCATTCGCTTGCGCCCTTCTGACCAGTTCGGCATTCCCCTCGAAGCCGACCACGTGGGCGCCCCGCGCCGCCATCGGCAGCGAGAAGTTGCCCAGGCCGCAGAACAGGTCGGCGATGCGCTCGCCCGGCTGCGGCTCGAGCAGGCGCAGCGCGCGCGACACCAGCACCCGGTTCATGGCGAAGTTGACCTGCGTGAACTCGGTCGGGCGGAAGCGGATGCGCACGCCGAATTCCGGCAACTCGTAGTAGAGCTCGCCGTTCGCGGGATCCAGCGGCTGTGCGCTGTCGGGCCCGCTGGGTTGCAGCCAGACCTGGACACGGTGTATATCCGAAAACTCCCGAAGTAAAACTTGATCCTGAGAGTTCAAAGGCAGCAGGTGCCGGAAGACCAATGCCGTGGCGTTGTCGCCGGCCGCCACCTCGATCTGCGGCAGCCGCTCGCGCACCGACAGGTTTTCAATCAAGAGTCTGAGAGGCGGGAGGAGCTGCGCAACGCTCTCCGGCAGCACCGGGCATTCGCGCATGTCGGCGATGAAGGTCGAGCGCCGCTCGCGGAAGCCGATCAGCACGCCGCCGCGGCTCGGCACGCGGCGCACCGAGAGGCGCGCGCGGTTGCGGTAGCCCCATTCGGGGCCGTAGACGATCGGCAGCAGGGTTTCCGGCTTGACCTTGCCGATGCGCTCGAGGCAATCCTCCAGCCAGCGCTGCTTCGCCGCCATCTGCGTGCGCTCGTCGGCGTGCTGGGTGGCGCAGCCGCCGCAAACGCCGAAGTGCGCGCAGCGCGGCACGCGGCGGCCGGCGGACTGCGCGAGGACCGTCGTGGCGCGGCCAACATCGTATTTTGGTTTTGCCTGAAAAATCCTGACGGCCGCCTGCTCGCCCGGTAGCGCGCCTTCGACGAACACCACCTTGCCTTGAGGGTCGCGCGCTATCCCACGCCCACCGGCATCCAGCGCGTCGATGCTGAGGATCAGGTCTTCCAGAGCGACAGGAACTCCCGCCAGTAGGGCTGGTCGGCGGCTTCGAGGACCGAGCGCAGCAGCGCGCATTCCTTCTTGTATTGCGCTTCGGTAAGGATGCCGCGCTGGTGCTGGAAGCGCAGGTACAGCAGGTAAGTGTTGGCGCAGTCGCCTTCGCAGTAGTCGCGGATGCTGCGGATCTCGCCCTTCAGGTAGGCGCTCCACACCCCGGCCCCGCCGACGCCCAGCTTCCCCGGCAGGCCGGCGAGCTGGGCGACCTGGTCGAGCGGCGCGCTGTTGCGCGGCTGGTACATCGCCAGCACGTCGGCCAGGTCGAGGTGCCGCGCGTGGTAGCGGCTGATGTAATTGTTGAACCTGAAGTCGCGGTCGTCCTCGCCCTGGTCCCAGAACTTCGCGGCCTGGCCGCCGCACAGCAGCGTGCGGTAGTTGAGCACCGGCAGGTCGAAGCCCGTGCCGTTCCACGAAATGAGCTGCGGCGTGTATTTCTCGATGCCGTCGAAGAACTTGCGGATGGTCGCCGGCTCGTCGCGCTCCGGCTCGCCGATCGAGAACACCTGCACGCCGTCGCCTTCGCGCAGCACGCAGCCGATCACCACGATGCGCTGCAGGTGCGGCGGCAGGAAGTCGCTGCCGGTCTGCACGCGCCGCTTCTGGAACGCGAGCTCGGCGACGTCGTGATCGGGCAGGTCCGGCGGCAGGTCGTACAGGCGCCGGATGCCGGCGCAATCGGGCACCGTCTCGAGGTCGAAGGCGAGGATCGGGGTCACGGGCGCTTCAGTCCGGGAACACGCCGGTGGACAGGTAGCGGTCGCCGCGATCGCAGACAATCGTCACGATGACCGAATTCTTTATTTGTTTTGAAATTCGAAGAGCAACATGCACCGCCCCGCCCGACGAGATGCCGGCGAAGATGCCCTCCTCGCGCGCCAGGCGGCGCGTCATCTCCTCGGCCTCGGCCTGGTTGACGGTCTCGAGCCGGTCGACGCGCTGCTTGTCGTAGATCTTCGGCAGGTAGGCTTCGGGCCACTTGCGGATCCCGGGGATCTGCGAGCCCTCGGCGGGCTGGCAGCCGATGATCTCGACCTTCGGGTTCTTCTCCTTGAAAAAGCGCGAGCAGCCCATGATGGTGCCGGTGGTGCCCATGCTCGAGACGAAGTGCGTGATGCGTCCCTCGGTGTCGCGCCAGATCTCGGGGCCGGTAGTCTCGTAGTGCACCCGCGGGTTGTCCGGATTGGCGAACTGGTCGAGCATCGTGCCCTTCTTCTCGCTCACCATGCGCTCGGCGAGGTCGCGCGCCGCCTCCATGCCGCCCTTCTGCGGCGTCAGGATGATCTCGGCGCCGTAGGCGCGCATGGTCTGGCGCCTCTCGGCCGACAGGTGCTCGGGCATGATCAGCAGCAGCCGGTAGCCGCGGATCGCGGCCGCCATCGCCAGCGCGATGCCGGTGTTGCCCGAGGTCGGCTCGATCAGGGTGTCGCCTGGCTTGATGCGGCCGCGCTTCTCGGCGTGCCGGATCATGGAGATCGCCGGCCGGTCCTTGACCGAGCCCGCCGGGTTATTGCCTTCGAGCTTGGCCAGAATGATGTTCTTGCTTTTCCCGGAATCGGAACCCAGGCGCTGAAGGCGCACCAGCGGTGTATTGCCGATGAAATCCTCGACCGTCTTCTTCATGCCTTGCGCAGCGCGGCGACGTAAGCCGCGACCCCCTGCTCGACCGGACGGAACTCGCGCGCATAGCCGGCGCCGCGCAGCCGCGCAAGGTCGGCCTGGGTAAAGCTCTGGTAGCGCTCGGCCAGCCCCGCCGGGAACGGCACGTACTCGACCAGGCTCTTCTGGACGATTTCCTTGATGGAGAGCCGCGTGCCCTGCACTTCGTTGATCACCGCGCCGGCAAGCTCGTTGAAGGTCTGGGCGCGCCCGGTGCCGCAGTTGAACACGCCGGCGAGCTCGGGCCGCTCCAGGAACCACAGGTTCACGTCGACCACGTCGTCGACGTAGACGAAGTCGCGCCGCTGCTCGCCGTCGCCGTAGCCGCCCGAGCCGACGAACAGCTTCACCTTGCCCGCGGCGGGCAGCTGCTGGTACGCGTGCAGCGCCACGGACGCCATCCTGCCCTTGTGCTGCTCGTTCGGCCCGTAGACGTTGAAATAGCGCAGGCCGACGATTTGAGAATTCCGGGTGTCGAGAATTCTCCTCACATGCTGATCGAACAGGAGTTTGGAATAGCCATAGACGTTGAGCGGCTTCTCGCAGGCGCGCTCCTCGCGGAACCCGGGTCCGGCGCCGTACACCGAGGCCGAGGAGGCGTACAGCAGCGGCACCTCCTCCTCCTGGCACCACTCGAGCAGGCGCTTGGAGTAGCCGAAGTTGTTGTCGAGCATGTAGCGGCCGTCGGTCTCCATCGTGTCGGAGCAGGCGCCCTGGTGCAGCACCGCCTCGACCGCGCCGTCGAAGCGCGCCAGCCCGGCGATGAACTCCGACTGGTCGAGGTAGTCGGCGATCTCGCAGCCGGCGAGGTTGTGGAACTTGTCGGCGTGCGCGAGGTTATCCACCGCGATCACCTCGGTGATGCCGCGGCGGTTCAGGCCCTCGACGATCTTCGAGCCGATGAAGCCGGCGGCGCCGGTTACGACGTGATACATGGGAAATCAGGATTTTTTGAATAATTCATCATGTTTCACTGCTGCGGTGCCGAGCTTGCCGACCACGATGCCGGCGGCGCGGTTGGCGATGCGCATCGCGGCGTCGAGCTTGGCGCCGGCGGCGAGCATCACCGCGAGCGCGGCGATGACGGTGTCGCCCGCGCCGGTGACGTCGAAGACTTCGCGCGCTTGCGCTCTGATGGTGGTGGTTTTATTCTTTGAAAAAAGAGTCATTCCTTCCTCGCCGCGCGTCAGCAGCAGCGCCTCGAGCTTGAGCCTGGCGGCGAGCGCTTGCACCCGCGCACGCAGGTCCTTCTCGTCCTGCCAGCGCCCGACCACCTCGCGCAGCTCGGCGACGTTCGGCGTGATGATGCTCGCGCCCTTGTAGCGCGAATAGTCGTCGCCCTTGGGGTCGACCAGCACGCGCTTGTGCGCGCGGCGCGCGGCGCGGATCATCTCGGCGATGTGCGCGAGCCCGCCCTTGCCGTAGTCGGACAGGATCACGGCGTCGCAATCGGCGAGCGCGCGCTTGAACTCCTCGAGCTTGGACGCAAGGACCTCGCGCGAAGGCGGCTTCTCGAAGTCGATGCGCAGGAGCTGCTGGCGCCGGCCGATCACGCGCAGCTTCTGCGTCGTGCTCAGGCCGCTGTCGTGGTGCAGGCTCGCCTCGATGCCCTTCTGCCGCAGCAGCTTCTGCAGTACGCGGCCCGGCTCGTCGCGCCCGACCACCGAAAGCAGCCGCGTGCGCGCGCCAAGCTCCTTGCAGTTCCACGCGACGTTGGCGGCCCCGCCAAGCCTCTGGTCTTCGCTTTTGATCAGGACCACGGGAACGGGGGCTTCGGGCGAGATGCGCGTCACCTCGCCGAACCAGTAGCGGTCGAGCATCACGTCGCCGACCACCAGCACGCGTGCTTTCGAGGTGTCTATGTTTTCCTCCCGATGGGGTAGTACTCGAAGCCCAGCCCCTTGAGCACCGCCGGATCGTAGAGGTTACGCCCGTCGAAGATCGCGGGTGTCTTCAGCTTCGCCTTGAGCGCCGCGAAGTCGGGACTGCGGAATTCCTGCCATTCCGTGATCACCGCGAGCGCATCGGCGCCTTCGAGCGCGGCGAGCGCCGAGTCGACGATTTTCAAGCCGTCCTTTTTCAGGTGTGCTCCCGCCACCGGGTCGTAGGCCTGAACCTTGGCACCCGCCCCCGTCAGGTCGTCGATCAGCACCAGGCTCGCCGCCTCGCGCATGTCATCGGTATTGGCCTTGAACGCCAGGCCCCACAGGGCGAAGGTTTTTCCGGAGAGAGTTCCAAACCGGGACCGAATCTTGTTCCCGAGCACATGCTTCTGCGCCTCGTTGACGTCCTCGACCGCGCCGAGCACGCGCAGCGGTCGGCCCGCGTCGGTGGCGCTGCGCTGCAGCGCCTTCAGGTCCTTGGGAAAGCAGGAGCCGCCGAAGCCCGCGCCGGCGTACAGGAACTGGTGGCCGATGCGCGGGTCCGAGCCGATGCCGCGGCGCACTTCCTCGACGTCGGCGCCGAGCGCCTCGGCGAGGTTGGCGATCTCGTTCATGAACGAGATGCGCGTCGCCAGCATGGCGTTGGCGGCGTACTTGGTGAGCTCCGCCGAGCGCACGCTCATCACGATCAGGCGCTCGCGGTTGCGCTGGAACGGCGCGTAGAGCTGGCGCAGCAGCGCGATCGCGCGCTCGTCCTCGGCGCCGACGATGATGCGGTCGGGGCGCATGAAATCCTCGATCGCCGCGCCTTCCTTGAGGAATTCCGGATTCGACACCACTGCAAACTCGATCCTGTTTTTCAGTTCTTCATGCAAAACCTGAGAAATCCTATCGGCGGTTCCCACGGGCACGGTCGACTTGGTGGCGATCACCTTGTAGGACTTCATGTGCTTGCCGATGGCGCGCGCCGCGGCCAGCACGTACTGCAGGTCGGCCGAGCCGTCCTCGCCCGGCGGCGTGCCGACCGCAATCAGCTGCAGCTCGCCGTGCGCGACGCTCGCCGCGACGTCGGTGGAAAACCTGAGGCGCCCCGCGGCATGGTTGCGCTGCACGATCGGCTCGAGCCCGGGCTCGTAGATCGGGATGCGCCCGGCGTTGAGCATGCTGATTTTTTCCGGGTTCACGTCGAGGCAGAAAACCGCGTTGCCCGCGTCCGCGAGGCAGGCGCCGGTGACCAGGCCGACGTAACCCGTGCCGATGACCGTGATGTTCATGGCGTCAGGTCGAACTCCTCGGTGCGGCGCGGCGGATACGTCTCCCAGCCGCCGCAGGCCGGGCAGTGCCAGTGGAACTGGCGCGCCTTGAAGCCGCAGCTCTCGCAGCGGTAGCGCGCGAGGCGGCGCGTGTGGCCGTGCACCAGGCTGCGCACCAGCTCCAGGTCGCGCCGCTTGTCGGGCGAGCCGGCGGCGACGATCTGCGCCTCGAGCAGGCGGTCGAGGCCGAGCAGCGTCGGGTTGCGCTTCAGCTCGTCGCGCACCAGGGCGTAGGCCTGCTCCGGCCCCTTGGCCTCGAGGGTCTGCTGGAACACCGTGTCGAGCAGGTCGAGCGAAGGGTAGCGCGCGAGGTAGCCGGCGAGCAGGGTCAGCCCTTCCTCGGCGCGGCCGGCGTCGCGGTAGGCCTCGACCAGCCGCTGCGCCACCAGCGCGAGGTAGGCGGGATCCTGCGACTCGACGCGCTTCCACAGCTCGATGGCTTTTTCGAGACGGCTTTCATTGCGCTCGAGATCGCCGAGCTGCAGGCTGGCGCGCACGCACTTGCGGTTCTCGTCGAGCGCCCGGGTCAGGTGGCGCCGCGCGGCGTCGGGCCGCGACTGCGCGGCCTCCGACGCGGCGAGCTCGCACAGGTACTGCGCCAGCGCGCGCGGGTCGGACTCGACCAGCTTGGTCATCTCGATGGCGCGCGGCCAGTCCTTCTCCTGCTCGTAGATCTGCAGCAGGTGGCGGCGCGCGGCGACGGCCTGCGCCGTGCTTTCCAGCCGGGTGAACACCTCTTCGGCGCGGTCCAGAATTCCGGCCTTGAGGTAGTCCTGGCCGAGCTCCATCTGCGCCAGCAGCTTCTGCTCGCCGCCGAGGTCGGCGCGCTCCAGCAGGTTCTGGTGCATGCGGATGGCGCGGTCGTACTCGCCGCGGCGGCGGAACAGGCTGCCGAGGGCGAAGTTCAGCTCGACCGTCTCGGGATCGACCTTCACCACCTCGATGAACGCCTCGATCGCCTTGTCGGGCTGCTCGTTCAGCAGGAAGTTGAGGCCCTTGAAGTAGGAGCGCGGCAGCGCGCGGGATTCCGACACGATCTGCTTGATGTCGATGCGCGCCGCGACCCAGCCCAGGCCGAAGAACAGCGGGAAGCCGAGCAGCCACCAGTATTCGAATTCCATGGCTAGAAGGGGGGAGGAAAGGCGGGCGGCGTCAGCGGCGCGGCCTCGGCCGCCGGCAGTTGCCGGCGCAGGACCGAGAGCTCGCGGCGCTGCCGCAGCACCGTGGTGAGGATCGCCGCCACGCCGAACAGCGCGCCGAGGGCGAAGAACGCGAGCAGCGCCAGCACCAGCGGCGCCTGCAGCGCGAGGTCGAAGTAGAAGCGCAGCGTGACCGGCTCGGCGTTTTTCGCCGCGAACGCGATCAGCAGGAGGAAGACGACCAGCCGGATCGTCCAGGTGACGATGCGCATGGCCGCGCGGCGTCTGCGACGCTAGCGGGCGCCCTGCGAAGCGCGCTCCTGTGACGCGGCCGGAGTGTGCGGCGTGGCCGAATCGACCCGCTCGCGCAGCTCCTTGCCGGCCTTGAAGTGCGGCACGTATTTCTCGGGCACCTGCACCCGCTCCCCGGACTTCGGGTTGCGGCCGGTGCGCGGCGGGCGGTAGTTCAGCCCGAAGCTGCCGAAGCCGCGGATCTCGATGCGATGGCCGCCGAGCAGGCTCTGCGTCATCGCGTCGAGGATCATCTTGACCGCGTATTCGGCGTCCTTGGCCACCAGCTGCGGGTAGCGCTGGGCGAGGCGCGCGATCAGTTCCGACTTGGTCATGGCCGCCGATTTCCCCTTTGGCACGGTCTCCCGCCTACTGCTGCGGGTTGGAGTCTTTCTTGTCGAGTTTGGCGCGCAACAGCGCGCCCAGGTTGGTGGCGCCGGCGCTCGCCGCCGCCTGCTCGGTGCGAATCTGCTTCATCGCGTCGGTTTCCTCGGCCATGTCCTTGGCCTTCACCGACAGGTTGATCGAGCGGTTCTTGCGGTCGACGTTGATGATCATGGCGTTGACCGTGTCGCCTTCCTTCAGGTGCTTGGAGAGGTCGTCGACGCGGTCGCGCGCGAACTCGGAAGCGCGCAGGTAGCCCTCGAGGCCGCCGATGTCGATCACCGCGCCCTTGGCGTCGACCGACTTCACCGTGCCGTTGACCACGCTGTTCTTGTCGTGGCCGGCGATGAAGTTGGTGAACGGATCGCCCTCGAGCTGCTTGATGCCGAGCGAGATGCGCTCGCGCTCGATGTCGATCGACAGCACCACCGCCTCGACCTCTTCGCCCTTCTTGAAGTTCTTCACCGCCTCCTCGCCGTTGCCCGACCACGACAGGTCGGACAGGTGCACCAGGCCGTCGATGCCGCCGGGCAGGCCGACGAACACGCCGAAGTCGGTGATCGACTTGATCTGCCCCTTCACCTTGTCGCCCTTCTTGTACTCGCGGGCGAAATCCTCCCAAGGGTTGGGCATGCACTGCTTCATGCCGAGGGAGATGCGGCGGCGCTCCTCGTCGATCTCGAGGATCATCACCTCGACCTCGTCGCCGACCTGCACCACCTTGGACGGGTGCACGTTCTTGTTGGTCCAGTCCATCTCGGAGACGTGCACCAGGCCCTCGATGCCGGATTCCACTTCCACGAAGGCGCCGTAGTCGGTGAGGTTGGTGACCTTGCCGAACAGGCGCGTGCCCTGCGGATAGCGCCGGGCGATGCCGACCCAGGGATCCTCGCCGAGCTGCTTCAGGCCGAGCGACACCCGGTTCTTCTCGGAATCGAACTTGAGGACCTTGGCGGTGACTTCGTCGCCGACGTTGAGCACCTCGGAGGGGTGCTTGACGCGGCGCCACGCCAGGTCGGTGATGTGCAGCAGGCCGTCGATCCCGCCGAGGTCGACGAACGCGCCGTAGTCGGTGATGTTCTTGACGATGCCCTTGACGGTGGCGCCTTCCTGCAGCGAGGCGAGCAGGTTCTCGCGCTCGGCACCCGCGGTCTCTTCGAGCACCGCGCGGCGCGACACGACCACGTTGTTGCGCTTGCGGTCGAGCTTGATGACCTTGAACTCCATTTCCTTGCCCTCGAAGGGCGTGGTGTCCTTCACCGGGCGCAGGTCGACCAGCGAGCCGGGGAGGAAGGCGCGGATGCCCTTGGCCATCACGGTGAGGCCGCCTTTCACCTTGCCGGTGATCACGCCCTTGACCTTCTCGCCAGTCTCGAGCGCCTTCTCCAGCTCGAGCCACGCGGCCATGCGCTTCGCTTTGTCGCGCGACAGGCGCGTCGCGCCGTAGCCGTCTTCCAGCGCCTCGATCGAGACGCTGACAAAGTCGCCGACCTTGACTTCGACCTGGCCGGCGTCGCTGCGGAATTCTTCGATCGCGATGATGCTTTCCGACTTCAGCCCCGCGTTTACCACTACGAAGTTGTCGTCGACGCTGACCACTTCGGCCGTAATGACTTCGCCGACTCGCATCTCTTTGCGGTTGAGGCTCTCCTCGAAAAGCGCCGCGAAGGATTCGCCGACGGGAGTCTGGGACTGCGGCTTGGACGCCGCGGGGGAAATACTGGCCATTAGCTGAAAAAACCTTTTCAAACCGCAAGCTTGCGCCTGCGGGCTAAGTTGGAAATCAGGCGACGGCTCTAGCCGCGCCCACCCGAGGACTTCTCACGCCACAACTGCAAAACCCGATTCGCGACCACTTCGACCGAAAGCCCCGAAGAATCGAGCACTTGCGAATCGGGCGCCGGCACCAGAGGCGCCACGGCGCGGCTCACGTCGCGCGCATCGCGTTCGGCGAGGTCCCGCGAAAGGGCGCCCAGATTAGCAGCGATTCCTTTTCCTATCAACTGCTTATATCTGCGTTCAGCTCTGACCTCCGGCCGGGCTGTCAAGAAGACTTTGAGGGCGGCGTCCGGGAACACGACGGTGCCCATGTCCCGGCCGTCGGCCACCAGGCCCGGGGACTCCCGGAACGCGCGCTGACGCTTGAGCAGCGCCTGCCGCACCGCCGGCAGGGGAGCGATCTCGGACGCCCGGTTGCCGACCGTCTCGTGCCGAATCTGAGAGCTAACATCTTGGTCTTCAAGGAGAATTTTATCTTCCTGGAAGACGACGTCCATCTGCGTCGCCGCCTCGGCGATCACCTCCTCCTGCACCAGCCCCTGTCGGAGCGCGAGCAGCGCCACCAGCCGGTAAAGCGCCCCGCTCTCCAGGTAATGGAAGCCGAGCGCCTGCGCCACGCGCTTCGCGATCGTCCCCTTGCCGGAGGCCGAGGGGCCGTCGATCGCGATCACCGGAGCGCTCATGCAGCGATCCCGCCGAAGGTCGCGAAAAAATCCGGAAAGGTCTTGGCGACGCACTGCGGATCGTTGATCGTCACCGGCACGCCGCCGAGCGCGACCAGCGCGAAGCTCATCGCCATGCGGTGATCGTCGTAGGTATCGATGGCCACGCCGGGCTTGAGCTTGCCCGGCGTGATCCTGAGGAAGTCCTTGCCCTCGTCCACCTTGGCGCCGAGCTTGCGCAGCTCCTTCGCCATCGCGGCCAGCCGGTCGGTCTCCTTCACGCGCCAGCTCGCGATGTTGCGGATGGTGCTCGGCCCGTCGGCGAACAGCGCCAGCACCGCCGCGGTCATGGCGGCGTCGGGGATGTGGTTCATGTCCATGTCGACGGGCCGCAGCCGCGTTGCGCCGGAGACCTCGATCCACTCCTCCGCCATCGAGACCTTCGCGCCCATGCGCTCCAGGACCTCGGTGAAGCGCAGGTCGCCCTGGATGCTCGCGCGCCCGACGCCCTCGACGCGCACCGGGCCGCCGCCGATCGCGCCGGCGGCGAGGAAGTACGACGCGGAAGACGCATCGCCTTCGACGACAATCCTTCCCGGGCTCATATAGGTGCTGCCCCGCACTTCGAAGGAGCTCCAGCCGTCGCGCGCCACCTGAAGGCCGAACTTGCGCATCATGTTGAGCGTGACCTCCACGTACGGCCTGGAGATCAGCTCGCCCTCGACGTCGACGCGCGCGGTCTTCCCGGTGAGCGGCAGGGCCATGAGCAGCGCGGTCAGGAACTGCGACGAAACGTCGCCCCTGACCTTCACCCGCTTGTCGACCGAGATCTTCCCGGGCAGCACGAGCAGCGGCGGATAGCCTTCCTTGCCGAGATAGTCGATGCGCGCGCCGATGCCGCGCAGCGCGTCGACCAGGTCGCCGATCGGCCGCTCGTGCATGCGCGGCACGCCAGAGAGCCGGTATTCGCCTTCCGACAGGGCCAGCGCTGCGGTCAGCGGACGGAACGCGGTTCCCGCATTGCCGAGGAACAGCTCTGCTTTCTTGACCGGGAAGGGTCCCGCTACGCCCCTCACGGTGTTTTCCTTGAATGAAACACCCAGGCGGGAAAGCGCTTCGCGCATCACGCGCGTGTCGTCGGCATCGAGCAGGCCGCTCACCTCGGTCTCGCCGGAAGCGAGCGCGGCCAGCAGCAGGACGCGATTGGAGATGCTCTTCGAGCCGGGCAGCCGCACCGTGCCTGCGGCGCGGCTGAGCGGCTTCAGCTCGAGTGAATCCATTTGTCGCGCGCGGCCTTCGCCTCGGCGAACAGCTTCTCCAGACGGGCGGGGTCGTCGAGCAGCGCCTTGAGCTGATCGAGTTTTGCGGAGAATCGGGAAAGCTCGTCGAGCAGCCGGTCGCGGTTCGCGGCGCAGATGTCGCGCCACATCTCGGGATGGCTCGAGGCGATGCGCGTGAAATCGCGGAAGCCGCCGGCGGCGAACGAGAACAGCTGCGCCGAGTTGTCGCGCTGCGCCACTTCATGCACCAGCGCGTAGGCGAGCAGGTGCGGCAAGTGGCTGACCGCTGCGAGCACGGCGTCGTGCTCCTCGGCATCCATGCGCGTGATGCGCGCACCGCAGGCGGACCAGGCCGCCTCGACCTGCGAAATGCTTTCCTTGGGGTTTTCCTCCAGCGGCGTCAGCACCACGCGCTTGCCGCGGAACAGCTCGGCGCTCGCCGCGGCAGCCCCGCTCTTTTCGGCGCCGGCGATCGGGTGCGCGGGGACGAACTGCGATATTTTCTTGCCGAGGGCCTTGCGCGCCGCGGCGATCACGTCGCGCTTGGTGCTGCCGCCGTCCGTGATGACGGCCTGCGAATCGGTCAGTGAAGCAAAGACCTGCGGAAACTGCGCGAGCGGAGTGCTCACCAGGACCAGGTCGGCGTCGCGCGCCGCGCTCGCGGGATCGGGCGCGATCGCGTCGATGACACCGCGCTCCAGCGCGAGCCTGAGGTTGGCGGGGCTGCGGCCGACGCCGACGACGTGGGCGACCGCTTTGGCCTGCTTGAGCGCGAGCGCGAACGAGCCGCCAATCAGGCCGACCCCGATCACGGCAAGCTTCATTCCTTCAGGCTTGCGGCGAGTGCGGCGAGGAACTTCTCGTTCTCCTCGGCGGTGCCCACGGTGACGCGCAGGTGCTCGGGCAGGCCGTAGCCGCCGCCCACCGGGCGCACGATGACGCCGCGGCGCAGCAGCCGCTTGTAAACCTCGGTCGCCGGCTTTCCTCCCGCGGCGACGCGGATCGTCAGGAAGTTGCCGTGCGACGGGATGTAGTCGAGGCCGAGCGCGCGCGAGCCCTCCTCCAGCCGCCTCAGGCCCTGCAGGTTCTCGGCGTAGCTGCGCGCCACGAACTCCATGTCGTCGAGCGCCGCCGCCGCCGCCGCGAGCGCGATGCTATTGACGTTGAAGGGCTGGCGCACCCGGTTCATGACGTCGGCGACCGACGGGTGCGCGAGCGCGTAGCCGACGCGCAGCCCGGCGAGGCCGTAGGCCTTCGAGAAGGTGCGCGTCACCACCAGGTTCGGATGGCGTTTGAGCAGCTTCAGCGTGTCGCCGCGCAGGTCGGGCGTCAGGTACTCGTTGTAGGCCTCGTCGAGCGCCACCAGCACGCGCTCGGGAACGCGCTTGAGGAACGCTTCGATCTCCTCGTGGCGGGCGAAGGTGCCGGTCGGGTTGTTGGGGTTGGCGATCCACGCGACGGTGGTTTCGTCGTCGATCGCGCGCGCCATCGCCTCCAGGTCGTGGCCGTAGCTCTTCGCCGGCACCACGATCGAGCGCGCGCCGCGCGCCTGCGTGGCGAGCGGATACACCGCGAAGCAGTGCTGCGAGAAAACCGCGGCGCGCCCCGGCCCGAGGAAGGCGAGCGCCACCAGCTCGAGCACGTCGTTCGAGCCGTTGCCGAGCACCATCGAGCCCATGTCCACGCCGTAGCGCTTGGCGAGCGCCTGTTTCAGTTCGAAGCCGTTGCCGTCGGGGTAGCGCGCGATGTCGGCCGCGGCGGCCGCGATCGCCGCGCGCGCGCGCGGCCCGATGCCGCGCGGGTTCTCGTTCGACGCGAGCTTGACGATGCTGCGCTCGTCCAGCCCCATCTCGCGCGCCAGCTCGGAGATCGGCTTGCCCGGCTGATACGGCGCGATCGAGCGCACGTAGGAGGGCGACAGGTCGCAGAGGTCCATCAGCATGGCCAGGAGGGCGTCATGCGGCAGCAGCCCGCGGGTAGGAGCCGAGCACCTTGATGAACGGGGCGAGCTTCTCCAGCTCGCCGAGTGCTGCCGCCACCGGCGCGTCGCTGCGATGTCCCTCGAGGTCCACGTAGAAATAGTATTCCCACTGCCCGAGACGCGTGGGGCGCGATTCGAGGCGCGACATGCTGACGCGGTGCCGGGCGAAGGGCTCGAGCAGCGCGTGCACCGCGCCGGGCCGGTTGGGCGCCGACATGACCAGCGACGTGCCGTCGCGCCCGGTGGCCGCCGGCTCGAGCCCGCCCAGCACGACGAAGCGCGTGCGGTTGTTGGATTCGTCCTCGATATCCGCGGCGAGCACCTCCAGGCCGTAGCGCGCGGCGGCGAGCTTCGGGCCGATGGCGCAGGCGGCGGCGTCTTTCGCGGCGAGCCGGGCCGCCTCGGCGTTGCTCGCCACCGCGATGCGCTCGGCGCCCGGCAGGTTCTGCGCCAGCCATCGCTGGCATTGGCCGAGCGACTGCTGGTGCGAATACACCCGCTTCACGCCCTTGAGTCCCTTGCGCTTGCGCAGCAGGTTCTGGCGCACCCGCAGCACGACCTCGGCGCAGATCCTGAGCCGCGTCGTCAAAAGCAGGTCGAGGCTGCGCCCGACCGCGCCCTCGCTGGAATTCTCCACCGGCACCACGGCGAACTGCGCGCCGCCGGTCTCGGCGGCGCGGAAGGCTTCGTCGATGCTGGCGCAGGCCAGCGCTTCGACCGAGCGGCCGAACTGCTCGAGCACCGCCATCTCGCTGAAGGTGCCGGCCGGGCCGAGATAGGCGACGCGCAGCGGTTCCTCGAGCGCGCGGCAGGCCGAAATGATTTCCCTGAACACCGCGGCGACGCGCTCGGCGGAAAGCAGGCCGGCCTTCCCCGAAACCCTCTTGAAAATTTCCGCTTCGCGCTCCGGCCGGTACGCGGGCGCGCCGGCTTTCAGGGCGCCGATCTTCTGCGCCAGGGTCGCGCGCCGGTTCAACGCCGCCACCAGCTCGTCGTCGACGGCGTCGATCTCGCGGCGCAGCTTGTCGATGTCCTTGCTACTCATGGACCGGAAGATAGCGCACCGCGAGCACTCCGGTCAGGCCGGCAAGCTCTTTCACCGCCTCGGCCGTGACCGGGCTGTCGGCATCCACCAGGGTATAGGCCATCTCGCCCCGGGACTTGTTGAGCATGTTGTGGATGTTGATCTTGCGCCGGCCGAGCGCGTGCGAGATGCGCCCCAGCATGTCGGGCACGTTGGCGTTGGCGATCGCCAGGCGGTAAGGGGCCTCGCGCGCCATCGCGGCATCCGGGAAGTTCACCGCGTTCTGCAGGTTGCCGTGCTCCAGGTAGTCGCGCAGCTGATCGACCACCATGACCGCCGAGTTGTCCTCGGCCTCGCCGGTCGACGCGCCGAGGTGCGGCAGCGCGATGACGCCGGCGGCGCCGAGCAGCGCCGTGCTGGGGAAGTCGGTGACGTACCACTTCAGCCTGCCGCTGGCGAGCCCCTTGCTCACCGCGTCCTCGGCCACGATGCCTTCGCGCGAGAAGTTGAGCAGCACCGCCCCGCTGCGCATCGTCTCGACGTTCTTCGCGTTGATGGTGTGCCGGGTCTTGTCCACCAGCGGGATGTGCAGCGTGACGAAATGGCTCGCCTTCAGGATTTCGTCGACCGACGCGGCGCGCTTGACCTGCGAAGGCAGGCCCCAGGCCGCCTCGACCGTGATGTGCGGGTCGTAGCCGAGCACGTTCATGCCGAGGCGGATCGCGGCGTCGGCCACCAGGCTGCCGATCTTGCCCAGGCCGATCACGCCCAGCGTGTGCCCGGGCAGCTCGAAGCCGGCGAACTGCTTCTTGCCGTCCTCGACCGTCTTGTTCAAATTCTGGTCTTTTAGTTTTCTTGTGAATTCAAGAGCAGGGGCGAGATTGCGCGCGGCGATCAGCATGCCGGCGAGCACCAGCTCCTTCACCGCGTTGGCGTTGGCGCCGGGCGCGTTGAACACCGGGATGCCGCGCCTCGAGAGCACCGCCACCGGGATGTTGTTGACGCCGGCGCCGGCGCGGCCGACGGCGCGCAGCGACGCGCCGAACTCGTGCCGGTGCAGGTCCTGCGAGCGCACCAGGATCGCCAGGGGATCCTTCGATTCCTTGACCACCGCGTACAGCTCGGCCGGAAAGCGCTTCAGGCCGATCTGGGCGACATTGTTCAGCACCAGGATCTCGCACTTCTTCTTAACCATGTTTCTTCTCGAACTCCTTCATATAGGAGACGAGCGCCTGCACGCCCTCGAGGGGCATCGCGTTGTAGATCGAGGCGCGCATGCCGCCCACCGAGCGGTGGCCCTTCAGCTGCACCATGCCTCTTTCCTCGGCCCCCTTGAGGAAGGCGCCGTCCAGGCCGGCATCCTTGAGCGTGAACGGCACATTCATGCGCGAGCGGTCTTCGCGCGGCACCGGATTGCGGAAAAACGCGCTCGAGTCGAGGCTGTCGTACAACAGCTTCGCTTTCGCGACGTTTCTCTTCTCAATCTCGGGCAGGCCGCCGAGCTGCTTGAGCCACTTGAACACCAGCCCGGCGATGTAGATCGAGTAGCACGCCGGCGTGTTCAGCATCGAATCGGCGTCCGCCTGCAGCTTGTAGTCCATTACGGTTGGTGTCCCCTTCGCCGCCTTGCCGATCAGGTCCTCGCGCACGATGACGAAGGTGAGGCCCGCCGGGCCGGCGTTCTTCTGCGCTCCGGCGTAGATCAGACCGAATTTCGATACCTCCATTGGACGGGAAAGAAACTGGGAGGAGGCATCCGCGACCAGAGGAATTTCTTTTTCGATTTTTGGAATTGAATGATATTCAACCCCGCCGATCGTCTCGTTGGAGCAGTAGTGAACGTAAGCCGTGTCGCGCCTGACGTTCCAGCTTTTCGGCGCATACGTGAACTTGCGGTCCTCGGAAGAGGCGGCGATATGGACGTCGCAGTAGGCCTTGGCCTCCTTGATCGCGCGCTTCGACCACTCGCCGGTCAATGCATAGTCGGCCTTGCCTTTGCCGTCGAGCAGGTTCATCGGCACCTGGGCGAACTGCAGCGTCGCGCCGCCCTGCAGGAACAGCACTTTGTAGTTCGCCGGGACGGCGAGCAGCCCGCGCAGGTCGCGCTCGGCTTCCTCGGCGATCGAGATGAACTCCTTGCCGCGGTGGCTCATCTCCATCACGCCGACGCCGCTGCCGTGCCAGTCGAGCATCTCGTCGCCCGCGCGCGCCAGCGCCTCCGCGGGGAGCATCGCGGGCCCCGCGCTGAAATTGAAGATGCGGGACGTCAATGGACGGTGGGAGGCGGCGACTCCGGCGGCGACAGGTCCTCGTGCGTCTCTCCGTCTCCCCCGCCGTTGCCGCCGTTGCCGCCGAGGTCGCGTTCCTCGATGCGCCCCATGCCGGCGAGCTTCTCGCCCTGGTCGAGCGAGATCAGGGTCACGCCCTGGGTCGAGCGGCCCATCTCGCGGATCTGGGCGACGCTGGTGCGGATCAGCACGCCGCCGGTCGAGATCAGCATGACTTCGTCGTGGTCGTCGACCAGCACCGCGCCGATCACCGCGCCGTTGCGCTCGGAGACCTGGATCGCGATCACGCCCTGCCCGCCGCGGCCGTGGCGCGGGTACTCCGAGATCGGCGTGTGCTTGCCGAAGCCATGCTCGGTCGCGGTCAGCACCGACTTGGACTCGTCGTGCGCCGCCAGCATGCACACCACGCGCTGCCCTTCGCCGAGCTTCATGCCGCGCACGCCGGTGGCCTGGCGGCCCATCGGCCGCACCTCGCCTTCCTCGAAGCGCACCGCCTTGCCCTCGGAGGAGAACAGCATCACGTCGTACTTGCCGTCGGTCAGCGCCGTGCCGATCAGGAAGTCGCCCGCGTCCAGTCCGACCGCAATGATGCCGCTCGGCCGCGGCCGCGAGAACTCGGCGAGCGAGGTCTTCTTCACCGTGCCCTGCGAGGTCGCCATGAACACGTAGTGGTTCTCGTCGAACTCCTTCACCGGCACCACCGCGGTGATCTTCTCGCCTTCCTCCAGCGGGAACATGTTGACGATCGGCTTGCCGCGGGCGGTACGGCTGCCGGCGGGCACCTCGTAGACCTTCAGCCAGTAGAGGCGCCCGCGGTCCGAGAAGCACAGCAGGTAGTCGTGCGAGTGCGCGACGAACAGGCGCTCGATGAAGTCGTCCTCCTTCATGGTGGTGGCGGTCTTGCCGCGGCCGCCCCGCCTTTGCGCCCGGTAGTCGGCGAGCGGCTGCGACTTGACGTAGCCGCCGTGCGAGAACGTGACCACCATGTCCTGCGGCGCGATCAGGTCCTCGATCGAGATGTCCTCGGCGACCGTGACGATCTCGCTGCGGCGCGGGTCGCCGAACTCCTGCTTCAGCTTGCGCAACTCCCCCCCTATGATCTGGGTGATGCGCGTCGGCTTGGCCAGGATGTCGAGCAGCTCGGTGATCGCCACGATCACCTCGCGGTACTCGTCGCGGATCTTGTCCTGCTCCAGGCCGGTGAGCCGCTGCAGCCGCAGCTCGAGGATCGCCTGCGCCTGCGCGTCCGACAGGTGGTAGCCGTCGTCCTTCAGGCCGAAAGCGTCGGCCAGGCCTTCGGGACGATATTGCTCCAGGGCCCCTTTGCCGATCAGGTCCCGGACCAGAGGCGATTCCCAGGCGCGCGACATCAGGCCGACCTTGGCCTCCGCCGGCGTGGGCGCCTTCTTGATCAGCGCGATCACCGGGTCGACGTTCGACAGCGCCACCGCCAGGCCCTCGAGCACGTGGCCGCGGGTGCGCGCCTGGCGCAGCTCGAATACCGTGCGGCGCGTCACGACCTCGCGGCGGTGCGAGATGAACGACTCGATCAGCGCCTTGAGCGGCAGCACGCGCGGCTGGCCGTCGACCAGCGCCACCATGTTCATGCCGAAGGTGTCCTGGAGCTGCGTCTGCTTGTACAGGTTGTTGAGCACCACCTCGGGCAGCTCGCCGCGCTTGAGCTCGATCACCACGCGCATGCCGTCCTTGTCGGATTCATCGCGGATGTCCGAGATGCCCTCGAGCTTCTTCTCGGTGACCATCTCGGCGATGCGCTCGAGCAGCGCCTTCTTGTTCACCTGGTAAGGCAGCTCGTCGACGATCACCGCCTGGCGGTCACCCTTGCCGGCCTCCTCGAAGTGGGTGCGCGCGCGCATCACCACGCGCCCGCGCCCGGTGCGATAGCCCTCGTGCACGCCGGCGAGGCCGTAGATGATCCCGGAGGTCGGGAAGTCCGGCGCCGGCATCAGCTTGATCAGCTCCTCGACGGCACAGTGCGGCTGCGCCAGCACCTGCAGGCAGGCGTCGACCACCTCGCCCAGGTTGTGCGGCGGGATGTTGGTGGCCATGCCCACCGCGATGCCCGAAGAGCCGTTCACCAGCAGGTTCGGCACGCGCGACGGCAGCACCGCGGGCTCGCGCTCCTTGCCGTCGTAGTTGGGCGCGAAATCGACGGTTTCCTTGTCGATGTCGAGCAGCATCTCGGAGGCGATCTTCGCCAGCCGGCACTCGGTGTAGCGGTAGGCCGCCGCCGAATCGCCGTCGACCGAGCCGAAGTTGCCCTGGCCGTCGACCAGCATGTAGCGCATCGAGAAGTCCTGCGCCATGCGCACCAGCGCCTCGTAGGTCGCCGCGTCGCCGTGCGGGTGGTACTTGCCCAGCACGTCGCCGACGATGCGCGCGCACTTCACGTAGGGCCGGTTCCAGACGTTGTTCGCCTCGTGCATCGCGAACAGCACGCGGCGGTGGACCGGTTTCAGGCCGTCGCGCACGTCCGGCAGGGCCCGTCCGACGATCACGCTCATGGCGTAATCGAGGTAGGAGCGCCGCATCTCCTCCTCGAGGGAAATCGGCAGGGTTTCTTTGGCGAATTGTTCCATCGGGAGAGATGCAAATTTTATCATGCGAGCATCGGTTTTCCCTCTAAAAAACGCTTGTCGGGCAGCAATGCCTTGTGCTTAAATCGGCCGGTCGCAGAACAGTAAAAAAGGGGAGGAGAAATGCAAACCCAGAAGCTCGTTCTGATTGCCGCGGCGCTCGCCTTCATCGGCGCCTGCGCCACCGAGCCCGAGGCGCCCGCGCCGAAGTCAGCGCCTGCGGCGCCGCCCCCCACGCCTAAGGCCCAGCCGCGCGCGGCGGTGCCGCCGCCGCCGCCGGCCGCGAAGGCCGCGCCCGCCGCGCCGAAGAAGCCCGCGATCGTCAATCTCGCCTCGACCGAGCTGTTCGAGTTCAACAAGGCGGTCCTGACCGCGGATGCGCGCGGCAAGCTCGACGGCGAGGTGCTCGCCAAGCTGCGCGACATCTCCGACATCCGCTACATCATCGTCAACGGCCACGCCGACCGGCTCGGCTCGTCGCAGTACAACCAGAAGCTGTCGGAGAAGCGCGCCGACGCGGTGCGCGCCTATCTGGTGTCGAAGGGCGTCGACGCTTCCAAGGTCGAGACCCTCGGCTTCGGCAAGACCCTGCCGGTGCAGTCCTGCCCCGACCAGAAGGACCGCAAGGGCCTGATCTCCTGCCTGGCGCCCAACCGGCGGGTGGTGGTCGAAGTCCAGGGCACGCCCAGATAGCAGCAGGCCGCTTCGTCCTTAGCGCCCGCTGGGTCCTGCCGGTCGAGCCGGCGGGCGCGGTCCTGGAGCACCACGCCGTCGCCATCGGCGGCGGCCGCATCGAGCAGATCTTTCCGGCCGCGGCGCCGCCGCCGGCGTTTCGCGACTACGAGCGGGTCGAGCTCCCCGAGCACGCCCTGATCCCGGGGCTGGTCAACGCCCATACCCGCGCCGCGATGGCGCTGATGCGCGGGCGCAACGCCCCGGCCTGGCCCGCGCCGCCGCCACGGCTTTCGCCCGAGTTCGCGCGCGACGGCACGCTGCTCGCCTGCGACGAGATGCTGCGCGGGGGCATCACCTGCTTCGGCGACAGCTTCTTCTTCCCCGAAGCGGCGCTGGAAGCGGCGCTGGCTTGCGGCCTGCGCGCCGCCGTCGGCTTGGTGGTGATCGATTCGCCCAGCGCCTACGCTTCGGATCCGGCGGACTACCTGCGCAAGGGACTCGCGCTGCGCGACCGCTACCGCGAGCACGCGCTCGCGTCCTTCTACCTTGCGCCCGATTCGTCGCAGGCGGTGCCCGACGCCCTGCTGCGCCAGGTCGCGACCCTCGCCGCCGAGCTCGACCTGCCGGTGCAACTGCGCCTGCAGCGCGGCGCGGCCGCGCTCGAGCGGGCCTACCGCCACGGCCTGCTCGGCCCGGGGTTCACCGCGCTGCACGCCGCGGTCCTCGACCCGGCCGGCATAGCGCTGCTCGCCCGGCACGGCGGCTCGGTGGCGCATTGCGCGATCGCCAGCCTGCGCCGCTCGAGCGGGCCTGCGCCGCTCGAAGCGATGCGCGCCGCGGGGCTCAACCTTTGCCTCGGCACCGACGCTCCGCCCGACAATCACCGGCTCGACCTGTTCGCCGAGATGCGCGCCACGCCCCTGCCGGCGCACGAGGTGCTCAGGGCCGCGACGCTCGGCGGCGCGCGCGCTTTGGGCATCGCCGATCGGGTCGGCTCGATCGTGCCCGGCAAGGCTGCGGACCTGATCGCAGTCGCATCGTCGCCCTCCCAGCTCGCATCTGCCGCCGGCCCGGAGCACGTAACGCACGTTTGGGTCGACGGCGTGCCGCGCGTGAGCGAGGGAAATCTCCTGAATCCGGCGTTTTCTGCCCGTGACACTCGCTGGGAGTTATGGCAAAATGCCTTGGAGGGTCGCGCAGACTCTTGATACCTATAAGTTTTTACAAGCGGGGGACTAAAATGAGCAAGAGACTGTGGGTCCTACTGATCGCGCTGGCCGTAGGCGCCGGATGCGCAACGACTGACGAGCCCGCGACCAAGCCCGCACCGCCGCCGACGCCGAAACCCGCCCCGCCGCCGGTAGTGAAGCCGCGGGCCGCGGAGGAGAAACCCAAGCCGGCACCCGAGAAGCCCAAGCCGGTCGCCGAGAAGGTGACCTTCGCCGCCGACGTGCTGTTCGATTTCGACAAGGCGGTGATCAAGCCCGAGGGCAAGTCGAAGCTCGACGACATCTCGAACAAGGTTCGCGGCATCAACCTCGAGGTGGTTATCGCGATCGGCCACGCCGACTCGATCGGCTCGGACGCCTACAACCAGAGGCTGTCGATACGCCGTGCCGAATCGGTGAAGGCCTACCTGGTGTCCAAGGGCATCGAGCCCAACCGCGTCTACACCGAAGGCAAGGGCGAGAAGCAGCCGGTGGCGAACAACAGCACGCGCGACGGACGAACCAAGAACCGCCGCGTGGAGCTCGAGGTGATCGGCACGCGCAAGCAATAGGGCGCTTTCCGCTCCACAACAAACCCCGCTCCGGCGGGGTTTTTTGTTTGGGAGAATAGAAGGGTGAACGCCGACCCGGCAGAGCTGGAGAAATTCAGCAGGCTCGCGCACCGCTGGTGGGACCCCGCAGGCGAGTTCCGGCCGCTGCACGACATCAACCCGCTGCGCCTGGGGTGGATCGCGCGGCACGCCAGCCTGGACGGCGCCGCGGTGGTCGACATCGGCTGCGGCGGCGGCATCCTGGCCGAGGCGATGGCGCAGCGCGGCGCGCGCGTCACGGGGATCGACCTGTCGGACAAGGCGCTGCGCGTGGCCGAGCTGCATCTGCACGAAAGTGCTTTAACAATAGATTATCAAAAGACCAGTGCGGAAGAATTCGCCGAGCGCAAGCCGGGAAGCTTCGACGTCGTCACCTGCATGGAGCTGCTCGAGCACGTGCCCGATCCGGCGAGCATGGTCGCCGCCTGCGCGCGGCTCGCGCGGCCCGGCGGCAAGCTGTTTTTCTCGACCCTCAACCGCAACCCCAAGTCCTACCTGTTGGCGGTGATCGGGGCCGAGTATCTGCTCGGCCTGCTGCCGAAAGGCACGCACGACTACCAGCGCTTCATCAAGCCCTCGGAGCTGTCGCGCTGGAGCCGCGCCAGCGGCCTCGCGCCCGGCGAGCTGGTCGGCATGAGCTACAACCCGATCAGCCGGCGCTACCGGCTCGGGCCCGACTGCGACGTCAACTACCTGCTGCAATGCACGCGTGACGTCTAGCCAGGCGGTGCTGTTCGACCTCGACGGCACGCTCGCCGATACCGCGCCCGACCTGGCCGCCGCGGTGAACCGCATGCTTGCCGACGAGGGCCACGCTCCCCTGCCGCTCGAGCGCCTGCGGCCTTTCGCCTCGGCCGGAGCGCGCGGACTGATGCACGCCGCGTTCGGCGTCAAGCCCGAGGACGCCGAGTACACCGCGCTGCGCGAGACCTTCCTCGAGCTCTACGCCGAGCGCGTTTGCCGCGAGACCCGGCTGTTCCCGGGAATCGCCGAGCTGCTGCGCGAGCTCGGCGCCCGCGGCCTGCGCTGGGGCATCGTCACCAACAAGGCGACGCACCTTACCGAGCGGATCGTGTCCACGCTGCGGCTGAAGCCCGATTGCGTCGCCTGCGGCGACACCACACCGCACCTGAAGCCGCATCCGGCTTCTCTGCTGCATGCCGCCGCGCAGCTCCAGCTCGCGCCTGAAGCCTGCTGCTACCTCGGCGACGACCTGCGCGACATCAAAGCCGCGCGCGCCGCGGGCATGCGCCCGATCGCGGTGGGATGGGGCTACCATCACCCGGAGAGCGGCGGTCCCGACACCTGGGGCGCCGCGACGATCATTGCTCACCCCCTGGACACCCTGAAGCATCTATGAAAGCCGTCGCGCATACCTTCACCGATATCGAGCTCCCCAAGCCCGTGCCGAGCGGCCGCGACCTGCTGGTCAAGGTCGAAGCGGTGTCGGTCAATCCGGTCGACTACAAGCAGAGGAAGGCGGCGGGCGCCGAGCCGCGCGTGCTCGGCTGGGACGCCGCCGGCACGGTGGCGGCCGCGGGCAGCGAAGCGACGCTGTTCAAGCCCGGCGACGCGGTGTACTACGCCGGCGACGTCACGCGACCGGGCTGCGACAGCGAATTCCATCTGGTCGACGAGCGCATCGTCGGACGCAAGCCGAAGAGCCTGGACTTCGCGCAGGCCGCCGCCATACCGCTGACGGCGATCACCGCCTGGGAAGCTTTTTTTGACAGACTAAAAATCAAAAGCGACAAAACCATTCTCATCATCGGCGGCGCCGGCGGCGTCGGTTCGATCGGCATCCAGCTCGCGAAGCTCGCCGGCCTCAAGGTGATCGCCACCGCCTCGCGCCCCGCGAGCATCGCCTGGGTGAAGGAGCTCGGCGCCGACGAGGTCGCAGACCACCGCAAGGACCTGGTGGCTCAGATCAAGACCCCGGTCGACTACATCGCCTGCTTCAGCGACCTCGACCCGCACTGGAAGGCGATCGGCGAGCTGATCGCGCCGCAGGGCGCGATCGTCGCCATCGTCGGCAACCGCGAGCCGCTGCCGATGGACACCGTGCGCATGAAGAGCGCCACGCTGTGCTGGGAGCTGATGTTCACTCGCTCGCGCTTCAAGACGCCCGACATGATCGAGCAGCACAAGCTCCTCAACCAGATGGCCGACGGGCTCGACTCGGGCAAGCTGCGCGGCACGCTCAAGGAAACGCTGTCGCCGATCAACGCCGCCAACCTGAAGAAGGCGCACGACAGGCTCGAGTCGGGAACCATGATCGGCAAGCTGGTGCTCGCCGGCTGGTGAGCCCGGCCTACTCGCCGGGGTTGAACGGATCCGGCAGGTTGCCGGCCCGGTAGGCCGCGGGCGGCACGGGCCTGAGCTGCGGCAGCGGGTCGACGCGCCCGCGCAGGTCCTTCGACAGCTCGGCGAGCTCCTGCACGAGGCCCGGTCCGGCCTCGCCGCGGACGCGCAGCACGAACGAAGCCGCAAGCGCGACCACGATCGCCACAGCGAGCCCCGCGACGCGCCAGTTCATCCTTTCTTCCCCTTCGCGGCGCGCTCACGCTTGCGCGCCGCCGCGACTTCCTCGTCGTCCAGGTAGCGGAAGCTGCGCAGCGTCGCGGTCATCGTGACGCGCCCCGGGGCGGGCCCGGCATCGAGGCTCAGCTCCTGCAGCAGCAGGCTGCCGGGCGCGCCGGCAAGGTCCGCGGCGAAGCGGCCGAGGTCGTGGAAGCGCCCGCTGACCTTCAGCTGGGCGCCGAGCTCCGCATAGAACTCGCGCGCGACCTCGTACTGCTCGGGCCGCAGCTCTTCAATGCGCACGCCGCGGCTGCGCGCCGCGCGCAGCACGTCGCCGAATTCTCGGTGGATCCGGCTGGGCAGGGCGATGAGCAGCTTGCCGAACAGCGTATCGGCCTCGCGCAGCTGTACCCGGTACACATCCAGATTGACCGCCTGCTTCTTCTTGCCGAGGTATTCCTCTTTCAGTTTGGTCTGCGCGGCGCGCAGCTCGTCGAGCTCGTCGAGTTGCGGCTGCAGCACCAGGAGGTAGGCCGCCAACAGCACCACGGCGAACGGCGCGATCCAGCGCAGCGCGTTCACTTCGGATCCCCCGGGTGCACGTCGCTCGGGATGCGCGGCGCGCTGCGCGGCGCGCTCGCCCGCCGGCCCTTGAGCGCGGCGCTCACGCCGAAGCGGCCGGCGCGCAGCTCGACGAGCTGGGCGCGCTCGAACAGCGGGGAGCCGTTGAGGTTGGCGAGCAACAGCGCGACCTGGCGCTCGGAAGACGCGGTACCGGCGATGAACAGGCTGCCGCCCTCCTCGCGCACCGCGCTCAGGCGCACGCCGGCAGGCCGCTGCCGTGCGAGCTGCTCGAGCAGTTCCACGGACTGGAGGCGGTCCCGCTGCAGCGCTTCCGCCACCTGCTTGCGCGCCAGCAGCGCCCCAATCACGTCCCTGAGGTCGCGGATCTCCGCCACTTCGCGGTCGAGCTTGGCGATCTCGGTTTTCAGGAAGCCGACCTTCCCGGCCTCCTCCCCGATCACGCGGTCGAGCCACAACCACGCTGCGGCCGCCAGCGCCAACCCCAGGACGGCCGAGGCGAGGCTCGGCCAGCCGAACCAGGCCCTCAGCGGCATTCGACCGGCAGGTGCGGGCCGGGCAGCGTGGTGCCGTTGGAGCCGAGCACCTTCATCTTGTCGGGCACGCTGGCGTTGCCGCACACCCAGGCGATCGGCACCACCGGGTGGCCCTCGACGATCGCCGGGCGCAGCGCGAGCCGCTTGCCGCTCAGGTTGCGGTTGGAGCGGTTGCCGAAGGTGATCAGGACCACGCCCTCGATCAGCGTCACGTCGCTCACGTAGTTGCCGACGATGCGGCCGGATTCGGGCAGCCCGGCCTGCGCGTTGTCCTTCGGCATGCGCTGGTTGCGGCGGTAGTACTCGCCGACCGACTGCCGCACGAACTCGGCGAGCTGCACGCCCTCGGACACCTGGGCGCGGATCACCCGGTCCTGGTAAGTGGGCAGCGCGATCGACGCCAGGATGCCGATGATCGCCACTACGATCATCAGCTCGATCAGGGTAAAGCCGCGTGTCGCGCGCATCGCTCGTTCTCCGTTCAGACCGCCGCGCCCAGCATGAAGATCGGCAGATACAGGGCGATCACGACGTAGGCAACGATCAGGCCGAGGCACAGGTACGTCGCAATCAGGCCGGCCTGCTGCAAGCGCATCAGGCTTCTCGCCGCATCGCCTTCGCTGAATGCGACCAGCTGGAGCAGCGTCGGTCCGAGGCTGTTGGTCCGTTCGCCGATCTCGAGCGCAACCGCGAGCTGGCCCGGCAGGCGCACGCTCTCGCGCACCGCCGCGGCGAGCCCCTTGCCCGCGCGCAGCCCGGTTTCCAGCGCCGCGGTGGTTTCGGCGAGGCTGCGGTTGCCCGAAGTGGCGCGCAGGTAGGCGAGCGCCGCAGGCAGCGGCAGGCGGCTTTCGGCCGCTGTACCGAGCGTCCGGCTGACGCGAGCCACGAAGCTCTTGACCAGGTAGGAGCGCAGGAACGGCAGGCGCAGCAGGACGCGGTCGAGCCAGGCGCGGCCAGGAATGCCCGCGCCGCGCCTGACAACAATCACCACAGCCACCACGATTGCAACGGCCAGGTACCAGTACTCGGCGAAGGCGTCCGACACCGCCATCAATAGCAGCGTCGCACCGGGAAGATCGGCGCCGAACGAGGCGAATACGTGCTTTACCGCCGGCACAACGAACAGCATCACCATCGCCACCAGCAGCACGAGAACGGCGGCGATCGCGGCCGGCCAGGCCAGCGCACCGCGCAGCGCCGCCCTCTGCAGGGCGCGCTGCTCGTAGTCCGTGGCGAGGAGCTCGAGCGCCGCGGCAAGAGCGTTGTCGGCTTCGGCAGCACGGATGAGTTCCGCCGCTTCCGGCGCGAAGCCGGCGCTCTCGAGCGCGCCGGAGAGCGGGCGGCCCGCGGCGAGCTGGCTGCCGAGGTCCGCAAGCAGCGCGACCATTTCGCGGCCCAGGTCCGGATCCTTGGCGAGGATGGCGAGCGCATCGCCCAGGGCGAGCCCGCCGCGCTGCGCGGCCGCGAGCTGGCGGAAGAGCGTGGCGGCCGCCGCCGGCGGGATGCGCAGCGACTTCATGCACCCTTCCTCGGGCGGCACTGCAAAGGCGCCAGCCGTTCCGGCAGATCGCTGCTGCTGCAGGCCCAGACCGCCACCGCGCCGTCCTGCGCGACGACGGGAGCAAAGATGATCTCGTAGCCTTTTGCGCCCGGAATGGCGACGCCAACGATCACGCTCGAGCCGACGATGCGGCGGGAAGCGACGTACCGGCTGAGACCGCGCTGCTCGTCCTCGACACCGCCACCCCCCGGCAGCTCGAGCGCCAGGCGCTCGATGACCTCGCGCTTGGCCGAGTCGGCCGCGAACCAGGCCTCCGAAAACTTCGCCTTGAACACCGCCGGCCCTGCGCTCGTGCCGAGCGCCGCCCACGCGCTGGCCATCACGAAAAGCGACAGCGCGAGCTCGATCGGGAACACCCGCCCGAAGCGCGGCCATACGGCTTGCCAGAGTTCGGGCGCGTTGCTCATGCGCTAGCGACAGCTCCCCGGCAGGTATTTCGCCGGCAGGCGTTCGGCTCCCACTACGCCCGCGAGCTCGAAGCCCTCCGGAACCTTCCCGGTGTCGTTGCAGATCCAGGCCAGCGGTCCGGTCGGATAGGCGCGATTGATTGCCGGGCGCAGGTAGATCTTGCCCTTGACGGTCGGGCTGACCTCGCTCTGCACGCCGACTTCGACGACGCCAGAGTTGACGGTAATCCCGGTGACGACCCGGGTGCGATAGGCCTCCGGGCGCGGCAAGCCCGCGGCGGCGTTGTTCACCGGCAGGCGGCCCCAGCGGTCGTAATACTCCACCACCGCGCGCTGCCCTTCCCCGGCCAGCGCCAGCGCCTCGGCGATGCGTGCGCGCGTCGTGTAGTCCTGGTAGGACGGCAGGGACACGGCGGCAAGAATGCCGATGATCCCGACCACGATGATCAGCTCAATGAACGTGAAGCCCGCGGCGGTCCTGCGGCCGTTGGTTCTCATTCATCTAGTATGGCAAACATCCGCCGGCGCGGGGGATCGGGGCTTGTGGGAAAATACCTTTAGCAAGAGTAAGGCACACGATTCCGGGGGCGACCTGGTTTCGACGTGGGCATCGAAGCAGCGCAGGGCATGCCGAGGACCAGAACACCTCGTAAATCCATTCTGGAATCACTACAAACGCCAACGACGAGCGTTTTGCTCTAGCAGCCTAATACCTGCTAGACGCTGCACTAGCCTGCTGATGGGCTAGGCCGGCCGCAAGGTCGGTGCAGCGTCATTCACATCAGCCCCTCTACCCGGTTTGGCCGCTTGGCCGGGCGGATCCGTCGAAGCGGCTAGCTGAGCGCCAGCCTGCCGGTTGGCGGGCGCAAGGCGAAGGCGCTAAAAGACCAGGCTAAGCATGTAGTCCTGACTGTCTAGGGTCTACGGACGCGGGTTCGATTCCCGCCGCCTCCACCACACTTACTTCTTGCGGGGCGCTTTCGCTGCGCCCTTGGCGGGCGCGTGCGCCGCGCCGGCGGCGCGCCGCGCCTCTAGCGTATCCAGCTGCAGCTTGTAGGCCACGTAGTACTTGAAGATGTTGCGCACGTAGATCACCGGCTCCTGCCCCACGCGCCGCGCCGCCACCAGCTCGACGTTGTTGAACCAGACGTCCGGGTCAAAGCCGAGCTTCGGCGCCTCGGCGCGCAGCGCGGCGAGGCGGTTCGGGCCGACGTTGTAGGCGGCGAGCGCGAACAGCGTGCGGTTCTGCTGGTCGAGGCTGTCGCCGGTGATGTGACGGTCGTGCAGCCGGCGCAGGTACTTGATGCCGCCGTGCACGTTCGGCTCGGCCTGGGTGATGTCGCCGACCTTGAGCGCGGCGCCGGTCTCGGGCATGAGCTGCATGATGCCGATCGCGCCCGCTGCGCTGCGCGCCTCCTGGTCGAGGCGCGACTCCTGGTAGCCGAGCGCCGCCACCATCAGGTAATCGAAGCGGTAGCGCGGCGCGTACTTGCGGAACAGCGCGATGGTCTTCTCGAAGCGCTTCCAGTCGGTGTCGGCGGTCGCGTTGCGCAGCTCGGCCAGGTATTTCGGGTAGTTGCGATAGCGCTTGGCGCGCGACCCGGGGTGGGTGGCGATGAACTCGTTGACCGCGGCGAGGAGCTTCGGCGTGCCGGGACGCAGCGCCCAGCCGATGCTCTCGCCGTCGGTGAGCGCGAGGTCGGGCCGCGGCTTCAGGCCGCGGCGCATCGACGCCCAGGCGTTGGCCTTCCATTCGTCCACCACGGTGAGCGGCAGGAGGCCGGCGGCGACCATGTCCATCAGGTCCTCGTCCTCGAGCGCTTCGGGCACCGCGACGATGCGCGCCTCGGGCTTGCCGGCCGCGCGCAGGCGCGCGTTGAGGGCCAAAAGGCTGGCGTGGTAGCTGCTCGAGCGGCGCACATGAACCTCGCGACCGCCGAGATCGTCGAGCGAGGCGAGCTTCGGCGCGCGCGGCCCGGCCACCACGATCTCGGCGATGCCTTGCGCCAGCGGCCGGGAGAAATCCACCGTGGCGGCGCGCGCCGCCGTGATGGTGATGTTGCCGGCGGCGATGTCGGCGCGGCCCTCGGCCAGGCCGGAGAGCAGCCGCTCGCGCGTGGTCGGCAGCGCGACCACGGTGATCGGCTGCCCCTTCTTTCCGTACTTGCGGTTGAGGAAGTGCTCGAAGTCCTGCAGCGTGTCGGCGGTGAGCCCGCGCATCGCGCCGCGGTCGTTGAAGAACAGCGTGCGGCTGTAGGGGACCTGCACGCGCACCGTGCGCGTCTCGAGCAATTCGTCGAGGTCGCCGCCGCGGGCGGAAAGCTCGTGCTCCAATCCCGTGACGGTCGCTACCAGCGCAACCGCCAGGATCGCGTTCACGCCTCGCTCGGCTTCTTGCCCATCTCGAGCACCTGGCGCGCGGCGACCGCCGTGGCATCGGTCGCGCCACCGGCGACCTGCACCGTCGGGAAGGCGAAATGGATGCCGTTCTCCGCGAACGCCTTCTTGATCATGGCGTACGCGCGGCGCCGGATCGTGAACTGCTCGTTCGGCCGGGTCATCATCTTGATGCGGATCTGGATGGCGAAGTCGCCGAACTGCTCGACGCCCTGCATCTTGAGCGGCTCGAGGATCTTCGGCGCGAACTCGGGGTCCTGCGCCAGCTCCAGGCCGATCTTCTTGATCAGCTTCCTCGCCTTGTCCAGGTCGGTGTCGTAGGTCACACCGAGGGTGAGCTTGTCGATCACCCAGTCGCGGCTCGAGTTCTTCACCGCGCCGAGCTGGCCGTAGGGGATGGTAAAAACCGGGCCGCGGTGGTGCCGCAGGCGGATCGAGCGCACGCCGAGGTGCTCGACGGTGCCTTTGTAGTTGCCGCTCTCGACGTACTCGCCGACACGGAAGGCGTCGTCGAGCAGGTAGAAAAACTTGCTGAACAGATCGCGCACCAGCGTCTGCGCGCCGAAGCCGACCGCGACGCCGACCACGCCCGCGCCGGCGATCAGCGGCCCCACTTCCACGCCCAGCGCCGACAGCGCCATCAGGACCGTCATCACCAGGAGGACCACGAGCGTCGTGCTGCGCACGATCGGCAGCAGCGTGCGCAAGCGTGCGCGGCGGTTCTCCTCCTCGGCCTCGGGTTGCTGGCCCGCCTTCGCGGACGCGAGCTTCTGGTCGATGAGCGCCGCGCAGATCATCCAGACGACGTCGGCAACCAGGACGATCGCCAGCGCGTGCACCGCGCCGCGCAGCAGGCGCATCCACAGGGTGTCGGCGGCGGCGAGGGCGTCGACATCCAGCGCGAACGCGTGCACCAGCAGCCACGCCGCGCCGACTACGGCCAGCGCCCGCAAGGCGCGGCCGAGCGCAGCCCCCAGCACGCCGCGCGTGGCGGCGGCGGCCGCAGCCGGCGGGCGCAGCGCATGGTCCACGCCGCTCTGCGCGAGCCGCATCACCACCGGCAGGGCGGCGACGACCACCGCCAGCCACAGAGGGCCCATCGCTCCGGCTGCCCAGAACAGCCACAGCAGCACGAAGTACAGCGTCGCCATACGCGAACGGCGCCAGAACGCTTCGCTCGCTATCGCGAGCAGGCCAAGGCCGAGCAGGTAAGCCACGATGCGCCGCGACGCCGGCTCCATGCCAAGCAATGCGAGCCAGCCGAACACGACCCAGCCGAACGCAAACCAGCTCGCGAACCACACGATGCGCCGATGCCAGAACGCCGCCTCGCCGTCGCCCGCCGGCAGGATGCGCAGTCGCACCTCGCCCGGCGAAAGCAGCGCGCGGCTGACGACGATGACCACGCGCAGCACGATGAACGCGGCAAGAAAGTCGATGACCGCCTGGCCCGTGCGCACCGGCCAGTTGAAGGCGAGAAACACGGCTGCGCTGCCAAAGGTGAAAGCGGCGACGCAGCCGAGGTCCCTGGCGAGCCGCAGCGCAATCGAGCGTGCGCGCTCGGGCACGCTCTGGTCGCGGATTTCCATGCCGCGGACAAAATGGCGGTAGACGGCCTCGAGCGCGAAGCCGAGAAGGATGAAGCCGAGGATCAGGCCGGCAACGTAGCCCGGCGGCCGCGTCTGCCAGTCGCGCGCCAGCTGATCGCCGACGCGCGCGAACTCGGCCGGCAGCGCTGGCGCCGCCGCAGCGAGCGCGACCACGTGCTCGCGCAGCGCGTCGATGCGCCCTGCCAGATACCCCGCGGCGGCTTCTTCGGCCATCCCTCCCTACCTCCCTAGCCCGCTGTCATTTTCCGCCGACACGGGCGAAATCGCTAATACCGGGAATTGTAGGGGTACGGCGAGGCGGCCTGGACCTGCACGCCGGATCCTACACGGGCGGCCTTGCCCGCCGCGCAAACCCCTTCTGATAGCCGTCCTTGAACGCATTGGCGTCGAAGCCTGGGCAATGCGACGTGTGGCGCGAGATCTCAGCCTGTAGAGCCGCGCCGAGCTCGCCCGCCTGGAACCCGGCCTTGGACCAGTCCTGGGCGCATTCCCTCTGGCGCATGTTCTCCTTCATGTCGGCACAACCCGAAACGAGCAGAGCGCAGAGCGCAAGAACAAGCCGTGTGTTCGCCTTTGCCGTCGTCGCCATGGGGTTACCTCCTTTGGAACTCACGCATGATGCCGGTCAATCCTTGAAGCCCGCGCCGCGGATCGCGTTTTGCGGCAGCTTCTTCGGCGCCGGGTAGAGCTGCAGGCACTTGATGTTCTCGAACGGGATCACGATCAGCGCGCCTTCGGCCTCGACTAGCACGTGACGCGACTCGAGGGCCTCCACGAGCTACATGGGCTCAAGCTCGCCGGCGCGCAGCGCGACACGCGGATTGTAGCCTGCCTCATCCGGCGATCAGCCACTCCATCGCCTCCTCGTACGCGGTGAACGCCTGGATGTTGAAGCCGCGATTCTCGGCGCACAGCGCGAAGAAGCGGCTCTTGTCGAACTTCTCCAGCGGGCAGAGGATCGCGGTCTTGTGCGCGAAGCTGCGCCGCAACTTCACCAGCTTCTCGGCGAGCGTCCATAGGTCGGTGGCCAAGAGACTGCCGGTGACGCGGCGCGTGTCGACCAGCACCTCGAAGTCCTCGATCCCGGCGCCGGCCTGGGCGATGTCCTTGAGCAGCTGCTCCGCCTTCTCGAGGTAGGCCTCGCCTTCCGGCCGCGCGCGGATGAAATCGCGGGCGTGGATCACTTTGACGTTGGTCGGCATGGCGGTTCATAGCTTATACTTACTCGTTGGCGCAATAATCGATCAGCACTGCATCGAATCCCTTGAGTAAGAGCAAGCTAGGCCTCCTGGTTCTGGTCGCCGCGATCGTTCTGGTCGCGGGTGCGATTGGCTTCAGGGATTACAGCCCGGGCAGCGCCGCGCCGGCGAACGCTCCGGCGGGGATGGTCTGGGTGCCGGGCGGCAAGTTCCTCATGGGCAGCGATCACAAGCTCGCGCAGGACAACGAGCGGCCCGCGCACCGCGTCAAGGTCGACGGCTTCTGGATGGACCGCCACCACGTCACCAACGCCGAGTTCCGCAAGTTCGTCGAAGCCACCGGCTACGTCACCACCGCTGAGAAGAAGCCCGACTGGGAAACGATCAAGGTGCAGGCGCCGCCGGGCACACCGAAGCCGCCGGAATCGGTCCTGGTGCCGGGCGCAATGGTCTTCGTCGGCACCGACCGCCCGGTGCAGCTCGGCGACTGGTCGCAATGGTGGCGCTACGTTCCCGGCGCCGACTGGAAGCATCCGCAGGGCCCGGGCAGCAGCATCGAGGGCAAGGACGATCATCCTGTGGTGCAGGTTTCCTACGCGGACGCCCAGGCGTACGCAAGCTGGGCCGGCAAGCGCCTGCCGACCGAGGCCGAATGGGAATTCGCCGCGCGCGGCGGACTGGAGCAGGCGACCTACGCGTGGGGCGACGACCTCTCGCCCGACGGCCAGCCGATGGCGAATTACTGGGACGTGAAGCAAGGGCGCTTTCCCGTCATGAGAGCAGTCGGCACTTCCCCGGTCGGCACGTACCCGCCCAATGGCTACGGGCTGCGCGACATGACCGGCAACGCCTGGCAGTGGGTCGCCGACTGGTACGGCTTCGATCACTTCCGCGAACAGTCAAAACTGAAAATGCTTGAAAACCCCAAGGGTCCGGCGCAAAGCTACGACCCGGACGACAGCACGGCGCCGGTCCACGCGCCGAAGCGAGTAACGCGCGGCGGCTCGTTCCTCTGCAACGCCGACTACTGCCTTTCATACCGGCCCAGCGCGCGGCGCGGCACTGACCCCTATAACCCGATGTCGCACATCGGCTTCCGGCTGGTGATGAGTAACAAGCAAGAACTGTCAAAAGGGAAAAATCCATGAATCGTGTTTCTCTTGCCATCTTAATGATGGTGCTCGCGGGCGGCGCGTATGCGCAGACAAAGGCAGCAGCGCTCGATCGCAGCGTGCTGCCGATTCCGGAGCCGACGCGCAAGCCGATCACCGAGCTGGACGCGCGCAAGGCAAAGGCGCCGGCCCGTTTCGAAGTGAAGGCCCCGGCGGGTGCGCCCAACGTGGTGATTGTGCTGATCGACGACATCGGCTTCGGCCACAGCAGCGCCTTCGGCGGGCCGATCCGCATGCCGACGCTGGAGAAAATGGCAGCCAACGGCCTCAAGTACAACCGTTTCCACACCACCGCGCTGTGCAGCCCCACCCGCACGGCTCTGCTGACCGGCCACAACCACCATGCCAACAACGCCGGCGCGATCATGGAGCTCGCCACCGCGTTTCCCGGCAACACCGGCGTGCGCCCGCGGACCATCACGACCCTGGCCGAGATCCTGCGCCAGAACGGCTACAGCACCGCCGCCTTCGGCAAATACCACGAGACCCCGCCCTGGGAGGTGTCGGTATCCGGTCCGTACGACCGCTGGCCCACGGGCTCGGGTTTCGACAAGTTCTACGGCTTCATCGGCGGCGAGACCAACCAGTGGGCGCCGGCCATCTACGACGGCACGGTGCGCGTCGAGCACAGGCAAAGCCCCGACTACCACTTCACCGTGGACATGACCGACCAGGCGATCAACTGGGTCAGCGCCCAGCAGACCCTCACGCCGGACAAGCCTTTCTACCTGTACTTCGCCACCGGCGCGACGCACGCTCCGCACCATGCGCCCAAGGAGTGGATCGCCAAGTACAAGGGAGAGTTCAGCGGCGGCTGGGACAAGCTGCGCGAGGAGACTTTCGCCCGCCAGAAAAAGCTGGGCGTGGTCCCGGCCGACGCCAAGCTCACCCCCCGGCCCAAGGAGATCCCCGCCTGGGCGGACATGAGCGCGGCGCAGAAGCGGCTCTTCGAGCGCCAGATGGAAACCTTCGCCGGCTTCGCTGCGCACACCGACCATGAAGTCGGACGGCTGGTGGCGCAGCTGGAGGCTATTGGTGCGCTGGACAACACGCTCTTCTACTACATAGTGGGTGACAATGTCGCGAGCGCCGAAGGCGGGCCGGAAGGCACTATCAACGAGATGATGGCGCTGAACGGCATCATCGGCAAAGCCGACCAGATGCTGCAGCACATCGACACCTGGGGCGGCCCCACTACGTTCCCCCACTTCGCCATCGGCTGGGCCTGGGCGGGCAACACGCCCTTCCAGTGGACCAAGCAGGTGGCGAGCCACTTCGGCGGTACGCGCAACGGCATGGTGCTGCACTGGCCCAAGGGCATCAAAGCCAAAGGCGAGGTCCGCAGCCAGTTCCACCACGTGATCGACGTGGCGCCCACGGCACTGGAGGCCGCGAAACTGCCGCAGCCTAAGGTCGTGAACGGCATCAAGCAGCGGCCCATGGACGGCGTCTCAATGTTGTACTCGGCCGACAACGCCAAGGCCGCCAACCGACGCAAGACGCAGTACTTCGAGATGTTTGGCAACCGCGGCATCTACCACGAGGGCTGGATGGCGAGCGCCCGGCATTCCATCCCCTGGGACATGGCCGCGAAGATTCCCCCTCTGCTGGACGACGTCTGGGAGCTCTACAACGTGGATGAGGACTTCAGCCAGGCGAACAACCTCGCGCATAAGCACCCGGAGAAGCTCAAGGAGTTGCAGGCGGTCTTCATGAAGGAGGCCGTCCGGAATAACGTGTTGCCGATCGACGACCGGCGCGCCGAGCGCTTCAACCCGGCCATCGCCGGACGCCCTGATCTGCTGGGCGGGCGCACGACGCTGACGGTCTATCAGGGCATGACGGGCATGCTGGAAAACGCCTTCATCAACCTGAAAGGGGTGCACCACACCATCACCGCCGAGGTGGAGGTGAAGGACGCCAAGACGCAAGGCGTCATCATCGCGCAAGCCGGCTACTTCGGCGGCTGGGTCCTCTACATGAAAGACGGCAAAGTGCACCACGAGTACAACTTCTTCGCCCTGGAACGCACCAACGTCGCCACCACCACCGCGCTCGCGCCCGGAAAGCACACGATCGTCTATGAGTTCATCCCGGATTCGGCCAAGCCGGGCTCCGGCGGCAGGTCGATCCTGAGCGTCAATGGCAAGAAGCTCGCCGAAGGGAAAATCCCGAAGACCCAGCCGTTCGCGTTCTCTGCGGATGAAGGCGTGGACGTGGGGCTCGACGGCGAGACCAACGTGTCCAACGACTACAAGCAGGGCAACAACGCCTTCACCGGCAGGATCGTCAAGGTCAAGGTCGATGTGAAAGCACCTTGACCCTCATGAAGATCGCACGCATGATCCGTCGCCGTTTCCCTACAACTCCAGATGGCAGGATGAAGCCAATGATCAAAAAAATATTCGTTGTCACCGTTGCCTTGCTCGTCGCCGCGCCGGCCCTGGCGCAGTCGTCGCGCCGCGCCGGCCACTCCGAGGTCTACATCGGCCCGGTGTTCACCGACGGCAAGAACTACAGCTTCGACGGCGGCACCACCGCGAGAACCGATACCGGCTACGGCCTGAACCTGGGATTCGCCTACAACTTCAACACCCACGTCGCGGCCGGGGTGGAGATCGAGTGGAGCGAGCAGGACTACCGCGCCACTGTCGCGCCCGGCCCCGGGAACAGCAACGCCGCGTCTAACATCAGCGGCATGATCGAGTCGCGCACGCTGCGCTTTTTCGGCACGTACAACCTTCTCCAGGGAAATTTCACTCCGTTCGCCACCGGCGGCATGGGCTGGACCTACATCGACACCAACATTCCTTCGGGCCTGCCGGAGACATTCTGCTGGTCCTACCCGTGGTACGGCTCCTACTGCTCGACGTACGTGCCGACGGAGACCACGACCAAGTTCAGCTACAACCTCGGCCTCGGCCTGCGCCTGGACGCCGGCCAGGGTGTGTTCCGTTTCCTGGTGAACTCGCAATGGTTCGACTTCGGCGGCTCGTACGGCTCGTCGAGCGTGACGCAGTACCGGATCGACTTCGGCACCAAGTTCTAAGGCGACGCGCCTTCGGCCGCCGTCGAGCAGCAGGTGAAGCGCGCGCCCAAGGTCGCCCCCGACGTCAACCTGCAGGAGCTGAGCGCCGGCTAGGGCGGCTTCGCCTCCGGCGGCACCATCAGCTTGCCGGGCAGCTTGAGTGTGCGCTCAAAGATGCCGAGCAGCTGATCGCTCACCGCGCGCGGCCCGAGCGGCACCACGCTCGGGTTGCGGATGTCGCCGGTGACGGAGACCGGCAGCGCGAGCATCGTGCCGCCGAACACGTCGCCGAGCAGCGGGATCGAGCCGACCACGCGCTCGACCGAGGTCAGCAGGCCGACCAGCACCGTGAGGCGCGAATCGGCGCCGAGCAGGTCGATGCGGCCGCTCGCGGCGAGGCGCACCGCATCGCTGTCGAAGAAACCCTCTTCGACCAGGAACCCGCCGCGCTCGAAATGCCCGCGCGCGGTCATGCTGCGGTACGGGAAGCCTTCCTGCTCCTGGACCTTCGCCACGTCGGCGATGTTGCGCAGCGACAGGATGTTGCCGATCAGCGCGAAGCGCTTCAGCTGGCCGTTGCGCAGCTCGGCCTGCGCCGTCCCGGTGAGGTTGCGCACCAGCTCGGCGCGCTTGCCCTGGGTGCGCAGCTCGGCCTGCAAGTCGGCGTTGCCGGTGAGCTGCACCCGACCTTCGGTGAGGCAGGGCAGCGCCTTCTCCAGTGGCTCGTCCTTCATGCGGATATGCGCCGCCACGCTCAGGTTTCCCGACGACGCCTCGAGCTCGAGCGGGAACGACACGCCGCACAAGCGCGCTTCCTTCACCTCGAGCCGCGCGCGCTCCGGCTCGAGCGTCAGGCTGCCCTCGAAGGGCTCGACGCGGTAGCGCTGGAACTGCACGAAGGCGCTGCGCACTTCGATGCGCCCGCTCACCGGGAGCGGCCAGATCCGGGCTGCCGCGGTCCCCGGCGCGGGCTCTTGCGCCGGCGCTGCGGGCTTCTCGGCCGGTGCCGTCAGCAACCGGTCGAGCACGATGCCGGGGGACTCGATCGCGGCCTCGATGATCGGGCCCTGCTCGGAGCGCCGGATGTTGCCGCGCAGCCGGACCACCTGGTCATCCACGTTGAACTGCGCCTCGGCGATGCGCAGCCCCGCGGGCTCGACAACCAGATCGACGCGCTCGACCAGCGCCTTCCTGCCGGCGAGCCACGTGAGGTCGAGCCCGTCGATCCGCAGCCGGCCGTCGGCTACGCTGTTTTGCGGCTGCGCCCGGTCGATCGTGAGCTTCAGCTCGCCCTGCGCGATGCCAGAGTCGCCCTCCGGCCGTCGCAGCATCGCGGCGATGCTGCCGCCGTGCAGCGTGCCGGAAAAGCTCGCCTGGATCAGGTCGGCGGCAACGGTGGCGCCGAGCACAGCGTTGCTGCGCGCGTCCTTGATCGCCACGCGGCGCAGCTGCAGCAGCTCGGGGCGCCACGCCAGCGCCAGCCCCACTTCAGGGCCGCGGTCGAACTCGAGGCGGGCGTCGGCTTCGAGCGCGCCCTGCGGCGCCCAGGCGATGCGCTGCGCCGCGAAGCGCAGCGGCGTCTTCGGCTCGAGCCGTTGCGGCGCCCCGGCGCGCTCGAGCGCCCAGCGCACGAGCTTCTCTCCCACAGCGCCGTCGCCAAGCGCCAGATCCAAAGCCGAATTCTTGAAAGTAAAACTTCCAGAAACCAGCGCGCGGGCGTCAAGCATCGCCACGGCGAGTTTCTCCAGGCTGACTCTCTCCGGCCCGGCGCGTAGCGAGCCGCCCGCCACGCTGACCGGGGCCGGCAGCGCTTTAAGCGTGGCGCTGACGTTGCGCGGCGTGACTGCGGCGTCGAAATCGAGCGCTTCCGGGCGGTCGAAGCGCAGCGCCAGGCGATGCAGCGCAACGTCGATGCTGCCGGTGAGCGCGGCGACCTCCTCGAGGGGGACCTGGGTCTGCAACCATGGAAACCACTGCTCGATCTTGAGCGTCGCCTGACCCGAGGCTGCCGACAGGCGCGCGGGCTGATCCAGGTCGATCTGGAATGCCGCGTTCGAGAACCTGGACTCGCCCAGTGCGCCCCGCAGCCCCGTGACGCGCACCCGCTCCCCGGTGACGGTGACCTGCGCCGCGTGCGCCGACAGCTTCCACGGCAGCGGCGCGAGCTTGACGGCGGCGTCCGACCCGACCACGTCGAGGTGCAGTTGCCAAGACGGCCCAAGGCTTGCGGTCAGCCTGCCCGAGAGATTTCCTTCGGCCGCTTCGATGACGTCGAGCCGCGCGCCCTTGAGCCGCGCGATGGCGAGCGCCTGCGCGAGATCGAAGCGGCTCAGCTCGGCCGCGAGCTCCGGCGGCTTGCCGGCAGGCAGCACGAACCTGCCCTTCATCGCCACCAGCGTACCCAGGCTGCCGTCGAACTGGTACTCGAGCGCGCTCTTTGCATCGGCGCTCACCTGCATGCGCAGCGCTGCGGCCGGGACATCCTTGTCGAGCACCAGGCCATCGAGGGCGATCGTGGCGCGCGCTACGAGATCCTGGTACTCGAGGCGCCCGCGGCCCGACAATCGGTTCCACAGGTTCGCCGCGGCGGTGACCTCGAAGTCGACGCCCTTGGCGTCGGTGCGCGCGAGCGCCCGCAAGTCACGCAATGCCATGCCCGCACCGATCTCGACGGTGGCCTCATCCAGTCTGAACGCCATGTCGGGAGCGAACTGGCGCAGCGCGCGCGCCACGGGATCCATGGCGGCGCGGTACAGCGCCACGGCGTCGGGCGGCGCGTCGCTGCTGCTGTCCGCGCCGGCGGCAAGGATGCGGATCTGCGGACGCGCCACCGTGACCGAGGCGACCTCCACCTGCCCCCACAGCAGCGGCCAGAGGCGCAGATAGACCTTCAATTCGTCGGCCGCGGCGCTGACCCGGCCCGGCATTTCCAGGCGTACCTTGCGCAGCTCGGCGCGCGGCGCCGGCAGCAGCCCGACATCGAGCGACTCCCATGAGACCTGCCCGTCCAGCGCCTGCGACAGACGGCGCTGGATCTCGGCGTGGACCGCGGGCGTGTTCACCAGCGCCAGGCCCACGACGAGCAGCGCGACGGCAGCGATGGCCGCCGTGCCCAATCCCCAGGCGAGACGCCGCTTCAGTGCCGACGCGATCATGCCGCAGGATACCGGCTGGCATGTTTACGTGAAAGAATCGTTCCAGGAGGTTCAATGAAACTGCTTTTCGCGGTCATGCTCGCTGCCGCCAGTTCCGCGGCGCTGGCGCAGAACTGGGTCGGGCTGCTGAAGAATTCTCCCGCCGAGCGCTTCGACGAAGAGGACCTGCGCATCTTTCTCGACGCCGGGCGCAAGGCGCTCGCCGAAAGCGCCGACAACCAGACCCTGAGCTGGGACAACCCAAAGACGGGCGCGCGCGGCGACATCACGGTGCTCAGGAGCTTCGAATGGAAGACGCGCGGCTGCAAGGAATTGCGCGTGCACAACCAGGCCGACGGCCGCAAGGGCACCAGCACGCTCAACCTTTGCAGCGTCGACGGCAAGTGGCGCCTTCTCAGCCCCTCGCAGCTGAAGAAGCAATAGCCGGCGCCGGCTTCCGGCGGCCGGGCAAGCGACGTAAGATGCGTTCATGCTGAAGAATCTCGTCGCCGGCGGTCTGGCCGCGCTCGTTGCCCCCGCAGCGCGGGCGTCGTTCCTGTCCGGGGAGACGCTCGACACCGCGGCCGACATCCTCGCGCTGATAGTGCTGTTCATCGTACCGGTCGTCGTCATCGTGCTGTTCTGGATCGTCCACGTGCTGCCGGAGAAAATCGCGCACAAGCGCCACCACCCGCAGCGCGATGCGATCACCACCCTGTGCCTGCTGTCGCTCGTCTTCGGCGGCCTGCTCTGGCCGCTCGCCTGGCTATGGGCCTTCACCAAACCCGTGGGGTACCGGGTCGCGTACGGCACCGACAAGCACGACGACTACTACGACGAGATGGCCGAGAAGCACCGCGCGGGCACGCTGTTGCGCGAAGAGGCCCGCCATCTGCGGGAGGAGCTCGAGGCGATGGAGGCGAGCGGCGCGCTGCCGCCCAAGCTGAGGGCGCTGAAGGACGAGCTCGCGCGGCTGCGGCTTGCCGACGCCACGGCACGCGCTCCGGCCGCGGCGCCGGCCCCGGCCGCCGCCGCGGCGCCTGCCCCGGTCGACGCGCGGCGAAGAGAAAGCTGAAATGGAAGTCATCCTCCTCGGCATCTACTCGTTCTTCGTCTGGCTGATCTTCATCAAGCTGAAGTGGCTGCCGTGGAACATCGCCACCCAGGTGACGGTGGTCATCATCCCGGTGGTGGGGATGGCGGCGCTCATCCTGCTGCTCAACATCTTCGCGCCGTCCTCGGCCGACGTGCGCGTCTACAAGTACACCATCCCGATCGTCTCGCAGGTGCGGGGCCGGGTGATCGAGGTGCCGGTCGAGGAAGGCAACCGCCTGGTGAAGAAGGGCGCGGTGCTGTTCCGCGTCGACCCGACGCCCTACCAGCTCGATGTCGACAACCTCCAGGCGCAGCTCGTCAACACGCAGGGCTCGCAGCGCGAGCTCGAAGAGCAGGCGAAGGGCGCCGCGGCCAAGATCGCCGAGTCGCAGAGCCGCGCGCGAGAGATCGCGGCCCGGCTCCAGCTGACTCGCAAGCGCATCGAGCAGTACCGCGAGCTGGTCGGCACGGGCGCTGGCAGCCGCTTCGACCTGGAGCGTGCCGAGACGGAGGCCCAGGAGCAGCAGGGCCAGCTCGACGGCGCGCGCAACGCCGAGACGCAGGCGCGCGCCAGCGAGCGGCAGATCCAGCAGAAGCTCGGCGCGAGGGTGAACGGCGAATACGCGCAGACCGCGCAGGTGCGGGCGCAACTCGAGAATGCGCGCTGGCTGCTCGACCAGACCACGACGCACTCGCCCTGCGACTGCTACGTCGTCAACCTGCAGCTGCGCCCCGGCGGCTTCGTCGCCGGCTTCCCGCTCAACCCGGTGATGACGCTGGTCGAGGCCCAGGGGCAGGTCGTAGCGCTCTATAACCAGAACGAGCTGCACCAGGTCGCACCGGGCAACGAGGCCGAGTTCGTGCTCAACACCCTGCCCGGGCGCATCATCAAGGCCAAGGTCGATTCGATCGTGTGGGCGCAGGGCCAGGGGCAGCTCGCGCCGAGCGGCACCCTTCCGCAATCGGGCTTCGCGGCGCAGCCGCCGGGCCGCTACGCGGTGAAGTTCGACATCGCCGAGCGCGACCAGGCGCTGTTCCTGGCCGCGGGCGCCGCCGGCCAGGCCGCGATCTATACCGAGCACCTGGCCGCCGTGCACATCATCCGCAAGGTGATCCTGCGCGTCGGCTCGTACCTCAACTACCTCATCCTGAAGCTGCACTGACATGCGAGCGTCCGGCCGGCTCCTCGCGGCGGCGCTCGCCGCCACGCTCGCAGGCTGCGCGCTGCAGGCACCGCCCTCGCGCGAGGCGACGGCCGAGCAGGCGCTGCCGAACTTCAAGTTGCCCCCGGCGTGGGCCGCGCAGCCCGGCACGGCGCAGGCCATCGCGCACGGCTGGCTCGCCGCTTTCAGCGACGTCCAGCTCAACGCCCTGGTGCAGGAGTCGCTGGCGAACAACCCGGACCTGCAGATCGCCGCGTCGCGCGTCGAGCAGGCCGCGGGCTACGTCAAGTCGGCCGGCGCCACGCTCTATCCGCAGGTCAGTTTCCTCGCGCGCGGCGGCGGCGCGCTGAGCGGCGACTCGAGCGGGCTGGAGGGCGTGGGCATCTTCGCGAACTGGGAACTCGACCTGTGGGGCCGGGTGCGCGCCGGCCGCGCGGCGGCCTCTACGCAATACGATTCGGCCGGGCTCGATGCCGAGTACGCGCGCCAGTCGCTCGCCGCGTTCGTCGCCAAGAGCTGGTTCCTCGCCGTCGAAGCGCGCCTGCAGAAGGCCATCGCCGAGGAGATGGCGCAGGCCGCCGCGCGCCAGCTCGCCATCGCGCAGGACCGCCTGCGGGTGGGCAGCGGCGACCTGAACGACGTGACCCTTTCCCGCGCGAGCCTGGCGAGCTACCGCGACAGCGTGCGCAACCTCGAATACGCCTACCGGCAGTCGCTGCGCGCCCTCGAGGCGCTCGCCGGCCGCTACCCGGCGGCGGCGCTGGAGGTGCCTCCACAGCTCACGGCGATGCCCGGGCCGGTGCCCGCCGGCATGCCCGCCGAGCTGCTCGAGCGCCGCCCCGACCTGGTGGCCGCCGAGCGCCGCGTCGCGGCCGCGTTCTACCGCGTCGAGGAAGCGAAGGCGGCGCGCCTGCCGCGCATCGCGCTCACCGCGGCGGGCACCAGCATCTCGAGCGAGCTGTTCGTGCTCAAGGACCGCGACAACCCGGTGTGGAGCGTCGGTGCCTCGCTCACTGCGCCGCTGTTCCTGGGCGGGCAGTTGCAGGCGCAGGTCGAGATCCGCACCGCCGAGCAGAAGCAGGCGGTCCTGGACTACGGCCGGGTGGGCGCGCGCGCCTTCGGCGAGGTGGAGAGCGCGCTGTCGGCCGGCTTCGCGCTGGAAGAACGCGAGGAAATCCTGAAGGAAGCGGTCGCCGAGAACGCGCGCGCGCTCGACTTCGCCTACCAGCGCTACCGCGTCGGCGTGGGCGACCTGCGCGCCGTGCAGCAGCAAAGCCTCGCGCTGCAGGCGTCGCGCACCGCGCTGCTGCGCGTGCAGTCCGAGCGCCTGGTGCAGCGCGTGAACCTGCACCTCGCGCTCGGCGGCAGCTTCGAGGCTCGGCCGCAGTAGCTAGAAGCGCGCCGTAAGGTAGATCTGCGGCGCTGGCGCGAATCGCCGCGCCGTGAAATCGATCACGGGCTGGGTGCAAAAAACTGCAAAGCCGGTTGTCCGTGCGTCCGGCCAGTGGAACCATTCGCTGTGGCCCGCCCCGAGCTCGAGGACGTCCAAAACAGCCTCCGCAGTTACCTCTCTACGCTCGGGCGTATCCTGGACAGGTCGCACGGCGGCTGGGCCGACCTTGAATCCCTGGAGCAGTTCCAGCGTGCCTGCTGGGCCGCGCTGCTCAGGACCGAGGACCGGGACTGGCAGGCGAAGCTGGAGCTGCTGCTGCACTACGCCCGGGCGCTGTTTTCCGAGGACGATCACCACCGCTGGGATGTCGGGCCGGTCTTCGGCGTCGACGTCCTGCGGCGCAAGATCCAGCGGGTGCTGATCTCGTTCAGCGTCAGAACAGCGCGCGGCTTGCCAGGCGCGCGCCCTCGGCGAGCGCCTCGAGCTTCGCCCACATGATCGACGGGTGCACCCGGCGGTGGAACGGGCCCTGCGCGAAGCCGCAGTCGGTCCCCGCCATCACGGCTTCGTTCCCCACCAGCTTCGCGTAGCGCGAGATGCGCTCGGCGACGAGCTCGGGATGCTCGACGACGTTGGTGGCGTGGCTGATGACCCCGGGAACCAGCACGCTGTCCTTGGGCAGCTTCGCCTTTTCCCACACGCGCCACTCGTGCTCGTGGCGCGGGTTCGCCCCCTCGATCAGGTAGGCGCCGGCGCGCACCTTCAGCACCAGGTCGACAATGTCCTTCAGCGGCACGTCGCTGGTGTGCGGGCCGGGCCAGCTGCCCCAGCAGACGTGATAGCGGATGCGATCGCGCGGGATGCCTTCGATTGCGTGATTGATCGCCTCCACCTGCAGCGCGAGCCACGTGCGATAGTCCTCGAAGCTCGCCGGCGGCACCATGCGGTCGTAGGTGACCGCGGCGCGCGCGTCGTCGAGCTGCAGCAGCAGCCCTGAATCGACGATCGCGCGGTATTCGGTGCGCATCGCATTCGCGATCGCCTCGAGCATCTCCTCGTCGCTCTTGTAGTACTCGTTCTTGCGGTCGGGGATGACGCTCGCCGGCGCGGCCACCGGCAGAAAGCCCTCCTCCACCCCCGCAGCTTTCAGCGCCGCCTTGAAATTGTCGATGTCGCGCTGCACCTCGGCCTGGCCGGTGTAGCGGATCGGCGCCACGCACACCGCCTCGCCCGCGGTGGCGCCGGCGGTGGCCGGCGGGCCGTCCGCGGCGTCGAGCTCGGCGTAGAACGCGGTGAAGCGGCTGCGGTCAGCGCCGCGAAAGAAGCCACCCGCCCCGCTGCCGCCTTCCTTTGCCGGCCGCCTCTCGAAACCGCTCAGGCGCTCGAGCGCGTATTGCGACCAGCTGATGGACTTGCCGAACTCGCCGTCGCTCGGCACGTCGATGCCGGCCGCGGCTTGTTTTTCAACAATTTCCTTTACGGAAGCTGCAAGACAAGCCGCATACGCCTGCTGGTCATAGGGCTGGCCGGTCTGCTTCGCGCGGATGAGGGGCAGAAGCGGCGCGGGCCGGATCAGGCTGCCGACGTGGGTGGTAAGGATGCGCTCCGTGCTGCGCCGCATTACTGTTTTGCCCTTTGAATGGCTTCCCAGAGACGCGCCGGCGTCGCCGGCATCTCAAACTCTTTCACCCCGACCTCGCGCAGCGCGTCCACCACCGCGTTCATCAGCGCCGGCATCGAGCCGGTGACGCCGGCCTCGCCGACGCCCTTGGCGCCGAGCGGGTTCAGCTTGGTCGGCACCGGGTGCTCGACGAGCTTGATGCCGTTCACCAGCCCCGCCCTGGGCATGGCGTAGTCCATGAAGCTGCCGGTGACGAGCTGGCCGCTGCGGTCGTACACCGCGAGCTCGCTGAACACCTGCCCGGCTCCCTGCGTCAGCCCGCCCTGCACCTGCCCCTCGACGATCTGGGGATTGATGATGTTGCCGGCGTCGTCGCAGGCGACGTAGGACACGATCTCGGCGTCGCCGGTCTCGGGCGCGATCTCGACCTCGGCGATGTGGCAGCCGTTGGGAAATGTCGCGCCGAATTTGTTCTGGTACTGAATATCCAGCTGGCCGGGTTTCTCTTTTGCAAGATTTCGAAGAGAAATCGCCCTGTCCGTCCCCTTGATCCGGTAGCGCCCCTGCACGAACTCGATGTCGGCCGCGGCCGCCTCGAGCGCCTCGGCGGCGAGCGCCATGCCCTTCTTCACCATCTCCTGTCCCGCAAGCAGCACCACGCTGCCGACCGCGGCGAGCGAGCGCGAGCCGCCGGTGGCGTTGCCGGCGAGGAAGAACTCCGGGCCGGCGGTGCGCAGGCGAAACGATTCCAGCGGCATGCCGAGCACGCCCGACAGAAGCTGCGCGAAGGTCGTCTCGTGCCCCTGACCGTGATTGTGCGTCGGCGCATAGAGCGTGACGCTATCGTCATCCCCCCAGCGCAGCTCGACCTGGTCCTGCGGCGCGAAGCCCGCGCCGGTGGCTTCGATGTAGGTGGCGATGCCGCGGCCGCGCAGCTTGCCGCGCTTTTTTGCCTGTTCCTTTCTTTGGTCAAAAGACTTCCATGAGGAAGCGGAAAGGGCCTTATCGAGCACTCCCTCGAAATCGCCGCAGTCGTATTCGAATCCGGCGGCGATCTTGTACGGGAACTTGTCCTTGGGGATGAAATTGCGGCGCCGGAACTCGGCCTGGTCCATGCCGAGCTCGCGTGCAGCGTGGTCCATCAGCCGCTCGATCGCGTAGGACATGATCGGCCGTCCGGCGCCACGGTAGGCCGCCATCGGCGCGGTGTTGGTCAGCGCAAGCCGGATGCGCGCGTAGGTGGCGGGAACGTCGTACACCCCGGACAGGCAGTTGACGATGCCGATGGTGTTGACGAACGGCCCGGTCGGCGCGAGGTAGGCGCCAAGGTTGCACACCATGTCGAAGCGCATGCCGAGGATCCGGCCACTCTTATCGAGCGCCAGCTCGCCGCGCGAGCGCACGTCGCGCGCCTGCTCGTCGGCGAGGAACACTTCCGAGCGCGTCCCGGTCCATTTCACCGCCCGCCCGAGCTGCTTCGCGGCGAACAGCGCGGCGCAGTACTCGGGGTACAGGTTGAAGCGCACGCCGAAGCCGCCGCCGACCTCCTCGGCGATGACGCGGATCTTCTCCGGCGGCACGCCGAGCACCGCGGAGAGCTGGTTGCGCATGATCGCCACGCCCTGGGTGCAGGTGTAGAGGTGGTATTGCTCACCCGTGTAGGCCGCCAGGCAGGCGCGGGGCTCCATCGGGTTGCCGACGACGCGCGACACGTGCACGGTCATCTCGACCACGCGGGCCGCCTTTTCAAAAGCCTCTTTCGTTTTCAACTCGGCGCCCGACTCGAAATCCAGCACGATGTTCCCCGGCACCGCGTCGTGCACCAGCGGTGCGCCCGGCGCGAACGCATCGGCGGTGCTCACCACCACCGGCAGATCGCGGTACTCGACCGCGACCAGCTCGGCGGCGTCCTGCGCCGCCGTCGGCGTCTCGGCGACGATCAGGGCGACGGCGTCCCCGGCGAAGCGCACGCGCCCCTGGGCGAGCGCCGGGCGGCCGGGATTGATCAGCTCGCTGCCGCCGCGGCCTTTCGCGGGTAGTGCGGCAGGAAGGGATTTCAACGCACCGGCGATGTCCGCGCCGGTGATGACCGCCAAGACTCCTTTTTTGTTTAAAGCTTCTTCTTTCTGAATGGAAATGATCTCTGCATGGGCCCGGTCGGAACGCAGGAAATAGCCGTAGGCCTGTCCGGGCAGGTTCCAGTCCGAGACATAGCGTCCCCGACCGGTAAGCATGCGGTCATCTTCGAGCCTGCCTTTCAGCATGCCCGGATTGTAGAAAGAAAAAAGCCTACTGGCCCTGGGATTTCGCTTCGACGTACTCCGCCATCGCCGCGACTTCGGGACTGCCCGGCAGGCGGCGCTGCATCTCCGCCACCACGGGCTTCATCTCCTGGTACTGCCGGTGCTCGTCAAGCACCGAGAGCAGGAAAAACTCCGGCATGATGTCGTCGTAGGGCGAGGCTTGGCGCAGGCGCTCGTAGTCGGCGCGGGCCTGCGCGATCTCGGCCTGCTGCTCCGGCGTGAGCGGCTTGATGCGCGCGCCGCTGCGCACCGACACGCCGCCGGCGCGGCCGAGCTTGGCGATCGCCAGCAGCTCCGGGGTCTGCGCGATGCGCTGCGACACGCCGGTAGGCAGCGTGCTCACCTGGGGCTGCGCCCCGCTCTGCATCGAGCTCGCGCGCTTGCCCGCGGTAAAGCGCGCCGGTCCGCTGAAGCTCTCCTGGCGGCCGCCGTCGAAGTACACCAGGCGCAGCTCGGCGCCGGGGGCGAGAACGAAGCGGTCGCCTTCGCGCACCTTCATGTACGCGCTCGCCTTGGCGCGGCTCGAGCCGCTGGCGTACGACGCGTCACCCGTCACCTGGTTGACCAGGCCGACGTCATCGGCGCCAAGCGCCGGCGCGGCTAAAGCGAGTGCAGCGATCAGGAGCAGGTTTTTCACGACTGCCAGTCTACGCACCGGAAAACCCCTTAACGAACAACTATTTCACGCCGCCTGCGGGGCTTCTTACCGCCCCGCCGCAAGCGCCTTCGCTTCCTCGTTGCCGGGCTGCCGGCGCAGCATCTCCCGCGCCAGCCCTTGCATCTCGTCGTAGCGGTAGTAGTCGTTCAGCGTCGCGTACAGGAACAGTTCCGGCGTGATGTCGTTGGCCGGCAGCTCCTTGCGCAGCCGCTCATAAATAGAGCGCGCTTCGCCCAGCGCAGCGTCGTCGGCCCTGGCCGGCGGCTTGCCGCGCAGCTGCACGCCGCCGAGCTTGGCGTTCTCCAGCAGCTCGGGGATGCGCGCGATGCGCCGCGGGACCGCGACGGGAACGCTCGCCACGCGCGGCGCCGACCCCGACTGCAGCTTGCTCGCCTGGCTGCCCACCGCAAAGCTGGCCGGCCCGGTGAAATGCTCCTGCCTCGCGCTCTGGAAATACAGCAGCCGCAGCTGCGAGCCCCGGACGACGGTGAAGCGGTCGCCCTCGCGCACCTTCATGAAGGGCGTCGCCTTGGCGGCCGCGCCAGCGCCGCTCGCGTAGGTCACATTGCCCGAGATGAATTCCACCAGCGCGACGTCGGCCTGCCCCTGCGCCAGCGAGCTCGCCGTGAAAAGCATCGCTGCCAGCCACTTACGCATCGTCGATTCCCGTTATCTCATGCACCACGATCGATTCGGCGCGTCCCTTGACCTGGACCGTCTCGCGCTTGCCGGTGCGCACGCCCGGACCCGCGGCGTCCAGTGTAGCCTGCGACGCGGCGATCACGATTTTCAGGTCCTTGGTGATGCCTTCGAGGCGCGAGGCGGTATTGACCGTGTCGCCGATGGCGGTGAACTCCTGGCGCCGCGGCGTGCCGATGCTGCCGCACACCGCTTCGCCGGTGTGCAGTCCGACGCCGATGCCGAACTCCGCCAGCCCGCGGTCCGGGAAGCGCTTGCGCATCCAGTCCTTGAAGGCTTCGGCCTCGCGCGCCATGCCGAGCGCCGCGCGGATCGCGCGCCGCGCGTGGTCCGGGTAGGTCACCGGCGAGCCGAACTCTGCCATCACCGCGTCGCCGATGTACTTGTCCACCGTGCCGCCCTCCGCCAGGATCGGCTCGCACACCCGCGTGAAGTAGGCGTTCAGCAACTCGACCACCTCGTGCGCGCTGAGCTTCTCGGAGAACGTGGTGAAGCCGCGGATGTCCGAGAACAGCACCGTGATGGTCAGCACTTCGCCGCCGAGGTCGGGCCGCCGGTCCTCGGTCAGGAGCTTGGCGACGACCGACTCGGCCACGTAGCGCCCGAACATCTGGCGGATGCGCTCGCGCTCGCGCTCCTCGCCGGTCAGGCGCAGCCCGAGGGTCATGAGGAAGCACAGCGCCACCGCGGTCTGCTGCTCGGCCACCGGCAGCACCCAGTCTTGCTGGAAGGCGAGGAACGCCGGCAGCGCCACGGCGACGAGCAGCCCGAGCCCGAGCGCCGCGCCGGTGCTGACGCTGAGCCTGACAAACGCCCAGGCGGCGGCACCCACCACGAGGAGCACGTAAAGCACTTCCCAGAAAAGCGAGAGCCCCTTCGGATAGCGGCCGGCGAGAATCGTCTCAACGATGTTGGCGTGGATCTCCGCCCCCGGCATCTGCTCCGCGATCGTGCTGGCGAACGGCAGGCTGCGCGAGTAAGGCGTGAAGTGGCGGTCGCTGTTGCCGGCGTTGTCCAGGCCGATGATCGCCACCTTGCCGGCGAGCGCCTTGACCGCCGGCAGCTCCAGCGCATCGGGCCGCAGCAGCTCGAGCATCGAGATCTTCGGAATGGTTCCCGAGGGCCCGCTGTAGCCGATCGGATAGCGCTTGAGCTCGCGCTTGAGCGTGACGCCGGCGATCTGCCATTCGCTCGCTCCGGCATCGGCGCCGGCGCCGCGCAGCGCGAGCTGCATGTTGAAGGCGAGCCCGGGAAACGCGGGGTCCGGGATCATCACCGGGTAGAAGCTGCGCACGTGCTTGTCGCCGTCGGGATGCAGGTTGGCGATGCCGAGGTCCTTCGGCCCGCCGGGCAGCAGCAGGCGCTGGTCGTCGGGCGGCTGCAGCAGGTCCAGGTTGCCGTCGGGCAGCTCGACCAGGTGCGTGATCAGGATGGTCTTGCCCTGCGCCAGCGCGGCGCGGAACGCCGAGTCGTACTCGCGGCTGATGCGGCTGTCGGGCAGGTTGAGCTTGCGCAGCCAGGACTCGGCGCTCACCAGGTGGATGAAATCCAGGCCGACCGCCTTGACCCCGGCCTTGCCCAGGACGTCGAGCGCGCGCGCCCAGTACGGCGTCCAGAACGCGAGCGGGTCGTCCTTGTAGGCGAGCAGCGTGGCGTCGTCGACGCTGACGAACACCGTGTGCGCGGGCTCGTAGCGCTTGCCCGCCAGCACGTGCCAGTAGTCGTAGTAGGCGCTCTCGAGCGAGCGATGCCACTCGGTGCGCGCCAGCCCGGCGGCGGCGGCGGTCGCCGCCACCGTCAGCAACAGCCAGCGCAGCAGCCTTTTCCGGGCGGCCTTCAACCCCTGGACAGCGCGATCAGGATGCTGCAGGGCGCGTAGTCGAGGAGCGAGGCTCCGACCGAGCCCTTCCACCAGCGCGCGGCGAACGAGGTGTTCTGGTTGTGGCCGAGCACGATCAGGTCGGCGCCCAGGGACTTGGCGAGGCGGCAGATCTCCTCGACCGGCTCGCCGACGGCGAGCTGGCCGGTGGCGTTGAAGCCGCGCTCGCGCAGCGAGCGGATGCCCTCGTCGAGGACCGACTGGGTGCGCTTCTTCTCCTCCTCGAGCAGCTCCTCGGGGACGAAGCCCTCGGTCAGGAACAGGCTCGGCGGCATGCTGGCCACCGCGAGGAGGTGGGTCTCGGCCTGCAGGAAGCTGGCGAGGTCGGCGGCCTCGAACAGCGCGCGCTTGCCTTCCTGGGAGCCGTTGTAGGCGAGAAGAATCTTGCGATACTTCATGACGCCCTCCTCTACTTGAGAAGCAAACCAACCCGCTCGATCGTCGCACGCTCGGCCTGCAGCATGCCGACGGCCCAGCGGGCGTAATCCTCGCCCGACATGTACCAGCCGGGCTGATCGAGCAGCACCAGCATCTTGAGGTACTCGGCGTCGTCCAGCGACTTCTTGAACGCGTCGTGCAGCACCCGCACGACCTCCCGCGGCATGCCCTTAGGGCCGACAAGGCCGAACGGCGAGTTCGACACCGTGTCCACGCCCAGCTCCTTCACCGTCGGCGCACCCCAGCGCGTGCGCTTGTCGCCGAGCGTCGCGAGCAGGCGCTGGGTGCCCTGGTCGACCTGCCGGGCCCAGCCCGTGGAATCGACCTGCACCATGACGTGCCCGCCCAGCAGGGCGGCAGCGCCGTCGGCATAGCCCTTGAACGGAATGTGCAGGAACTGCACGTTCGCCTTGGCGCCGATCTCTTCCATGGCGAGATGCAGCGAGGTGCCCGTGCCGGGCGTGGCGTAGGAAAGCTTGCCGGGGTTGGCGCGGGCATAGGCGATCAGGTCGTTGAAGGTCTTGAACGGCGAGTCGGCCTTGACCACGATGCCGAAGGTGTAGCCGGCAAGGCCGATGATGTAGGTGAAGTCCGTGATCGGGTCCCAGTCGACCTTCTGCATGTGCGGCACGCGGAAAGCCGAGATGGCGAGCTGCGAGATCGTGTAGCCGTCGGGCTTCGCCGTCTTCGTCATGGTCGCCGGGCCATTCATGCCGCTGCCGCCGGGCCGGTTCTCGATGACCAGCGGCTGGCCGAGGTACCGCGCCGTGATCTCGCCGAGCTTGCGGAAATAGATGTCGGTGCTGCCCCCGGCGGGCCACGGGACGATCAGCGTGACCGGCTTCGAGGGGAACTGCTGCGCCTGCGCGGCCGTCGCGAATAGCAGCGCGGCGGCGAGGCCCAGGATACGAACCATGTTTTCTTCCTCCTCCTCGACCGATTATAGCCGCGGCCCCGGCCGCTAGAATAAAGACTTGCTAGATCCCAACCGCAGTGACCTCGTCGCGGGCGTCGCCGGCGCCGGCACCATGGGGCGCGGCATCGCGCAGGTGCTCGCGCAATGCGGCGCGCGCACCGTGGTGTTCGACTCGCAACCCGGCGCGGCGCGCAAGGCCAAGGACGCGATCGCCCAGGCGCTGGCGCGGCTGACGGAAAAGGGCCGGCTCCCCGCGGCGGATGCGCAGGCAACCCTGCAGCGCATCGAGATCACCGATTCCCTGGAGGGCCTGGCGGCCTGCCACGTGGTCGTCGAAGCGATCGTCGAGGAGCTGGACGCGAAGCGAAGTCTTTTTTCAAGCCTCGAAAACACGGTCAGGAGCGACTGCATCCTCGCCAGCAACACCTCGTCGCTGTCGGTGACCGCCATGGCGGCGGCGTGCAGGCATCCCGGCCGGGTGGCCGGCTACCACTTCTTCAACCCGGTCCCGGTGATGAAAGTCGTGGAGGTGGTCGACGGCGTCCTTACCGAGCCGTGGGCGAGCGAAGCTCTCGTCGCCCTCGCCAGGCGCTTCGGGCACACGCCGGTGCGCTGCAAGGACACGCCGGGTTTCATCGTCAACCATGCCGGGCGCGCCTTCGTGCCCGAGGCGCTGCGCATCCTGTCGGAAGGCGTCGCCGATTTCGCCGCCATCGACCGCATCCTGGTCGACGCCGCGGGCTTCCGCCTCGGGCCGTTCGGCCTGATGGACCTGGTGGGCCTCGACGTGGCGCACGCGGTGATGAAATCGATGTACCGCCAGTACTTCGACGAGCCGAAGTACCGCCCGTCGTTCCTCGCCGAGCCGCGTGTCGCCGCCGGCCTGCTCGGCCGCAAGACCGGCCGCGGCTGGTACGTCTACGGCAAGGACGGCGCCGCCGAAGCCGTCCCCGAGACGAAGGCGCCTGCGGTAAAGCCAGATTCGGTTTGGGCCGTTCCGGAGTTGAAAGAGTTGTTTCTCAAACTCGACGTCAATCTGGAGATTTCTCCTTCAAAAAATTCTGTTTGCTTCATCGCCCCTCTCGGCAAGGACGCGACCACCGCGGCGCTCGAGCTCGGCCTCGACCCCGCGCGCACCGTGGCGGTCGACCCGCTGTTCGGCTTCGCCAAGCGGCGCACCCTCATGAAGACACCAGTAACAAATGAAGAAACCATTCAGGCGGCGCACGCTGTGCTCGCTTCGGACGGCGTGCCGGTCTCGGTGATCAACGATTCGCCGGGCTTCGTCGCCCAGCGCGTGGTGGCCCACATCGTCAACATCGGCTGCGACATCGCGCAGATGCGCATCGCCTCGCCCGCCGACCTCGACCGCGCGGTGACGCTCGGCCTGGGCTACCCGCGCGGACCGCTCGCCATGGGCGACGCGGTCGGCCCGGGCAGGATCCTCGCCGTGCTCGAAGCGATGCACGCCACGCTGCAGGAGCCGCGCTACCGGCCGAGCCTCTGGCTGCGGCGCCGCGCGCAGCTCGGCGTATCCTTGCTGACCCCGGAATAAAGGAAGCCGATGCTCGACGCCTATCTCTACGACGGACTGCGCACCCCCATCGGCCGGCATGCCGGCAAGCTCGCGCCGGTGCGCCCCGACGACCTCGCCGCCGAGGTGATCAGGGAAGTCGTGGCGCGCAACAAGATAGAAGCAACGGAGATCAGCGACGTGGTCATGGGCTGCGTCACCCAGGCGGGCGAGGACAGCCGCAACGTGGCGCGCTTCGCCGCGCTGCTCGCCGGGCTGCCGCCGACCACCCCCGGGGTCACGGTCAACCGGCTGTGCGCCAGCGGCCTGCAGGCGGTGGTCGATTCGGCGCGCGCGGTGACCTGCGGCGAGGGCGAGCTGTATCTCGCCGGCGGCGTCGAGAGCATGAGCCGCGCGCCGTACGTGATGGGCAAGTCCGACTCGTCCTACAGCCGCGAAGTGAAGATGTTCGACACCACCATCGGCTCGCGCTTCCCCAACCCGAAAGTGGTCAGGCAGTTCGGCAACCACACCATGCCCGAGACCGGCGACAACGTCGCCCGGGACTTCGGCATCACGCGCGAGCAGGCCGACGAGTTCGCGCTCGCCTCGCAGCAGAAATACGCCAAGGCCGAGGCCGAGGGGTTCTACAAGGGGGAAATACACCCGTTCACGCTTCCCTCGAAGAAGGAAACGGTGACGGTGAGCGCCGACGAGCATCCCCGTCGCGACAGCAACATGGAATCGCTGAAGAAGCTGAAACCCCTGTTCGAGGGCGGCGTGGTCACCGCCGGCAACGCTTCGGGCATCAACGACGGCGCCGCGGCGCTGATCATCGCGTCGAAGGAATGGGGTTCGCGCAAGGGCAAGAAGCCGATCGCCAGAATCCTTTCCGCCGCCAGCGCCGGCGTCGAGCCGCGCATCATGGGCGTGGGCCCGGCGTATGCCATTCCATTGGCGCTGCAAAGAGCAAATCTGAAATTGAGCGATCTGGACATCATCGAGATCAACGAGGCGTTCGCCAGCCAGGTGCTCGGCTGCCTCAAGCTGATGAACGTCGACTTCAAGGACGCGCGCGTCAACCCGAACGGCGGCGCGATCGCCATCGGCCATCCGCTCGGCTGCTCGGGCGCGCGCCTGGCGCTGACCGTGGCGCGCGAGCTGCAGCAGTCGGGCGGCCGCTACGCCGCGGTGTCGCTGTGCATCGGCGTCGGCCAGGGCCTCGCCGTCATCCTGGAGCGGGTGCAATGAAAAGGGAAAGCGTGAAGGCCTCCTTCGTCTGGGACGACCCGCTGCTGCTCGACCAGCAGCTCAGCCAGGACGAGCGCATGGTGCGCGACGCCGCCAGCGCCTATTGCCAGAAGAAGCTGGCGCCGCGCATCCTGGAAGCCTTTCGGCATGAAAAGACGGATGCAAAGATCTTCCGCGAGATGGGCGAGCTCGGCCTGCTCGGCCCGACGATTCCGGCGGAATACGGCGGCCCCGGCCTGAGCTACGTCGCTTACGGCCTGATCGCGCGCGAGGTCGAGCGCGTCGACTCGGGCTACCGCTCGATGATGAGCGTGCAGTCTTCCTTGGTGATGTTGCCCATCTATGAATTTGGGGGTTCAGCAATAAAGAAAAAATACCTCCCTCGGCTCGCCGCCGGCGAGTCGATCGGCTGCTTCGGCCTGACCGAGCCGAACCACGGCTCCGATCCCGGCTCGATGCAGACGCGCGCGAAGAAGGTGGCCGGCGGCTACAGCCTCACCGGAGCGAAGACCTGGATCTCCAACTCGCCGATTGCGGACGTCTTCGTGGTCTGGGCCAAGGAGAACGACCAGATCAGGGGCTTCATCCTCGAGAAAGGCATGAAAGGCCTTTCCGCCCCCGCGATTCACGGCAAGGTCGGCCTGCGCGCCTCGATCACCGGCGAAGTGGTGATGGACAACGTGTTCTGCCCGGAAGAGAACGCGTTCCCCGAGGTGCGCGGCCTGAAGGGCCCGTTCACCTGCCTCAACTCGGCGCGCTACGGCATCGCCTGGGGAGCGCTGGGCGCGGCGGAAGACTGCTGGCACCGGGCGAGAACCTATGTCCTGGAAAGAAAGCAATTTGGCCGGCCGCTGGCGGCGAATCAGCTGATCCAGAAGAAGCTCGCCGACATGCAGACCGAGATCGCGCTCGGCCTGCAGGGCTGCCTGCGCCTCGGGCGCATGAAGGACGAAGGCACGGCGGCGGCCGAGGTCACCTCAATGCTGAAACGCAACTCCTGTGGAAAAGCGCTCGAGGTCGCGCGCCTCGCGCGCGATATGCTGGGAGGCAATGGGATTTCGGACGAGTTCGGCGTCATCCGGCACCTGGTCAACCTCGAGGTGGTCAACACCTACGAAGGCACGCACGACATCCACGCGCTCATCCTCGGGCGTGCCCAGACCGGGATCCAGGCGTTCAACTGAACAGTTCCTGACAATCGACGGCATGACGTGACATTGCGCACCCGCCGCGGGGCAATCCGCCGCCTTGCCGCACCGCGCGGGGTGCTTTACTGTGTGACGCAGGGGGAAACATGAAGCATGCATTGCGTGTTGGCCTGATCACCGTGCTCGCCGCGCTGGCGCCGGCGGCGGCGCTCGCCGAGAGCTACGCCCTGATCATGACGATCAGCGCCTACCGCGCCGGCGTCACCCGGCTCGAAGGCGTGGTGCACGATGCCGCCAGCGCGCGCAGCATCGCGCGCAAGATGGGCGTGAAGGACCAGAACATCCGCGTCTACCGCGACGAGCAGCTCACGCTCGACGGCATGCGCCGCGCCTTCCAGGACCTGTACCAGCGCATCGGCAGCGACGACCAGGTGTTCATCTACTACTCGGGCCACGGCGGACGCGAGCGCGTGGTGCGGCCGGTGGAGCGCTGCGCCGAGTCGCTGATCACGGTCGACGGCCAGGCCTTCGTCGACTCCGAGCTGGAGCAGAACCTGAAGCGCCTGTCGGAGAAGGCGGCCAAGCTGGTGGTGTTCCTCGACGCCTGCCACTCGGGCGGCGTCACCACCCGCGCCGCGCCCGGCATCAACACCGCGGGCGTGACGCCCAAGTACGCGGCGCGCGCCGCCACCGACGCCTGCGAGCGCCCGGTCAACGTGCTGACGCGCTCGCTCGGGGCGGCGACGCGCTCGGCCGGCAGCGGCGCGAACAACTACGTCTATATCGCCGCGGCGCGCGACAACGAGGTCTCGCTCGACATGGCGCAGCACGGCGGCGTGGCGACCCAGGCCTGGCGCGACTGCATCAACGGCGCGGCGCAGGACCGCGACGGCTCGGGCGGCATTTCGGCCGCCGAGATCCAGGAATGCGCCCAGGGCCGGATCAACGCCACGCTGAAGAACCTGCGCGGCTTCCTGCCGCACCACGTCACCATCACCGGCAACCCGAACGCGGTGCTCGCATTCTCCGAGCGAGCCGCTCCGGCGCCCGTGCCCGCGGCGCCCACGCCGGCGCCGGCCCCGCAGAAGCCCGCCGCCGCCGCGCCTGCAGAGTTCCCGCCGGCCTTCTACACGCTGCGCGATATCTACAGCAACCGCGACGACCGGCGCACGGTCACCCTGCGCGGCGACCGTCCGGTGTTCCGCATCGGGCAGGATTTCGTCAACGTCTCCCTCACCAGCAGCCACGCCGGCTACCTGTACATCATGATGGTCGGCTCCGACGGCAAGACCTTCGACATGCTGTTTCCGAACGGGCTCGACAGCAACAACACGGTGCAGGCCGGCCAGACGCTGAACCTGCCGCGGCCGAACTGGATGGTCAAGGCCGGCGGCCCGGTCGGCAAGAACCACCTGCTCGCGATCGTCGCCGACGCGCCGCGCGATTTCTCGAAGATCGGCATGCAGCCGGCGGGGCCGTTCTCGATCATCCCGGCCAGCGCGACCGCGTCGAAAGACATCCAGCTCGTGACCTCGACCTCGGCCAACGCCGAGTCCACGGAATGCGGGCAGCCTTCGGGGCTTCGCAACCTGGTGGTGCAGAAGAGCTGCTCCAACGCCTACGGCGCGGCGCTGATGGTCCTCGAGGAAGTGAACTAGCCATGCGCCGCCGCGCCCTCGCCGTCCTGCTCGCCCTGGCGTTCATCGCGCCGGGCTGGGCGCAGGCGCCGGCCAAGGACGAGGAGGTCCAGCCGCGCTTCATCTGGGGCATCCTGATCCAGATCGCGGTGTCCAAGCTCGCCTCGGTAAGCTGGGACTATTTCAGCGCCTGGCTCGCGAAAAGCGTCCCCGACATCCTGACCGGGCGCGGCGCGCCGAACCTCGCCGCCGACTCGGGCGCCGAGATCCGGGGGCGCAGCTCGAGCGCGGTGAGCACGCGCGGGCCGGGCAGCGTGGCGGGCAATCCGAGCACGGCGCTGAGCGTCGACGGCGGCCGGGAGAACTACCAGGGCGTGCACGTCGCGCTGGTCGTGCCCGACGGCAAGGAATTCGCGTTCCGCCCGATCAACACGGGCTTCAAGACCGGCGAGCGCTTCAAGCTGCGCGTGGTGTCGACCTTCGCCGGCGAGCTGGCGCTGGAGAACATCAACCCGAAGGGCGAGCGCCGGCACCTCTATCCGCCCAAGGCCGAGCACGTGGTCGCCCTGCGGCCGGGGCGCGAGACCTTCCTGCCGCTCGGCAAGGACGAGTATTTCCAGTTCACCAAGGCCACCGGCAAGGAACAGCTGGTGCTCCACCTCGCCGACCCGCGCGCAGTGGGCGAGGCGGCCTCGCGCCACCCGGTGTTCCGCCAGGACGTGAAGTACGGCTCGAACTTCCTGCAGCAGGTGGCGCCGAACACCTACCCGCGCATCTCCCAGGCCATCGAGCTCCAGCATTCCGCAAACTAGGTCCCCGGCGCGCTGGCTCGCCCTGCTCGCTGTGCTGCTCGCCGCGGCGGTCGCCGCGCAGCCGCAGTCGGACGAGCCCAACGCGGTGCTGCTGGTGGCCAGGCCCAGCCTCGCCGACCCGAATTTCCGCCGCACCGTGGTGCTGGTGACGCAGGCGGCCGACGCCAGCACGATCGGGGTGATCCTGAACCGGCCGAGCCCGCGCCGCCACGAGAAGACCGGCGACCCGGTGTACTCGGGCGGGCCGGTGATGCGCGACGTGCTGGTCGCGGTGTTCCGCTCGGCCGCGATGCCCGAGGCCTCCGCGTTTCCCGTGCTGAAAGGCGTCTACATCACCATGCACCCGCACAACGTCGAGAAGCTCCTCGAGCAGCGCCGGGAGCAAGCCCCGCACTATCGCCTGTATGCCGGCTTCTCCGGCTGGTCGCCCGGCCAACTCGAAGCCGAGCTCAAGGGCGACAACTGGTATGTGCTGCCGGCGAGCGAGGAACTGCTGTTTCGCGCGGACACCGCGGGCCTGTGGGAAGAGCTGGTCAAGAAGGGCCGCGGCCGGGTAGCGATGCTTGGAGCGTCGGGTATACTCGTTCCATGAGATTCGTCCTGCGCGCCATCGTGTTCTGGGCGCTGCTGGCCGCCTCCGCGCTGGCCGCCGCCCAGGGACAGGACGAAGCGATGATCCTGGTGGCGCATCCCGCGTTCCGCGACCTCGAGTACCGCCAGAGCGTGCTGGTCGCGGCGCCCGCGCCCAACGGCGGGCATGTCGGGGTGATCCTGAACCGCCCGACGCGCCGCTCGCTCGGCAGCCTGTTCCCCGAGCACGAGCCTTCCAAAAAGGTGGTCGAGCCGGTGTTCTACGGCGGACCGTTCTCGCGCGGCGCGCTGGTCGCCCTGGTCAAGGCCGAGAACGCGCCGGGCGCAGGTTCGGTGCTGCTGATGAAGAACCTGTACCTCGCCTTCCGCGCCAACACCATCGACCAGGTGATCGAGAGCACGCCGAACGAGGCGCGCTACTTCGTCGGCTATGTCGGCTGGCGGCCGGGCGAGCTGAAGGGCGAGATCGACCGCGGCCTGTGGTCGGTGGTCCACGCGGAGCTGGAGACGGTCTTCCGCAAGGACACCGAGGGCCTGTGGGACGAGCTGCTGCAGCAGACCAAGCGCATCCGCGCCGGCCTTCCCCAGGCTACGCCGCCGCTCTAGCCGGCCGTTTCTCGAAGACCATGTGGCCGCCGCGCCAGTCGGCGGCGATGCTGTCCTTGGGCGCGAAGCGCCCGTCGAGGATCGCCTTCGCCAGCGGGTTCTCGAGCTCCGACTGGAGCGCGCGCTTGAGCGGCCGCGCCCCGTACACCGGGTCGAAACCGGCCTTCGCCAGCTCGCTCAGCGCGGCTTCCGAGATCTCGAAGCCGTAGTCCATCTTCGCCAGGCGCGCCTTGAGCACGCCGATCTGAATCCGCGCAATCGCCTTGATCTGTTCCTCGCCGAGGGCGTGGAACACCACCACCTCGTCGATGCGGTTGACGAACTCCGGCCTGAAATGGGTCTTGACCTCGCCCATCACCGCGAGCTTCACCACCTGGTAATCGCTGCCCGCCATGCTCTGGATCATCTGCGAGCCGAGGTTCGAGGTCATGACGATCACGGTGTTCTTGAAGTCCACGGTGCGGCCCTGGCCGTCGGTCAGGCGGCCTTCGTCCAGCACCTGCAGCAGCGCGTTGAACACGTCCGGGTGCGCCTTCTCGATCTCGTCGAACAGGATCACGGCGTAGGGCCTGCGGCGCACCTGCTCGGTGAGCTGCCCGCCCTCGTCGTAGCCGACGTAGCCCGGCGGGGCGCCGATCAGGCGCGACACCGAGTGCTTCTCCATGTACTCGGACATGTCGATGCGGATCAGGTGCTCCTCGGAATCGAACAGGAAGGCGGCGAGCGCCTTGCACAGCTCGGTCTTGCCGACGCCCGTGGGCCCCAGAAACAGGAAGCTGCCGTAGGGCCGGTTCGGATCGGCGAGACCCGAGCGCGAGCGGCGGATCGCGTCCGACACCAGGCGCACCGCCTCGTCCTGGCCGACGACGCGCTGCTGCAGCCGCGCCTCCATCTTGACCAGCTTCTCGCGCTCGCCCTGCATCATCTTCGACACCGGGATGCCGGTGGCGCGCGACACCACCTCGGCGATTTCCTCGGCGCCCACCTGGGTGCGCAGCAATTTCGCCTTCACGGGTTTCTCTGAAACCTTGAGTTGGGATTCGAGCTGAGGCAGGCGGCCGTACTGCAGCTCGGCGAGCTTGTCGTACTGGCCCTTGCGCTGCAGGTCGGCGATCTGCTGGCGGATCTTCTCGATCTCTTCCTTGATGTGCTGGCTGCCCTGCACCTGGGCCTTCTCCGCCTTCCAGACTTCCTCGAGGTCGGAGTATTCCTTCTCCAGCTTCCTGATCTCGTCTTCGATCAGCGCAAAGCGCTTCAGCGAGGCCTCGTCCTTCTCCTTGCGCACCGCCTCGCGCTCGATCTTGAGCTGGATCAGGCGCCGCTCGAGGCGGTCCATCGACTCGGGCTTGGAGTCGATCTCCATCTTGATGCGCGCCGCCGCCTCGTCGATCAGGTCGATCGCCTTGTCGGGCAGGAAGCGGTCGGTGATGTAGCGCTGTGACAGCTCGGCCGCGGCGACGATCGCCGGGTCGGTGATCTCGACGCCGTGGTGCAGCTCGTACTTCTCCTGCAGGCCGCGCAGGATGGCGATGGTCGCTTCCACGCTCGGCTCGTCGACCAGCACTTTCTGGAAGCGGCGCTCCAGCGCCGCGTCCTTCTCGACGTGCTTGCGATACTCGTCGAGCGTGGTGGCGCCGATGCAGTGCAGCTCGCCGCGCGCCAGGGCGGGCTTGAGCATGTTGCCGGCGTCGATCGCGCCTTCGGCCCTGCCGGCGCCGACCATGGTGTGCAGCTCGTCGATGAAGACGATGGTGCTGCCCTCGTCCCGGGCCAGCTCCTTCAGCACCGCCTTCAGCCTTTCTTCGAACTCGCCGCGGTACTTGGCGCCGGCGAGCAGCGACGCCATGTCGAGCACCAGCACGCGTTTCCCCTTCAGGCTCTCGGGCACCTCGCCGTTGACGATGCGCTGCGCCAGGCCCTCGACGATCGCGGTCTTGCCCACGCCGGGCTCGCCGATCAGCACCGGGTTGTTCTTGGTGCGGCGCTGCAGGATCTGGATGCAGCGGCGGATCTCGTCGTCGCGCCCGATCACCGGGTCGAGCTTTCCTTGCCTTGCTCTTTCAGTCAAATCCAACGTGTATTTCGCGAGGGCTTGGCGCTGCGATTCGTCAGCCTGTCCGCTCACGCTCTCTCCGCCCCTGACTTCCTGGATCGCTTTTTCCAGGGCGCTCTTGCTGATGCCGTAGTTTTTCAGGATTGCCGCCGCCGCGAGCAGGAACAGCTCGGAAGCGATGTACTGGTCGCCGCGCTTTTGCGCCTCCTTGTCGGCGACATTGAGCATCTGCGTCAGCTCGCGCGAGAGGTGCACTTCGCCCGGCGTACCCTCGACTTTGGGCAGGCGTGCAACCGCTTCCCCGAGGCCCTTGCGCAGCGCCGCGGGGTTGCCGCCGGCCTTCGCGATCAGCCCGGAAACGCCCGGGTCGTCGAGCAGCGCAAGCAGTAGATGCTGGGGCTCTATGTACTGCTGGTCGCGCCCGACGGCGAGGCTTTGCGCCTCTCCCAGGGCCTCCTGCAGCTTGGTGGTGAACTTGTCTGTACGCACAGCGGGAAGGTGGGGACGCCCGCGGGGTCTTTCAACTACCCGATCTTGCGTGCCGGGTCCTGCCAGCGCCCGGCGGCCTGGTCGTCGGCGGCCTTGGCCTCGACCCAGCGCGCGCCCTCGGGGCGCGCTTCCTTCTTCCAGAACGGCGCCTGGGTCTTCAGGTAGTCCATGATGAACTCGCAGGCGGCGAAGGCGTCGCCCCGGTGCGCGCTCGCCACCGCCACCAGCACGATCTGCTCGTTGGGCTGCAGCTCGCCGTAGCGGTGGATCACGGTGCAGTCCATGACCTTCCAGCGGCCGCGCGCCTCCTCCACGATTCCGGCGATCGCCTTCTCGGTCATCCCCGGGTAGTGCTCGAGGGTCATCTGCACATCGCGCACCAGGCCGACGAAGCTCGCGACGGCGCCTATGCTGCTTGCTCTCGAAATAGTCCTGACTTCAAGACCGAGATCGAAGTCTTCGCGCTGAACCGAAATCTTCATCCGCCGGTCACCGGGGGAAAGAAGGCCACCTCGTCGCCCGCCTTGATCGGAGCGCCCTGCTGCGCCATGTCCTGATTGACGGCAACTCGGACCGGACTCTTTTCAGAAAGAGCCTTTTCGAAAACGCCACCCCGGGCCTTCAGGTGCGCGCGCAAGCCGCCCACGGTCGTAACGTCGCGCGGCAACTCGAGCTCCTCGCCCGGGGTGCCGAGCTGCTCGCGCAGGCTGGCGAAGTACAGCAGCTTCACTTTCATCCGAATCTCACCCGTACAGCTCCGAATAAGGCAGGAAGCGCACCGGGTCGCCCCTGCGGATCGCCTGCGCCGCCGGGTTGTCGACCAGGCCGTCGGCCCAGGCCGTCGAGGTCAGCACCGCCGAGTCCTGCGTCGGATACAGATCCAGGCCGCCCTGCGCGTTCCATTTTACGCGCAGGAACTCGCGCCGCGCATCGGGCTCGGGCCAGTCAAAATCGGCGCGCGCATTGAGCCACTTGGGCTGCACTTCGGTCATGCCCTGGGTCTTGAGCAGGAACGGCCGCACAAAAATGAGGAAGGTGACGAAACTGGACACCGGGTTGCCGGGCAGCCCGATGAAAAACGACTTGCCGACCGAGCCGAACGCCAGCGGCCGTCCCGGCTTCATGGCGATGCGCCACATCAGGAGCTTGCCTTCCGCCTCGACCGCCGGCTTGACGAAGTCGGCCTCGCCGACCGAGACGCCGCCCGAGGTCACGATAAGGTCGCACTCGGCCGCGGCGCGGCGCAGCACCTGGCGCGTCGCCTCCAGGCTGTCGGGCACGATGCCGTAGTCGCGCAGCTCGCAGTCGAACACCTCGGCGAGCCCGCGCAGGGTGAAGCGGTTCGAGTTGTAGATGCGCCCCGGGGCGAGCGGCTCACCCGGCATGACGAGCTCGTCCCCGGTGAAGAACAGCCCCAGCTTCACCTTGCGGAAGACCGGGAGCGTTTTGATGCCCACCGAGGCCGCGAGCCCGGTGTCCTGCGGCAGCAGGCGCTTGCCGGCGGGCAGGATTTCGCCGCCCTTCCTGATGTCGCTGCCGACGCGGCGGATCCACTCCCCGAGCTTCGGCTTCTTCTTCAGAACGACCTGGTCGCCTTCGACGCTGACGTGCTCCTGCATCACGATCGCGTCCGCTCCCGGCGGGATCGGCGCACCGGTAAAGATGCGCGCCGCGGTTCCCGGCTCCAGCGCCTTGCCGACCGAGCCCGCCATGATCTTTTGCGCGACTTTCAATATCAGGGAATCTTTTGTGGAAACCGCATAGCCGTCCATGGCGCTGTTGTCCATGGGCGGCACATCCATGGTCGAGCGCTGCGCGCGTGCCAGGACACGGCCGGTCGCCTCGAGCGCCGACACCTCCTCGACTCCGCTGACCGGCTTCGCCTCGACCAGCAGGCGCGCGAGGGCGTCGTCGACCGAAAGCAGATCCTGATTCATTTCAATTCCAGCTTCTGGAGAATGAAGCTCGAGATCGCGTCGACGTCGTTCAGGTCGAGCAGCGGCAACTTCGTCTCGACCTTCGCGTCGCTCGCCAGAGCGACGATGTGCGGATCGTTCGGGTGCAGCAGCGGCTCGCCGGTTGCGGCGCGCCACACTTCCAGCTTGGGGATGGGCGCGAACTTGAAGCCCTCGACCAGCAGCAGGTCGCAGGGCGAGACGCGCTTCACCTGCTCGTCGAACGACGGCTCGTGCGCGCCGCGCAGCTCGTGCATCAGCACCCAGCGCCGCGACGAGGTGACCAGGATCTCGGCGGCGCCGGCGTGCCGGTGGCGGTAGGAGTCCTTGCCCGGGTGGTCGACGTCGAACGTGTGGTGCGCGTGCTTGATCAGCGCCACGCGCAGGCCGCCCTTCACGAAGCGCGGGATCAGCTGCTCGATGAGCGTGGTCTTGCCGCTTCCCGACCAGCCCGCGAAACCGAAAGTCTTCATACGGAGATCATCTTGGCGCCGGCAAGCGCCAGGACTACGGCGAGAACGCGGCGCACCACGGGATTAGCGAAGCGCCTGCTGCCGTACTCGGCGCCCAGCCAGCCGCCGACCAGCACCGCTGCGCCGAGGATCCAGACGTACGACGGCAGGGTGGCGCTCTTCGCCACGAAACCCGCGGCGAGCCCCGCGATCGAGTTCACCAGGATGAAGGGCGCGGCGACCGCCGAGGTCTGCTTGGTGCCCGCCCAGCCGAGCATGAGGAGCAGCGGGCTGAGGAAAATGCCGCCGCCCACGCCAGTCAACCCGGCGAGCAGGCCCATCCCCGCGCCGATCGCCATCGCCCAGCCGAGCGGCGACTCGCGCACCGCGCGCATCTCCTCGCCGCTCTTGCCGCTGCGCCACAGCTGCACCGCTGCGTAGAGCAGCACCACGCCGACGAGGATCTTGTAGGCCTGTCCCGGAAGCGTGATCGCGCCGCCCAGATAGGCCATCGGGATCGACACCACAGCGAACGGCCAGAACAGCCGCCAGCGGAAATAGCCGGCGCGGTAGAACTTCCAGGTGCCCAGCGACGAAACCAGGATGTTCAGCAGCAGCGCGACCGGCCGCATCTCCGCGGGCGCGATGCCGGCGAGCGCCATGGCCGCGATGTAGGCCGACGCGCCGCCGTGGCCCACCGAGGCATAGCCGAACGCCGCGAGCAGCATCCCCACGACGAGCAGCGCAATGACCAGTTCCTCCGACCCCACCCCCGCTATATATCATGGAATATAGCGCGTGAACCGGCGCAGGTCCTGCGCGATCGCCGCGGAAGCCTTGGCCTCCATGGCGCGGAACAGGGCGACCAGCCGCTTGCCGAAGGGCGTGACCCGCGCGCCGCCGCCGCGGGGTCCGCCGGCCGCCGTGGCGATGACGCGCTCGCGGTAGTCCTGGTTGAGCGCCTCCACCAGCTGCCAGGCGCGCCGGTAGGACATTCCCATGGCGCGCGCCGCAGCCGAAATCGAACCGGTGCTGCCGATGCGCTCGATCAGCTCGGCCTTGCCCGGACCCATCGCGGGCGCGCCCTTGCCCAGCACGCGCAGCGTGAGCCCACGGTAACGCGCCATTACCTGCCCGCCTTAGCTACCTGCATTGGGGAAGAACAGCTGCTCGCCGCCGATCTTGTACGCGGCGATGGCCTCCTGCCCCTCGCTGGAGATGATCCAGTCGATGAATGCTTGCCCCATCTCTCTCTTGACGCCCAGGTGCTTGTGCGGATTGACGAGCATGATGCCGTATTGGTTGAACAGGCGCCGGTCGCCTTCGACGGCAATGGCGAGCTCGGCGCGGTTCTTGAACGACAGCCAGGTGCCGCGGTCGGCGAGGACATAGGCATTCATGCCGGCGGCGGTGTTCAGTGCCGGCCCCATGCCTTGCCCGATCTCGCGGTACCAGGCGCCCTTCTCTTTGGCGATGTCGATCCCCGCCGCTTTCCAGATCTCGAGCTCCGCGAAGTGCGTGCCGCTGCGGTCGCCACGGGAAACGAAGGGCGCCTTGGTCTTGCGCACTTGCTGAAAGGCGGGAAGCACATCCTTGCCGCCGGCCACCCTGGCCGGGTCCGACTTCGGCCCGATCAGCACGAAGTCGTTGTACATGACCTCGTAGCGGCGCACGCCGTAGCCTTCGGCGACAAACTTCTCCTCGAGCGGCCTGGCGTGGACGAACACCACATCGGCGTCGCCGCGCTTGCCCATGTCGAGCGCCTGCCCGGTGCCGAGCGCGACCACCCGGACCTGGATCCCCGATTTCTTCTCGAACACCGGCAGCAGGTGCTTGAACAATCCCGACGGCTCGGTCGAGGTGGTGGAGGCGACGGTAATGAAGCGTTGTTGTGCTTCCACCGAAAAACCAAAACACAACAGCGCAGCCAGGAATGTCTTCCTCAGGTCCATGGCAGTTCTCCCTTGATGAACGCGGCCGCCTCAGGCGAAGCGGGCCGCTTGAAAAACGCTTCCACCGGCGCGCGCTCGGCGAGCCGCCCCTGGTGGATGAACAGCACCTCGTCGGCCAGGCGCCGCGCCTGGCCGAGGTTGTGGGTCGCCATCACGATCTTGGTGCCGGCCGCGTCGAACGCCTTGATGACGGTCTCGATCTCGCGCGTGGCGCCGGGGTCCAGGCTGGCCGTCGGCTCGTCCCGGAACAGCACCTCCGGATGCAATGCCCAGGCACGCGCCAATGCCAGGCGCTGCTGTTCGCCGCCCGACAGCACCCGCGCCGGGCGATGCGCGAGGTGCGGCAGGCCGACGCTCTCCAGGGCCTCGAACGCGACGGCCTCGCGCTCCGACCGCGCCACACGCGCCTGCAGCGCATAGGTGATGTTGGCCAGCGCCGAGCGCCGCAGCAGCACCGGCCTCTGGAAGACCATCGCCTGGTTGCGGCGCAGCCGCTCGGGGTCGGGATCGCTCCAGCGGATGGCGCCCGCGGATGGCGCGATCAGTCCATGCATCAAGCGCATGAGCACGCTCTTTCCAGCGCCGTTCGCCCCCAGGATGACGGTCGCCGGCCCTGCCGCGAGCTCGAAGGAGACGCGGTCGATGATCGTGCGCCCGCCCGCGCTGAAGCTGACGTCGCGTAGCGCCACGGGGAGGATGCGCGGGGCGGCAGCCATCAGCCGAAGCGGCGCTGGGCCGCATCCTTCACCCAGTAGGCGGCGGCGTTGAGCGCGATCACCAGGGAGATCAGCACGATGCCGAGCGACAGGGCGAGCGGCAGGTCTCCCTTGGAGGTTTCGAGCGCGATGGTGGTCGTCATCACGCGCGTGACCCCGTCGATGTTCCCGCCCACGATCATCACCGCCCCGACCTCGGCCGACGCGCGGCCCAGCCCGGCGAGCACTGCGGTGACGAGCGAAAACCGGATGTCCCAGATCAGGGTGAGCGCGGCGCGAACTCCCGTTACGCCGAGCGAGCGCAGCTGCTCTTCGTATTCGAGCCACGCGTCCTCGACGGCCTGGCGGCAAAGCGCGGCGATGATCGGCAGGATGAGGAGGGTCTGCGCGATCACCATCGCCGGCGGCGTGAACAGCAGGCCAAGGCTGCCGAGCGGGCCGGCACGCGACAGCAGCAGGTAGACGACCAGGCCCACCACGACCGGCGGCAGGCCCATGAGCGCATTCAGCAGCACGACCACGGCCTTGCGGCCCGGAAAGCGTCCCACGGCGATCGCTGCGCCGAGCGGCAGCCCGAGCAGCGTCGCGAAAAGCACCGCCGACAGGCTCACCCCGAGGCTGAGCAGAATGATGCCGACCAGGGTGGAGTCGCCGGAAGCGATGAGCGTCGCCGCACCCCACAGCGCCTCGACGATCGACTCCATTATGCTTGCCTGTGCATATAGCTTAGGATCATGGCACTATATCTGGCGACCTCATGAGAGCTGAATAGGCATGAGCGTTCCTATATTTGCGGGCCCGACCTTCGACCCGGGCTGGCTGGCGGGCGATGGGCTGCCGCGCGAGCACGGGCGCGACCTCGTGCGGCTGCTGGTCGCGCTGGCGCGCTCGAGCTCGCTGCGCGCCGCAGCGCACGCCTGCGGGCTGTCCTACCGCTATGCCTGGGGCGTCATCGGCGAAGGCGCGCGCGCGCTCGGTGCGCCGCTCGTGGACATGGGCCGCGGTCGCGGCGCACGCCTGACGGCTCTCGGCCAGCAGGTGCTTGAAGCGGACGCGCGCATCCGCGGCGAGCTCGAGCCGGTGTTCGAGCGCTTGCGCGCAGAATTGCGCGGCATGCTGGGCGGCACGCTCCCCGCGGGCCGCAGCCGGCTGTCGCTGCACGCCAGCCACGACCTCGCCTTGAGCGAGCTCGCGCGAGCCTGCGCGCCACGGCTCCATCTGGAAATCGCCGTTCACGGCGCCGAAGACAACCTCGCCGCGCTCGCGCGCGGCGAATGCGATGTCGCCGGCTTCCACGTCGCCGACGCCCTGCCGCGCGCGGCAGCCGCGGCGGCGGCGCTGGGGCAGTGGCTCGATCCGCGCAAGCACCAGCTGGTGCATTTCGTCACTCGCGAGCAGGGGCTGATCGTGCGGCCCGGCTCCCGCATCCGCGGAGTCAACGATCTCGCGCGCCCCGGCGTGCGCTTCGCCGAGCGGCCGCCGCAAGCCGGCCGCAGCGCCCCGAATGCCGACCTGCTGGTCGCCGAGGAGGTGGCCGCCGGGCGCGTCGACGCAGGATTCGGCCTGCGCGCGGCCGCGGCGCGGCTGCGGTTGGACTTCGTGCCTCTGGCGACCGAGCGCTATTTCCTCGCCGCCGCGCGCCGTACCTTGCGCGCCGCCCCCTTCCAGGCGCTGCTGCGCGCGTTACGCAGCAAAGAGTTCGCAGCCAGCGTGGCCCGCCTTCCCGGCTACGATCCGGCCCGCGCCGGCGAGCACGAATCCATCAATGCGGCGCTGGTGTGGATCGGTTCTCGGGTAAGGTAAGCGGACCGATCTCCGACCAAGGGGCAACCATGGACAGCTACTACAAGCCCGAGCACCTGCCGAAGTTCTCCAGCATCGCCGAGGGCAATAAGAAGCTCGCCGACAAGTTCTTCGACTACTACACCGAGGTATTCAAGGCCGGCGCCCTGTCGGCGCGCGAGAAGGCGCTGATCGCGCTGGCGGTGTCGCATACCGTGCAGTGCCCTTACTGCATCGACGCCTACTCCAAGGAATCCCTGCAGCAGGGCGCCGACCTCGAGCAGATGACGGAGGCCCTGCACGTCGCGGCGGCGATCCGCGGCGGCGCCTCCCTGGTGCACGGCGTGCAGATGCTCGAGCACGTCCACAAGCAGGTGATGGCCTAGGTCGCGTGGGCGCGCCCGAGACCGACCGGCTGACCGGCCCGCGGGCGACCACGTCGCTCCTGTCGCGAGCTTCACCGCTCGCGTCGGCCGCGCGGCAGCTTCAAACGCTGCGCCGGCTCGACATTCCCGATTTCAGGGACAAGCTCACCCCGGCCGGGATCGACATTTTCCAGATCAACGTCGGCAAGCTGTGCAACATGACCTGCCGGCACTGCCACGTCGACGCCGGGCCGGACCGCACCGAGTCGATGATGAGCCGCGAGACGGTCGACCTGTGCCTCGCGGCACTCGACCGCACCGGCGCCAAGGTCGTCGACATCACCGGCGGCGCGCCGGAGCTCAACCCGCACTTCCGCACCCTGGTGGAGCAATGCGTCGCCCGAGGCAAGCACGTCATCGACCGCTGCAACCTCACGATCCTGCTCACCGGCCCCTGCCGCGACCTGCCCGGCTGGTTCGCCGAGCGCGGGGTCGAGGTCGTCTGCTCGCTGCCGCATTACCGCAAGCGCAACACCGACTTGCAGCGCGGCGACGGCACCTTCGAGAAATCGATCGAGGCGCTGAAGCGGCTCAACGCCGTTGGCTACGGCAAGGGCAATCCCCGCCTTCGCCTGACCCTCATGCACAACCCGGTCGGCGCCTACCTCACGGGCGATCAAGCGTCGATGGAGAAGGATTGGAAGGAGGGCCTGCACGCGAACCACGGCGTGAGCTTCGATGCCCTCATCGCACTGAACAACATGCCGATCTCGCGCTTCCTCGAGTGGCTGGAGAGCTCCGGCAACCTCCAGGCGTACATGGAGCTGCTGGTCAATGCCTACAACCCGGCCACGGTGCAGGGCCTGATGTGCCGCAACACCCTGTCGATCGGCTGGGACGGGCGCATCTACGACTGCGACTTCAACCAGATGCTCGAGCTCGAGGCCCGCTATCCGGACGGCCGGCCGGTGCACATCCGGGATTTCGATCCGCAGCGCCTGCCCGAGCGGTCCATAGTCACCGACCGCCACTGCTTCGGCTGCACCGCCGGCGCCGGCAGCTCCTGCGGCGGCGCGATTGCCTGAGTGAGCAGGCGCGCCCTCGCCTATCTGCTCGCCACGGGCGCGCTCGTCGGTCTCACCGCTCTTGCCTTCGCGGTGGGCCGCTATCCGATTTCGCTCGCCGAGATGTTCTCGTTTCTCGTCGGCGACCCGGTAAGCCCCAACGTCGAAACCATCATCCTGCAAGTGCGCGGGCCGCGCGTGCTGGCCGCGCTGGTGGTGGGCGCGGCGCTCGCCGCCGCCGGTACCGCCTACCAGGGCATGTTCCGCAACCCGCTGGTGTCGCCCGACATCCTCGGCGTCTCGACCGGTGCCGCGCTGGGGGCTGTGCTGGGGATTTTTCTTTCCCTGGGAGTCCTCTTCATACAGCTGTTCGCCTTCGCCGGCGGCCTGGCCGCGGTCGGCCTGGTCTACTGGATCGGCTCCCGGCTGCGCGGCCACGACCCGCTGCTCGCGCTGGTGCTCACCGGCGTGGTGATCGGCACCCTGCTCGGTTCGGCGATCGCGCTCCTCAAGTACCTCGCCGATCCGTACAACCAGCTCCCGGCGATTACCTACTGGCTGCTCGGCAGCCTCGCGTCCATTTCTCCGCGGGACCTGGCCAGCGCCGCGCCCCTGGCGCTGCTCGGGCTGGCGCCGATGCTGCTGCTGCGCTGGCGCATGAACCTGCTCGCGCTTCCCGACGACGAAGCCCGCGCCCTCGGCGTCGATACCCGGAAGCTGCGTACCGTCGTGGTCACGGCCGCAACCCTGATGACCGCCGCCGCAGTCGCGGTGAGCGGCATCATCGGCTGGGTCGGCCTGCTGATCCCGCACGCCGCGCGCCTGCTGGTCGGGCCGGACTTCGGGCGCCTGCTGCCGCTCGCCATGCTTCTCGGCGCGGCGTTCCTGCTGGCGGTGGATACCCTGTGCCGCACCATCGCGACCATCGAAGTGCCTCCCGGAGTGCTGACGGCGCTGATCGGCACGCCGTTTTTCCTCTGGCTGTTCGCCCTGGCAAGGAGAACCTGGTAATGCTCGAGGTGAAATCGCTCGCCTTCGGTTTTCCCGGCCGCACCATCGGCCGCGACGTGAGCTTCGCGCTCGGCGCGGGCGAAGTGATGTGCGTGCTCGGCCCCAACGGCGGCGGCAAGACGACCTTGTTCCGGACGATCCTGGGCCTGCTGCCCCTTCAGGGCGGCGGGATCTCGCTGGAAGGAAGCCCTCTGGATTCGCTGTCGCGGCCCCAGGTCGCGCGCCAAGTCGGCTACGTGCCCCAGGGGCACGCCGGTTATTTCGCCTACACGGTGCGTGAGTTCGTGCTGATGGGCCGCACCGCGCATCTCGGGATCTTCGCTTCTCCCTCGAAAAACGACTTCATCGTGGCGAACCGGGCGCTGGAGGCGCTCGGCATCGCCCCGCTGGCCGGCAAGCCGGTGACCGAGATTTCGGGCGGCGAGCGCCAGCTCGCGCTGGTGGCGCGCGCGCTCGCGCAGGAGCCCCGGTTGCTGGTGCTGGATGAGCCGACCGCGAACCTCGACTTCGGCAACCAGGTGCGCGTGCTGGAGCGCATCGCGGGGCTCGCCGCGTCGGGGATCGCGATCCTGTTCTCGAGCCACGACCCCGACCACGCCTTCCTGTGCGCCGGCCGCGCCCTGCTGCTCGCCGAGGGGCGCGCGCTCGAGATCGGCGCGCCGCGCGAAGTGATCCGCGCCGACACGCTCGAGCGCCTCTACGGCGTGGCGGTGCAGGTGCTGCCGCTCGCCGGCGGCGGCCACACCTGCTTGCCGGCGTTCCGGCGCTGATCTACACTCGGAGCGTCAACAGGTCGGGAATGCAGGCTCCCGGCGCTCCAAGACGCCTCGCGTCCAAGCTCTGCAGGACTCTTAAGGAGAGAGCCATGGACGCACCTGCAATCTCGACCACCTCGTTACGCCAGTCCCTCGCTGGCGCACGCCCGCCGCTCGTCATCGACGTGCGACGCAACGAGCGTTTTCTTGAAGCTGGGGACTTGATTCGCGGCGCGCTGCGGCGCGATCCCGCCACGGTGGCCGAGTGGAAGGGCACTTTGCCGCGCGCCGCGGACGTGGTCGTTTACTGCGTGCACGGCCACGAGGTGAGCCAGAACGCCGCCAAGGCGCTCGGCGCGAAATACCTCGAAGGCGGCATCGAGCACTGGCGCGAGGAAGGCGGCGAGCTCGCCGCCAAGCCGAAAAACGCCGCCACGCGCTGGGTGACTCGCGAGCGGCCCAAGATCGACCGCATCGCCTGCCCGTGGCTGGTGCGGCGCTTCGTCGATCCGGGCGCCGAGTTCCTGTACGTGCCGGCGTCGGAAGTCCGGAAGATCGCGGCTGAAAAGTGCGCCGTGCCCTACGACGTGGCCGACGTCGAGTTCACGCACGCCGGCGAGCGCTGCAGCTTCGACGCGTTCCTAGAGAAGTTCCACCTGCGCGACCCGGCGCTGGAGAAGCTCGCCACCATCGTGCGCGGGGCTGACACCAGCCGCCTCGACCTCGCGCCGCAGTCGCCGGGGCTCCTCGCGATCTCACAAGGGCTGTCGCTCAACTTCCACGACGACCACGAGATGCTGGAGCACGGCATGGTGGTGTACGACGCGCTGTACGCATGGTGCCGCCAAGCCCAGTAGGCTTCGCGGAGGCGTTCCGCGTCTGGCTGAAGATCGGCTGCATCGGCTTCGGCGGGCCGGCCGGCCAGATCGCGCTGATGCACCGCATCCTGGTCGACGAGAAGAAGTGGATCGACGAGCCGCGCTTCCTGCACGCGCTCAACTTCTGCATGCTGCTGCCCGGCCCGGAAGCGCAGAAGCTCGCCACTTATTCAGGCTGGCTGCTGCACGGCACGCGCGGCGGGCTGGCGGCGGGCATTCTGTTCGTGCTGCCGGGCGCGCTGGTGATGCTCGCCTTCAGCCTGCTGTACGTGCTCGGGCGCGGCATCCCGGTGGTTGACGGCGCGCTGTTCGGCATCAAGGCGGCGGTGCTGGTGATCGTGATCGAGGCGCTGATCCGCATCGGCCGCCGCTCGCTGAAGAGCCGCCTGCTGGTCGGCCTGGCCGCCCTCGCCTTCGTCGGCATCTTCTTCCTCGACCTGCCGTTTCCGCTGATCGTGGCCGCCGCGGCGCTGGTCGGCTACCTGACCACGCAATCGACGGGCGCCGCCGCGGCGCAGCCGATGCCGGGGCGCTGGCGGCAGGCGGGGCTCGCCCTGGCGATCGGCCTCGCGCTGTGGTGGACGCCGATCGCCCTGGTTGTCGTCCTCCTTGGAGCAAATCATGTGCTGGTCGATATCGGCCTGTTTTTCTCCAAGCTGGCTGTGGTGAGCTTCGGCGGCGCGTATGCGCTGCTCGCGTACATGGCGCAAGCGGCGGTCGAGAACTACCGCTGGATGACGGCGCCGGAGATGGTCGACGGGCTGGGGCTGGCTGAAACCCTGCCCGGCCCGCTGATCAAGGTGACCCAGTTCGTCGGCTTCCTCGGGGCGTATCGCGACCCGACGCCGTTTTCCCCGATCGGCTCGGCGGTGCTCGGCTCGGCGCTCGCCACCTGGGTGACGTTCGTGCCGCCGATGCTGCTGATCTTCGCCGGCGCGCCGTTCGTCGAGCAGCTGCGCGCCAACCAGCGCCTGTCGGGCGCGCTCGCCGCGGTCACCGCGGCGGTGGTCGGCGTGATCCTCAACCTGACCGTCTGGTTCGCGCTGCACGTGCTGTTTCCCCACGTCGAGGAAATGCGCGCCGGGCCGCTGCGCTGGTTCGCGTTCGATCCTTCGAGCGTCGACGTGAAAACCTGCGTGCTCGCCGCAGTGGCGGGCGTGCTGGCGTTCCGCCTTCACGTCGGCCTGGTTTCGCTAGTGCTGGTCATGTCTGCTCTGGGAATCGCGGTACGATTGCTCTCGTGAGTGCTTATGTCATCGCGGAAATCGAAGTCGTGGACCCGGCGGCCTACGAGGAGTACCGCAAGCAGGTGCCCGCGGTGGTGGCGAAGTTCGGCGGCAAGTTCATCGTGCGCGGCGGCAAGGTCGACCCCAGGGAAGGCGGCTGGGCGCCCAAGCGCATCGTGGTGGTGGAGTTTCCCTCGCTGGCGCAGGCGCAGAGGTGGTACGACTCGCCCGACTACGCGCCGCTCATCAAGCTGCGCCAGAAGGCGTCCAAGGGCAAACTGATCCTCGTCGAAGGCGCCTAGCTGCTTCTGCCGATCACGGCGCAGGCGCTGCGCGCGCCCGCGTTGCCCGTCGGCTGGGTCTTGAAGTCGTCCGGCTGCACGTGGACGATCAGGCCGCGGCCGACGACGCTCGCCGGGCCCGGCGTCACGGTGATGATGTCGAGGTCCGCGCTCAGCGTGGCGTTGCCGCTGGCGTCGGACCTCAGGCTCGGCAGGTCGCCGGCGTGGCGCTCGGCGCTGGTGTGCGCCGCGTGCGCCTTGCCGTGCGGGTTGAAGTGCCCCTTGGCGCTCATGCCGTCGCCCGAGCTGCAGTCGCCGGCCTCGTGGATGTGGAAGCCGTACACGCCGTTCGACCTGAGGCCGGAGATGTTGGCCGTGACGCGCACCTTGTCGCCACGCTGCTCGAACGTAGCGCTGCCCTTGACGCTGTTGCCCTTGGTCGGCTGCAGAGTCGCGGTGGCCTTCGGGCCGCCGGACCACCAGCCCTGCATGGTTTCGCAGCCCGCGAGCAGCGCGACTGCGGCGATGGAAACGAGAACTGGTTTTATCATTTCTTCGCCGGCTTGGAAGGCGCCATGCTTATGCCCTTGTTCTTCTTGTAGTTGGCCACGGCCCTGTCCTGGGCCTTGGCGTTCAACTCGGCGTCCTTGGCCTTCCCCGCGGCGGCCTTCTCGGCCTCGGCGGCTTTCTCGGCGTCGGACTTGGCCGGCGCCGCCGGCAGCTTGGCGTGCGACGCCGCGAACAGCCCGGCAAGCAGGCCCGCGACCAGGATCATCAGAATGCGTCTCATGATTTCTCCTTCATATGGGGAGCGCCGGCGGGAACCGCGCCGGAGGCGGCGCCGCGGGCGCCGGACTTGACCTCGTTGTACCAGATCTCGTGGTGCTCCTTCGCCCACACCTCGTCGACGTAGCCGGTGCGCATCGCCTGGTAGGCGCCTTCGACGCCGAGCGTGCCGAGGTAGATGTGGCCGAGCGACAGCGCGATGAAGATGATCGCGGCCACCGCGTGCCAGACCCAGGCCTGCTGCATCACCGCGCGCGTCTGGTCGAAGTTCGGGAACAGCAGGATCAGCCCGCTCCAGGCGACGACCACCGAGAGGCCGACCACGCCGCCCCAGAACCAGACCTTCTCGCCGGCGTTGAAGCGGCCCGAGGGCACGTGCGCCTTGCCCGTCAGGTAGGCCCAGGACTTGGCGAACCACTGGAGGTCGTAGGCGCGCGGCAGGTTGTCGCGGATGAACAGGAACACGAAGATCACCGTGGCGACGATGAAGAACGGCCCGACGAAGTTGTGCAGGTTCTTGCACAGCGCGGTGAGCCAGGCGAACAGCGTGTAGCCGATGACCGGCAGCAGCACATGCTTGCCGAACAGCATCACCAGACCGGAGATGCCGAGCACCACGAAGCTGATCGCCATGCACCAGTGCGCCACCTGCTCCACCGGGCTGAAGCGGTGGATCAGGCGCCCGCTGGGCTTGTCGTGCGACTTGACCGGGCCGCTGGAGAAATACAGCGCCGCCAGGGCGAGCAGCACGCCGACCACCAGCCAGCCGCCCCAGAAGGTCACCGGGCCGTTGCGGATCTGGCGCCAGGTGTTGCCGGCGGACTGCACCAGGACGTTGGTTTCGCGTCCCTGGACGCTGGTGTAGTTTTCGGAGTTCGCTTCCTTGCGCACTTCGCGCCACACCGGGGCGTTGTTCCCCGGCTGTGTCGCCTGGCGCTGCTGCTGCTCCTGCGTCGGCGTTTGCTGAGCGAGAGCTGAGCCGGCAAGGAGGACCGCCAGGCAAAGCCCGGATAGAAGTTTCATGCCTCCTCCTTACTGGTAGATGCGCTTGTGCTCGTGCTGCGCCAGCTGGCGCTGCTTGAGTTGCTCTTCCCAGCTGTTGCGGTCACCCTTGGTCCACTTGCCGCCGCGCAGCTCGGCGATCGGCGGCTCGCTGTTCCAGGGCAGGCCGTCGGGCTTGCCCTGGTACTTGCCCTGCTTGTAGACCACGACCTGCTGATCGCCTTCGCCGCACCCGGCGAGAGCAAGACCTGATACGGCGAGGACGAGAAGGAGCTTTCTCATGACTTCTGCGCCGGCGAGCGCTGCGGCGGCTGCGCGCCCGGCTTGCCCGGGCCGTAGGCCGTGCCCCAGCCCCAGACTTCCGAGCCCTTGCCGCGGCGAACCACGCGGTCGCGGTAGATGTCGGCGATCACATCGCCGTCGCCGCCGAGCAGCGCCTTGGTCGAGCACATCTCGGCGCAGGCCGGCAGCTTGCCTTCCGACAGGCGATTGCGGCCGTACTTCTGGAACTCGGCCGCGCTGCGGTCGGTCTCCGGTCCGCCGGCGCAGAACGTGCACTTGTCCATCTTGCCGCGCAAGCCGAAGGCGCCGGCCTGCGGGAACTGCGGCGCCCCGAACGGGCAGGCGTAGAAGCAGTAGCCGCAGCCGATGCACAGGTCCTTGTCGTGCAGCACCACGCCGTCGTCGGTGCGGTAGAAGCAGTCGACCGGGCACACCGCCATGCAGGGCGCGTCCGAGCAGTGCATACAGGCCACCGAGATCGACTTCTCGGCGCCGACCACCCCGTCATTGATGGTGACGACGCGGCGGCGGTTGACCCCCCAAGGCACCTCGTTCTCGTTCTTGCAGGCGGTGACGCAGCCGTTGCACTCGATGCAGCGCTCGGCGTCGCACAGGAATTTCATTCTCGCCATGGTCTTCTCCTTAGGCCTTCGCCACTTGGCACAGCGTGGTCTTGGTTTCCTGCATCATCGTCACCCGGTCGTAGCCGTAGGTCGTGGCGGTGTTCACCGCCTCGCCGCGGACGATCGGCGCCGCGCCCTCCGGGTAGTACGGCAGCATGTCCTCGCCCTGCCACCAGCCGGAGAAGTGGAACGGGATGAAGCAGGTGTCGGGGCCGACGCGCTCGGTCACCTGCGCCTTCACCTTCAGGCGCACGTTGCTGCCGTTCGCGTTCTTCCCGGGCGTGCTCACCCAGACGTACTCGCCGTTGCGGATGCCGCGGTCGGCCGCCACCTTCGGGTTGATCTCGACGAAGTTGTCCTGCATCAGCTCGGCGAGCCAGGGGTTGGAGCGGGTCTCCTCGCCGCCACCCTCGTACTCCACCAGGCGGCCGCTGGTCAGGATCAGCGGGAACTTGGTGTGCATGCCGTCCTTGACCGCCTGCTGCTGCACCGACTTGAACAGCGTCGGCAATCTCCACAGGACCTTGACGTCGTCGTGGGTCGGATACTTCTCCACCATGTCCGGGCGCGGGCTGAACAGCGGCTCGCGGTGTTGCGGGATGGCGTCGGGGAAGTTCCACACCACGGCGCGCGCCTTGGCGTTGCCGAACGGGTGGCAGCCGTGCTTCAGCGCCACTCTCTGTATTCCGCCGGACAGGTCGTTCGCCCAGGTCTTGCCCTCGGCCTCGGCCTTCTCGGCGTCGGTGAGCTCATCCCACCAGCCCAGCTTCTTCAGCAGCACGTGGTCGAACTGCGGATGCCCGGTGGTGATCTCCGCGCCCTTCGGGTGCGAGCCGTCCTCGGCCAGCAGGTTCACGCCGTCCTTCTCGATGCCGAACAGCGCGCGGAAGTTGCCGCCGCCGTCCATGACGTGCTTCGAAGTGTCATAGAGGTTGGGCGAGCCCGGGTGCTTGAGCGCCGCGGTGCCGTAGCAGGGCCACGGCAGGCCGAAGTAGTCGCCGGTGAGGTCGTAGCCGGTCTTCGCATCCTTGCCGCCGCGCGCGCGCAGCGTCTTCACGTCGAAGACGTGCATGTTGCGCATGTGCGCCTGGATGCGCTCGGGCGACTGGCCGGTGTAGCCGATGGTCCACGCGCCCTTGTTGATCTCGTTCCGGAGCGTGTCCTCCATCGACGGCTCCTCGCCGCCCTTGCCCTTGACCAGGCGAATGTTCTGCTTGCCGTCGCGCTTGCCGATGAACTGGTCGCCGAAGTTGAGCTTCACCGCCAGCTGGTACATGATCATCTGGTCGGTGCGCGACTCGAACAGCGGGTCGATCACCTTCTCGCGCCACTGCAGCGAGCGGTTGGAGCAGGTCGCCGAGCCGTCGGTCTCGAACTGCGTCGCCACCGGCAGCAGGTAGGCGCCGTCCTTGCGCACCTTGGCGAACATCGCCGCGCTCGCCGACGGGTAGGGATCGACCACCACCAGCAGGTCGAGCTTCTTCATCGCCTCGAGCATCTCCGGCCCGCGGCTCTGGCTGTTGGGCGCGTGGCCCCAGTAGAACAGCATGCGCAGGTTCGGGTCCTGGTCGATGGCGTCGTTCTTCTCCAGCACGCCGTCGATCCAGCGCGACACCGTCATGCCGGGCTTGGCCATCATGGCCGGCGAGGCATATTGGGCCGTCAGCCATTTCAGGTCGACGTTCCACACGCGCGCCCAGTGCACCCACGAGCCGGGCACCGCGACCGGGTAGTAGCCCGGCAGCGTGTCGGGGTTGGGGCCGACGTCGGTTGCGCCCTGCACGTTGTCGTGGCCGCGGTAGATGTTGCAGCCGCCGCCGGAGCGCCCGACGTTGCCGAGCGCGAGCATCAGGATGTTGGAGGCGCGCACCACGCCGTTGGCGTTGTTGTGCTGCGTCTGCCCCATCGCCCAGATGATGAAGCCCGGCCGGTTCTCGGCCAGCGTCTTGGCGATGGCGAACACCTCGGCTTCGGGAGTGCCGGTGGCCTCGGTGACCTTGTCCGGGGTCCACTTGGCCATCACTTCCTTCTTCACCTCGTCCATGCCGTAGACGCGCTGGCGGATGTACTCCTTGTCCTCCCAGCCGTTCTTGAACACGTGGTGCAGGATGCCGAAGATCAGCGGCACGTCGGTTCCCGAGCGGAAGCGCACGTACATGTCGGCCTTCGCCGCGGTGCGCGTGAAGCGCGGGTCGGCCACGATCACCTTGCAGCCGTTCTCCTTGGCGTGCAGGGTGTGCAGCATCGACACCGGGTGCGCCTCGGCGGCGTTCGAGCCGAGGAACAGCAGCGACTTCGAGTTCTGCTCGTCGTTGTACGAGTTGGTCATCGCGCCGTAGCCCCAGGTCTGGGCCACGCCGGCGACCGTCGTGCTATGGCAGATGCGCGCCTGGTGGTCGGTGTTGTTGGTGCCCCAGAGCGACACCCACTTGCGCAGCAGCATCGCCTGCTCGTTGTTGTGCTTGGAGGAGCCGACCACCATCAGCGCGTCGGGGCCGCCTTTTTCCTTGTCGTTGCGGATCTCGAGCATCTTCTTCGAGATCTCGTCGTAGGCCTGGTCCCAGGACAGGCGCTTCCACTTGCCGCCCTCGAGCTTCATCGGGTACTTGAGGCGGTGCGAGTCGTGCGTGATGCCGTGCTCGCGCACCGAGGCGCCCTTGGCGCAGTGCGCGCCGAGGTTGATCGGCGAATCGAACACCGGCTCCTGGCGCACCCAGATGCCGTTCTGCACCACGGCGTCGATCGCGCAGCCGACGGAGCAGTGCGTGCACACCGTGCGCCTGACCTCCATCTTGCCATCAGCGGTCTGCGCCTCGGCCTGGCCGATCATGCTGAACGGCAGCTGCGACGCGACGGCGCCGGCGCCGACGGTCACCCCGGAGCGCTTCAGGAACGCGCGCCGGTCCATCGTCTTGCTGGGAAGCCCGCGAGCGAGACGCGATTGCGGGACTGCCTGGCTGGTGGCTTTTCTCGTCAGAAGCATCGCGCCCTCCTAAACCTTGGTGGTGCGGTAGTAGTTGTTGACGTGCTCGGTGGCGTGATAGCCGCGCGTCGCGCGCTTGCCCTTGCCCGACTGCGCGGGCGGCGAGTCTTTCTGCGCCACGATCGCCGCGGCAGTCGCGGCGCCGCCGGCGCCCAGGGTCAGCAGGAAGTTTCTTCGGGAAAGTTTGGCTTTCTTCTCGGTCATGGCGACCTCCTCCTTATGTACCGCTGGTCATAAGTCAAATCACGGCGACGTTAACCCGCAATTTCCTTCGGTACAAGAGCTATTTAAGCGATCGTTGGGACGCGTTCTCGTCTGCAGCGCGCTTATTGAGAACCGCTCTCGACTGGCGTTATCCGGCCATCTCGAATGCAGACTTCTCGACCTCCAGGAACGAGCGCGCCAGGCGCGCCACCGGCCGGTAAAAACGCGCCTGATTCGAAGCGCTTACCGCATCGCAGAACGCCACGGCGCCGAGGTAAACGAAGCGCTCGAAGAAGGCTTGCTGCTCTTCGGACGATCGCTGCTGCACTGCAATAACGAATCGCATCGTTTCGCAGACGCCGCTGATGTGGTCCTCGTACTCGGGCACGTCCTCGCGCCGCCCGATGCCCCAGGCGGCGAGCTGCTGGCGCAGCGCGAGGAGCGGGTTGTCGCTCGAGTGGCGCACGACGTAGTGCGTGAGGTAGGGCGTCACCTCGGCCTTGCCGGTGCCGACGAACAGCTCGGTGTGCTCGGCTTCGAGCATCACCGGAAACGCGGTGCGGCAGCCCTCGATCACTTCCTGCCAGGCCGCCGCCAGCGGCCCGTCGCCCTCGATCGGCACCGCGCCCAGCAGCTCGGAGATGAGCTGCTCATCGGGCGCCGCATAGAACAGCCGCGCGATCAGACCGTAGAGGTTTGCTCTTGCCGCCTCCTCGGGTGGAATCATTTCTTGTAATCGAAAATCGTGGCTTCGGACTTGTTCTCCACCATGTCGACCACCCGGCAGTCGCCGCACATCTGCAGCCGGCGCGTGCCGCCCGCGAACATCGAGTGGCCGCCGAGCTTGCCGAGCATGTTCTCCACCATCCGGCGCGTGCCGAAGGGCTTGGCGCAGCGCACGCAGTTGAAGGGCTCGGCCTCGTTCAGCGTCACCGCTTCCTTGGCTTCTTTTCCAATCAACAATCTTGGAACCAGCGTAATGGCGTTCTCGGGGCAGGTATTCACGCACAGCCCGCATTGCACGCAGTTGCGCTCGATGAAGCGCAGCGCCGGCGTCTCGGTCGAGTCGATGAGCGCCGATTCCGGGCAGGCGCCGATGCAGGCCTTGCACAGCGTGCAGGTCTCCTTGTTCACCGCGAGGCCGCCGAACGGCGCGCCGGCGGGAAGCTCGATGACCGGCCTGGCTTTCGAAGAACTGTTGAAAAGGTGATCGATCGCGAAGTCGAGCGTAGTGCGCTTCTCCGTGGAGAAGTTGAACGTCGCCGGCTTGGCCACGGTCGCGGCGGGCGCGAGCTGCCACAGCTCGCCGGGGTTCTCGATCAGCGCGAAGTGCTTTCCGGCGTAGCCGAGGGCGCTGACGATGGCCTGCGCGTACCCGATCTGGCGCTTGAGGGCGACTACGTAGCTTTCCGCCGTCTTGTCGGTAATCAGGATGCCGATCTGGCTGGCGCCCTGGGCGAGCGCCCCGAGCATCACGTCGATGCCGATCGAGGCGACGTGGAAGCATTCGAAAGGCAGCGCGCGCGCCGGCAGGCCCTTGTCCTTCCTGCCGTACGACAGCAGCGCCGCGCGGCCCTCCCCCGCGTCGTGAAACAGGACCAGCGCGTCCTTGCCGCCGGCCTCGCGGTAGACCCCGAGCGCGGCCTTCAGCCGCATGCCGAGGTCGGGCGCCTTCGGGTAGGCGTAGGTCATCGCCCCCGAGGGGCACACGGTGGCGCAGCCGCCGCAGCCGGCGCACAAGTGCGGCTCGACCCGGACGTGGTCGCCGTCGGCCTGGATCGCGCCGCTCGAGCACACGTCAAGGCACAGGTTGCAGCCCTGCTTCCCGGAGCGGCTGTGGGCGCAGATTTTCTCGCGGTACTGGAAGAACCGCGGCTTCTCGAACTCGCCCACCAGCCCGGGCAGCTTCTGCGCGGCGAGCGCCTGCTCCAGCGGGTCGTCGCCCGGCGCCAGATAGCCCTGCGGCAGCTCGTGCGTGCGGATCAGCGGCTGGCGTGACAGGTCGAGCACGAGATCGAACGATTCTTTTCGTAAAACATTACTTCTTGAAAAATCGATCGCGCCGATGTCGCCGCAGGCCTTGACGCAGGCGCGGTGCGCCTTGCACTTCTCCAGGTCCACCTGGTAGTCGTAGCCGATCGCATCCTCCGGGCAGGCGCGCAGGCAGGCGTTGCAGCGGGTGCACAGCTCGAGGTCGATCGGGTTCTCCTGCCGCCACTCGACCTCGAAGGCGCCGAGCCAGCCGCTCAGGCCGGTGACCTGTCCGGACCACACGGGGTACTTGCGCTCCAGCGGCAGCTCGCCGGGTCCCCCGGTCGACAGCACGGAGACTTCCAGCGGCCCCGCCAGCCGGTCAGCCCAATCGAGCGCCGCGGCCGCCGGCCCGACGATCAGCAGCTGGCCGCCCGACTTGAACTCGACCGCGGGCGCAGGCTCGGGCTCGGGCAGCGCCGCCATCGCCAGCAGCGCGGCGATCTTGGGGGTGGTTTTTTCGGCAGACCATCCGGCAAGCTCGCGCACGTTCACGAAGCTGAGCTTCGCGCTGGACGCTGCGGCAAGCTCGCCGAACAGCACCGCTTCCTGGGTGCAGGCGACGATCACGTCTTCGGACTGGCCGAGCGCCGCCTGGAACGCTCCGGTGTCCTTGCGGCACAGCTGGTGGTGCACGCTCAACGGCTCGCCGAGCTTGAGCGCCGCGGCGAGCGCCTTGGCGTCGAGCGCCACGGTGCGGTTACAGCTGCAGACCTTAAGCGTCTTGCTTTCCAGGCTCATCGGCAGGTTTTGGTTTTTCCTCGGCGAGCTTGTTTTCCTCTTCCGGCTTGGCTTCTTCCTTCTCCGAGAACAGCAGCTGCTTCGCCTGGTTCAGCGTGGCCAGCAGCTCCTCCGAAATCGGCTCGCCGCCGGTCCAGTCGCCCGAGTAGGCCTCGTAGGGATCCGGGATGTTGAAGTGGGGGTCGGCGAACAGCTTCTTCAGCGCGACGCGGCGCAGCGCGTCGCCGACCTTCGGATGCATGAAGCCGGAGAAATCCGATTCGGGCGTGAGCTGCTCGACCGGCGGCAGCGGCGGCATGGGCTTTTCTTCCTGCGCCGGCGGCTGCGGCTTGTCGTCGTGCTTCAGCCGCGACCAGCGCCGCAGAAAGTCTTCCTTCTTTTCCTCCATGGCTATACGCGGTCCTTCGGGTGCTGGAACGAGCGCGGCTTGATGCGCTTCCTGGGCTGCGGCCGGTAGTTGTTCTCCACCCATTCGCCCACCCACGCGAAGATCTCGGACGGCATCGCGACGCGGTCGACGGAATGGCCGCCGTCGAGCCAGCGCCCGGCCTCGTCGGAGCTCACGGTGACGTCGAGCGGCAGCGCGAGCTCGCCTTCCATGCGCCACAGGATGAACACGCTCGGGCGCGGCCCCGACACGTTCAGGTAGTAGCCTTCGGCCTCGTCGCGATGGATGAGCAGCGTGAAGCCCGGATACAGCCACTGGACGTTGCCGCCGTTCTCCACCAGGATGCGCGGCTCTCCGGTGGGATAGCCCGGCAGCACGCCGGAGGGCTCCCAGGCCGCGTCGACCCAGCGGCTGTTGACGGGGCGGCGCTGCATCACGACCGCGACGGAAAAGGACGGCTTTTCCACGCCCGAACTATACCGCGCTCTGCTATCCTTTTCCGATAGAAAGCCCTTGATGAACAAGGTCATTACCATCCAGCAGCGGCGCGAGCCTGCAGCGCACTTTGCCGGCGGGCCGCTCGCCGACACGCGCGGCCGCCCGATGCGCGACCTGCGCATCTCGGTCACCGACCGCTGCAACTTCCGCTGCACCTACTGCATGCCGCGCGCAGTGTTCGACGCGGGTTACAAGTTCCTGCCGCACGAGGCGATCCTCAGCTTCGAGGAGATCGCGCGCCTGGCGCGCGTTTTCGTCGGCCTCGGCGTGGAGAAAATCCGCCTCACCGGCGGCGAGCCGCTGGTGCGGCGCGATTTGCATCGCCTGGTGTCGATGCTGCAGGAATTGAATGTGGAAATCACCCTGACGACCAACGGCTCGCTTCTCGCAAGACAGGTCAAGGAACTGAAAAAAGCGGGGCTGGATCGCGTCACGGTGAGCCTCGACTCGCTCGACGACGCCACGTTCCGCGCGATGAACGACGCCGACTTCCCGGTGGCGAAGGTGATCGAGGGCATCGACGCCGCTGCGGCCGCCGGGCTGGCGCCGATCAAGATCAACATGGTGGTGAAGCGCGGTGTGAACGACAACGGCATCCTGGAGATGGCCGAGCGCTGGCGCGGCACGGGGCACATCGCGCGCTTCATCGAGTACATGGACGTCGGCAGCACCAACGGCTGGCGCATGGACGAGGTCGTGCCTTCGGCCGAGGTGGTGCGCCGCATCGCCGCGCGCTGGAAGCTCGAGCCCCTCGGCGCGAACTATCCCGGCGAGGTCGCCGAGCGCTGGCGCTACCGCGACGGCCAGGGCGAGATCGGCGTCATCTCCTCCGTCACGCAGGCGTTCTGCTCGAGCTGCACGCGCATGCGGCTCTCGACCGAGGGCTCGCTGTACACCTGCCTGTTCGCGCAGACCGGACAGGACCTGAAGTCGCTGCTGCGCGGCGGCGCAACCGACGACGAGATCCGCAACGCGATCGCCGCGGTGTGGCAGCGGCGCGCGGACCGTTATTCCGAGATCAGAACGGCCGAGACCGCGAAAGGCAAGAAAGTGGAGATGTCCTACATCGGTGGGTAAGGCGATCGCACTCGCCGCGGTGCTGGCGGCGTTCGTCCCGGCCGCGGTCGGCCAGTTGCCGCAGAAAGAGGCCGGCGTCGAGCTGCTGTACGTCGCTGCCGCCGACTGCGGCTGGTGCCGGCGATGGGAAGCAAGCTATCTGGAGGGCCGCAGGCCCAAGCCGTCGCTCGACTGGGCGGGTGGCGTGCGGTTCACGATGGTCGATATCGGCACCTTCCGCGCGCGCTTCAGCGCCAGCGACGCGCCGGCGCACCTGCGGCCGGGCATGGCGAAGGCCATGGCGGCCGCCGGGCAGGCGAGCCTTCGCGGCACGCCTTGGTTCGCGGTGTTCGTGGACGGCGAAGTGCGGGTCCACGCCTTCGGCACCACCGCGTTCGAGACGCGCATTGAACCGGCGATGAGAGGAGCCCTGCGTGAAAAAGCCGGGACCTGAGCTGACCCACGCCGCCAAGCCCGCGACCTTCCAGGTCGAGGCCTTCAACGAGAACGGCGAGATGGTGCCGACCGCGGTGGCGGGCGAGCATCCGCTGACGCTTTACCTCGACAAGCGCGAGATCGTGACCCTGATGACGCTCGGCCACGCCCCCGAAGCGCTGGCGATCGGCTACCTGCGCAACCAGAGGCTGATTTCTTCCCTGGACGAGCTGCGCGCCGTGCAGGTCGACTGGGAGACCGATTCGGTCGCCGTCACAACGCACAGCCAGAAGGAAATTCCTTCCCTGGGCAAGAAGACCGTCACTTCCGGGTGCGGGCAGGGCACGATGTACGGCGACCTGATGGAGGAGATCGACACCATCCGGCTGCGCGAAGACGTGCGCCTGACCGACGTGAACCTGTTCCTGCTGGTCGACCGGGTGCGCAAGCACGAGACCATCTACAAGCAGGCCGGCGCGGTGCACGGCTGCGCGCTCGCCAGCACCGCGGGCGAGATCCTGATGTTCGTCGAGGACGTCGGCCGCCACAACGCGGTCGACGCGATCGCCGGCTTCATGTGGCTCGAAGCGATCGACGGCTCCGACAAGGTCTTCTACACCACCGGCCGGCTCACGTCCGAGATGGTGATCAAGTGCGCGCAGATGCGCATCCCGTTCCTCGTGTCGCGCTCGGGCCTGACGCAGATGGGCCACGCCATCGCCCAGAAAACCGGCATCACCATGCTCGGCCGCGCCAGCGGCCGGCACTACCTCGCGTTTACCGGGAAGGAACGGCTGGTCAGGACGCTGCCGCGCCCGACGGCGCTTGCGTAAGCGCCTTTCTTGACGGGAAGAACAGCGACGCCGCGAGCATCCCGGCGGCGAGCGCGGAGAGCACCAGGAACACGTTGCTGAAGCCGCCCTCGGTGCGGTGGAGCACCGCGATCAGCGGCACCGCGATCGCCGCCACGCCGAGCGACACCACGTAGCGCACCGACAGCACACGCGCGCGGTACTCGTCGGCCACGTACCGGCCGACGATGGCGTCGTTCAGCGGGATCTGGCCGAACACCGCGAGCATCATCGCCAGCGCCGCGGCGAGCATCGCCCAGCCCTGCAGGTTCGCCGCCAGCGCGAGCAGCGGGATCTGCACCAGCGCGATGCCGATCATCAGCCGGCGCAGCTCGAAGCGGTCGATCAGCGCGCCCATCACGATCTGCGCGAACGCCGCCAGCGTGTAGACCACCGCGACCAGCGCGCCGATGCCAAGGTTGGTCTGCGTGAGCGCGGCGAGCCGCTCGTCGAACACCTTGGGCATCGCCACCGTGGTCGAGTTGAAAATCACGCCGCCGCAGGCGGTGGCCACCAGCAGGATGGCGAAGATGCGCGCCATCGTGCCGCGGTCCACATGCAGGCCGAGGGTCTTGGACCTCTTCTGCACCGGCCCGGGATCGGGCACCAGCACGAGGAAAGCGACGCCGACCGCCACCGAAAGCAGGCCGGGAATGAAGAACGCGCTGCGCCAGCCCCACAAGTCCATCAGTGCGCCGGCGGTCAGCGCCGCCGCGGCCAGGCCGAGGTTGCCCCACAGCCCGTTCCAGCCGAGCGCGCGCCCCATCTTCTCGGGCACGGCGACCAGCATGGCGATGCCGACCGGGTGGTAGATCGCGGCGAACATGCCGATCACGAACAGCCCCAGGCCGATCTGCCAGGTCGACTGGGCGAAGCCAGTGAGGAGCATCGCGCCGCCGATGCCGAAGAAGAACACCGCCATCATCTTGTAGCGGCTCCAGTGGTCGGCGAGCCAGCCGGCCGGCAGCGCGAAGGCGCCGAAGGCGATGAAGCCGCCGAGCGCCAGCGGCAGCAGCTCCGAGTATGGCCGGCCCCACTCGCGGGCGAGCGCCACCACCACCGTCGGGAAGACCAGCATCACCAGGTGGTCGAGGAAATGCCCGATATTGATGAAGGGCACGAGAAAGCGACGTTCGTTCATGAGCGAAGCTTACCGAATAAAATCGGGGCGATGACGGGCGTTTCGGGAATCGTGCTGGCGGGCGGCCAAGGGCGGCGCATGGGCGGCGTCGACAAAGGGCTGCAGTTGCTGCGTGGCAAGCCGATGGTCGAATGGGTGCTGGCGCGCCTTGCTCCCCAGGTTTCCGAGATTGTCGTGAATGCAAATCAAAATATTCAAAGTTATGAAAACTACGGGCATCGCGTCGTGCCCGACGAGATCGGCGGCTTCGCCGGGCCCCTCGCCGGCTTGCACGCCGGGCTGAAAGCGGCCAGGCACCCCCTTGTCGTCACCGTGCCCTGCGACTCGCCGTTCCTGCCTGAAGATCTGGTTTCACGCCTGAGAAACGCCCTGGCCGCGAACGATCTGGCGGTGGCGAAGACCGGGGACCAGGCGCACCCGGTGTTCGCCCTGATGAAAAGAGACGTGCGCGAGAGCCTCGAGGCCTTCCTCGCTTCGGGCGGCCGCAAGATCGACGCCTGGTACGCCGCGCTGCGGGTGATCGAGGTGCCGTTCGACGACGAGGCCGACGCTTTCCGCAACATCAACACGCTCGAGGAGCTGAAGGGCGCATGAGCATCGCGAGCATCGTCAGCTGCCTCGACGGCTACGACCCCGACGCGCTGCGCGCCGACAAGGCGCGCGAAGCGATCCTCGCCTGCTTGAAAAAGGTGGGCCGCGTCGAAGCCGTTCCGGTCCGGCAGGCGCTCGGCCGAGTCCTCGCGCAGGAAATCGTGCCGCGGATCAACGTTCCGGCGCACGACAACACCGCGATGGACGGCTATGCGGTGCGCTTTTCAGATCTGAAAGAAAAAGAAGTTTCCCTCGTGGAAATCGGCGCCGCGCTCGCCGGCAAGCCGTTCAAGGGCAAGGCCGGCGCCGGCCGGTGCGTGCGCGTGATGACCGGCGCGGTGATGCCCGAAGGCACCGACACCGTGGTGATCCAGGAGATCGTCAGGGCGCAGGGCGGCAAGGTCGTGATACCCGCCGGCCAGAAGGCGAAGCAGAACGTTCGCTACGCCGGCGAAGACCTCAGGATCGGCGTGCCGGTACTGAAGCCCGGCGCTTGGCTGCGGCCGGCCGAGCTCGGGCTGATCGCTTCTCTCGGAATCCCCAAGGTCAAGGTCAGGAAAAAGCTGCGGGTCGCGTTCTTCGCCACCGGCGACGAGCTCGCTTCGATCGGCGACAAGCTCAAGGCGGGCGAAATCTACGACTCGAACCGCTACACGCTGCACGGCATGCTGTCGCGGCTCGGCGTCGAGATCATCGACATGGGCGTGGTGCGCGACTCGCCCGCTGCGCTGGAGAAAGCATTCCGCAAGGCCGCGAAGAGCGCCGACGTCGTGATCACCACGGGCGGCGTCTCTGTCGGCGAGGCGGATTTCGTCAAGCAGCTGATGGCGAAGCTCGGCGAGGTGCTGTTCTGGAAGATCGCCATGCGCCCCGGCCGGCCGATGGCCTTTGGCCGCATCGGCAATGCCTTTCTCTTCGGCCTGCCCGGCAACCCGGTGGCCGTGATGGTGACCTTCTACCAGTTCGTGCGCGACGCCCTGCTTTTCATGTCTGGACGCGAGGACGCGACGATTCCGCTGCTCCAGGCCGCCGCTGCGGAAAATCTCAGAAAAGTCCCCGGCCGCACGGAATACCAGCGGGGAGTTCTCTTCAAAGAGCAAGATCAATGGAAAGTGCGCACCACCGGCCAGCAGGGCTCGGGCGTGCTGCGCTCGATGTCGGAGGCGAACTGCTTCATCGTGCTCGAGCACGAGCGCGGCGCGGTGAAGGCCGGCGAGCTGGTGAGCGTGCAGTTGTTCGACGGCCTGGCGTGAACCCGATCCACCCCGCGCTCGCGCCGCTCGCGCAGGCGGCGAAGGAAATGCCCTACGAGGACTGTGCCGAAACGCTGCGCGCCGCGCTGCGGGCGCCCGCCTGGCTGCGCCCCGAGCACCGCGTCGGCGACCCGAACGGCTACCTGCGCCACCTGCTGTACGTCGATCCCGACGATCAGTTCGTGATCAGCGCGATCAGCTGGCTTCCGGGGCAGGTCAGCCCGGTGCACGGCCACCACGTGTGGTGCGCCTACGGCATCGTCGAGGGCGAGCTGACCGAGGATCAGTTTCGCGACGCCTACGGGAAATTGATTCTGCTGAACACCAAGCGCTACGGCCCCGGCGACGTTGCGGACCACGATCTCGAAGGCAAGGGGATCCACCGCGTCTCCAACCGCACGCGCGACATCATCGTCTCGCTGCACCTCTACGGCGTGTCGGCCGAGCGGCTGACCACGGGAATCAACCGCATCTACTCGTCGTAGCTACTTTGCCAGCGCCTTCACTTCGTCGCCCCATTTCTTGAGCAGGCGATTGCGCTCCGCGGAGGAGCCGTATTTCGCCGAGTCGTAGTCGATCAGCTTGATCGCGGCGATCCTGGGGGCCTGGGCGTGGATCGGCGCCGCCTTGTTCGACGGGATCGAGTAGATGTTCTGGTCGACGCCGACGATCTTCTGCGCCTCGGCCGAGAGCGTCCAGTCGTAGAAGCGCCTGGCGGCTTCGGTGTTCCTGCGCCCCTTGATGAGCGATACGGCGCCAATCTCGTAGCCCGTGCCCTCGCAGGGCGCGATAGTCTGGATCGGCGCACCCTGCACGCGCATCGTCACCATGTCGTGCATGAAGGCGATGCCGACTCCGGTTTCGCCCGATGCGGTCGACTTCACCGGGGCGATGCCCGACTTGGTGTACTGATTGACGTTCTTGTGCAGCGACTTGAGGTAAGCGAAGCCCTTGTCCTCGCCCATCAGCTGCACGATGGTGGCGAGCATGACATAGGCCGTGCCGGAGGAATTCGGGTCGGCGATCTGCACCTCGTCCTTGAACCGCGGGTCGAGTAGGTCCGCCCAGCATTTCGGCTCGGGGATGCCCTTCTTCTTCAGCACCTGGGTGTTGTAGCCGATGCCGAGCGCGCCGAGGTAGATGCCGGCGGTTCTGAACTTGGACAGCTCGGCAAGGCGCAGCGCCCACGGATGCAGCTCGGCGAGCTTCGGTGACTTGTACTCCTCGAGCAGGCCTTCTTCCGCTGCTTGCATGTGGGGGTCGCCCGGGCCGCCCCACCAGACGTCGCCACGCGGGCTGGACGCCTCGGCGCGGATCTGCGCGTAGGTCTCGCCCGTGCCCTTGCGCACCATGGTGACCTTGAGGCCGGTAGAGCGCTCGAAAGCGGCGACGCCGGCGCGGCACTGCTCGTCGATGATCGAGCAGTAGACCGTGAGCGGGCCCTGCGCGCGCGCCGGGAGCGGCGCGACCGCGAGCACGAACAGCAGGAACCCGATGAGCTTCATTGTCTTCTCCCTCACATGGCCATGACGCGCGCCAGCTCGAGCAGCCCGCCATCGGCGGGCCGCGTGCGCCCGGCGATCTCGGCAAGCGGGGTGGCCGTCAGTTCGCCACGCACCATGCCCGCGAGAACACCCTGTTCTCCTCTTGAAAGAAATTCAATGGCCGCGGCGCCCAGGCGCGTCGCAAGCACGCGGTCGGCCGCGGTCGGCGCGCCGCCGCGCACCACGTGGCCGAGCCGCGTCACGCGCAGCTCGAAGCCGATCGATTCCTGGTGCGCGCCGTAGTACGCCATCAGTTCGCGCACGCCGCACTTGGCGCCCTCGGCGATCACCACCAGCGCGTGCGTCTTGCCGCGCCGGTAGGCGGCGCGCATCCGCTCGGCCACCTCGGCCGGCGTGATCTCGCCCTCCGGGATGGCGATCACTTCGGCGCCGCCGGCGATTCCCGCCATCAGCGCGATATAGCCGCAGTCGCGGCCCATGGTCTCGACCGCGAAGGCGCGCTGGTGCGACGACGCCGTGGTGCGCAGCCGGTCGATCGCCTCGAGCGTGATGTTGATCGCGGTGTCGCAGCCGATGCTGACGTCGTTGCCGTAAAGATCGTTGTCGATCGTCGAGGGAACGCCGGCCACCGGGAAGCCCTCGCGCGCCAGGCTCGCCGAGCCCGACTGCGAGCCGTTGCCGCCGATCACCACCAGGGCGTCGGCGCCGCGCGCCGCGAGATTGCGCAGCGCCTTGGCGCGTCCCGGGGCTTCGGCGAACTCCGGGCAGCGCGCGCTGCCGAGCAGCGTGCCGCCCGACTGCATGATGCCGCCGACGTTGCGCGCCGCAAGCGGCTCGAGCAGCCCCGCGAGCAGGCCGGCGTAGCCGTTGCGCACTCCGAGCACCTCCCAGCCCTTGGCGAGCGCGCCTCGCGTCACGGCGCGCACCGCGGCATTCATCCCCGGGGCGTCGCCGCCGCTGGTAAGAACTGCGATCCGCTTCAAAGCTCGCTTGCTTTCGGGGGCAGAAGCTTTTGGACGTCGGAGTCCGGGCTGTCGTCCAACGAGACATCCGTGAGATGAGAGGGAAGCATCTTCCCGGGTTTCACACCCAATTCCCGGATGCGCTCTGCTTGACGAATGAGATTGCCTTTGCCGCCTTTCAACTTCGCGTATGCGTCGTCATAGCTCTTGCGAGCCGCATCTATCTTCTTTCCGATTTCCTCGAGGTCTGAAACGAATCCGACGAACTTGTCGTAGAGCGCGGCGCACTGCCTCGCCAACTCCTGTGCATTGCGGTTCTGATGCTCGTAGCGCCAAATGCTCGCGATTGTGCGAAGCGAGATCAGGAGAGTTGTGGGACTAACGATCATCACGTTGCGCTTGATTGCTTCCAGGAAGAGTTCCTGCTTCTCCCTCGCGGCAAGGATGAAAGCCGGCTCCACCGGGACAAACATGAGGACGAAATCCAGCGTCCTGATCCCATGCAATGCGGGGTAGTTCTTCTTCGACAGTTCCTCAACGTGCCGCCGTACTGACTCCACATGTTTCGCCAGCTCAGATCGCCGGGCCGCATCGTCGGTAGCCGCGCAGTAAGCCTCGTACGCAGTCAGGGATACCTTCGAATCGACAACGACATGCTTCTTCTCTGGAAGTCGAACGATGACGTCCGGTTGTTGCTTTTTCCCCTCCTGCGTATCAAGACTGACCTGAACCTCATACTCCCTGCCCTTCTGCAACCCTGAGGCTTCGAGCACCCGCTCGAGCACTAACTCGCCCCATGAGCCCTGTGTCTTGCTATCGCCCTTCAACGCATTGGTGAGGTTTGTCGCATCCACGCTCATCTTTGTATTGAGTTCGACAAGTTTTTGAATTTCTCCTTGAAGCGAAAAGCGTTGCTTCGACTCCTTGTCGTAGGTTTCCTCAACTTTGCCTTGAAACTCCTTGAGTTTTTCTCCGAGAGGTCCAAGAAGCACGCCCATGTTGGCGACGTTCTGCTGCACCATCTTTTCGCCTTTTTCCTCAAAGATCTTGTTCGCTAGATTCTGAAACTGCTCAGCAAGCGCCTCGCGCGCTTCCATGAGGAGTTGCAACTTCTCCTCCGAGCGTCTTTGTTCCGATTCGAGATTTGCATGCAAGCGCGCGTTCTCTCCTCGGAGCAGCTGCATTTCCCTCAGATCATTTTCAAGACCAGGCAATCTGGACGCTCGCTCCTCGAGCGCAGCCTTGGCCAGAGATTCGGAGGCAAGCTGCCGACTTGCAACATCCAGCTGGGATTGCAGCGACTCAATTCGTGCACCCATCGCGGTGTTGGCTCCACGCTGGAATAGCCAAATGGCAATACCTCCGGCCGCGAATCCCAGCAATAGCAGTACCGTGGTCTCCAGAAGACTCATTTGTCCGTCAGCTTACTCCCAGCTCAGACAGAATCGCGCAGCGTAAGCGCCGGCGAGGCACGCAGCACCTTGCGCGAGGACAGCCAGGCATTGAGCGAAAGGAGCGCGAGGCCGGCGAGCGGGCCGGCGGCCAGCAGCCCGAGGCTCGGCGGCAGGTCGAGCTCGAATACGCGCCGCGCGAGCAGCTGGCCGATCACCGCCGCGCCGGCGGTGGCGAGCAGGCCGGCGATCGCGCCCATGGCGAGGAACTCGGCGCGCTGCGTGCCGGTGACCTGCGCGCGCGACGCGCCGTAGACGCGCATCACCGCCGCCTCGCGCCGGCGCTCGTCCTCGGTGGCGACCAGCGCCGAGTACAGCACCAGCAGCCCGGCGCAGAGCGCGAACAGGAACACGAACTGCACCGCGTCGATCAGCCGGTCGATCACGCCCTGCGCCTGGCGCACCGCGGCGGCCACGTCCACCACGGTGACGTTGGGAAAGCGCGCGGCGAGCTCGCTCACCAGCGCCTCGCGCCCCGGCTCGATGCGAAAGGCGCTGATGAAGCTCGCCGGGAAGCCCTCGAGCACGGCGGGCGGCGTCACGACGAAGAAGTTGACCCGCATCGAGTCCCAGCGCAGCTTGCGCAGCGAGCCGATGCGCGCGGTGAAGCGCTCGCCGCCGACCGACCAGGTGAGCTGGTCGCCGATCTTCCAGCCCAGCCGCTCTGCGATTCCGACTTCAACCGAGAGTTCTTGTTGAGAAGGACTAAACCATCTGCCCGCGACGATGGCGTTGTGCGCCGGCAGCGCCTCCATATAGGAGAGGTTGAACTCGCGCTCGACCAGGCGCTTGGCGCGTTCCTCGGCGTAGTCGGCCTCGCTCACCGGCGCGCCGTTCACCGCCACCAGGCGCCCGCGGATCATCGGGTAGAGCTCGGGCACCGCGACGCCGTGCGCTGCAAAGAACGCCTTCAGCGGCTGCAGCTGGTCGGACTGCACGCCGAGCAGGAAGCGATTCGGCGCGTCGGGCGGCGCGGCCCGGCGCCAGGCCTCGACCAGCTCGTTGCGCGTAAAGGTCAGCAGCAGCACCGCGGTCAGGCCGAGCGCGAGGCTCGCGATCTGCACCGCGTTGCCGCGCGCATGGCGGCGCAGGTTGGCCAGGCCGTAGCGGAGCATTTTGTTCCTGAAGTAAAAAATCACCCCTTGCCGGGTGAGCGCCCACAGCAGCGCCCAGGAGACGGCGAAGAACACGGCGACCGCGCCGGCGAATCCGCCCACCACGGTCAGGCCGAGCCGCAGGTCCCCCGCCTGCCACACCAGCAGCGCGCTCAGCACCAGGCCCCCGACCAGGTAGGACACCCAGGTCGCGCCTTTCGCCGCTCCGGTCTCGCGGCGCAGCACCCGCACCGCCGGCACGTTCTTCAGCTGCACCAGCGGCGGCAGCGCGAAGCCAAGCAGCAGCACCAGACCGACGAGGAAGCCCTGCGCGGCGGGCAGCACGCGCGGCGCCGGCAGCTCGGCGCGGATCACCTCGACCACCGCTGCGGCGATCGCCGCCTGCGCCAGGTAGCCAATGGCGCAGCCGAGCGCGCAGGCGGCGGCGCCGAGCATGAGGAATTCGCCGGCGTACAGGCCGAGCAGCCGCCCCTGGGTGGCGCCGAGGCAGCGCATCACGGCGCAGCCGTCGAGATGCCGCTCGACGAAGCGCCGCGTGCCGAGCGCGATCGCCACGCCGGCGAGGATCGCGGCGAGCAGCGCCGTGAGCCCGAGGAAGCGCTGCGCGCGGTCGATCGAGTTGCGGATCTCCGGCCGGCCGGTTTCCAGCGTGTCGACGCGCTGCCCGCGTTGCAGACTCTGCTTGATCAATTCTTCGAACGATTTGACCTTCTCGGCGGAACCGGCGGCATACAGGTAGTACCAGATGCGGCTGCCGGTCTGCACCAGCCCGGTCGCCGGCACGTCGGCCAGGTTCATCATCAGGCGCGGCGCGATGTTCATGAAGTTGGCGCTGCGCTCGGGCTCGAGCGTCAGCACCGCCGCCACCTGCAGCTCGGCGCGGCCGAGCCGGATGCGCGTGCCGACCGGCGCGCCGAGCGCCATGACCAGCCGTTCCTCGAGCCATACCGTGCCGGGCGCAGGGCCGCGCTCGGCGGGCGCGTCCGGCGCCCCAGGCGCCGGCGCGATGCGCAGCCGTCCGCGCAGCGGGTAGTTGTCGGTGACCGCCTTGACCCCGGCGAGCTGGGTTTCCTTCAGCGAGGCCATGCTGACGAAGTTCACCGCCTCGGCGCGCGCGAGCCCGTGGCCGTCGACCTGCGCCGCCACCTCGCGCGGCCAGGGATGGTCCGAGATCAGGACCAGGTCGGCGCCGAGGAGATGGTGCGCGTCGCGCTCCAGCCCCTGCGCGATGCGGTCGGCGAAGAACGCCACGCTGCTGACCGCGGCAACTGCAATCGTCAAGGCCATGGCAAGCACCCGGAGCTCGCCGGCGCGCCAATCGCGCAACAACATTTTCCAGGACTGTTTCATGCGACGATTTTTCCGGCGGCGAGGCGCACGATGCGCCCGCAGCGCGCGGCGAGGCTCTCGTCGTGCGTCACCATGATCAGCGTCGTGCCGTACTCGCGGTTCATCTCGAACAGCAGCCGGATGACCTCGGCGCCGGATTCCGCGTCGAGGCTGCCGGTCGGCTCATCGGCCAGCAGGAGCTTGGGCCTGACGACGAAGGCGCGCGCCAGGGCGACACGCTGCTGCTCGCCGCCCGACAGGTGCTTGGGATAGTGGTGCAGGCGCTCCGCCAGGCCGACGCGCGCCAGGGCCTCGGCGGCGCGCGGGCGCGCCTCGGCGTCGTCGCCGAGCTCGAGCGGCAGCATCACGTTCTCGAGCGCGGTCCAGCCCGGCAGCAGCTGGAAGGACTGGAACACGAAGCCCACCACGCGCCCGCGCAGCTCGGCGCGCTGGTCTTCGTCCAGCGAAAAAATATCCTGGCCGGCGAGCGCCACCGAGCCCTCGCTCGGCGTGTCCAGCCCGGCGAGGATCGCGAGCAGCGTCGACTTGCCCGAGCCGGAGGCGCCGACCACCGCCACCGCCTCGCCCGGCGTGACCTCGAGGTCGATCTCGCGCAGAATGACGAGGTCGCTCTCCCCGCTCTTCACGGTCTTCCCGATGCCGCGCGCCGCAAGAACGCTGTGTTTGCTCATTGTGCTGTCGCTGGGCGCGGCTGCGGCCTCGGCGGCGGATCGATCCATAGTGGTGTTGGGTGACAGCCTGTCCGCGGCTTACGGCATTCCGCAGGCGCGGGGCTGGGTGGCGCTGCTCGACGAGCGCCTCAAACGCGAGCGAATCAATTATAGCGTCGTGAACGCGAGCGTCTCGGGCGAAACCAGCGGCGGCGGCCGCGTGCGCCTCAAGGCGCTGCTCGAGCGCCACCGCCCGGCGGTGCTGGTGGTCGAGCTCGGCGCCAACGACGGCCTGCGCGGCCTGCCGGTCGCGCAGATGAGGGCCAACCTGTCGGCGATCATCGAGCAGGGGCAGCAGGCAGGCGCGCGCGTGCTGCTCCTCGGGGTCAGGCTGCCGCGCAACTATGGCGAGGACTATGTCGGCCGCTTCGAAGCCGCCTACGTCGAACTGGCGAAGAAGCACCGCACCGCCCTGGTGGCGTCCTTCATCGACGACCTCGCCGGCAAGCAGGACTTCTTCCTCGACGACCAGCTGCACCCGAACGAAAAGGCGCAGCCGCTGCTGCTGGAGCGCGTCTGGCCCGGGCTGAAGCCCTTACTTAATTAGGTAACCGAGATCCGTGCCGGCCCGGAGCCGAGCTTGCCGATGGTGCGGGCTTCACCGAAGCCCTGTTTTCTGAAAATCCCGAGAACTTCGTTCTCGGCGGACGCGGCACAGGCCACCAGCAGCCCGCCGCTGGTCTGAGGATCGCTGAGGAGCTTCTTCTTCCATTCTTCTCCGGTGAACGCCACTTCGTGCCCGTAACTCTTCCAGTTGCGCTCGGAGGCGCCGGTGGCGATGCCTTCCTTCACCCCGCTGAGTGCTTCCTCGATCACCGGGATGGAATCAAAATCGATTTCTGCTGAAAGACGCGAACCCCGGCAGATTTCGAGCAGGTGGCCGGCGAGCCCGAAGCCGGTGACATCGGTGAGCGCGTGCACCCCGGGCATGGCCGCTAGCGCTTCGCCGGGCGTGTTGAGCCGGGTGGTCCACTCGAGCATGCGCGCGTAGCCCTGCTCCGAGAGCTTTCCCTTCTTCAGCGCCGCCGACAGGATGCCGATCCCCAGGGGTTTTCCCAAAACCAAACAATCTCCCGCTTGCGCGGTGCTGTTCCGCTTGACGCGGTCCGGGTGGGCAAGCCCGAGCACCACCAGGCCGTAGATCGGCTCGAGCGTGTCGATGGAGTGGCCGCCGGCGACCGGGATGCCGGCCCGGGCGCAAACCGCTTCGCCGCCTTCCAGCACCCTGCGGATCACGCTCACCGGCAGCTTGTCGAGCGGCATGCCGACCAGCGCGAGCGCCATGATCGGCCGCGCACCCATCGCGTAGACGTCGGAGATCGCGTTGGTCGCGGCGATGCGCCCGAAGTCGAACGGGTCGTCGACCACCGGCGTGAAGAAATCGGTGGTGGCGACCAGCGCCTGCTGGTCGTTCAGCTTGTAGACCGCGGCGTCATCGGCGGTCTCGGTGCCGACCATCAGGTCTTTGAAAAAACTCTTCATGGGGGACCTGGCCAGGATTTCAGACAGCACCGACGGCGCGATCTTGCAGCCGCAGCCGCCGCCGTGGCTGAACTCGGTGAGGCGGATCCGTTCGGGTGCATGCATGGGCGTAGAATTTAATCATGAATTTCAAGCAGTTTGACGCCGTCATCGACGTGCGTTCGCCGTCCGAATATGCAGCCGACCACATCCCCGGCGCGATTTCCGCGCCGGTGCTCGACGACGCCGAGCGCGCCGAGGTCGGCACGCTCTACAAGCAGGTATCGCAGTTCGAGGCGAAGAAGATCGGCGCCGCGCTGGTGGCGAGGAACGTCGGGCAGCACATCGAGAGGATCTTCAAGGACCAGCCGAACACCTGGCGCCCGCTGCTGTATTGCTGGCGCGGCGGCAAGCGCTCGGGCGCGATGGCGCACATCCTGCGCGAGGTCGGCTGGCCGGCTGAAACGCTGCCCGGCGGCTACAAGGCCTACCGCCGGTGGGTGGTCGGCGAGCTCGAGAAGCTTCCCGCGAACTTCGACTTCCGTGTCATCCACGGCCCGACCGGCAGCGGCAAGAGCCGGCTCCTCAACGCGCTGCGCCGCGCCGGCGCGCAGGCGCTCGACCTGGAGGACCTCGCCGCGCACCGCGGCTCGGTGCTCGGCAACCTCCCCGACCGCCCGCAGCCCTCGCAGAAAATGTTCGAAAGCCGGCTCCTCGCCGCACTTTCTGCTTTTGATCTTTCAAAAACCATTTTTGTCGAGGGCGAATCGAAGAAGATCGGCCAGCTCCAGATCCCCGGCGCCCTGATCGAGCGCATGCGCGCCTCGCCCTGCGTGCTGGTCGAAGCCGACATCGAGACGCGCGTCACGCTGCTCCTCGACGAGTACCGCCACTTCCTCGCCGATCGCAGCACCCTGGAGAAGCAGCTCGACTGCCTGGTCGCGCTCCACGGGCGCGAGCGCATCGCCGAGTGGAAAGCCCTTGCCGCGAGCGGCGCGTGGCGCGATTTCGTCGCGCGCCTCCTCGTCGAGCACTACGATCCGGCCTACCGTCGCTCCTCGCACCACAACTTTGCCCGCCTGTCCGACGCTCGCAAGCTCCGCGTCGCCTCTGCCGACGACTCGGCCTTCTCCAGCGCCGCCGAGTCCCTCCTCGGCCGCTCGCCAGTCCCGGCTTAGCGCCGATGAGCCGCGTGATTTCCGTAGCCGACGTCGACGTCCACATCGACGGCGACGGCGAGGAGACCATCTTCATGATCCACGGCTGGCCGGATACCCACCGCCTCTGGGACGCCCAGGTGCAGGCGTTGAAGGACCGCTACCGCTGCGTGCGCTTCACTTTGCCCGGGTTCGACAAGGACAAGGCGCGCCAGGCCTACTCGCTCGACGAGCTTTGCGGCTTCCTGCTGCGGCTGGTCGAGTGGCTCTGCCCGGAGCGCAAGGTCATCCTGATGCTGCACGACTGGGGCTGCGCCTTCGGCTACCAGTTCTACGTGCGCCACCCGCAGCGGGTGGCGAAGATCGTCGGCGTCGACATCGGCGACCCGTCGTCGCTGCGGCGCGTCCTCACGCCGCGCGAACGGCTGATCGTGTTCGCGTACCAGAACTGGCTCGCCCTCGCCTGGCTCCTCGGCGGGCCGATCGGCGACTGGATGACGCGCGCCATGGCGCGCGCGGCGGGCTGCCCATCGGACGAAGGACCCATGAGCTCCTGCATGGGCTATCCCTACTTCGTCCTCTGGTACGGCGGCGAGCGCTCCTATCGCCGCCACGGACGGCCGTTCCGTCCCGCCTGCCCCATGCTCTTCGTCTACGGCAGGCGCAAGCGCGTCCGCTTCCACTCGCCGGCCTGGGCCGACGAGCTCGCGGCGCGCAAAGGCAACCAGGTGGTGGAATTCGACACCGGGCACTGGGTAATGTCCGACCAGCCCGGGCGCTTCAACCAGGTCGTGGGCGACTGGCTGGGGCAAGCATGAGACGCGCCCCTGGCAAACAGATCCTTTCTCCCGATTACAATTTGGCGGTTTGCATTCCGCCTGTTTTCACACCTAATTCACGTTCGGTGGCACGACTGATGACACGCTCAGTTTCGTTACTCGTTGCCGGTGTGATGCTCGCTGCATCGCTTCAGGTGACCGCCCAGCAGACCAATCAGCCGGTCAGATCGATTGGATTACTCGTGCCCAATCGTCTGCAGGTCCAGAATGAGTATCCCGTCTTTGTGGAGACGTTGCGAAAGTTGGGATACCGGGAGGGTGACAATCTGCGCTTTCTTCCGAAGGAGGCCGGGGGGAAA